>CAJOLH010000026.1 GCA_905235375.1 uncultured Bacteroidales bacterium
AAGTAATACGATATTCGATTCACGCGATAATTGTAATGCAATCATTGAAACATCTACAAACGAGTTAATCGCAGGATGTAAAAATACGGTTGTCCCGAACGGCGTGACCTCCATCGGCGACTATGCTTTCTTTGATTGTGAAGGTCTGACCTCTATAACTATCCCGAACAGTGTGACCTCCATCGGAAATTCTGCTTTCTCTGGCTGTACTGGCTTGACTACCCTCACCATGGAGAGCGATGTGCCTCTTTCGATTGAGCAATATACATTCGATGGAGTTGATAAATCCACCTGCACCCTCTACGTTCCCTACGGCAGCAGATCTGCCTACGAGAGTGCAGAGTACTGGAGCGAGTTCGAGAACCTCGTTGAGTATGTGTATGGTGAGAATGGAGAGATGCTTGAAGTCCTCGCCACAGGTTCCTGCGGAGACGATGTGACCTACACCATCTATTCGGATATGTCGATGGTGATTTCAGGTTCGGGTGCAATGATGGATTATGATGATGACATACATATTAATAATGATTATTATAGCTCCATCGAGAAAGTGATTATCGAAGAAGGTGTGACCTCCATCGGCCCCTCTGCTTTCTTTGATTGTGAAGGTCTGACCTCTGTAACAATCCCGAACAGTGTGACCTCCATCGGCGATTGGGCTTTCTATGCTTGTAAAGGTCTGACCTCTGTAACAATCCCGAACAGTGTGACCTCCATCGGCGAATCTGCTTTCCTTGGTTGTACTGGTCTGACCTCTGTAACAATCCCGAACAGTGTGACCTCCATCGGCGACTATGCTTTCCATAGTTGTACTGGTCTGACCTCTGTAACAATCCCGAACAGTGTGACCTCCATCGGCGGAAATGCTTTCGAAGGTTGTACTGGTCTGACCTCTGTCACTATCCCGAACAGTGTAACCTCTATCGGCGACAGTGCTTTCTCTGGATGTACTGGTCTGACCTCTGTAACAATCCCGAACAGCGTGACCTCCATCGGCGACTATGCTTTCTTTGATTGTGAAGGTCTGACCTCTGTAACAATCCCGAACAGTGTGACCTCCATCGGCAGTTCTGCTTTCTCTGCCTGTTATTCCCTCGCTTCAATTATTGTGGAACAAGGAAACACAATGTATGATTCACGCGATAATTGTAATGCAATCATTGAAACATCTACAAACGAGTTAATCTCAGGATGTAATAACACGGTGATCCCGAACAGTGTGACCTCCATCGGCGACTATGCTTTCGCTGATTGTACTGGTCTGACCTCTGTCACTATCCCGAACAGTGTGACCTCCATCGGCGACGGTGCTTTCAGGTTTTGTTATGGTCTGACCTCTGTCACTATCCCGAACAGTGTGACCTCCATCGGCCCCTCTGCTTTCTTTGATTGTGAAGGTCTGACCTCTGTAACTATCCCGAACAGTGTGACCTCCATCGGCGACTATGCTTTCTATTTTTGTACTGGTCTGACCTCTGTAATTATCCCGAACAGTGTGACCTCCATCGGAAATTCTACTTTCTCTGGCTGTACTGGCTTGACTACCCTCACCATGGAGAGCGATGTTCCTCTTTCGATTGAGCAATATACATTCGATGGGGTTGATAAATCCACCTGCACCCTCTACGTCCCCTACGGCAGCAAGTCTGCCTACGAGAGTGCAGAGTACTGGAGCGAGTTTGTGAACATCGTTGAATATGACCCAGAATCTGACACCGACATCTCTGCCCTCGAAAACGCCATCTATGTAGAGCAGACTGATGGACGCATTGGCGGCACAAAGGATATTCCTGTGATGCTGAAGAACAGTTATCCCGTTCGAGGCTTCCAGTTTACTTTGGAGCTGCCCGAAGGCGTGACCATCAACAGCTGGTCACTGAGCGAAGCTCGTATGCCGGAGGGCGCAACGATGAGCGACAAGATTTCGACGCAGAAGATTGAGGGCAATAAGATTGCCGTGGCTTGTTCGTTGAACTATGGAAATGCTACTTTCGTGGGTGACGATGGCGAGATAGCCACGGTCAATGTGACATTTGCTAATGACATGGAAGTCGGTGAATATCCAATTTATCTGACCGCATGTGACATTGCGGATGCAGAAGGTACGGACAATAAGCTGAACGATATCAAAGCTACGCTTGTCCTCGAAGACTATGTGGTAGGTGATGCCAACGGCGACGGAGAGGTACTCATCGGCGATGTTATTGCCATATTGAACCATATTGTGGGCGTGACCTCAGAAAATTTCAACGAGAAGGCAGCAGATGTCAATGGTGACGGAGAAATCCTTATCGGTGATGTTATTGCAGTGCTGAACATCATCGTGGGCCAGTAGTTTAGTAGATTGAAGAAAGAAGAATATAAATACAATTATAGTACGAATGAAAAGAAAAATGATTTCAAGCCTTGTCCTTGCAGGTATGGTCGCCTTCGGAGCACAGGCAGAGGACTTTACAGGCAGCATCTATATCAAGGATGCCACCATAGCTCCTGGTGGGAAAGCTACACTTTCTGTCCAGTTGGAGAATAGTGTAGGTGTTGCAGGTTTCCAATTTAATATGAAGTTGCCCGATGGAATCAACTACAGCAATTGGGGGCTCAGCGAGGAGCGTTTGCCGTCGGGCGCTACGACGGGAGATTGTGTCAAGAGTCAGACCTTCGTGGATCAATTGTTCAAAGGTGCGTTGGCTCTGAACTATGGCCAAGGCGCTGTTTTCTCAGGAACTTCGGGTGAAGTCGCAACTATCACCATTGAAGCAGATGCAGCTATTGCAGAGGGCACTTACATTGTTAATCTGGAAAATGTGGTAGTGGGTTTGCCTTCGAGTGAGGATATAAGAATCGAGGGGACAAGCTTTACTCTCACTGTCGGAGCTATCAGCTATGACGAGGGTTATAAAGTGGAGATTCTTCCAATTTCATTAACTGATGAGAGCACTTTCCCTTTCTTGATAGATAATGAAACAAATTTAAATGCATTTGAATTTGACATCGTTTTACCTTCTCTTATATTAAGTGAATTGTACGATGGCATTACATTTGATCTTTCACGATTTGATACTGATGCTCAAAATAATAATGGGACAATCCATGTAACAGCCTCTTCCACTAGAAGAACAATTGCTGCTGGCACTGGAACGACATGTGCTACCTTGAAACTCTATTATGAAGAAGGCCTTGTTGAAACTGGTGTCTATCCCATCCTCATTAAGAACATTACTATGACTGACGAGGGCGGCAACACCTACTTGGCTGCGCCCTACACGACTGAGATTTTTGTGGGCGATGCACCAAAGGCCACTGTCACCGATGGTGTGGCTGCCTTCCACGGCAACTATGGCGGTGCTACAGAGTTTGCATTGCTGAAGGCTGCGCTGCCCACAGGTGCCACCATCGACCTGACGGAAGTCAGTGCCACGGCTGAAGATGCTACCGCATTGCAGACCGACAATGTGATTGTGACAGCCGATGCCGTGGCTTACGGACGCACTGTTGCCAACGAATGGGGCACCCTGTGCCTGCCTTTCGCCATCGAAACCAATGACAATATCCAGCTCTATGAAATGTCGGGAGCAAGCAGCACCGCCTTGACGTTCGAGAAAGTGGCTTCTGCTGCTGCCAATACCCCACTGGTCTTCAAGGCATCGGGCGATGGCTTCACCGTCAAGACTGCGAATGACGGAACATTCGAAACGGGCTTTGCAGCCTCCAAACCAACGGTCGAGATCACACCAAGCGTTGACGGCTGGGTCGTTAATGGCTCCTACGTCGAAAAGTCGATTGATGTGAGCAACCTGCAGGCATACGCACTCAACAGCGGCGAGTTCCACAGGGTGCTAAGCAGGATCAATGTGAAGGCTTTCCGTGCCTGGTTGCAGAACGATGGTGCTCCGATGGGTGCAGCTATCCGCATCGAGGAGGGAACTGATGGCATCGACATCATTGAGCAGGAGGACAGCAGCATCAAGCTGATCTACGACCTGCAGGGCCGTCTGCTCAAGAATGGCGGACAGCAGCCGATTTACATTGAGGATGGAAAGAAAGTGGTTCCGGTCAACAATAAATAATCAGCAATTACGTTAGTTGTAAATAACACGTTATAATTATAAGATGAAAAAGACATATATTATTCCTATCGTTCGTTTGCATGATGTTCATGCATCCGACGTTATCATTACTTCAGATAACGTCCCCATCGGTGATGACGTGAACGAGACTTCCACCGATGCTCCCCGCCGAGCCAGTGATTGGTCGGACTATAACGGATAACAATTTGCTTTTTATCTAATTTGAGGGCGTGTAAGAAGGTTATTTCCCTTTTACACGCCCTCATACTTATTCTTTGTCGCTAAATAATCTATGTAAGTCTTCTATAATCGTCTGTGTTCGGATAATCGCTCCTTCTGGAGTCATGTGACATGGAGTGTCGAAGTACAAGGAATCGTCGAAGGAATAATTTGATGGAGCGGATTGCAATGGGACTCCATTTGCCTCTAAGCAGTATGCAAGCGAGTCAATCTGCCCAGCACAAATGTTGAAATTACTCCTCATGAATGTCGGAGGAAGGAATGCAAGTTTAATTCCCTTTGATTTGGTAAAGTCGTGAATATATTTGAAATAATCTATTAGTTCACCATCCATTACGCCTGATAAAGAATAATAATGTATGGAGTCTTTGTGCTCTCTTTCCCATTCTAAGTCGCCATATTCGTTTATGGCATTGGCAGAATATGGATCGTCAAATTCACCAATATCTTTATGCACCGACGACCCGAGATTATGGATTCCAATGAATTGGTAGATATTAAGCCATTGGCGTAAAGTAATCTTTCGATATGCTTCCGGCAGATGAGTGCTTAATATCCTCAATAGATTGTAGCCTCCATACAATCGCTCTTTCCCACCACCATACTCTGGGGTCAATATCACAATATCACCTTCGCGAAGCATATCCTTGTACGTTTCAAACTGCATTCTGAGTCCGATAGAAGCATGAGTACACGTATTGACAACCGGGAGATTAAATGCTTCATGAAGCAACCTTGAGTTGATGCCAAAGGCTCCATTTGATCCTCCTATGATGACAATCTTGTTGGAATCGTTCAATGCCTTCAGCCGATAGTAGGCGAGCGAAAAGTTGCGTTCATGAGAATAGTAGCTCAGATTGTCAACTTTTCGAAGTATAGCGATGTCAATAAGCACAGTCATCACAAATGAAACAACCGCTATTATGGATACTTTTAACAAGAACTGTTTCATTAGAATTGGAAATATATGAATGGACTATTGTCGTAAAAGCGTTCCATATATGCAACATACGACATGCCAATTATTATGAGGTAAATAGCCCATCTGACAACCCTATAATTAAATGGCTTCGTATTCGTAAATTGCAGCGCATGCTGCTTGTCTCTCTGAACCCACTCTATCATCAAAAATAGCATACACCACATGGTTGCCTTCCCAAATCGCATACCCCCCGATATAAAGGGATTGGTAAACATGTGCGCAAAATAGTCTATTGCTTGAGTCATGGATTCCGCACGGAAGATAATCCATCCAACGACAGCCAGGCAAAACGTTAATGTCATCTGAAGTAATTCCTTGATGCTGGGCAGGAATTTGCCATAAGCAACTACATGATCGTACTTTGTGTTGATGCCGAATATGTTGTAAATGGCAAGCAGAGTTGCATGGAACAATCCCCAGCATACGAAATGCCAGCTTGCCCCATGCCATAGGCCGCTGATGGCCCAGACTATATAGACATTGCGAAGAATCTTCCACTTGTCACACCGACTGCCTCCCAATGGGAAATAGATGTAGTCGCGGAACCACGTGGTTAGTGATATGTGCCAGCGCCTCCAAAACTCGGGAATGCTGCGAGAGAAATAGGGATAGTTAAAATTGCGCATCAGGTTAATTCCGAATAACCTGGCGCATCCGATTGCTATGTCTGAATAACCCGAGAAGTCACAATAGATTTGTATTGTAAATAGGACTCCAAGCAAGAAAAGGCTCATACCCGAGAGCCCTTGGTACTGATTCCAGCATTCATTGACTATATCGCCACAGAATTCTGCTATTACAATCTTCTTGAAGAAACCACAGAGCATTTGCCTGCAGCCATCCACCGCTTTGACATAGTCGAACTGCCGGTTGCGTTGGAATTGAGGAAGCAGATTCGTTGCTCGTTCAATAGGACCTGCCACCAGTTGCGGAAAGAAACTGATGTAGGCGAAGAATTCCACAATATCATGCGTAGCTGGCAATTTCTTCTGATAGACATCAATGGAATAACTGAGTGCCTGGAATGTATAGAACGAAATGCCTACGGGAAGTATAATATTCATCGACACCCAGTCAAGGTGGAAGCCCATCATCCTGAAAAGCGCATCCAGATTCTCGACAAAGAAGTTGTAGTATTTGAAGATGCCAAGAATAGCAAGATTGATGATGATATTTGTTGCACTGACCGCCTTTTGCATTTTCCGTTGCCCTTCATATCGCTCCATCAGCAATCCGCTGATGAAACTGAATAGCGAAGTCAGGGCAATCAGAATCAGGAATCGCCAATCCCACCAGCTATAGAAAACATAACTTGCTACGACAACAAACAGATTCCGCCACCATCGGCGGCGGAACACAAACCAATAGAACAGGAAGACTATTGGCAGGAAAATCAGAAACTCGAACGAATTGAACAGCATTTAATACTCTTTCTTTCAGGACCCCTCGATCCCACGGTCAGCGGGCGGGTAGTCGATGGAGTAGTGGCTTACATCCGAAATTATCCGAGCAACAACATCCTTCATTTGTGGTATGTCTTCACGGATAGTTCTGAAGACGACTTCTGTGTCTATCTCGAAATAATGATGGGCTATCTTGTCGCGCATCCTCATTACTCCGCTCCAATATACTTCGGGATAGTTTGGAAGTAATTCTCCTCGTGATTGTTTGTCAAGACCTTTGACTGCTTCTCCTAATACGATTAGGTTCATGCATAAAGCATCTAACCGCATCATTCCTTCTGGTGAGCAAAGCAATTCATTGGGGTCATCCACGACGGAACTTCGCTCTATTATGATTTCGATGGCATTGCTTATCTTATGCAAGCTATCCATTACAATCTCTTTGTCATACATAAAGACCTTCCTTTTGAATACGTTGTTTTAGAAGGGTATTCATGCCCTCGCGAACCCGCACCATATCGACATGACAACCAAATAATTGTTCAAGTTCGGTTTGGATGAGGTCGAGTGTGAGGAGCGAGGGTGCTTTACCTTCATAGAAAACGTCCACATCGCTGCCTTCTTTCTGTTCTCCACGTGCCACCGAGCCGAAAATCCCAATTTTGGTCAAACCATATTGATTTATCGCTTTGGGCTTAAATTGGGTCAGCAAATATAGAATTTCACTTTTAGTTTTCATTAGATTGAAATTTGGTAATAATTCATCTTTAGAACCCCTCGATCCCACGGTCAGCGGGCGGGTAGTCGATGGAGTAGTGGCAGCCGCGACTTTCCTTGCGCTCCATGGCCTGACGCATGATGATGTAGCCGGTGTTGATCATGTTGCGCAGTTCGCAGATGTCCATGTTGACCTTCGAACGGAGGAAGAGCTTCTCGGTCTCCTCGTAGAGGTTGTCGAGGCGGGTCCAGGCACGCTTCAGGCGGAGCTTCGAGCGAACGATGCCGACATAGGTCTGCATGATCTGCTGCACTTCGGTCTTCGAGTCGGAGATGAGGTAGAGCTCCTCCTGGCGTACGATGCCGGTATCTATCCAATCGGGAATGTCGGTGCGATAGGTGAGTTCGTTGATGCGCGGGATGCTGTGCTTGGCAGCCAGGTCGGCATAGACGATGGCCTCGATGAGGGAATTGGAGGCAAGGCGGTTGCCACCATGCAGACCTGTGCACGAACATTCGCCGGCAGCATAGAGGCGGTTGATGGATGATTGTCCGTCGTAATCGACCTTGATGCCGCCGCACATATAATGATGGCAGGGCACGATGGGGATGCACTCCTTTGTGATGTCGATACCGATGGAGAGGCACTTCTTGTAGATGTTGGGGAAGTGGTGCTTGGTCTCCTCAGGATCCTTGTGGGTCACGTCGAGCAGTTCGTGGTCTTCGCCGCGTTGCTTCATCTCGTTGAAGATGGCGCGTGCCGTGATGTCACGCGGCGCGAGCGAGAGGCGCGGGTCGTATTTGTGCATAAATTCCTTTCCGTCCAAGGTGCGCAGAATGCCGCCATAGCCGCGCATCGCTTCGGTGATGAGGAAGTTCTGATGGTCGCCGGGATGATAGAGGGCAGTAGGATGGAACTGCACAAATTCCATGCCCTCCACCGTGCCTTTGGCGCGATAGACCATGGCCGTGCCGTCGCCTGTGGCAATGGGTGGGTTGGTGGTGTTCTGATAGACCTGGCCAATGCCGCCGGTAGCCATCATGGTCACTTTCGATAGATATGTATCGATATGGCCCGTCTTTTCGTCGAATACGTAGGCACCGAAACACTCGATGTCGGGTGTGCGGCGTGTCACCTCTATGCCGAGATGATGCTGGGTAAGGATCTCGATGGCGAAATGACGCTCCAGCACCTCGATGTTGGGATGCTTCCTGACTGCCTCGATGAGTGCGCTCTGTATGGCATGGCCGGTATTGTCGGCATGATGGAGGATGCGGAATTCGGAATGTCCGCCTTCGCGATGCAGGTCGTATTCTCCATTTTCATTCTTGTCGAAATCTACGCCCCACTCCACGAGCTGACGAATCTGTTCGGGAGCTTTGGTGACGACGAGTTCCACCGCCTTCGGGTCGGAGAGCCAGTCGCCCGCCACCATTGTGTCGTGGATATGCTTCTCGAAATTATCAAGTTTGAGGTTGGTTACCGACGAAACACCGCCCTGGGCAAGGTCGGTGTTCGATTCCTGTAGTTCACTCTTGCAGATCAGTGCCACTTTTCCTGCATGAGCCACCTTGAGGGCGTAGCTCATGCCTGCTATTCCTGAACCGATGACCAGAAAGTCGTAATACTTTTGCATATATCTCATTTTTAGTGCTGCAAATTTATGAAAAAAAGAAATAGGATGGTAAATGGAGGGCGCTTTTTGTGCTGATTTTCGGCAAATAAATTCAAATTATACCGTTTATGTTCTAAAATTTTGGCATTATCGTGTCTTTTTTGTATCTTTGTGGCCGATAATCATGAAAGAAAAATGAAACAAGCTGTTCTATCACTTCTCGCTGTCATCATGGTGACGGTGATGCTATGCGGATGTCATAGCAGGGAGAAGATTGTTTATGTGCAGGGAGCTGATGCGGTCGGTTCCTTCCAGAACCCGACACCCTACGAGGCCCGCATAGCCAAGGATAACCAACTGTCCATACTGGTGACCTGCAGCGACCTGCTGTTGGCCGTGCCTTTCAATCTTCAACGTCCTCAGGCTTCGATGCAGGAGGGCGGCGGCAGCTATAGCACCAACATCAACGACAACGATAACCTCTATTATCGCGTAGATTCGAATGGCGACATCCTCTTCCCGACCATCGGCAAGTTGCACGTCGAGGGCATGACGCGCGGAGAACTCTCGGACTACCTGACCAATTACCTGAGCTCGAAAGGCTACATCAGCGACCCGATTGTCAATGTCTCTTTCACGGGGGCACACTATTCGGTGATAGGAGAGGTGAACAGTCCCGGCATGATTCCGATGACGCAGGATCGTGTCACCCTCTTCGAGGCGTTGGCGTCGGCGCACGACATGACCATCTTCGGCGAACGTGACAAGGTGCAGCTGATACGCGAGGAGAATGGCACACAGAAGGTGATACGTCTCAATCTTAAGGATCCGCAGATCATCTCCAGTCCCTATTATTTCGTGAAGAACGGCGACGTGCTTTATGTGGAGCCAAGCGGTACCCGTGCGGCTAACCGTGAGGTCTCGAATCTTTCGACGTTCGCCATTTCCATCACTTCCATCCTCATCACCATCGCCAGCCTGATCATTACGGTGACGAAGTAACCCCTTGAACCCCTCGAACCCCTCGAACCCCTCGAACCCCTCGAACCCCTCGAACCTTTTTAACCCCAAATATAATGGCTTTACAATGTGGTATCGTCGGATTGCCTAACGTGGGCAAATCCACTCTTTTCAACTGTCTGTCGAGCGCAAAGGCTCAGGCAGCTAATTTCCCTTTTTGTACCATCGATCCTCAGGTGGGCATCATCACTGTGCCCGATGAGCGACTGAATAAACTTGCCGAACTTGTCCATCCCGGGCGCATCGTCCCTGCAACGGTCGAGATAGTAGATATTGCCGGTCTTGTCAAAGGGGCCTCGAAGGGCGAAGGCCTTGGCAACAAGTTCCTCGCCAATATCCGCGAGACGGATGCCATCATCCACGTGCTTCGTTGCTTTGACGACGACAATGTGGTGCATGTGGATGGCTCGGTCGATCCTATCCGCGACAAGGAAATCATCGACACGGAACTTCAGCTCAAGGATCTGGAGACCATCGAGACACGTCTGCCCAAGGTTGCCAAACTTGCCCAAGTAGGCTCGGACAAGGATGCCAAGGTGCAGTACAACCTGATGATGCGCATCAAAGATGCGTTGTCGCAAGGCAAGTCTGCCCGCACGGTGCAGCCTGAGAATCCTGATGAGGAGCGTGCCTATCATGACCTTTTCCTCCTGACGAGCAAGCCGATCCTTTATGTCTGCAATGTAGATGAGGCATCGGCAAAGGATGGCAATGCCTACGTCGAGCGGGTACGCGAAGCTGTGAAGGACGAGGAGGCTGAGGTGCTGGTCATTTCGGCAAAGATAGAGTCGGAGATTGCCGAGTTCGAAAGCTACGACGAACGTCAGATGTTCCTCGAAGAACTCGGACTGGAGGAGTCGGGCGTCAATCGCCTGATTCATGCGGCTTTCAAGCTCCTTGGCCTGCAGACCTACATCACTGCCGGACCAATGGAAGTGAAGGCTTGGACTTATCGCAAAGGCATGAAGGCTCCGCAGTGTGCGGGCATCATCCACGGCGACTTCGAGAAGGGATTCATCCGCGCCGAGGTCATCAAGTACGACGATTACCTCAAGTATGGCAGCGAAGCCGCTGTGAAGGAGGCTGGCAAGATGGGCGTCGAAGGCAAGGATTATGTCGTGCAGGATGGCGACATCATGCACTTCCGCTTCAATGTCTGACGTATTTTAAGGTCGGCCTTCGGCCTCAAAATTATAAAAAAATTGAATTAAAAAATTATAAGAACTGATGGATTTGATTCAAGAATATAATGAAAAATTCAATTTTTTCAAAGAAATAACTGGCGAGGCAATGCTTGTGCATCGTAAGTATCATAGCGGTTTGCTTGAATCTGCCTATGAAGCTGCGCTGAAATATCTTTTGGAATTAAAGGGATACAAAGTGGAGCGACAGGTTTTTCTTCCAATTTATTGGGATGATGTGCAGCTCGACCAAACTTATCGCATGGATTTGGTAGTCAATAATGATATTATTCTTGAACTCAAAACCGTGAAATTCGTTGATAAAGAGCATCGTCGCCAACTTTTCAATTATATGCATCTGACGCATATACCCTATGGCATGATCATTAATTTCGGGAGTGACAGCCTATTCTCTGAGTGGTATCACCGAGACCAAATGACCGGTGAAATTGAAAAAGTCAAACTTTTGTGACAATGATTGGTCGGCCTTCGGCCTCAAAATTATAAGAAAATTAATTATAAAAATTATCAAAAAAGGATGCCCTCAAAAAACAGCTGAGATGAATGCACCCCCGTTTTTCTTAGAATTTTATGATTCAATTTTTTGATAATTTTGAGCGTAGCGACCCATGAATCAGGTTCGCAAAATAAATACTAATCGCTTGGCCTTCGGCCTCAATATTATTAAACATTGAATTAAAAATCTAAGAACTGTTTTGATAATTTTTAATATAATTTTTTGATAATTTTGAGCGTAGCGACCCAATAATATATTATGAAACGACTGTTCCTTTTGGATGCCTACGCGCTGATATTTCGCGCGTATTACGGATTCATCAACAAGCCGCTTGTGAACAGCAAGGGGCAGGTCACATCCGCCATCTATGGATTCACCAAGACCCTGCAGGACGTGTTGGGAGGCCAGAAGATGCCCGATGCCAATCCCGCATGGCTCGATGAGTCGGGACTCCTTCGCCCCGACTGCATAGCCGTGTGCTTCGACCCCAAAGGGGGCACGTTCCGCCATAAGCAGTTCCCCTCCTACAAGGCGCAGCGCCAAGCCACACCCGAGGACATCACCTCCGCCGTGCCGTGGATCAAGAAGATCATCGAAGCCTATCGCATCCCCATCATCGAAGTGCCTAACTACGAAGCCGACGATGTGGTGGGCACCATGTCGCGCCTCGCCGATGAGAGCGGACAGTTCGAGACGTTCCTGATGAGTCCCGACAAGGATTATGCCCAGCTCGTCACCGACCATAGCGTCATCTTCAAGCCGAAATCCTTTGGCCCCGGGTATGAGATTCTCGATCGGGAGGCAGTGCTCAAGAAATATGGCCTGAAGCGAACCTCGCAGGTCATCGACATGCTTGGTCTTCAAGGTGACTCGGCTGACAACATCCCGGGCTGTCCGGGCGTCGGACCGAAGACCGCGCAGAAGCTTATCGAGGACTTCGATAGCGTGGAGAATATGATTGCTGCTGTAGAGGCAGCCGTCGCCGAAGGCAAGAAGGAGCTTCCCAACCTTAAAAAGGGTATGTTTGCCAAGGTGGCAGAGAATGTTCAGCAGATCAAGGATTCGAAATACCTTGCTACCATCTGCCTTGACGTGCCGGGCACCGTGCTTGATGCCGAAGCACTCAAGGTGGAGACACCCGACTATGCCAAGCTTGCCGAGATCTTTGGCGAACTCGAATTTCGCAAGATGCGTGAAGAAGTCCAGGCAAAGATAAGCAATACTTCCCTTCTTGCAGGACAGTCCGCACTCGTCACTACGGCTGCACAGGGAACTGCCCTCGCTGCCTCCGTTGGTCCATCCGCGTCCTCGTCTCAGCCAAGTTTGGCTGAGGAAAATGATGCAGACAACCGCCCCTCTCCGACGGTTCCCGATGGAGTACCCGCCGCGCCCCAATCCTTACAGACCATTCGCGACATCAAGACCGACTACATCATCGCCGATACGCCTGATAAGCGACAGGACCTGGTGTCAGAGCTTTTCTGGACCGCAGAATGGGCGTTCGACACCGAGACGACCAGCTTGAATATCATCGATGCAGAGCTTGTGGGCATATCGTTCGCCGTAGCCGACCACAAGGCATGGTATGTGCCCATCCCTGCCGATCAGGTCGCGGCGAAAGCCATCGTGGAGGAACTCCGCCCCATCTTCGAGAACGATGCGGCACTCAAGATTGCGCAGAATGCGAAGTATGACTATTCCATCCTGAAGCGTTTTGGCGTGGAGGTGGCTTATCCACTCTTCGACACGATGATAGCACACTATCTGCTCGAACCTGAGCAGCCTCACAACATGGACTATCTGTCGGAGGTCTATCTGGGCTACACCCCCATACCGACCAGTGCGCTCATCGACACCGGCAAAAAGAAGAAGGCAGCTGAGGCCAACCTCGACCTCTTCGCCATGATGGATGCCGCCGATGACGAAGACAGACCGAAAACCATGCGCGACTGTCCGGTGGCGCAGGTGGCAGAATATTGTTGCGAAGATAGCGACGTGACCTATCAGCTTGCGCAGAAGTTGCGTCCGATGTTGAAGAACGAAAACCTGCTCAGGCTCTTCACCGAGATTGAAATGCCGCTTGTGCGTGTGCTGGCAGATATGGAACTCACGGGTGTGCGTATAGATGTCAGCGCACTCACCGAGTCGAAGGAAATCCTGGAGGAGGAGCAGAAGCGTCTGGAGCAACGACTGGGAGAGATTGCAGGTCATCCATTCAATCCGCTTTCACCCAAGGTCGTGGCACAGGTGATTTTCGATGAATTGCGTCTCGACCCGAAATCGAAGAACCGCAGCACTGCCGAAGATGTGCTCGTGCAACTCAAGGGCAGGATTGACAATCCGTTGCATCTCGAACTTATCGACGGCATACTGAGTTATCGTGGCAACAAGAAGCTGCTGGGCACCTACATCGAGGCATTGCCCCAGGAGATCAATCCCCGTACACATCGCATCCATTGCCAGTTCAATCAGGCGGTCACCGCCACGGGCCGACTTTCGAGCAGCAATCCCAACCTGCAGAATATCCCGATTCGCGATGCCGTAGGCCGTGAGCTGCGCAAGGCTTTCGTGCCCGACGAGGGCGAGGTCTTCTTCAGCGCCGACTATAGCCAGATCGAGCTTCGGCTTATGGCTCATCTGAGCCAGGATCCGAACATGGTGGAGGCATTCCTTGAGGGCGACGACATTCACCGTGCCACCGCAGCCAAGATCTATCATGTGCCCCTCGACGAGGTGACAAAAATCGAACGTACCAAGGCCAAGACAGCCAATTTCGGAATCATCTATGGAATCTCGACCTTCGGACTGGCTTCACGTCTGAACATCCCGCGTGGCGAAGCCAAGCAACTCATCGATGGATACTTCTCCACCTATCCGCGCATTCGCGAATATATGGACGAAAGCATCCGCATAGCTCGTGACAAGGGATATGTGGAGACCCTGTTCGGACGGCGTCGTATGCTCAAGGACATCCACTCGGCCAATGCCACCGTGCGCGGTTATGCCGAGCGAAACGCCATCAATGCGCCCATCCAGGGCACGGCTGCCGACATCATCAAGATTGCCATGGTGCGCATCTGGGAACGTATTCGGCGCGAGAAGCTTCATGCCAAGCTGTTGATCCAGGTACACGACGAATTGAATTTCTCCGTGCCTCCACAGGAATTGGAACGCCTGAAGGCCGTGGTGCTCGAAGAGATGTCGGGTGTTGTCAAACTCTCCGTCCCGCTCATCGCTGATTGTGGCACCGGCCCCAACTGGCTTGCTGCCCATTGATCTATGCTTTGCGACAAGATTCTGGAAGACCGCGATTTCGGCCATCTCTACATCATCGTCAATCGGCGCGCCGTGCGTTATACTTTCCGCCCTGCCAATGATGGCACGCCAACGGTCGGTATCCGTGTAACGGTTCCGCCTCATTATGACGTGAAGGATGTGCTACGTGCGGTCGAGACGAATCGCCCTCAGCTGCTTTCGATGCTGCAGGTTAGTCAGACGGCCAAAGACAAGAAAAAGCCGTCGTTGCGTATCGACTGGGATTTTCGCATCGAAACCGATTGCCTAATTGTTTCGTTGGTCAAAGGCGTGGGTACAAAGTTTATGCTGCATCGTCTGCCGGCTCAAATCGCGAAGGATGCACAGGGCGAGGACATCATTGTGAAGCCTGCCGTGCTGGAGATACATTGTCCACCCGATTGCGACTTTGAAAAGGATGGAATGCAGGCATTTCTCGAACGTGCGATAGTCGAAGGCATCCGCAATCATGCCAAGGCGCAGTTGCTTCCGCGTTTGCTCGGGTATGCCAAGCGCTATGGCATTCAGCTGAACGTGGTGAAGGTGAATAGCAGCAAGGGAAGATGGGGAAGTTGTTCCCAGCACAAGCAGAGAACTCTTCTCAATAACAAGAAGTGCTTCAACATCAATCTTTCGCTCTTCACGTTGCTCTTGCCCATGCGTCTGCAGAAGCTGATACTCCTTCATGAGCTCACTCACACAATCTACATGGATCACAGTCCCGCTTTTCATGCGCACCTTAATGCTTGGCTCGGAGGAAAGGAGGCTGCGCTCGAAAAGGAACTGAAGAATTACAATACTTCGATATTTCCGTTCGTCAAAAAAGAATAAATTGCATAAAAGAATACACCCCGAAACAGGATGTATTTTTTTTTATTGCCTCGGTCCAATTCGCTAAAGTAAATTGGACTCATCCGATAGTGTTGGTCCAATTCGCTAAAGTAAATTGGACTCATCCAATTGTGTTGGTCCAATTCCCTAAAGTAAATTGGACCCATCCAATCGCGTCGGTCCAATTCGCTGAAGTAAATTGGACTCATCCAAACGTGCCGGTCCAATTCGCTAAAGTAAATTGGCCCCATCCAATCGCGTCAGTCCAATTCGCTGAAGTAAAATGGACCCATCCAATCGTGTCGGTCCAATTCGCTAAAGTAAATTGGACTCATCCGATCGTGCCGGTCCAATTCTCTAAAGTAAATTGGACTCATCCAATCGTGTCAGTCCAATTCTCTAAAGTAAAATGGACTCATCCAATCGTGTCAGTCCAATTCACTAAAGTAAAATGGACCCATCCAAACGCGGCATGACCAATCTTCGCCAAGATCGGTCATGCCGCTGTTGGAGAAGCAAAATTAACAATATGAATCTGGCTGTTCGTGGACGGAATGGACAGTTTGATGTTAAAAAATAGTTAAATCTTCGGATCCAAAGAATGTATTATTTTGTATCTTTGTCCCCATTATTACTGACTAATACGTAACACAAAATGGATATGAACAAGGTTTCAAAGATCTTTTTTTCTTCACTGCTGCTCTTTTTTGTGGCAGGCGTTGTTCCAGCTCTGGCATACGCAGCATGGGTTGGCAATAGTGCTATTCACGTGAATAGTACATGGTATTATGCTGGCAATAGTGATGTATTTCCTGGAACTCAATGCCCCTCATTCAATGATGCAGATCTCGGGTCCTTCTATGGTAGTTTTCTCATATCCGGTCTGTCCCATGTGCGTGATGAAAATAATATTCAATGGGAGGATGGCGCTACCATGCAGATGTGTTATAAGTTTGATAATAGCGAGACCTATGAAACCCTTTATTTGACCATTGATAATTCGTCATGGAATTATCCTGATATGGAATTCAAATCGGGAGGAAGCAATTTGAATCCTAAACGAATTGATATTTCAGGGCTTTCAGCAGGGCAACATACAATCTCAATTTGGTTCTGTAGTGACGGAGTTTATGATAGCAATAATAATGCTAATTATGTCGCCAGATTCAACAAGGTATTTGACGGAGGTGGAACTGAGAACAGCCCATTTACCCTCAGTTCGACAGCTGAATTTGAAAGTTTCGCCACCTTGGTAAACGCTGGCTCAATCAGCGTTAATGATGTATATTTCAAGCTGAATGAAGACCTTGACTTTCCGGGTAATACGGGTAAGTCCTTTACTCCAATTGGAACAGAGAGCCGGCCTTTCAAATTCCATTTTGATGGGAATGGAAAGACCATCAAAGGTGTCGAGCTTGTGGGAACCAATTATGTAGGTATTTTTGGCTACATTGATGGGAGTGGTACCGTTGAAAACCTGAAAGTAGAAGATTGCTCTTTCGAAGGGGTTGAGTATGTAGGTGGAATCGCTGGTAAATCTGAAGGTAAGATCGCTGGTTGTATTTGTAATTCCACTGTCACTGGTGATAATTCTGTTGGAGGTATAGTGGGTTATTTAGATTCAGAAGCTTCCATGCAAGCTTGCCTCTTTTCAGGTCAGCTGAATGTCGGTGATGGAATCGAGGATAGTAGTGTCGGAGCCCTTATCGGTTATGTCGCTTCGTCAGATGCCGAAGCTCCAAGACGAAACATAGTTTTGACACAAAATGAAGAGGATTCTAAAGATGGTTCATCACTTAAGAACAATTATTATATCGGTGACTTTACATTCAATGGTGCAAATGGGGATGATTTAGAAGAAAATGATGGTGCTGTACGTGGATATGTCTTCTCGGCAAAGCCCAAAACTGAAGCTATTGGGGAAGTAGAATATTCATTCAACAATGGCATTACGTGCTACGAGAATGGTCTTCAATATGGTGAAAATTCCTTCGTCATGAGCTTTGTGCCTCTTTACGATAAAGAGAATAACGATGGTGTGCTGGAACAACCTAATGAAGAAACAGCAACTGTCAAGCTCGTTGGCCGCACGCTTTACACCGATGGGTATTGGAATACCTTGTGTTTGCCATTCTCCCTTAGTAGCCTCGAAGGCACGCCGCTCGAAGACGCCACTGTAAGGACTCTTGAGTCTTCAGCCTTTGACTCAGAGACGGGAACATTGACGTTGACTTTTACTGATGAGAATCTGACTTCCATCGAGGCAGGCTGGCCTTACATCGTGAAGTGGCAGAGAGGAGATGAAGAGAGTGAACTGTTGGAGAATATCGTTGATCCAAAGTTCAGCAATGTTACGATTTCGAATGAACTGAATAATATTTCTACGGACAAAGTCGATTTCATGGGCTGCTTCAACCCAGAGCCATTTGGCCCAGATCCGAATACCCTCTACCTGGGAGCAAATAACACGCTATATTATCCCAGCGCGTCAATGACAATCAATGCTTTCCGTGCTTACTTCAAGCTGCATCTTGATGACGAGGACTCTTCCAGCCAGATTAAGACATTCAATCTTAACTTCGGCGACGAGGAGATGGGCATCCAATCTGTTTCTGCTGACTCGAAGGACTTCGGCGCATGGTATTCACTCGATGGCCGTCGATTGAACGAGAAGCCTGCGGTAAGCGGAATCTACATCCACAATGGCAGCAAGGCAGTGATCAGGTATTGAGCAAGATTGTGAATTCGTCGGTTTCGTCAGGTGTGATGGCCTTGTAAATCTTCGCTTCAAATAAAAAGCTGTGTCAAAAGGTTTGTCCTTCGACACAGCTTTTTTTATTTGGCAAGTTCCGCTGATGCGGAAGCTGCAGGGTTCATCGGATGATGATCTTCTTACCGTTCACGATGTTGATGCCCTTCTGGAAACCGTTGAGGCGGCGGCCATCGGGAGCAAAGATGAGGTTCGAATGGTTCGGGTGGTTCGAAGCGTCCATCTGCACATCCTCGATGCCAAGGCTTTCGCCGTTAGGACCGTCAGGACCGATGTAAGCGGCTTCGGTGACGAAGAAGAGCACTATTTGTGCAGGGCGTGTGCTGATGGTCTTCTTGTAGGAATAATTATAAACGACGCCGGTCTTGGTGGTAATGGTCGATTTCATTTCGAATGTGCCATTAGAGGCGAGGCTGCACGTCATATCGACCAGCGATCCATCCATGTCGGTCTTGAAGGTGTTCCAGTTGTAGTTGCTTGTGCAACCTGTGTTCGAGCCGGTGGTGTTGTCCCAGTTGTCGCAGCGTACGCCGAAGTATTCGTTGGTGATGTTGCCATTGCTGAATGCCGAGCATCCGTAGAGCACCCAGTTCTGCCAGTTCTGTTCACCCTTGGTGTAGTTGTAGAACTTGAAGTTGCATTGTGAACCAGCCTTGAGCGTGTAAGTCGGCGAGAACGTCTGCCACCAGCCGTTGCTGAAGTCCTTGGCGCCACATTCGGGGAAATAGGTTGGGGTGGATTCTCCATCGACGGTGACAGCGAAGGCCTTGGTATAGACATAGCCGTCCTTGCGGATGGCGGCAGTCAGTGTGGCCTGGCCGTTGCTGACAATCTTGCCCTCGCTGGTGATGACGTTGGGGTTGCTCGAAGTCCATTCGATTGTAGCGCCGAGCTTGCCGGAGGGCAGGGTGAGGTCGGCGTTGACTGTGGCGCTGAGGCTAACCTTGTCGAGGGTATATTTGATGGCAGCCTTGGCATCGGCCTTGCTGCCCCAAACCTGCAGACCACGGGACTGGTTGGATGTCGAAACATAGCCATTGCTTGAGCTGAGGGCGGTGAAGCAAAGGGCAGGGATGTCTGTAAAGTCGATGGACTGACGAGTCAGCACACCCTTGAACTCGACTAAGTTGGCACCTGTGCGGACACCCTTGAGCGAGATGTTGATGTAGCTGGTGCCCTCGACGAGCTGCCATGTGCCAGTGTATTGGCCCGTGACGGTGCCGTCGCTGTTCAGGTGGATAGTGGCGGGCACTTCGTAAGCCTTGTTGTCGGTGTCCTGGTTGTAGGGATGGGTGATGAGCTGGTAGTCGCCTTCCACTTCGCTGGCGCTATAAAGCTGCGAGGTGGCGATGTCGGCTGTCGAGACAGTCTCGCCGCTGAATTCGTAAGGAGCTGTGACGAGCCATCCGTCCTCGTTGACAAACATCTGATGGACGCGCACCTGATGTCCCTCGGTGCCGTTGTTGAAGCGGGTGTGATAGACAAGCAGGGCACGACCCTCATGATCGACGATGGCCGAGTTGTGACCCTGGGCAAGCTCTGCGGTAGGCATGGTGTCCCACTGGTAGTTGGAGAGGATCTTTACGCCGATGCAGCGACCGATGTTGCGTCCGTAGTTGAGGATATAGCTGTTGTAGATGGCAGATTGTCCAGCGGCGGTGCAGCAGTCCTTGTAGGGGCCGTCGGGTTTCTCGCTGCGGAAGACGCGTATCTGGTAGCCACCGTTGGCAACCAGTCCGCCATAGCTCATGAAGAGGTAGTAGTAGCCGCCAATGTACTCGATATAGGAGGCCTCACCCGAGACGTAGTAGCCGCCGGCAATCTTCTTGCCGAAGTAGGGGTCGCAGGTCATGTCCTTCGAAGCAATCTGGGAAGTGGAGTTGACGCCGTTGATCTGCAGGGGATAGTTCACGGTGTAGTCGCGCAGACCCGTGTTCTCGTCAAGTTCGATGATGAAGATGCCACCCGACCACGAGCCGTAGCTCATCCAGAGCTTGCCCTCCTCGTCGTAGAAGACGCAGGGGTCGATGCAGTTGGGGTAATACTGTCCCCAGTTGCTTGAGACGTTGTATCGGGCGGGGAGGCTGGACTGTTCGCCGATGGCAATCTCCAGGTCGGTGTGCTTGTAGTCCTTCGTGCGGTCGTAGCCATTGTGGTCGTAAGTGCCCTGGAACCCTGAAAAGACTACGGGACCCTGGTAGATCCACGGACCCTGAGGCGAGTCGGAAGTCATGCAGACGATGACCGAGGCCCAGCGGTCGCCATTGATGCTCATATACATCAGCCACTTCTTCATCGTCGGGTTGTAGATCACGTCGGGAGCCCACTGGTTGCCCTGGATGTTGAAGCCTTTGTACTGCCAGTCGTGGGCATTGAAGTTGCCGAAATCGACTTCGGTGCCCTGGTAGTTCTTCACTTTCTTGATGGCGTGCGTATTGTAAGCACTGGAAAAGTTGACGCGATTGCCGTTGAGGTCGGCAAAAAGGTTGCAGTTGCTGGTCTCGCCATTGCCGAAAGCGGTCCAGTTCTGGTAGTCGCTGGTGGGGGAGGTGTAGCCTGCACCGAGGTGTGAGCCGTAGATGTAGTAGCGTGGAGAGGTCTTCGAATAGTTGATAGTGTCCATGAAGACCGAGGGATCGTGGCAGACGATGCGCTGTCCGTAGCTCTTGGTGTGATAGGCTCCCACGAGGTCGGCATCGGTGAGGACGGTGTCGGCCAACGTCGGCAGCGCAGCGGCTGAGAGTGCAAGGATTAAGAGATGTTTCATATTATATATATGTAATAATTCATTTTTATTTCTTGACAATATATACAGCAAAGGTCTTGGCCTTCAGTTTCACGTTGATGACATCGCCATTGGCGGAGATGCTGCTTTCCTCGGGCACGATTTTCTCGGGTTCGTCGAGCGTGTTGTCGGCATCGAGGTCGTCGCTGTGGAGCAGGATCTGACGGGCAGAGGAGATGCCTTCGAGGTCGTTGAAGCGTACGGAAAGCGACTGGTCGAAATTGCTGGTGTTTGCCACCTTGACGATGTATTCGCCGGTTCCCTTGTCAACGACAGCTGAGGCGAAGAGTCCGTTCTGGTATTCGTCACCAGCCACAACCTTGCCATCGAGGGTGATGGGCAGCACGTTGGTGCCCTTGTGGTGGCAGTAGAGCTGCTGTACGTAGTAGGACACGGACTTCATCGAGCGGAGACCATCGAACCAAATCATGTCGGGACGCCACTGCCAGCCCTTGACGTGGGCGAAGAGGGGAGCATAGGTAGCCATGTGGACGATGTCGGCGTTGCGCTCGATGCCAGTCATGTGGGCGGCTTCGTAGAGGGAGGTCTCGAAGTGATTCCACTTCTTGCCTTTGCCGTGGCATGCATATTCGCCAGCGAAGACTGCCGGACCCTCACGGTCGTAGTTGTCGTAACGATGGCCGTGGCTGAGGAACCACTCTTCGTTGCGATAATAGTGCTCGTCGTAAAGATCGACCTTGAGCTCCTTCATGCGAGGCTGCAGGAGGTCAAAGTCCCAGCCTTCGGAGTTGGGACCCGTAGTGCCGATGAGCTTGAGGTCGGGGTAAGCGGCACGCAGGGCATCGCTGAAGAGCTTGAGGCGAGAGGTGAAGGCAGGATTGTCGCCGCCATGTGCCTCGTCATAGTCCCACTGCTCGTTGCCTACGCCCAGATAATGGAGGTTGAAGGGTTCGGGATGCCCCATTTCGGCGCGAACCTTGCCCCACTTGGTGTCAGCCGAACCATTGGCAAACTCCACGAGGTCGAGCGCGTCCTGGATGTAGGGCTTGAGGTCGCGGAGAGCCACATGCACCTTGGCCTCGTCCTTGATCTCATTCTGGAACTGGCAGGCCAGACCGCAGCTGATGACGGGCAGCGGCTCGCAGCCGAAGTCCTCGCAAAGCTGGAAGAACTCGAAGAATCCGAGACCGTACGACTGGTGATAGTCGGGATAGAGGCGATGGGGGAAGGTGTTCTCCCAGCGGTTCTCGTTGATGGGACGGTTCTCGACGGGGCCTACGGAGTTCTTCCACTGGTAGCGCTGCTCAAGGTTGGTACCTTCGACGATGCAGCCGCCCGGGAAGCGGAACACACCGGGCTTCAGGTCGCAGAGCGCTTGGGCAAGGTCGGCACGCATTCCGTTCTCACGTCCTTTCCAAGTGTCCTTCGGGAACATCGAGATATGTTCGAGGTCGGTAGCCACAATAGGCTCCTTCTCGTCGAAGCCGCGCAGGAAGATGCGGAAGGCGAGGTCGTCGGCGGTCACCTTGGCGGTGATTTCGGTGGAGTATTTCTTCCACTCCTTGCCCTCCACGTCAATGCGGGCAGAGGCGGTCTCCTGGGTCTCGCCCATCGAGTCGTTGTCGGTAAGCCAGATGAGCAGGGTGCTCTTTCCTCCGTTTGGGCAACGTGCCCATAGACTGATGCGATAGGTGGCGTCGGCTTTGGTGGCAATGCCGAAGAATCCTTCGTTTTCGATGCCGGTGCGCTTGTGGGGATGGCCTGGATCGGAAAGACGTACGTAATGCGGATTGCGCTTGAACGGACCGTCGTTGCGCACCTCGACCTTGCCGAAAGCCTGCCAGCCCATCAGGGCTTGGGGAAATTCGAACGAACGGTTCTTGATCATTTCGGCGTAAAGACCGCCGTCGGCAGCGTAATTGATGTCCTCGAAGAAGATGCCATACATCGTGTTCTTGATTTCTGCGCCCGGCTGATTGGCCTCGACCAGCAATTCGCTGATAGGCTCGGCAGGCTGATTGTCACAAGAAGCGAGTGTCATTGCCCCAAGGGCCAGGACGGCAAAAGAAGCAAAATTAGTTTTCATTGTGCTTTTTTGGAATTTAATGTGCGTGATATTTTTTAGTATGATGTTTCGTGCTCAACCTTTTCGGTGAATTGTCGATGCAAAGATAATGTTTTTTGGGGGAATTCTAATAAAAATTCACTGAGAAAATGCTGTTTTGAAGTCAAATAGTTGAATTATCAGCTGTTGGTTCGGCAGATGTTGATCTCCTTGGTATGTTTGGCGTTGAGAGCAAGAACCACAAACTGAGCTATAAGATCAACCTTTCCTACAGCAAGACGCATGCACAGGACAAGACCTGGGTGGCCGCATGGATCCAAAGTAATCGTGTCTATCTTGACAAGAGCAATGAACGTCTTACGAAAAACAGCCGCACCTATTCGGATGCACTGATCGAGAACACGTTGACCTATGACGGCACTTTCGGACTCAACCACGTCAACCTCGTGGTCGGCCAAACCTACGAGGAGGAGAACACCAATGAGCTGAACAGCTGGGGCGTGAATCTCTCGGAGCCATATTTCCTACAGATTCAGAATGCAGGAACGCGCGATGGTTCGTCGTACGAGTACAAGCATGCCCTCGCTTCCTACATTGCCCGTCTGAATTATGACTATGACGGACGTTATCTGATTTCGGCCATTGTGCGTCGTGACGGCAGCTCGCGCCTAAAGAAGGACAACCGCTGGGACACCTTCCCCTCGGTTTCAGTCGGCTGGCGTATCGACCGCGAGCCTTGGTTCAAGGTCAGCAAGAACCTCATCAACCTCCTGAAGCTCCGTGGCAGTTACGGTGTGCTCGGCAACGAGAACATCGGCGAGTATCAGTACCAGGCCACCATGCGTCGTAAGAACATGACCTATAACTTCGGCAATGTTCCCGTGCTGGGTTCAGCGTTGACCACTTTCGTCAACGAGAACATCGCCTGGGAGAAGAAGAAGACTTCCAATGCCGGCATCGACATTGCCATGTTCAACAACCGCATCGAGTTTACTGCCGAGTGGTATAAGAACGTCAGCGAGGATCTGCTCTACAATGTTCCCGTTCCTGCCAATGGAGGCTTTGCCAACACGAGTGTGACGATGAATGCTGCTTCGATGGAAAACAGCGGTCTTGAGTTCTCGCTCACCTACCGCAACCACGACCATCCGTTGAAGTATGACATCAGTGCCAACCTGAGCACTCTGAAGAATGAGGTGACTTCTCTCGGATTCGGCACCGATAAGTTTATCACGGGTGCCTATGCCACCTATGTGGGTGAGGAGATTGGTAAGTTCTACGGATGGGTCTATGAAGGCATAGCCCGCACCCAGGAAGAACTTGATGCGCACAACGCTGTGGCTCGTCAAGACGGTGCCAACGTGGGCGACTGCCTCTATAAGGACCTGAACGGTGACGGCATCGTGAACGGTGACGACCAGACCGTGCTTGGCAGCGGACTGCCAAAGATCAATTTCGGTTTGAGCGTTCATCTGGATTACAAGCGTGTGGATCTCAGCATCTCGACGTTCGGTGCTCTTGATTATCACGTGTCGGACGACATCTACAATAGCCTCAACTCCTGCTATAACTACAGTAACAAGTCGGTGGATATGCTCGATGCCAACCGTTGGGAAGGTTCGACCTACGTTTCTGACGTTCCTCGCACTTACCTTTCGAACAACGCTTCACTGGCTTGGAACGACCTCTTCAGCGATCGCAAGATCCAGAATGCTGCCTATTGGAAGATTGCAAACATTGAGCTTGGTTTCAACATGCCCGACAAGTGGTTCGGCGGTTATGTCACTGGTGTGCGCGTCTATGCTTCTGCCCAGAACCTCTACACTTTCACGGGCTATCATGGCTATAATGTCGATTACGCTGGCGGCACCTTCACTCCGGGCTACAACTTCTGTTCGTTCCCAACGCCTCGTACGTTTATGGGTGGAATCCTCTTCTCATTCTAATCCTTTCATGCCACAGAATGAATCATCAAATATTAGAAGAATATGAAACTATATAGAATTTCCTTTGCACTATTGTTGGGTCTCGGCATGATGACTTCATGCGATGACAAGCTGGATTTGGTCAATCCCAACCAGCAGACTACAGAAACCTGGGGCAACACTGCCGCCGATCTGGAGGAAGCCGTGATTGCTGCCTACAACCACATCCGCATGGAGGGAACATACGCCCGTGTGGGGTATAATATCGACGTGTGCCGTGGTGACGAAGTCTGGAACTCCTCTCAGGTGTGGTATATGCCATTTGATGACCTTAACGAACCTATCACTGACGAAATCGGACAGTGGTCGTGGCGTGACTGGTACTACACCATCACCGTCTGCAACTACGTCATCACAAAATGCGGCAGTGACAACAATGCTCTCAACGAGCAGTACAAGCGCATCAAGGGTCAGGTGCTCTTCCTCCGTGGCCTTGCCTATTTCAATCTGGCCAACTACTATCAGAACCCTGCGCTGATTACCGACTTCGGTGCCTATTCGACACTTGAAGGTCTCTATGCAGCCAACGTGCAAGAAGGCGAAACAGATGGTTTCGCACAGTATGACCGCGTGCTCGACCAGGTGGAGGCTGATTTCCAGGAGGCCATGACGCTCCTGCCAACCCGCGACCTTGGCGGTGAATGGTCCAAGGGACGTGCCACCAGTGGCGCAGCCGCCGGCTATTATGCCCGCACCCTTATGCAGCGTCATAAGTACAGCGAGGCGCTTGCCGTGCTCAAGGACATCATCGGCAAACGCTACGGCAGCTACAAGCTGATGGAGAACTACGGTGACAACTTCCGCGAGGGTCCTGCCTACGAGAACAACGAGGAGAGCCTCTTCGAGGTGCAGTTCCTCGACCACGATTCGCAGGGCACCGACGACGAGTGGACTCCTGTCAACACCAGCGCCAATGCCACACAGGGCTCTGCCATCGAGAGTAACTTCGGTCCAGGCGACTTCGGCGGATGGGCTGACCTTTCGGCTGCTCCTTGGCTCTACAACCTCTTCAAGTCTGAGCGCACCACCAATGGTAACCTCGACCCACGTCTTTATTGGACTATCGGCACCTACGAGCCCGAATGGGATGGCTTCGAATATGGCAATGTCTGCTATACTGTGCCCATGTCGGCCGACGTATTCATCGTGACCAACAACAATTTCGGTGGTCTCCCGATTGCCAAGTGGACCAACCTCCGCACCGGCCTCTATGACAAGGTGGTTACCGGTCTGCACGATGGCATCAACCTCCGCATGATGCGTTATTCAGATGTGCTGCTTCGTGCCGCCGAGTGCGAGAACGAAGTGAATGGTCCTACCCAGCAGGCTATCGATTGGATTAACGAGGTTCGCACCCGCGCTGGTCTCGTTGGCCTCAATTTGGCCGACTTCAATTCTAAGGACAAACTCTTTGAGCAGATTGCCAACGTGGAGCGTCCGAAGGAGTTCGGTTGCGAATATGGCCGTGGTCTTGACCTCATCCGCTGGGGCTTCTTCTACGATGCCGGCCGTATGGCTCAAATCAAGCAGCATGCCGCTGTCAACTTCTGGACCAAGTCTGACTATGAATCTGGCACCTGCGCTTATACCCCCAAGGATCCCGTCAGCTACGATGGATGTTCGAAGAGTTCGTTTGACACGTTCGTCGATGGTCATGAGTACCTGCCCATCTATCAGGGTACGCTCAACGACAACCCGAACCTCGTGGGCAACTCTGCCAACAACAGCACTTCGAATGCTTCTTACTTCTCAAGCAAAGGTTGGACTGTTCATCCGGTCGTTGACCTCTAAACAAATAAGAATTAATTGACACTTATTTATTTAAAAGAACATGAGACATCTTAATAAATTAGCATCCCTTTTCGGCGTAGCAGCTCTCGGTCTGGCTCTGACGGGTTGTGAGGGCGGTGACCTTTATAACATCGATGCTCCCGACTGGATTGCCGAAAGAGCTGACTCGATTGCCAACTCTAAGTCCAACGAGCCGCAGGAAGAGCTCGAGGGCATGGAGGAGGATGTATATACCATTGGCGCTACTGATTATTCCACAGGCTGGTGGGCCGCTTTCTCGAAGTATTATCAGATTCCCGATGGCGAGACATTCAACGCTGTGTTCAACCTGAACATCAACCCCAATGCCTCCAACACCTACAAGAACTTTGCCCTCATCCTCTGCAACGACGAGGATCGTGGCGCCGGCAACTACAGGGAATATGGTGCCATCCGTTATGACAACCAGCCCAGTGGTAACTCAGAGTGGGGCGACTACATCGACCGCGATTGTGTAGAGAGTACACTCACTTTTGGCAGCGATACTGATGCCGGTGTGGAGAAACTTGGTGGACGTGTCACTCTGACTATCGACCGCTCGGATCCAAGCACATTCGTCGTGAAGATGACCAATGGTACTGTCACCAAGACCTACAAGGCCAAGTCGGCTCTTCCGAACCTGAATGCCGACGAGTCGAACAACAAGATCCGTGCATTCCTCGTTCCCGAGGGCTCCTACATCAACTGGTTGCAGTCGAACATCGAGCCTATCGGTGGCTACACTTCTGCTGAGGACAAGCAGCCGATTGCATTGACACTGAGTGGCCTGCCACGCAAGGTGCTCCAGGGCACTGAATTCGAGAGTCTGTTGGGCAACCTTACCGCTACTGTCGATTTCGAGCAGCAGGTTTCGAAGACTGTCACTGCCGAGGATCTCACGATCGAGGTTATTCCCGAGCTCTCTTCGTTGGGCATCAAGACACTCGTGGCTGCTTATAGCAAGACCTTCAAGGGCGAGAATGCTGCACAGCCAGTCATCGGCTATGCACAGTTTGAGGTGGTCGATAAGCTCTATACCAGCGTGGGCGCTACCGACAATTCGACGCCATTCTGGGGCGCTCACAGTGAGAACTTCAAGGTGGCTCCATACGAGACCTTCGTTTCGACGTTCACCAACTATACCAGCGGCGTTTCCAACTGGAACAACTTCGTCGTTGTCCTTTGTGCAGCCGATGCTTCGGAATATGCTGTCGTTCGTGCCGACAACTATGGTTGGGGCAATGGTTATGGCGGCTGCGTGACCAGCGGCGGTCAGGCCGATTGGGGCGCATGGCTCGCTGCTATGGACGGCGCCAAGGTAACCACCTTTGTCACCAACAATGGCGATGGCACTGCTGACGTGAGGTGCATCATGGTGGGTAACGATGGCAATACCTACTACCAGGATTACATCGGCATCAACACCATCAACCCCGATGACCTCTATTTCAACTTCACCGTTGACGGCAGTCACATCGAGTTCGACAATGTGATTGGCGAAGAAGACAATTCATCTCCATTCTGGGGCGCTCACTCGGAGTATGTCAACGTGCCTGCCGGACGTACCTACACCACGCGCTTCAAAAACTTCACCAATGGCGTATCCAACTGGAACAACTTCTGCGTAGTCCTCACCCGTCTGGATGCTTCCGAATATGCAGTAGTACGTGCCGACAACTTTGGTTGGGGCAACAGCTACGGCGCCTGCATCACGAGCGGCGGACAGGTCGATTGGGGTGCTTGGCTTGCAGCCATGGATGAGGCTATGGTAACCGTTTCGGTAACCAACGTGGGCGACGGTACTGCCGACGTGAGGTGCATCATGGTGGGTAACGATGGCAATACCTACTACCAGGATTACATCGGTATCAGCCCCATCGACGTGGAGGACTTCTACTTCCACTTCACCATCGATGGAAGCCATCTGATATTCGAGTAAATCGTTGAGCCTCTTCGCCATTCGTGGCAAGAGAAGGAATATAAATTGGAAGACCGAAGTGACAAACGGAACACTTCGGCCTTCTTTTTTTCTGCACAATTGTTAATTGTCAATTTTTAATTATAATTTTCTATTTAAATTTCGTAACTTTGCGCCGCTTTTGCCCACTAAAGGGCAGGCTTAACGAAATTTTTTATATGTCTAACAATTTAAAGAACACCGCTATCGAAGACTTCGATTGGGAAGCTTACGAGAACGGCGAGACCCTTACCTCGGCAAGTAAGGAAGAGCAGGCCGCTGAGTACGACAAGACCCTCAGCAGCATCAATGCTAACGAAGTGGTCAAAGGTACTGTAACCGCCATCAACAAGCGTGAGGTTATCGTAAACGTTGGCTACAAGAGCGAGGGCGTAATCCCAGCATCAGAGTTCCGCTACAATCCCGACCTGAAGGAAGGTGATGAGGTGGAGGTTTACATCGATTCTCCCGAGAATCGTGCAGGTCAGCTCGTGCTCTCACACAAGAAGGCTCGCGCCACTACTTCTTGGGCCCGTGTCAACGAGGCTCTCGAAAACCAGGAGATTGTCACTGGTTTCGTGAAGTGTCGCACCAAGGGTGGTATGATTGTTGATGTCTTTGGCATCGAGGCATTCCTCCCAGGTTCACAGATTGACGTCAAGCCAATCCGTGACTATGACGTTTTCGTCAACAAGACAATGGAATTCAAGGTTGTGAAGATCAACCAGGAGTACCGCAATGTCGTTGTCAGCCACAAGGTGCTCATCGAGGCCGAGAACGAGGAGAAGCGCAAGAAGCTCATCTCGCAGCTCCAGAAGGGCCAGATCATCGAGGGTACTGTCAAGAACATCACCTCTTATGGTGTATTCGTTGACCTCGGCGGCGTGGACGGTCTCATCCACATCACAGACCTCAGCTGGGGCCGCGTAAGCGATCCGAAGGAGGTTGTGCAGATCGACCAGAAGATCAATGTCGTTATTCTCGACTTCGACGAGGAGAAGAAGCGCATCGCCCTGGGTCTGAAGCAGCTCTCTGCTCATCCATGGGATGCCCTTGATGCTGACCTCAAGGTCGGTGACAAGGTGAAGGGCAAGGTTGTCGTCATGACCGACTATGGTGCATTCGTTGAGATTGCTCCAGGCGTTGAGGGTCTGATCCACGTTTCTGAGATGAGCTGGAGCCAGCACGTACGTTCGGCCAACGACCTGCTTAAGGTCGGTGACGAAGTGGAGGCTGTTATCCTTACGCTCAGCCGTGAGGAGCGCAAGATGTCGCTCGGTCTGAAGCAGCTGAAGGAGGATCCATGGTCAAGCATCGAGCTGAGGTATCCTATCGGCTCCGATCATGATGCCAAGGTTCGCAACTTCACCAACTTCGGTGTATTTGTTGAGCTTGAGGATGGCGTTGAGGGTCTGATCCACATCAGCGACCTCTCTTGGACCAAGAAGGTTAAGCATCCTTCTGAGTTCACCCAGATTGGCGCTCCTATCTCAGTGCGCGTGCTTGAGATTGACAAGGAGAACCGTCGTCTCAGCCTTGGTCACAAGCAGCTCGAGGAGAATCCTTGGAATGCTATCGAGGAGAAATATACCGTTGGTTCGATCCACAATGGCACTATTGCCGAGCTTATCGACAAGGGCGCAGTCATCAGCCTTGAAGAGGGCGTTGAGGGCTTCGCTACTCCCAAGCACCTCCAGAAGAAGGATGGCTCACAGCCTAAGTTGGGCGAGGCTCTCGACTTCAAGGTGATCGAGTTCAAGAAGGACAACCGTCGTATCATCCTCTCTCACTCTCGTATCTTCGAGGATGAGCAGAAGGCTGAGCAGCGCAAGGCCAACGCCGAGAAGCGTGCTGCTGCCAAGGCTGCTGCTGCCGAGAAGGCTGCTACTCCGATGCCAGCCATCGAGAAGACTACCCTCGGTGACATCGACGCTCTTGCAGCACTTCGCGACAAGCTCGCCGGCAAGTAATTGCCTCTGTCATTCCCCCAGTTTTGGGGGATGACTTTATGCTTAAGACAAAATTTCAGGCGCTATCCCGATTAGGGTAGCGCCTGTTTTGGCTTTCATCCTGAATTAACGAATTGTCGAATTGTGGACATTCGTCGAGCGAAGGCAAGATATGTCTCTAAATCGATAATTCGTGATGAAGAGAGTTAAACTATTTCTCCGAGCAGGGTGGCTGAGGAAGCATCGGTGACGCGTACCATCACCAGGTCGCCAGGCTTGGCATTCCCTTTGGGGAAGACAATCATCTTGTTCTGCTGCGAGCGGCCGCACATCTGCTCACGGCTGCGTTTCGAGAAACCTTCGACGAGCACTTCGAAGGTCTTGCCGATGTCGCGTCTGTTGCTTTCGAGGCTGAGTTCGTTCTGCAGGGCGATGATCTCGTTGAGACGGCGTATCTTTTCCTCCTCGGGGACGTCGTCGGCATAATGTCGTGCTGCGAATGTGCCAGGACGTTCGCTGTACTTGAACATGAATGCCGAGTCGTAGCCCACTTCGCGCATCAGGCTGAGTGTCTCGGCATGGTCGTCGAGCGTCTCGCCGCAGAAGCCGCAGAACACGTCGGTCGAGAGTCCGCAGTCGGGGATGATGCGTCGGACGGCTGCAATGCGGTCGAGGTACCACTGGCGGTCGTACTTGCGATTCATCTTTTTGAGCACAGCCGAAGAGCCTGACTGGACGGGCAGGTGAAGGTGGTGACAGATGTTCTTGTGGGCAGCCATTGCCTCCAGGATCTTGTCGCTCATGTCCTCGGGGTTGCTGGTCGAAAAGCGGATGCGCATCCCGGGTGCAGCATCGGCAACGATGCCAAGAAGGTCGGCGAAGTCGATTCCCTCCTGTTTCTCAGCATCGCAGTATCGGTAGCTGTTGACATTCTGTCCCAACAGGGTCACTTCCTTGAATCCCTTTCGCTCAAGGTCGTGAAGCTCGTTGAGGATCGAACCGACTTCGCGCGAACGCTCACGACCACGGGTATAGGGTACGATGCAGTAGGAGCAGAAGTTGTTGCATCCGCGCATGATCGAGATGAATCCGCTGATGCGGCTGTTGCCCACGCGGCTCGGAATGATGTCCTTGTAGGTCTCGGTGGTCGAAAGTTGCACATTGACGGCCTTCTCGCCAGCTTCTGCAGCTGCCACGAGATTGGGAAGGTCAAGGTAGGAGTCAGGTCCTGCTACGAGGTCGGCTCCATGCTCGAAGAGTCCGTCGCGTACACGCTCGGCCATGCATCCCAGCACGCCTACGATGAGCGGGTTGCGCTTGCCGCTGTCCTTCGGACTTTTGACCCGCTTGTTCTTCACGCTTTGGAAGAATTGCAATCGTCCGTATATCTTCTGTTCGGCATTGTCGCGCACCGAGCAGGTGTTCATAAAGACGGCATCAGCTTCGTCAATGTCACCGCACAACTCATAGCCGATGGTCTGCATGACGCTGGCTACAACCTCACTGTCAGCTACATTCATTTGGCATCCGTAGGTCTCTATATATAGTTTCTTCATGCCTTATTTGTTAAATTATGTTTATAAATGACACTTTGTTGTCAAAAAATTTGGCAAATGGATGAAAAGATTATATCTTTGCAGCGAAAATTTATCATAGTTAAGGTTTAGGTTAATACAACAAGCGAGCCTGTGAAGGTAAGCTTGTTTTTTTATGTCATTCGCTTTACAGGTTGACCAAAAAAGGACAAAAAAGGAGGGATATGTTGAATTTCCCCCAAAATATTTGTCTTTTTCAGCAAAATTCTGTAAATTTGCGCCGCAAATATAGCCATTATTTTTCAAAATCGCAAGAAAATTGTTATGAATTATACGAAAATGACCCCCGAAGAGGCTGCTGCGCTCATCCAAGATGGCGATACACTCAGCTTTAGCGGCTTCTCTTCGACAGGTACACCTCGAGTTGTTACCGAAGCGTTGGCCAAGAGAGCCGAAGCCGAACATGCCGCTGGCCGTCCTTTCAAGGTTAGTCTTTTTACGGGAGCTATTACGAGCGAAAAGCTTGATGATGCCTTGGCCAATGCCCATGCCGTTGATCGTCGAATGCCATTCAATGGTTCACCTGTGATGCGCAAAGCTATTAATAGTGGAGAGGTAGATTATCTCGATATGCACCTCTCGTTGGTTGGACAATATGTGCGCTATGGATTCCTTGGCAAGGTCGATTGGTGCATCATCGAGGCTGTCGAGGTGTCTGACTTGGGCGAGATAACACTTGCAGGTTGCATTGGTTGTGTGGATACATACGCCCGTGCAGCCGACAAGATTATCATTGAACTTAATTCGGCATACGACCATAGTATTCGAGGAATGCATGATATTTACACGGTGGCAGATCCTCCTTGCCGAGATGTTATCCCCATCTATAAGCCCTCCGATCGCATTGGTAGTCCTGTCCTGAAGGTAGATCCTAAGAAGATTGCTGCCATTGTGCCTTGTCATTATCACCACAATGTGCCGCCATTCACGCCTCTTGACGAGATGACTACTAAGCTCGGTAGAAATGTCGTCGACTTCCTGTCGAAGGAGATTCGTGAGGGTCATCTCCATTCCAGCCGCCTGCCCATCCAATCGGGTGTGGGCAACGTGTCGAATGCTGTGCTTGAGGCATTGAAGGATGCCCCCGATATTCCTCCTTTCACACTCTATACCGAGGTGCTGCAGGACAAGGGCCTCGAACTGATTGACTTGGGCCGCTGCACATTTGCATCGACAGGTTCGCTTTACCTGAGTGATGCATATTATGATAAGGTGAGAAATAACGTCGACTTCTATAAGGAACACATTATCCTGCGCCCCTATGAGTTGTCGAACAATCCAGAGGTTGTGCGCCGACTTGGTGTCATCGCCATCAATACTGCACTGGAAGTGGATATCTATGGAAATGTCAATTCTACACATGTCATTGGTACCAAGATGATGAATGGTATCGGTGGATCGGCCGACTTTGCACGCAATGCCTACTTGTCCATCTTCATCTGTCCCTCCATCGCAAAGAAAGGCGCCATCTCGGCCATTGTGCCATACGTAACCCATATTGATAGTTCCGAACATTCGGTGATGGTGGTTATTACCGATCAGGGTGTTGCCGACCTGCGTGGCAAGTCACCGCGTCAGCGTGCGGAGGCCATCATCGAAAACTGTGCACATCCAAGCTATCGCCCCTTGCTGCGCAAGTATCTTGAATTGGCACTCAAGGAAGGCGGGCACACTCCCATGTCGCTCGAACATTGTTTCGACTTCCACAAGGAGTTTATGAAGTCCGGCGATATGCACAACACCACTTTTGATTGACCATCAATCGAAAGGATCCTGTTTTGAAAGGTCAAGAAAGGTTCGAAAGGCCGTTTGGTCATCAACCCCCTCAAACTCTTCGACCTTTCAAACTCCTCAAACTTCAAACCCTTTTGAATTCCTTACCATCCAATAACTATGTATCGTAAACAAACCTGTGGCGAGCTTCGTCTTGCCAATGTAGGCCAGGAAGTAACGCTGGCCGGATGGGTACAGCGCGTCCGCAAGATGGGCGGCCTTACCTTCGTTGATCTTCGTGACCGTTATGGTATCACCCAACTCGTTTTCGATGAGAGCGAGGCAGATGCAGCTCTTTGCGACAAGGCTACTCACTTGGGACGTGAATATGTCATCCAGGTGATTGGTGTGGTGCGCGAACGTGAAAGCAAAAACAAGAATATACCTACTGGCGATGTTGAGATCGTGGCCAAGGAGCTGAACGTGATCTCGGTTTCCGAGGTTCCACCCTTCACCATCGAGGATAAGACCGATGGTGGCGATGACCTCCGTATGCAGTATCGTTATCTCGACTTGCGTCGTCCGATGGTGCGCAAGAATCTGGAACTTCGCCACAAGTTGGCTTTCGAGGTGCGTCGTTATCTCGATGCTCAGAACTTTCTTGAGGTGGAGACCCCGATGCTCATCAAATCTACGCCTGAGGGCGCACGCGACTTCGTGGTTCCTTCCCGCATGAACCCCGGACAGTTCTATGCCCTCCCGCAGTCGCCGCAGCAGTTCAAGCAGCTTCTCATGGTGGCTGGTTTCGACCGTTACTTCCAAATCGTCAAGTGTTTCCGCGACGAGGACCTTCGTGCCGACCGTCAGCCTGAATTCACGCAGATCGACTGTGAGATGTCGTTTGTTGAGCAGGATGATGTAATCGAGATGTTCGAAGGCATGATGAAGCACCTCTTCAAGGAGCTGAAGGGCATAGAGTTCGACAAGTTCCCCCGCATGACGTGGGAGGATGCCATGAAATATTATGGCTCCGACAAGCCCGACGTTCGTTTCGGCATGAAGTTTGTCGAACTGAAGAATATGTCACCATTGCGGGCTTACGTCCAGGGTGCCGACACCAGTGGAGTAGGGCAGAGTGTCTTCCCCGAGGGACAGTTCACGGTGTTCGACAGCGTGCCCTACGTGGCAGGCATCAATGCCAAGGGCTGTGCCGGCTATACGCGCAAGCAGATTGACGGGCTCACCGACTTCGTGAAGCGTTCGCAGATTGGTGCCAAGGGTCTTATCTGGGTTCGCAAGAATGACGATGGCTCCCTCAAGTCGAGCATCGACAAGTTCTATGCACCAGAGGTCATCGAGGCCATCTGTCAGAAGTTTGAGGCTGAGCCTGGCGACCTGATGCTTATCCTTTGCGGTGAGATGCGCCGTACGCAGAAGCAGCTTTGCGCCCTCCGTTTGGAGATGGGCCAGCGTCTCGGCTTCCGCGATCCTTCGGTCTATGTGCCCCTTTGGGTCATCGACTTCCCGCTCTTCGAATGGGATGAGGAGACACAGCGCTACTATGCGACCCATCACCCCTTCACCAGCCCCAATCCCGACGATGTGCCGCTTCTCGACACCGATCAGGGCAAGGTTCGCTCGTGGGCTTACGACTGCGTCATGAACGGTGTGGAGCTCGGTGGCGGTTCGGTGCGTATTCACGACTCAAAGCTGCAGGAGAAGATGTTCGAACTCCTTGGCTTCACCGAAGAGAAGGCCATGGAGCAGTTCGGCTGCCTGATCAATGCCTTCAAGTATGGTGCACCTCCTCATGCAGGTCTTGCTTTCGGCCTCGACCGCGTAGTGTCGATGTTCGCCGAAATCGACTCCATCCGCGACACCATCGCCTTCCCCAAGAATAACCAGGGACGCGACGTGATGATTGATGCACCTTGTGCTATCGATCAGGCCCAGCTCGACGAGCTCCAGATTGCCTTGAACCTCAAGGAGGAATAATCTGCTCCGATTCCCATAGAAAGGAATGGAAACCTGTGTCGTTTCCATCCCTTTCTTCTTTTTCCGCTTACATACATGATCTTTTAACTTTTATCACCATCTTAACTTTTATCACCATCTTAACTTTTATCACCATCTTAACTTTTATCACCATCCACACATGAAAAGACACCTATTATTCATCCTCACTGTCCTTACGCTCGTCAGCACAGCTGATGCCAAGAAGAAGCCCAAGGGACCCAGTAATCTTATTGATGATCCGAAGGAGATGGCCGTTCAGTTTGCCGAGAGCGAACTGAAGCGCTTTCCCAGCCTATATCTCTACGACTATGGCCGCGTACCGTTCTTCGGCTACACGCAGGGCGTGGGTGGCACATCCTTCCTCTATATGTACCGCAAGACGGGCGACCGTCGCTACTTCCAGTATGCCGAAGAGTGGTGCGACACACTCTGCATGGACGATGGGACCATCCAGAAGCGTGCTATGGAGTCCTACAACCTTGACCTGATACGTGGCGGCTGGGTGGTTTGTGAGGTGTATAATCTGATCAAGGAGAACCCCGACCTGGTGGGTGGCGAGGCTGTTGCCCGCAGGAAGCTGGAGAAGTACAGAAAGTGCATGGAGATGCAGCTCATCAAGCAGCTGCAGAACCATCCAAAGACGTGCGACGGAGGCTATTGGCATAAGCTGGTCTATCCTCATCAGATGTGGCTCGATGGCATCTATATGGCATCTCCCTTCATGGCCATCTATGGGCAGACATTCAATCATCCCGAGTGGCAGGCCGAAGCATTGCAGCAGGTCATCACTTGCTGGCATCACACCTATGACTCTCGTACCGGCCTTCTTCATCACGCTTGGGACGAGAGCGCGTCGCAACGTTGGAGCGATGCCGAAGGTCACTCGCCCAACTTCTGGGGACGTTCCGTTGGGTGGTACCTGATGGCCATGGTCGATATTCTCGACTACATCCCCGAGGGTTTCACCACAAGGTTCAACTGCGGACGCAAGGACACCATCCAGATCTCTGGTCGCGACACGCTCATTGCCTATATCAACCAGCTCGTCGATGCCCTGCCCCAGTATCAGCGCGGTGGCCTCTGGTACCAGGTGCTCGATTGTCCCGATAGGGCAGGTAATTGGCCCGAAGCTACCGTCACTGTGCAGTTTATGTATGCCATCGCCAAGGCGGTCAACAAGGGCTATCTCCCCGCCGACCGCATCAAGATTGCTTGGGATGCGTACAATGGCCTGCAGCAGACCGTCCTCAACGATTGCCGTCAGGTCGATGCCGAAGGCAGGGTCGTGGGCGACCGGCGTGATCCGATGACCTACGAATACGGTCCCCAGCATACGATGGTGGTGCGTCTGTCCGATGGAACCTATTCGCTCACGCAATGCTGTGCCGTGGGAGGTCTTGGCGGCAATAAGTACCGCGACGGTTCGTTCGAGTATTATATCGGCGAACGTGTGCGTGACAACGACGGAAAGGGGTCTGGCATCTACGTCATGGGGTGCTGGGAACTCGGTGAAAATGTGAAGTAAACGTCAATCCAATTGGGCAAAATTGCCTTTTTATTGTCCAAAAAGGCAAAGGATTTGTTTTTTTGTGCCTTCAAATTTGGTGGCTTGGGCAAAATGCAATAATTTTGTACGCTAAATATTATCTGAAGGTATGAATCTGCAAAGATTGCGACTTGGTATCGACGTAGGCTCTACCACCACCAAGGTGGTGGCGTTGAATGATGAGGGCCGCGTCGTTTTCGATACTTATATCCGTCATCTGGCCAGGGCTGTCGAGAGCGTCATCGATGTGCTCTCCGACATGAAGACCCGTCTCGGCGATGCCTTTGAGGTGTCTCTCCGAGTCACGGGTTCTATTGGTATGGGTATAGCCGAAAGAGTTGGTCTGCCGTTTGTGCAGGAGGTTGTCGCAGCCTCCAAATGCATACAGATGAAATATCGTGATGTCAGGTCGATGATCGACATCGGTGGCGAGGATGCCAAGGTGGTCTTTTTCCACAATGGCGAGGCACGTGATCTTCGTATGAATGGTCAGTGTGCGGGTGGCACCGGTGCTTTTATCGACCAGATGGCGATTATCCTGGGTTGCTCGGTGGACGAGCTCAATCAGCTTGCCTTGCAGTCCAAGCAGGTCTATCCCATCGCTTCGCGTTGTGGCGTCTTCTGCAAGACTGATATTCAGAACCTCATAGCAAAGAACGTTTCGCGTGAGGACATCGCTGCCTCCATCTTCCGTGCTGTTGCCGTGCAGACAGTCATGACGTTGGCTCATGGCTGCGAGATTGAGCGTCCCTTGCTCTTCTGCGGTGGCCCGTTGACCTATATCCCCGCCTTGCGCAAGGCATTTGTCGATTATATGCACCTCGACGACCAGGAAGTGGTCCTTCCAGAGCGTGGAACCTTGCTGCCTGCCGAAGGTGCGGCTCTGGCAGACATCCCCTCGGAGGAATATCTGAGCATCGATGCTCTCATCAGCAAGATTCGCGCTGCCTACAACGTGAAAGGCATAACGTCTGCCGGTGCCATGGCTCCTATATTCAAGGATGACAGCGACTTTCAGGCATGGCAGGCAAGGATGTCGCAAAGCAAACTGCCGACAGCCGACCTCGACAAGCTGATTGCCCAAGCCAAGCCCCTGGAGCAGAATCTGGGTGAAGCTGAAGCCGAATCAGGGAAGGACGTTGCCATCCTCGATGCATTTCTCGGTATTGACTCCGGTTCCACCACCACCAAGATTGTGGTGCTTGATACCGAAGGCCGCATCATCTACGATTACTATGCGCCCAATGGCGGTAATCCGATTCATGCGGTGGAGGAGGGGCTGAAGCGCCTTAATGCCCGTATCACTTCGTCCAACGCCCGTCTGCGCATCCTCGGCTCGGGCAGCACAGGCTATGGAGAGGATCTCATCAAGGCCGCCTTCCAGCTCGATCATGGCATCATCGAGACCATCGCCCACTTCCTTTCAGCCCATCATATCGACAAGGATGTGAGCTTTATCCTCGACATCGGAGGTCAGGACATGAAGGCCATCTTTGTGCAGAATGGCGTCATCAATCGCATTGAGATCAACGAGGCCTGCTCGTCGGGTTGCGGCTCGTTCCTTTCCACCTTTGCCACCAGTCTGGGCTACAATGTCTCCGACTTCGCGGCACAGGCACGCCAGAGCCTCGCTCCCTGCGACCTGGGTACACGTTGCACCGTCTTCATGAATTCGAAGGTGAAGCAGGTGCTTCGCGAAGGAGCTTCTGTTGCCGACCTGTCGGCAGGTCTGGCCTATTCGGTGGTGCGTAATTGCCTGTATAAGGTGCTGAAGCTGAAGAACACCAAGGAACTGGGCAGCCATATCGTCGTGCAGGGTGGTACCATGCGCAACGATGCCGTGGTGCGTGCCCTCGAACTGCTCTCAGGTGCCCAGGTGAGCCGCTGCGACAAGCCTGAACTGATGGGAGCCTTCGGCTGTGCGCTCTTTGCGATGGGCCATGTTGAAAAGAAGGCTGACCAGGCTCCGTTCCTCGAAGACTTGCTCCAGAAGTCGTCCTATACGCAGAAGAACGTCTATTGCCACGGTTGCGAGAACCAGTGTCTCGTCTCGACCTACAAGTTCGCAGGCGGCAAGACCTACTTCAGCGGCAACCGTTGCGAGAAGGTGTTCGTCAATGGTGGCGAAGCCAAGCGTAAGGGTCTCAACGTCTATGACCAGAAGCTTCACGAACTCTTTGACCGCGCTTCAAAGGGCAACCCCTCGAACCTTTCGAACCCCTCAAACTTCTCAAACTCCTCAAACCCCTCAGCCCCCTCTCTTGGCATCCCCCGTGGCTTGAACCAGTTCGAGGAGTTCCCTTTCTGGTATGCTCTTTTCACCCATGCTGGCATCAATGTTGTCCTTTCGTCTCCTTCCAACTATCGCAAGTACGAGCGTGACGCCGGTATGGTGATGAGCGACAACATCTGTTTCCCTGCCAAACTGATGCACAGCCACATCCGCGACCTGGTGGAGCGTGGTGTCAAGCGTATCTTCCTACCCTTCGTCATCTACGAGCGGCCCAATGGCGGACAGAACAGTTTCAACTGCCCCATCGTCAGTGGCTACAGCGAGGTCATCAAGTCGGTGCAGGGGTCAATGGCCGAATTCATCTCGCCGACCATCTCGTTCAAGGACGAGAAGCTCTTGCGCAAACAGTGCCAGCAACTGCTGAAAGATCTCGGTGTGAAGGGAAGCAAATTGATCAACGATGCCATCGACCAAGCCATCTATGCGCAGAATCGTTACGAGCAGCGCTTGACCTACTTCTGCGAGGATGTGCTGCGCGAAGCTCGCAACAATCATCGGCTCGTCATCATGCTCGTGGGGCGTCCTTACCACAGCGATCCACTTATCCAGCATCAGGTGGCAGACCTCATTTCGGGCATGGGCATCGACATCATCACCGATGACTATGTGCGCGACAAGGACATCGACCTCCACGATGTGCATCATCTCGCCCAATGGGCATATCCTACACGCATCCTCAAGGCTGCCAAGTGGTGCGCCGAGCAGGGCAACGATGTGCATCTCGTGCAGTTCACCTCGTTCGGCTGTGGTCCCGATGCCTTCCTCGTCGATGAGGTGCGTGACCTCATGGTGCGTCACCATAAGAGCCTTACCCTGCTCAAGCTCGACGATATTAACAACGTGGGTTCGATGAAGCTCCGCATCCGTTCGCTCATCGAGTCGCTCAAACTGGCTTCGGGCCTCGATGAGAAACGTAAGGCTGAGAAGTTCGTCACCACGCCCATCTTCGACGAGACGATGCGCGGACGCAAGATTCTGGCTCCCTATTTCACGCAGTTCATTTCGCCACTTATTCCGTCCATCGTAAAGCTTGTAGGGCTCGACGTGGAGTGTCTGCCGCTCAGCGACAAGATTTCAGGTGACATGGGTCTGCGTTATGCCAACAACGAGGTCTGTTATCCGGCCACACTTGTGGTGGGCGATTTTGTCAAGGCATTCCGCGAGGGGCGCTACGACCCCGACAAGACGGCTGTGGTCATGTCACAGACGGGAGGACAGTGCCGTGCCTCCAACTATATCTCGCTCATCAAGAAGGCGCTTGTCGATTCGGGCTTCCCACAGGTGCCCGTCATCAGCCTGACGTTTGGCGAAGACATGGGCAATGTGCAGCCCGGCTTCGAGGTCCCTTGGCGCAAGATCATCGTCATTGCGTTCTTCGCCGTGCTCTACAGCGACTTCATCGCCAAGCTCTATTATCCCACTGCTGTGCGCGAACGTGAACCTGGCATTGCCCAGCGGCTCAAGGACAAGTACCTGCAGTTGGGTTGCGAAGCCATCGAACGTCGCAGTTCCAGACAGCTGACGCAGCTTGCCGAACAGGCTGCTGCCGAGTTCGATGCGGCGTGCATCGATCGTGAGACGGCGAAGGTGGGTGTCGTGGGCGAGATCTTCCTCAAGTTCCATCCGTTTGCCCAACTCCATGTCGTCGATTGGCTGATGGAGCGTGGCATCGAGGTGGCTCCTCCCGTCTTGCTCGACTTCTTTGCGCAGAGCTTCGTCAATCGCAAGGTGAATCTTGCTACCAAGGTTGAGCGATCCAATGTGCCCGACTTCATCGTTGATACGGTCTATCTGCTCATCCGTCGCCAGTTGGGCAAGTACAATCGTATAGGCCGTCGCTTCCGTTACTATCTGCCGTTCCACGACATTATGGAGGAGGCGCGCGTCAGCCAGGAGATTGTCACCCTCTCAGCCCAGTTTGGCGAAGGCTGGCTTCTTCCTGCCGAGGTGGCCGAATATGCACGTCAGGGCATCAATCACGTTGTCTCGCTTCAACCTTTCGGTTGCATTGCCAACCATATCGTGGCTCGTGGCGTCGAGCGTCGCATCAAGCAGGTTTATCCCGACATGAATCTCCTCTCGCTCGATTTTGACTCCGGCGTTTCCGAGGTCAATATCACCAACCGCCTGCTGCTCTTCATCGACAGTCTCAAGAAGTGATATGAAATCGGCCATTCTCTCCAGCTTCGCGTTGCTGCTTTCCGTGGTCTCCCTTTCGGCCAAAGATTCGACTTCGGTCATAACCACCCCCATCGAAAGGTTCCTCTATGCCGGCCCTGTGGTGATGCAGACTCCTGTGATGCTCGACACTGTCGATGCCGAATTGAAGGGCTTCGATCCAAAGTCGCTGCTCGATTGCGCCCTTTCGCCCGATGCCGTCAACCATGGCACGACATGGCGAGAAAAGGAGCTGCCCGGCACTCCCGAAGGAGCTGCTTACGCCTTGCATCAGCTGGGCTTCACGCTCAGGTCCACTTCTTTCGTCAAAGGAAGTCTCAAACTCGAAAAGGCTCCTGCCAACTACCAGCTATTCTGTGATGGTCAGAAGACTGCTGCGGGCGAACTGTCCCTTGAGCCGGGTGACCATGATTTTGTCATCAAGTATCTCAGCTCTTCCAGTGCGGAGCATCCTGACAGCCTTGCGTTGGCTTTCGAGTCCTCGTCGCAGGTCGTTGTGGACCTCCCCGACAATGCCGATCGGCTCTATACCATCACACGCATGATGGAGTCACGTCTGTGCTATGGACTTTCGCTTTCTCCCAAGGGCGACTACCTGCTCATCACCGAGGGTCAGCGTGCTCCCAAGCAGAATCACCGTTGGTACTATCTGCAGAACCGTCTGACGGGTCAGCGCACCCAGCTCAGCCAGGGCGTGACGTGGATGCCGCGCTCCAATCGCTATTACTACACGCGCACGGGCAACGAGGGTCTTGAGCTCGTCACCGTCGATCCCGCCACGGGAAGCGAAGAGGTTCTTTGCCGCCATTTGCCCGAAGGCAGTTTCAGATTCTTGCCTGATGAGCAGTCCCTCGTCTTCTTTGTCAATAAGGAAGGCCCCAAGGAGATCAACAAGGATGTTTACGAAGTGCTTAACCCCGAGGATCGCCAGTCACGTTGGCGCGATCGTTATGCGATGGCCCTCTACGACATCCGGTCGGGTGTGCTTCGTCCACTCACCTTCGGCTACAACAACTGCTATGTCACCGACATCAGTCAGGATGGCCGCTATGCGCTGCTCTCCAAGAGTGAGCATACGTTCAAGCCACTTGGCGAAGCCGTGCCTGTCGATCGTCCTCAGCGTCCACATGAGTTCAGTTCGCTCTATCGACTCAATCTCGAGACCTTGTCGCTCGACACGCTCATCCACCAGGATGGTTTCGTTTATGGCGGCACCTTCTCGCCCGATGGTCGTCAGGTGCTCGTTCAGGGTTCTCCCGAGGCTTTTGGCCGTGTAGGCTGCACCCTGCCTGCCGATGTCATTCCTTCGATGTTCGACTATCAGGCCTACATCATCGATGTCGATGACCATGAGGTGCATCCCGTGACCCGCGACTTCGATCCCAGCATCTCCTCAATGGAGTGGAACCTCTACGATGGCCAGATCTATCTTACTTGCGAGAATCGCGATTCGGTGAGCCTCTATCGCCTCAATCCTGCTACGGGCGATATCCGTATGCTGCCTCTTCCCGAAGAGTGCGTCAAGGGGATCACTTTCGCTTCGCAGGCTCCCGTGATGGCGTGGTACGGACAGTCGTCGATGAACAGCGACCGCCTCTATACCGTCGATTTGACCAAGGTCAAGACGGACAGGAAGACGGGCCAGCTGACGTGCCCTGCAACCTGCTTCGAGGATCTTTCGGCCCAGACGCTTCGCGACGTGCAGGTAGCCGAGTGCCACCCTTGGCATTTTACCAACAGCAATGGTGACGACGTGCTTTGCCGCTACTATCTGCCCGTCGGCTTCAACGACGAGGCCCCCGACCTCAACGCAGTTTATCCGATGATCACCTATTATTATGGCGGATGCAGTCCCACGGGTCGCAACTTCGAGTCGAGTTATCCTTGGCAGTGTTGGGCTGCCTTGGGCTATGTGGTCCTTGTCGTGCAGCCCAGTGGTGCTGCCGGCTTCGGTCAGGAGTGGGCTTCGCGCCATGTCAATACTGCGGGTGTAGATCCTGCTCGCGACATCACCGAGGCGGTGCGCGAGTTCTGTCGCACGCACGCGTATATTAATAAGGAGAAGGTGGGCTGCTGCGGCGCCTCCTACGGCGGCTTCATGACGCAGTATCTACAGACCTTGTCCGACTGTCCTTTCGCTTGTGCCATCAGTCATGCCGGCATTTCCGACCACACCACTTATTGGGGTTATGGTTATTGGGGCTATAGCTACAGCGAAGTATCTATGGCAAATAGTTATCCCTGGAGCGAAACCGACCTCTATGTGAAGAATTCTCCCATCTACAACGTCGATAAGATTCACACGCCCATCCTCTTCCTCCATGGCACCAAGGACGTCAATGTTCCCATCAACAATTCCATCCAGATGTTCACTGCGCTGAAACTTCTCGGTCGCGAGACGGCGCTTGTCTGCATCGATGGCGAGGATCATGGCGTCGTCGATTACGACAAACGCATGGCCTGGCTCCGCACCCAGCTCGCCTGGTTCCAGAAGTATCTCAAGGACGATTCCTCCTGGTGGGATGCTCTGTATCCCAAGAAGGCGCTCTAAAATGTTACGAATAATGCGCTAAAAAGGTCATTTTTGCATAAAGCCTTGCACGTTTCATCAAAAATCGCTTACTTTGCATCGATTAATTCTGCATTCCATAGTGTTTGACAGAATTAATTCTATAATTCTCAAATTCGTGATAAAAGAAAATTGTTATGCGTAGCATTCGTACCCTCTGCTGCCTCCTGTGCAGCCTCGTCGTGCTCGGTTTCGTCTCCTGCCAGAAGCAGCCCGAGCCACAGAAAATCGCTTTCCTCGCCATTGGTCAGTCCAACATGGTAGGTATCGGCGATATATCTTCGCCCGAAGACACCATCGTCTCGCCCCGATTCCTCAATCTCGCTTCCACCGAAAACGAAGACCGCAAGGTGGGAGAGTGGCGTGTAGCCAAGCCGGGCAACTGCCGTCCTGGTTATCATCGTCCCAACTACTTGTCGCCCACCGATTATTTCGGACGTACTGTCCTTGAGCACCTTTCGCCCATCGACTCAGTAGCTATTATTCAGGTGGCAGTCGATGGTTGCCCCATGCGTCTCTTCGATAAGGATCTCTATCAGGGCTTCGTCGATAGTTGTCAGATGGATTGGATGAAGAACGAGATTGCAGCCTACGACGGCAATCCCTACGGTCGTCTCATCACTTTGGCCAAGCAGGCACAGGCCCAAGGCTGGGTCATCCGTGGCCTGCTCATCCATCAGGGTGAAACCGATGCCTACGGTCCCCATTGGCCTGCTCAGGTGAACCGTATCTATCAGAACATCCTTGCCGACCTCAACCTGAAGGCCGAAGATGTGCCCGTGCTCGCTGGCGAAGCTGTCGGCCTCGACCAGAACGGCGTTTGCGCCCATGCCAACCCCACCATCGACCAGCTCCACGACTACATCCCCACGGCCTACACCATCTCGTCGCGTGCCTGCAAGGTGAGTCGCGACAACCTCCACTTCGCAGGTGTGGGCTATCGTCGTCTCGGCACCCGTTATGCCATCAAGTGGCTTCAGCTCAATGGCTACGACGTTGCCGATGACACCGATTCCCAGCTGCAGAGCGAGACAGGCAATCCTGGCGATGCTTTCACGGTCGATGCCTTCATCCGTGAGCAGGACAACAAGCTCATGGTGGCTGCTGCCGTGTCGCTCGCTTCGGTCGATATCGTCAGTTATTCGGGCGCTACCCTTGCCACTGTTCAGGCCGAAGGCAACCGCACCTTGGAAATTGACGTTACGCCATACGTTGGCGAGGATCGCCTTGTGCTCAACATCCATGCTGCCGATGGCAAAGTAGTCAATCGTCAGGTCAACCGATAATATCCCCATGGCAGAACCCATCCTCAACGAACACAACAAACGCGAGTACGAGCCTGCGCACACCGCTGAGCATATCCTTAACCAGACCATGGTGAGGATGTTCGGTTGTGAGCGTTCGCGCAATACACACGTCGAACGTAAGAAGAGCAAGCTCAACTACGAACTGCCTCTGTGCCCCTCGCCCGAGCAGATTGCCGAGGTGGAGCGTCGTGTCAACGAGGTCATCCAGGCTGATATGCCAGTGACGATGGAGTATGTGACGCGCGACCAGATTCCGCCCGAGGTATCCCTCGCCAAGCTGCCTGACGATGCGTCCGAGACGCTTCGTCTGGTTCGCGTCGGCGATTACGATGTCTGTGCCTGCCTCGGCTTCCATGTTGAGCACACCCTCGAATGTGGTCATTTCCGCATCTCCTCTACGTCATGGACACCTTTCGTGCCTGCCACGCCGCCGCCCTATCCGCAGGAGGCACCCATAGGCGGTTCCTTCCGCATCGTCTTCCGTCTCGACGGCCCATCCGACAAATATTAGGCCCAAAATTAAGCCCCTTCCGTCATTGGAAGAGGCTTAATATTTTAGGGATTGTCCTTTCAGAACCTTTCAGATTCTAATAGAATCCTTCCTTAGTAGGTAATCAGTGGCTTCAGCTCCTTGGCCTGGGCAATCATGCGCTCAACTTCGCTCAGCGAAGGAACTCGGTTGCAGAGGTTCTTCTCCTCCTCGTTGACAGCAACGAGCTTTGGCTGGAGGTTGGCGGGAACACGATGACGGAACTCCTTCACGGTGTCAACGCCAGCAGCTTCAAGCAGCTCCGAGAACTGGCCGGCGATGCCGTTGATGCGCATCAGGTCAGCGTGGTTGGTCCACTTCAGGATGAGTTTGCGGCTGATGCCTGTAGCCTCGGCTATGGCAATGCGGCCCTTAGCTGCTGCGCATTTCTCCAGAAGGTCGTCAGTAGTAGCAATACCAGCAGCGATGAGTTTCTCGGCGTAAACCTCGCCGATGCCCTCGATTTGATCAATCTTGTAAGCCATGTTGTTTGGTGTTTAAAAGGTTATTGTTGTTGTTTATGCGTCATGGTCGTTTTTCATTCGGCATTTCACGGTGCAAATGTAGCAATTCTAAATGAAATAAACAACAATTTTTGCAAAAAAATGAAGTGCAAATGTCAATTTTTAACCAAATATTGTCGTTTTATGCTCGAAAACGAAAAAATTACATCAAATTATTTTGCCGTATCAGGAAAAATGTCTATCTTTGCGCGCTGATTCCGATGTAGGCACAATAAGTAATGACCATCGGGGCAAGGTGGCAGTGATGCCAGCCCTCCACGATAAGAGCCATTCGCCTTGCGGAGAAATATTTTAAAAATATTTTTTGTACAATGTACGCTATTGTTGAAATCCAGGGCCAGCAGTTCAACGTTGAGCCCGACCAGAAGATCTGCGTGCTCAACATCGCAGGTGCTAAGGTAGGTGACGAGGTAGTATGCGACAAGGTTCTCCTCGTTAACAATGACGGTGTTATCATCGTTGGCACTCCCACTGTCGAGGGTGCAAAAGTTATTTTCGAAGTCTCTCAGGTAGAACTTCGCGGTAAGAAGATCAAGGTGTTCCACAAGATCCGTCGCAAGGGCTTTGATAAGCTCGTCGGTTCTCGTCAGCATTTTACCGAAGTGTTAGTTAAGTCGATTGTTGCATAAGCGAATCCGCTATTAAAAAGAAAGGAAACAAGCACTATGGCACACAAAAAAGGTGTAGGTAGTTCGAAGAACGGCCGTGAGTCTCACAGCAAGCGACTCGGTGTGAAGAAGTTTGGTGGCGAAATCGTGAAGGCTGGCAACATCCTCGTTCGTCAGCGTGGCACCAAGCACAACCCAGGCCTCAATGTAGGCATTGGCAAGGACGATACCCTCTACGCGCTCATCGACGGCAAGGTAGTATTTACCAAGAAGCGCGAGAACAAGAGCTACGTCTCAGTTGAGCCACTGGCTTAAGCCCTTGGCCAACCGCTTAAAAGAATTACAGGGCATCTGACAACCCCATGGTTGCCACATGTCCTGTTTTTGTTTTTTAAGGGATTCCCATTGTCGCTAAAGTTAGCAAACGTCCCTTTTACTCCCCTTTTACTACTCTTTTACTCCCTTTTTACTCCCCTTTTACTGCCTACCATACATGTTAACATTGAAACTCATCACCGAGCAATACGACCGCGTCATTGCCGGTTTGAACAAGAAGCATTTCGAAGGCGCACGCGAAGCCATCGATGCCGTCATCGCCAAGGATCAGGAGCGTCGCCAGACACAGAAGACCCTCGATGACAACCTCGCCGAAGCCAACCGCCTCTCCAAGAGCATCGGTATGCTCATGAAGAACGGTCAGCGCGCCGAAGCCGAGGCAGCCAAGGCTCGTGTCGCCGAACTCAAGGCCATCAACAAGCAGCTCGACGAGAAGAAGGCCGCTTGCGAGGCCGAGATGACCGATATGCTCTGCCAGATACCCAACATCCCCTACGACGAGGTGCCCGAAGGAAAGGCTGCCGAGGACAACTGGGTAGTTAAGTCCAACCTCAAGGAATGTGTCCTGGGTCAGGACACCGTAGGCAACTGGACCTGCAATCCCGAAGTTCCTACCGCCAAACTTCCCCACTGGGAGCTTGCCAAGAACCTCAACCTCATCGACTTCGACCTCGGTGTCAAGATCACCGGTGCTGGATTCCCCGTCTATCGCGGTCTCGGCGCACGTCTGCAGCGTGCCCTCATCAACTTCTTCCTCACCGAAGCCGCCAAAGCCGGCTATGAGGAGATCATGCCGCCCACCGTCGTCAACAAGGAGTCGGGCTACGGCACAGGTCAGTTGCCCGACAAGGAAGGTCAGATGTACCACTGCGAGATTGACGATTTCTATCTCATCCCAACTGCCGAAGTGCCCGTCACCAACATCTATCGTGACGTCATCATCGACGAGAAGGATCTCCCCATCAAGAATTGCGCCTACACCCAGTGCTTCCGTCGTGAAGCTGGCTCGTATGGAAAGGATGTGCGTGGACTGAATCGTCTGCACGAGTTCTCGAAGATTGAGATTGTGCGTATCGACACTCCCGAACATTCTGCCGAGTCTCATCGTGAGATGCTCGCCCATGTCGAAGGTCTGCTCCAGAAGCTCGAACTGCCCTACCGCATCCTTCGTCTTTGCGGCGGCGACCAAAGCTTCACCAGTGCCATCTGCTACGACTTCGAGGTTTATTCCGAGGCCCAGAAGCGCTGGCTCGAGGTATCGTCAGTCTCCAACTTCGACACTTATCAGGCCAACCGCCTCAAGTGCCGCTATCGTCGTGCCGACAACAAGAAGGTCGAGCTTTGCCACACCCTCAACGGTTCCGCTCTCGCCCTCCCGCGCATCGTCGCTGCCATCATCGAGAACTATCAGCAGCCCGACGGCACGATAAAAGTTCCCACCGTCCTTAAACCTTGGATGGGTGTCGATGTCATAAAGTAAATCTGGATGACATCCACCGATAACTCCGATAATCCCGCTAACTCTAAAACACTATATTAACCCTTTAAAAAACGAACACCTATGAAGAATTTCGCAAAGCACGTGCTCCTCGCTGTCTTCATCGCAGCTCCAGCACTTTCGTTCGCACAGAATGACGCCAAGAAGAGCAATGAAGAGCTCAGCTCGCAGTACAAGTACGAGATTGATGCCCTCTCTGCCGAGCTTAAGGCCAACAAGAAGCATCAGAAGGCTAACCCCAGCGATGTAACTCTCAAGACCGAAGAGCAGACCAAGAAGGCTCAGCTTGCTACTCTCAAGGAGAAGAAGAAGGCTGTCGATAAGGCAATCTCTTCCGAGAAGAAGAATGTAAAGGCTCAGAAGCAGTCCCAGAAGGCTCAGGAAGATGCCGAGAAGGCCATCGCAAAGTCAAAGGCTGCCAACGAGAACGCCAAGAAAGCCGTTGCAGATGCCAATCCCGAGAACAAGAGTTGGGATCAGCTGAGTGATCAGTATAAGCATGAGATTGATGCCCTCGAGGCAGAGATCAAGGCCAACAAGAGCCGTCAGAAGGCCAACCCGACCGATGCTAATCTCAAGACTGAAGAGCAGAACAAGAAAGCCCAGCTCGCTACCCTCAAGGAGCGCAAGAAGGCTGTAGATGCTGCCGTCAGCGCCGAGAAGGCCAGCCAAAGTGCACAAAAGAAGGCCGACAATCGCCAGGAGGATGCTGCAAATGCGAAGGAGAAGGCCAAGTCGCACGCCAAGGCTGCCGACCGCGCCGTAGGCCGTTGATTTTCTCCGACATCATTTGCTGTAAATAAATTCACCGTTGCCACCCTTTTGGTAGCAACGGTGATTATTTTGAACGTATCGACTTTTACGACACGGATGTTACAAGGTTTTCAACGCATATAGCGATGCACAAGACTTTACGAATCCTATTCATCCTGCTTCTCGTGTCGCTTCACCTTGACGCATGGGGCGAAGGGAAGGTGAGGTTGCAGTCACGGTTGTTCACCTTTGAGGAGCAGACCACCGGCGAGGGATTTTCCCTCAGTTTCGACATCAGTGGCACACCTGTTATCGGGACACGACTCATGGAGATTCCCGGTGCCGTCAGTATCGACTTCATCGACGGGCGGCGCAAGGGCGACGACTATGGGCAGAACTATGAAGCTTGTCCGATGCCTGATGGCAGCGTGCCGGTCATGGAGGCGACGCTGAGTCTTCGGCTGCCAACCGACGGACAGCGCGTTGAGCAGATGCGTGTGGGTGTGCCTATGGCTGCCCTGCCGCAATCTGGCACTGACCTCCATGTCGTACTCTCCTACACGGGAGCCAGCTTCACTCTTTACGTTGACGGTCAGTTGGCAGACAACGACTACCCCTTCGGTGAGCCTGCGGCTGTAGTGGGCGAGTCTCGGCTGCTGGTCAATAACTTCGCTGTACGTAACGTGCATCTCAGCCGTCCTGCACTCAAGCCATGCCGTGTGGCAACGGCAGAGGAGAACGAACTGCCCGTCCAGTACTTCACTCCTGTGGGTCACAATGCTTGGGTGGGTGACGTTGCCACCTGCTACTACCGTGGCCGCTACCATCTGTTTTATCTCTACGATCGTCGTGGACACCGCAGCAAATTGGGGCGCGGAGGACACTACTTTGAACATCTTTCGACAGCCGATTTCCTGACGTGGACGGAGCATCCCGCCGCCACACCCATCGAAGAGGCATGGGAGGCCATCGGCACAGGAGTGCCCTTCGTGCTCCACGACAGCCTCTTCCTCAGCTATGGTCTCCACACGTCGCGACTCTATCCTGCCGAGCGCACGTCCACTCCTGCGCAGTGGGACAGCATCCGAACTCTCGGTCACAGCAGTGCCATCCCCTTCGATGCACTCAAGGAGGGCATCTTCCCCTCTGGCTCCACCTATAGTATTGCCGAGGACGAACTTGGCAATCACTTCCGCAAGTCGCGCATCCTCATACACCCCGCTGAAAATCCCACCATCTACACTGATGACGGACAGCTGATGATGCTGGCCAACTATGGCGCACGCGGCACCTGGACTTCCGACTGTCTGAACGGCGGGTGGCGTTGTGTCAGCGAGGACTTCCCACCGGGTGGCGACTGCACGTTCATCTTCCCCTGGGGCGACTACGACTATATTGTCGGTGGATTCACCCACCACTGGATGAAGCGTCACTCTGAACCCATCTCAGCCTATCGCGACCTTGTGGCCGAGGGACGCGACCTCTACGACGGACTCAGCGTCCCTGCCATCACGTCCCTGCCCGATGGACGTCACATCATGGCAGGATGGATGACAGTCAATCGCCATTGGGGTGGTGTGCTGGTGCTGCGCGAACTGGTGCAACTGTCCGACGGCACCCTCGGCTCATGCTGGATGCCCGAACTGATGCCCCAATGCGGCAAGGCACGTACACTTCCTGCAAAACCTTTTCAGCCCTTGTCAATCGTTAAGCCCGACACAGAGGGGTCGCATCGCCTGACGCAATCAGAAGCCCCCGACAGCTTGTTCCTGCTCTCATTCCAAGTCACATCCACGGGTGTAGGCAAGGAGGGCCACCGTCTGCGTCTGGTCCTTCTGCCTGAGGAGAGCGAAGCCGCCGCTTGCGAATGGAGCATCGACTTGGACAGTCTTCGGTCGCAGTTCGCTCCCGGCAACACACAAATTGCCGCCCCTCGACAGAAGTCTCTGCGCGAAGGAGGCTCGCCCAACGGGGCTGTAGATTATGCCATAGAGCACCTGCCGCTGTCTGCTGGCAAGAGCATCGGCATCAAACTTATAGCTACCTGGAATCCCAAATTGGGCGGCACCGTGCTTGATGCAGAAATCGATGGACAGCGCACCATGATATGCTATCGGCGCAACCTCCATCCCGCGCGCCTGATGTTCTGTCCTGAAGGCACTCGGGTAACCAATGTGAAAATTGCTTATAATCAGTAAGGACAAGCGGGATTCGTGCCCATTTGAGCCATCTGTGTGCCCTATCGCTGCCCCCGCTGCCACTATAATCGTATGGTTTGATAGAGAACGGGAAGTCGTCTAATTATGTGTTAATCATCTGATACCATGCTTCCGTTCGTACTCCGTGGCAGCGAGGATAAACGCACCATAGACCTTGCCCTCGGTGTAGTCCGTGATGCGTGTCACGTCGTTGCCCAGCAGGTAGTATGCAGCCGAGCCGTCGCGCACACCCCAGCTGGCACCACCCAGACCTGCCGAAGCGCAGTCGTCAATCAGCGTCCATGTGCCGTTGTCTTCACGCACGCGGAGGAACTGCTTCACCACGCCCTTCATGGCCACCTCGGCATTGTTCTCGTACTTCTCCTTCGGGAGCAACCCTAAGCGGATTCCCTTCAGCAGTGTGGCCGTGAAGATGCACGAAGCCGACGACTCCAGATAGTTCGAAACCGGCTCGTAGGTCTTCCCCTGATATTCGCTCACCGTGAACGAACCGTCGTGGGCGAGCAGCTGGTACCAGCAGCCCGTCTCCTTGTCCTGGCGGCGCACCAGTCCTTCGGCGAGGGTGTTCAGGTAGTAGAGCAATCGTTCGCGGCAGTCAGAGCTAAGGCCGCGCAGGGTGCTTTGAGTGGGTTTCAATGTGATGCCTTCGGGGATGAACTCCAGTACATCCACCAGGGCGAGGAAATACCAGCCGCAGGCGCGACCCCAGTATTCCTGCGAGCGACCCGTCTTGGGGTCGGCCCAGAGGCGAGCCTTTTCGCCCTTGGGGTCGGCGCTGAAGGCGTGCCACAGCAGCTGTTCCTTGGGGTCCCACAGCTTGTGCCAGGTGATGTCGAACTGTCGGGTGATGGTTTTCCAGTCCTCCTCCGCGCCGTCGATGGTGTAGCCGTAGTGGATCATCTGGGCGAGCAGGGCAGGCCCCATATATTGGCCGTCGCACCACATCTGGTTCGGATAGACCTCCTTGTGCCACCATCCTCCTGCGCACTCCTTGCTCAGCGATGCGGGGATGCTGTAGTGCTCCTTCACGTCTTTCAGTCCCTGGATGGCGCGTTCCATCGCCATCTTGGCGTTGGCGTGGGTTTCGGGTTTGGCGATGTCACGGAATGCGCCCGTTTCGGGGTCGGTGAGGTCGTATAGGGCGAAGTACATCTTCGTGGCGTTGAGGTCGTCGAGGCTGCGGCCGGTGGTGGGTACGCTTTGGGCACAGCGGTTGGCATAGTCCTCCACGCTGTAGAACCAGCTCTTGGCAAATCCGGAGTTCGAGTTGGCTTGGGCAGCCTCGATGATGGCCTTAGCCACGAGACCAGGCACGTAGTCGAATTTCAGGTTGTCGCCGCCCTGGTTGGGTGTCATCACCGCACCCTGCAGGTTGTAGAGGTTCAGACCCATGAGCTTCTTGTTGGCGTAGAAGTCGGCGATGCGGTATTGGATGATGGGGATGAGGAGGTGATCGCCGGGTTGCCATCCTTCGAGTGGGTGGAGTTGCGCACAAGCACATGAGGGCATGAGTGATGCGATGCCGATGGCAAGTGTCCTGATCAGTTGTTTCGCTTTCATAGGGATATTTTTTTGAACATCGAAAAAGGCAGAAATGACTAAAAAATATTTTCGGACTTTTTCGGAATAACATCTATCGTATTTTAGGATTCCGAAAACTACGAAAACATCGAAATCAACGAAAACTTTATTGTCTCAGCTTTTCGAGTTTTAGATGTTATTATTCGCTTTTGTTTTCGATATGTCGAAATGCTCGCTGCAAATATAAACAAAATTTCTGAGATAACCTTCATCCACCATCAAAAAATAAGCTGAATGATGTGATTTTTCTTTATTATTGTTTCGATTCTCGACCTTTTAGACCAATTTATCAATAAAAGTTGTAGCAAGCACTCTCTCGCGCGACAGCGTGCTTTATCCCGCGTCATCAAGCACTCTGTCGCGCATCAGCGTGCTTTATCCCGCATCATCAAGCATTCTGTCGCGCGTCAGCGTGCTCTATTCGGCAGCATCAAGCATTCTGTCGCGCGTCAAAGTGCTCTATTCCGCATCATCAAGCACTCTGTTGCGCGTCAAAGTGCTCTATTCTGTATCATCAAGCACTCTGTTGCGCGTCAAAGTGCTCTATTCCGCATCATCAAGCACTCTGTTGCGCGTCAAAGTGCTCTATTCCGCATCATCAAGCACTCTGTTGCGCGTCAAAGTGCTCTATTCTGTATCATCAAGCATTCTGTTGCGCGTCAAAGTGCTCTATCCTGCATCATCAAGCACTCTGTCGCGCGTCAAAGTGCTCTATTCTGTATCATCAAGCATTCTGTCGCGCGTCAAAGTGCTCTATTCCACATCATGAAGCATTCTGTCGCGCGTCAAGATGCTTTATCACATTATTTTTGCTCTTCGACGCGACAGATTTTGCAGGGGTTAGCCTGTTTTGTCGCTATTTAGTGGTTGTGTCGCTATGTCCCCATCAAATAATGAGAAAATAGTTTGCAGGCCTGCGAAATTCACCCTATCTTTGCACTGTCAAAAAAAATAATTCATAAGAAGGTTTGGTTTTAGTTAATAATATGTGTGTGTGGAGCACTTCGGTATTCGCCGGAGTGCTTTATTGTTGTTGCAAAATGCTATGTAGATTATTAAATAATTCGAAAATTGAGTGAGAAATGTCAAGTAATGCTTAAAATATTTGGTCATGTTGCGGGAAATTACTATATTTGCGCCCAAATTCGATAAATATCGCAAAATGAGAATCAAGCATATCGTTTTATATCTGAGTTTCAGTATGGTTGCGCTCTGTTCGTGCGGGGAATACAACAGATTGCTGAAGAGCAATGACCCTGACGAGAAATACGACTATGCCAAGGTCTATTATGAGCAGGGGAAATATTCCAAGGCTGCAACATTGCTGACAGATGTAGTTCCGATTTACCGAGGCACAGAAGATGCCGAGAATGCGCTTTGGCTACTGGCAATGAGCTATTTCAAGCAGAAGGATTATCTTTCAGCTGGTGAGTATTTCGTTCGTTATGCCAACAACTATCCAAGGGGAGAGCATGCAATGGAGTCCCGCTTCAATGTGGCATACGGTGACTATAAGGATTCGCCCGATGCCCGCTTGGATCAGGAGATCACCCGCCGAGCCGTCAAGGAGATTGATTCGTTTGTCGATGTCTATCCTCACAGTTCTCTCGCCGATAGTGCTGCCATCATGCGCTTGGAACTGACCGATAAACTCTGCTACAAGGAGTATTTGAGTGCAAAACTCTATCTGAACCTTGGAAGCTATATGGGCAACAACTACGAGTCGGCGGTTATCACTGCACGTAACGCCCAGAATGAGTATCCCTACAGCAAGTATCGTGAGGATTTGGCCTACATCATCTTCCGTGCGCGTTATGAGGCTGCCATGAATTCGGTTGACGAAAAGGCTGAGGACCGTCTGCGTGAAGCTTCGGACGAGTACTACACTTTCATTAACGATTATCCTGAAGGCAAATACTCGAAAGAGGTGAACAAGCTGAACGAGCGAATCCAGAAGAAGCTTGCGGCTTACATCGATTGATTTTCTTTATCAAGAATTAGAATTAGAGAATTTTTTGCTTTTTCTTTTTCTGTCACGAATTAGAGAATAAGAGAATTTTTTCAAGATTCGGGATAATGAAAGAGAGAAGAAGAGAGAGAATTAGAGATTTTTTGTAGAAACTAATATATAAAAACGGAATAAATGGATTATAAGAAGACAAATGCGCCAAGCAACACTGTGACGCGCGACATCATCGCCCTGTGCGAGGATACTGGTAACATCTACGAAACCGTCGAGATCATCGCTCGTCGTGCCAATCAGATTGGCGGCGAAATGAAGCACGACTTGGACAAGAAGCTCCAGGAGTTTGCTACCAACACGGATAACCTTGATGAGGTGTTTGAGAACCGTGAGCAGATTGAGATCAGCCGCTACTATGAGAAGCTGCCAAAACCGACCCTCATCGCTACTCAGGAATATTCTGATGGCAATGTCTATTGGCGCTTGAATCAGAATAAGGACGAGCAGAGCGGCGCACAGCGTTTCTAAAGCTATGATACAGCGCATACAGACCGTTTATATGCTGGCCAGTGTGATTGCCATCCTCACGATGCACTTCTTCTGGCTGGCATCTTTTGCAATACCGGAGGCCACTTTCGAATTGAATTCGCTGGGCCTGGTGTGCCAAACAAAGGGTTTCGAGACCGACCGCATGGTGTGGGAACTCTTCATCGTGCTGCTCCTGATGGTGGCGCTGCCGCTCATCAACATCTTCCTCTATAAGAATCGCAAGGTGCAGCTGCGTGTGCTCATCTACACGATTGTGCTCAATGCCTTGTACTATGGACTTTTCTTCTGGGAGTGTTCGCAGAAGAAGGGCGATGTGGCTGCCCTCTCGCAGAGCGGTGTGGTGGATGTGCACTACAATATCATGATGCTCGTCATGCCTGCCGTCAGCATCTTCTCCCTGATCATGGCAGCACGCGGCGTGATCTTCGACATCGCGCTGATCAAGAGCCTCGAACGCCTGCGTTAAGCGCTCGCTAAAAGACAAAAGAATAGCCCTCGAAACCGTCAAGGTTTCGGGGGCTATTTTTATCACGATGATATATTCTTTATCACGATGATATATTCTTTATCACGATGATATATTCTTCATCACGAATTATCGAATTATAGAATTGAGTGACGAATTAAGAGGGACACATAAATAATTCTCAAATTCTCAAATTCGTGATAAAAAGAAATATTCTCTAATTCGTGACAGAAAAGAAAGATCAGAGTTCGAGATCGCCGTCGTGCTCCTCGTGCCAGGGCAGACCCTGGATGTTGAGTTCGGCCATAAATGGATCGGGATCGAACTCCTCGACGTTGTGGACGCCCGGCTTGCTCCAGATGCCCTTGAGGAACATCATGGCTCCAATCATGGCAGGAACGCCCGTGGTATAGCTTACGCCCTGCATACCCGTTTCGAGATAAGCCTCGCGGTGGCTGCAGTTATTCCAGACGTAGTAGGTGTGCTCCTTGCCGTCGTTGCCGATGCCACGGATGCGGCAGCCGATGGAGGTCTCGCCGTCGTAGTTCTCGCCCAGCTCCTTGGGATTGGGCAGCACGGCCTTGAGGAACTGCAGCGGAACAATCTTGACCACTGCATCGCCCGAGCCGTCGGCAAGGGGAGCCTTGTATTCAATCTCGTCGATGCGCGACATGCCGATGTTCTGAATCACGTCGAGATAGGTGAGATACTGCTGGCCGAAGGTCATCCAGAAGCGCGCACGCTTGATGGTGGGATAGTTGATGACGAGCGACTCGATCTCCTCATGGTGGAGCAGATAGGACTCCTTGGGGCCGATACCTGGATAGGTGAGGGGCTTGTGGATTTCCATCGGTTCGGTCTCGATATACTTGCCATTCTCCCAATAGAGGCCCTTCTGGGTAATCTCGCGGATGTTGATCTCGGGATTGAAGTTGGTGGCAAAAGCCTTGTGGTGATTACCTGCGTTGCAATCGACGATGTCGAGGTACTTGATCTCCTTGAAGTGATGCTTGGCGGCGTAGGCTGTGAAGATGGATGTCACGCCTGGGTCGAAACCGCAGCCGAGGATGGCGCAAAGACCGGCCTTCTCGAAGCGCTCGCGGTAGGCCCACTGCCAGCTGTATTCGAAATGTGCCTCATCCTTGGGCTCGTAGTTGGCGGTGTCCATATAGTTCACGCCAGCTTCGAGGCAGGCATCCATGATGGTGAGGTCCTGATAGGGCAGGGCGAGGTTGATGCAAAGTTCGGGACGGAACTCCTTCATGAGAGCCACGAGCTCGGGGACATTGTCGGCATCGACCTGTGCGGTGGTGATGTTGGCCACTACGCCATTCTTGCTGTAGCACTTGGCACGAATGGCCTCGGCTGTGGCGTCGCACTTGCTCTTGGTGCGGCTGGCAATACAGATGTCGGTAAACACGTCGGCGTTCTGAGCCAACTTGTGTGCTGCTACGGTGCCTACACCTCCGCAGCCGATAAGCAATACTCTGGACATTTCTTGTTAGGGATATTAGGGGATATTAAGGGATTTTTAGGGATATTAAGGGACGTTACCTTTGTGTCGAAGGGATATTAAGGGAATGTTAGGGATATTAAGGGATATTAAGGGACGTTACTGTTGCTTATCGAAAATTGGGCCAAAGGAACAATTGTCCCTTATAATCCCTTCGAATCCCTAAAATCCCTTAATATCCCTTAGAATCATCTTATCCCAAGAACGAGATAAGCACACCGGCAGCGACTGCTGAGCCGATTACACCGGAGATGTTGGACGACATGCAGTAGTTGAGGATGTTGTTCTTGGGGTTGATGCTGGTGGCGATACCATTGGCTACACGGCTGGCCATTGGCACGGCGGAGAGACCACAGGCACCTACGAGCGGATTGATCTTCTTTTTCGAGAAGATGTTGAAGAGATAAACCAGACCGATGCCACCTGCGATGGACACAGCAAAAGCGAGGAAGCCACCGACAACGATACCAAGTGTGGTCAGGTTGAGGAATGACTCGACGGTCATCGTAGCACCTACTGAGAGACCCAGGAAGATGGTGCAGATGTTCATCAGTGCATTGGCAGCCGTGTCGGCAATACGGGCGGTGTCGGAACCAATCTCCTTGATGAGATTGCCGAACATCAGCATACCAATCAGGCTGACTGCCGAAGGCACGATGATGGCAACAAGGACGGTGACGAAGATGGGGAAGATGATCTTGGCCACGCGCAGGTTCTTGATTTTAAGGGTGTCGGGATAGAGCTTGTCCATCTCTTTCATGTTGATCTCAAGATCCTTCTTGCGGCAGCAGAGCTTAACCACCATTGGGATGATGACGGGTACGAGGGCCATGTAGGAATAGGCTGCAATGGCGATAGGACCCAGAAGATGTGGCGCCAGTTTGATGGTGGTGAAGATGGCGGTAGGACCGTCGGCACCACCGATGATGCCAAGCGAACCAGCCTCCTGAGGAGTGAAGCCGAATACTCCGATGGCAACCAGAACTACGCTGAAGATACCGAGCTGGGCAGCAGCGCCGAAGATGGCAAGCTTCAGGTTGCGGAGCATCGGACCGAAGTCGGTCATTGCACCCACACCCATGAAGATGAGCGGTGGGATGAGACCCGTCTTGATGAGCCAATAGTAGATCATATTCATCAGGCCAAGCTCGTGAGCTATCTCGGGCAATCCCATCTCATAGACGTGATAAGCTTTGCCGTTGGCATGAACGATGCCTTCGCCGTCGGCACCAAAAACACCCATTTCACCGCCGGGGAAGTTGGCCAGCAGGATACCCATCGCAATAGGGACGAGCAACAGTGGCTCATAATGCTTCGCAATGCCCAGATAGAGGAACAGGAAGCCAAGCAGATACATGATGATGAAGCGTGGATCAGCGGCAATGTCGCTGAACGCTGTCATGTTCCACAGGTTGGAGAATATTGTATTGATGAAATCCATTATCAATTAATCTTTTATGGTAGTAATAGGGTAGTAAAAGGGTAGTAAGTGCTTCACACGGTAGTAAAAGGGACAATGCCTTCGCCTTCAACATTCGGGTCTCATGGAACATTCGTCCCTTTTACTCCCCTTTTACTTCTTTTTTACTCCCCTTTATTTACTTACTAAAGTTGAGTAATTAACAATTGTCACTTGATCTTGAAGATGGGGTCGTCCTCGAAGACCTTGTCGCCAGGATTGGCAAGGATGGCAGTGATCTGACCGTCGCAGTCGGCAGCCACGGCGTTGTAGGTCTTCATAGCCTCGATGTAGCCGATGGTTTGTCCCTTCTTCACCATGTCGCCCACCTTGACAGGAACTTCAGAAGCGTTCTTGACAAGGAAGAACTTGCCTTCGAGCGGAGCCAGCACGTCGGCTCCTTCGCCAGCGGCAACGGGTGCAGCGCCAGCAGCAGGAGCTGCGGGAGCGGAGCCGTCGTTGGGCGCGATGCTTACGGTATATACCTCACCATTGACTGTGACCTTGAGCTCCTGGGCCTTGATTTCGCCCGAAGGAGCGTTCTTGGCAGCCTTGCGCTTGGCTAAGTCTTCCTCGAAGTCGGCCTTGGCCTTGCCGCTCTTGTAGGCTTCGTACTGCGATGGGTGCATGGCGTATTCGAAGAGCTCCTCATCGTCCTGGCCGAGGTCCCAGCCATTGGCTTTCATCTTGGCGCGGAATTCGTCGAGGCAATCGGGGGCGTAGGTCTGTGGGTCTTCGGTCTCGAACTTACGACCCTGGCTCTTGGCAAGCTCGACCAATTCGGGAGCCACGGGACCAGGCAGCTGGCCCGACTTGCCGAGGATCATGTCCCAGATGTTGTCGGCGATGAGGCTCCAGCGCTCCTTGCCCTTCTCCATCTGCATGACGTTCATGAGGGAGAGGTTCTTGACGTACTGGCTAAATGGGGTGACGAGGCAGGGATAGCCAACGCGAGGCCATACGTAAGCCACTTCGTCGAAGAGCTTGATGAGCAGATCGTCGGTTGTGAGCTTAGGCTGGTTGTTCTTCTCCTTCCAGCGGTTCAGACCTTCGAGGTTCTCCTCCAGGTCGGTCATCAGCGAACCCATCATGCCGCCGGGGAGTCCGGGCTTGACGAGCAGCGAGTTGTTGAGGTGGTTGAGGGCGGGGATATAGTAGCCGAGGAAATCGTCCATCATCTCCTGAATCTGGGTGCGCACTTCCATATAGGCCTTCATGTTGATGTCCTTCACCTTGAAGCCGGCATCCTTGAGCATTTCCTGTACGGTGATGATGTCGGCGTGGCCTGTGCCCCAAGAGAGTGGCGACATTCCGCAGTCGATATAGTCGCAGCCAGCCTTGCACACTTCGAGGATTGAAGCCACGTTGAAACCGGGTCCTGCATGAGAGTGGTACTGGATGATGATATCCTTCTTGTAGGCCTTGATGCCTGCCACAATCTTGCCGAGGCTTTCTGGACGGCCAATACCAGCCATGTCCTTCAGACAGATTTCGTCAGCACCTGCCTCGATAAACTTCTTGGCGAGGTTGACGTAATATTCAACGGTGTGGATGGGCGAGAATGTGATGCAAAGGGCGGCCTGGGCAATCATGCCAGCCTCCTTGGCATAGCCGATAGATGGGATGACGTTGCGCGGGTCGTTGAGGCCGCAGAAGATACGGGTGATGTCGGTGCCTTGCTTTTTCTTAACAACATAGAAGAGCTTGCGGAGATCCTTCGAGCATGGGAACATGCGGAGGGCATTGAGGGCACGATCGAGCATGTGGGTCTGGATGCCAGCCTCGTGGAAGGGCTTGGTCCATTCGCGAACCGAGCGGTTAGGATTCTCGCCATAGAGAAGGTTAACTTGCTCAAAGCCGCCGCCATTGGTTTCTACACGGTCCCAGCAGCCCATCTCAATAATCTTGGGGGCTACTTTAACGAGCTGGTCAACGCGAGGCTGGTACTTGCCAGCACTCTGCCACATGTCACGGAAGACAAGCGAAAACTTAACTTCTTTTGCCATAATTTTCTTGTAAATGCAATTTCTTTTTGGAGTTCTTAATTTAGCCCTTTGTAATCTTTGTTACCATTGCCTTTGGAGCTACTTGGGCAACGGCGGCCTTAATGGCGGCCTCAATGTTGGCAGGAACGGCAGCTGGAGCAGGAGCAGCAGCCCGCTTGGGCGCTACCTCTTCCTCAGGAGCGAACTTGTTAACGGCCATAATCATCAACTTCGAAAGGTAGATGATCAGGATCAGAATAATGAACACAGTGCCCATGCCGACTATCATTAGCAGCAGGGCGGTTTCCATAGGCTGTAATCCTTCCATATAGTATGTTTGTTTGAATATGATTTGGAACGCTGTTATAAACTCAGTGTGCAAAGTTAATCAATCGAGGGTGATTTTACAAGAAAAACCGCGAAAAGCTTCGGAAATCTGCCTTTTTCGCGGTTTTTTTCTTTATTTTGCTTTCTCGATGTTAATTTTTCAGCGCATCGTAGATGGCCTGATGTATGCGTGGCCGCACATGCCCGTCGGTCCAGGCCTGATTGTCGCGCGTGGGGCAAACCTTGTTGGAGAGGAAGATGTAGATGAGGTCCTGCTTGGGATCGACCCAGAAGCAGGTGCCGGTGAATCCGGTATGACCCCAGGTTTGCGGACTGCACACATTGGGAATGTTCGGGTTGTCGAGCGCCTGGCTCTGGCGGTCAAAGCCCAGCCCACGGCGACTGTGGGACGAACGCTGCGTGGTGAACTGTCGGCAGGTCTCTTTCGACAAATAGCGTTTGCCGCCCAGTTCGCCGCCGTTGGCAATCATCTGGATGAGCGGTGCGATTGCTTCGGCTGAAGCGAAGAGCCCCGCATTGCCTTCGACACCCAATGCCCAGGCTCCCGTCTCGTCATGGACGGTGCCGTGGATGAAGCGATGGCGGACCACGTCGTCCTGTTCGGTGGGAGCAATGGCACCACGGTGGACACCGTGCTGCAAGGGATTATAGCAGCACCAGGGGCCGTAGAAGTCGGGCAAACGACTTTCGAGGAACTGGTCGAGCCGTTCGCCGGTCTCCCGCTCGACGATGTGACGAAGGAGAACGAAGCTCAGGTCGGAATAAAGATACCTGCCAATCTTGCGCTTGGGAGGCAGAGAGGCAATGGTCTGCAGCATCGTTTTGGCACGGAAGAGCGAATCGGGTGTCTCGGTGAGCTTGTAGAACGAATAGCCCGACATCAGTCCCGACTCGTGGTAGAGGAGATCCTGGATGGTGACTTTGGCATAGCGTGTGCCCTTGAGCTCGGGCAACCATTTGGTGATACGGTCGCGAAGCTTTATCTTGTGGTCATCGACCAGCAGCATGACGGCGGGCAGGGTGCCCAGCACCTTGCTGACCGAAGCGAGGTCGTACATGGTTTCGGCTGTGACGGGGCGATTGCCGTAGGGGTTCTGCTCAAGGGTGCCGCCCAACCGCCCGAACGTCTGGTCATAGACCACCTTGTCCTTGCGGATAACGATAATCTGGCAACCGGGTACGGCACCCGAGTTGACGAACTCATTGGCGAGGCGCGACACTTCGCCAAGTCGGTTGGCATCCATGCCCACCTGTTGGGGAGTGGCCGTGGGTAGTGCGATGAGCGGGAATGGCGGCTCGAAGGTCTCCAACTCCTCTTCTTGTTCGGTCAATCCGTCAGCCTCGCTTTCGACAAGGGTCATGGCAATGTCGTTGAACTGGTTCTGCAAGGTGGGATCGTATTCCACGATGTTTGAATTACCACTCAAGCGCTGGAGCTCATCCTTCAGGTGAACTGCAAATTCGGAGTTCACGCGTTCGGTCAGACCCTCCATTTCGATCATCTTCGGTTGGTCGAGCCCTAAGGCGTACTTCCATTCGAGCACACGACGGCATTTCTCGTCCACCAGTTGCTGGAATTCCTGGGCGGTAAGCTTGTAGCCGTTGCCCTTGTAGCCTTTATTGAGCGCATTGCGGAGGGATGTCATCTGCGCCTTCTGGGGCGTGGGCTGCAGCAGAATATCGCAACCAGCGAGAAGCGCGTTGATACATACGTCCTTGTACTTGGCACCTACCATTGCCAGACCGTCGGTGAAGACCAGACCGTCGAAGTGCATCGTGTTGCGAAGGACGTTGGTGATGATGCGCTTGCTGACGGTGGCAGGCATTCCCTTCTTTTCGGCCAAAGCGGGGACGTCGAGGTGGGCGGTCATGATGCCACCCAGCCCTTGGCTGATGAAGTGCTGGAATGGTGGTAGCTCCACCTTGTTCAGCCAGTTTACGTCGTGCGTGATTTTCGGCAGGGATGTGTGCGAATCGGTCTGGGTGTCGCCATGCCCGGGGAAATGCTTGCCCACAGACAATACGCCCGCATCCTCCAGACCACGTGCATAGCTTGCGGCAGCAAGACTGACAAGTTCGGGGTTGTTGCCGAACGAACGAGTGCCGATGACGGGGTTCTTGGGGTTGGTGTTGACGTCGAGCACTGGGGCGAAATTGACTTGGATGCCGAGCTCGCGGCATTGGCGGCCCACTTCGAAACCATACATATAACAGAGCGTGTCGCGCACATCGTCGTTGATCTTGCCGAGAGCACCGTTGCGGGGGTACTTGATGGCATCGCTCAGTCGCATGGCCACACCCCATTCGCCGTCAATGCAGATCATCATGCCAGGCAGGCCGCACTCCTGGGCAACCTCCTGGATGTGGTTGACGAGCTTGGCATGGGTGGCCATCGAACCTTTGCTCAGCAGGGCGCCGCCAAAGAAATTCTCCTGGATGTCGAGGGTGATGCTGTTGAGGTTGGCATTCGTGGCATCGGGCATATAGTAGAGCGGAATGATGAGCTGGCCCAGACGCTGCTCTGGGGTGAGCCTTTCCATCTGTTCATCGACCCACTCCTTCATCTTCTCCTGATCCATTTTCCGAAGCATGTTCTGCCCAAGGAGACTCGTCGAACAGAGGGCGAACAAGCCAATTAAGACGAGCCATCGTCGTGCACGACGATGGCATTCGATATCAAAGAAATTAAGTTTGAACATACAGTTTCTTGGATGCCTATAATCAGAAATTTACGGTTTGGTCTTGTCGATGACGCGACCATCGATCTTGGCGCTTACGGACTTGCCTGCAGCATCGAGCTCCTTGACGTATTCGATCATGGCGTCGCGGGCAGAGATGTTGGGGTCGTAGGTCTCGACAGCGCGAGTCAGTGCCGACATGCCGCTATTGCCTTCGGCCAGGAAGTCGAGTGTGCTGACGTAGTAGATCTTGTTGGGGTTGATGGGTTTGCAGTCAATCAGGATGCTGGAAGCAATGCAGCGGTCACCATCCATTTCGAGGGTGATGACGGCACCGCCCGTAGCGTCGAGCTTGCGTCCGGCGTTGCTTTCGATGAGCTGCTTGAGGTCGCTGCCCTTGAGCCCAAGCACGACAATCTTGTTTTCGAAGGGGAAGATGTTGAACATTGTGCCTACAGTCACTTCACCGGAATCAATCTCGGAGCGCAGACCGCCGAGGTTGGCAATGGCAAAGTCAACCTTCTTGCCGGTCTTCTTCTTGCCGATCTGAATGTAGGCGTCGGCCACGAAATTACCCAGGGTGCTCTGCGGCTTGCCCTTGACCAAAGGCTCGGGAGCAGTACCCAGTCGCACATTCATCTGATCGACGAGGGCTTGCTGATAGGGCGTTAGGATGTCGCGCATCTCCTGACCGTAAGGACTGAGGTCGTGGTCCTCGGGATGCAGTTTCTTGCATTCGATGGTGGCAACGCTGTATTTGCATTTCGGATAACGACTGCCTTTCTGCATGGTTATCTTCAGGAAGCCCATGGGCAGCATCTTTCCGCCGGTCTGGGTGACGAGCACAGGCTGTTCGTCGGCATCGTTGATATAGACACCCTCCTCGATGTTGTAGTGGGTGTGACCGCCGATGATGATATCTACGCCGTGGATGGCTGGGATGAGGTTGTTGTCGAGCACATTGCTGCCTTCCTCGTCGGACTTGGTAAGATAACCCAGGTGGCTCAACACGATGACGAGGTCGCAGCCCTCGCCACGCAGGAAGTCGGCTTCGCGATTGACTGCGGTGCGCGGGTCTTCGAAGGTGATGCCTTTCCAATTCCGGTTGGCGATGAGACCTTCAGGCGATACGGTGACACCCGTAAGGCCAATCTTCACGCCATGGCGCTCAAGGATGAGGTGAGGCAGGATATGGCCTTCGAGAGGTGTGCCTTCGCAATGGTAGTTACAGCTCAGCAGGGGGAAGTCGGCTTTCGACAGCATATCGCCGAGGAATTCCAAACCGTTGTCGAACTCATGGTTGCCAAACGTGCTGGCTGCCAGCTGCTGCTGGTTCATGCACAGTATCTCGAGCTCTCCCTTGAAGATGTTGAAGAATGGCGAACCTTGGAACATATCGCCGGCATCGAGATAGAGCAGGTCGGGATCCTGCTGCCGATAGTACTGAAGCATTGATGCACGTTCCACCACGCCGCCCTGCACGGTGCCCTGGCGCGTCTTGCCCGGCTCGAACTGCGAATGGGTGTCGTTGGTGTGGATGATGGTAATCACTGGCGCATCGTTGCTCGGTTGGCAGCTGGTGCCGATGCCGAGGGTGATGCAGAACACGAGAAGTAATCTGAGAATCTTATGCATAGTGGAACAAGTTTAGTTGGTTTTCCGGCGCAAAGATACAAATAAAAATCGAGAATGTCAAGAAGTGCGGCGAAAAAATCATTCAAAAAGTGATTTGAGCACATCGACACTTTTCAGTTGTCCCATTTCGGGGATGTGCTGACCCAGGAAAATGAGCAGCGTTTCGAGCAGGTAAGCACGCCCTGCACGATTGATGGTGAACTGGTGCATCGTGTCGTAGTGCGTGTCGAAAAGCTTGCAGAACCATCGGGCGGATTCCTCGTTGAGGTAATAGGGGTGGAGGATGGGGCTTGTGGTGAAGATGCCCTCGACAAGGTCGAAGCGGCAACCCTGTTCATAATTACCGGTATCGACGCTGAAGCCGAGCTGGGCGATGAGCCCGCAAGTGAAGACGAGGTGGAAATTGGCCCATCCTGCTTCGCATTGCTCGAGTATCGTCAGACTGGCAAGGATGAAGTTCCAGAGTCGCGGGTTGGCTTCCTCTTCACGCACCGTATGAGCGATGAGTTCGGCCATGTAGAGGCATTGTGCCGACTTGTCGGGATGACTGAGAGTCAGCATATAGGGTGACTGCACGATTTGTGCTTCGCCAATGGAGCGGATTTCGTCAGTGGGGTGCCCCTTGAGCACCAGGTCGAGCACGGTCATGGGTGTCATCATCGTGCGCAGGCGATTGGCTCGTTTGCCCTTCGATGCCAAAGGAATGCGACACGTCATCCGACCATATTGCTCGGTGTAGAGATGCACGAACTGCGAATGGTCGTTGATAGGTACTGTGGAGAGTACAATGGCTTGTGTCTTGTCGGTTTCGTTGGCCATTATGGGGACGCGTCGGTAAAGTTTGTTAGTTTCGATTGACAAATTTGCGTGCAAATATAGCGTATTCCGCTTTAAAAACAAAGTTTTCTTCGATTTTTCTTCAAAAAAGTTTGTGTATAAGAGAAAATTTAACTATCTTTGCACCCGCTTTTGGGCATTTCCTCCAAAAAGTGCACCTTGGTGCAATGCAAGTCCCGGCCTCGTGATCGGGCAATACCAGCGGGAGCGATATGGCGGTGCTTGGCTGGAGAGTTCTTTCGGATGCTTCGTCCTGACGAAGACATCGGTGGGGATGAACAAGGGCAATACATATTAAAATAATTATTAAACAATACGCGGCCGCTTGTAACTCCAATGCCGCAAAAACTATTACAAAACAATGGCAAACCACAAGTCATCAAAGAAGCGCATCAAGCAGACCCTTACCCGCAACACCGCAAACCGTTACTATGCCAAGACTGCACGTAACGCCGTGCGCAAGCTCCGTGCCACCACCGATAAGGATGCGGCAGAAGCTGCTCTCCCAAAGGTATCTGCAATGCTCGACAAGCTGGCTAAGAAGAACGTTATCCATGCCAACAAGGCAAGTAACCTCAAGTCCAAGCTTGCCAAGCACGTCAACAAGCTCCAAGCTTGATAGGGGTCGTTTGTGCCCGATAATGCCCGTATTGTGCCCGTATTGGACCTTGCGGACATTATTATATTACGCGCGCGTACGCACGTGTAAATCTTCTTCTTCCGAATAGTCGGGAGAAAACTACAAAAACACAATTTTACAACATGTCACAGATTGAGAACAACTACGACGCCAGTCACATCCAGGTCCTCGAAGGTCTTGAAGCCGTGCGCAAGCGTCCGGCCATGTATATTGGCGATACCAGCGTGAAGGGTTTGCATCACCTCGTCAGCGAGGTGGTCGATAATTGTATCGACGAAGCCCTGGCCGGCTATTGCCACAATGTCGAGGTCTATATCCTTCCAGGAAACTCCATCAAGGTGGTCGATGACGGACGAGGCATCCCTGTGGACATGCACCAGAAGGAGAAGCGTTCGGCTCTTGAGGTCGTCATGACCGTGTTGCATGCAGGTGGCAAGTTCGACAAGAATACCTACAAGGTTTCTGGTGGACTTCATGGAGTAGGTGTGAGCTGCGTCAATGCGTTGTCAGATTCATTTGTTGCCGAGGTGCATCGTCAGGGTCATGTCTATCGTCAGGAATATGCTTTCGGCAAGCCCGTGACGGGAGTGGAGATCATTGGCGATGCCGAAGATACCGGTACGACCATCATCTTCCATCCTGATGACTCGATCTTCACCGAGACAGTGTTCGAATGGGACCGTCTTGCAGAGCGTCTGCGTGACCTTTGCTATCTGAATACGGGCATCCACCTTTCGCTCACCGACCTGCGCCCTGAGTCCGTTCAGGCTGATGGCCAGCCCCGTTTCCAGATGTTCTACAGCACTGAGGGCCTGAAGGAATTTGTGAAGTGGATGGACGAGAGCCGTACTCCATTGATTCCCGACATCATCCACCTCATCACCGAAAGCGATGGAGTGCCCGTCGAGGTGGCTCTGACCTACAACACCGGCTATTCGGAGACGATTCACAGCTTCGTGAACAACATCAACACTTACGAGGGCGGCACACACCTCGATGGTTTCCGTTCGGCCTTGGGTGGCGCTCTGAAGGAATACGGTAACAAGGAGAAGATGTTCGAGAAGGCAAAGCTTGCCAACGACATCAAGGCCGAGGACTTCAAGGAAGGTCTCACCGCCGTGGTGAGCGTGAAGGTCGCCGAGCCACAGTTCGAGGGTCAGACCAAGACCAAACTGGGCAATGTGGAAGTGCGTCCTGCCGTTCAGAAAGCCGTTCGCAAGGCGATGGACAATTATCTGGAAGAGCATCCCGAACAGGCACACATCATCATTGAGAAGGTCGTTCTGGCGGCACAGGCTCGTATCGCTGCTCGTCAGGCTCGCGAGAACGTGCAGAAGAAGTCGAAGCTTACGGGTGGCGGCTTGCCGGGCAAATTGGCCGACTGCTCGAGCAAGAATCCCGAGGAATGTGAGATCTTCCTGGTCGAGGGTGATTCGGCAGGTGGAACGGCCAAGTCGGGACGCAACCGTTTCTATCAGGCCATCCTTCCCTTGCGTGGCAAGATCCTGAACGTTGAGAAGGTGCTTATCCACAAGATGCTCGACTCGGAGGAGATACAGAATATGTTCCGTGCCTTCCGCGTGAACCTTCGTGAGGACAAGACACTCGATGTCGAAAACCTGCGTTACCACAAGGTCATCATCATGACCGATGCCGACGTCGATGGTGCGCACATCGCCACCCTGATCCTCACCCTCTTCTTCCGATATATGCGTCCGCTCATCGATGGTGGATATGTATATATCGCCCAGGCTCCGCTTTACCGCTGCACCATCGGCAAGTACGATGAGTATTGCTGGGATGATGCCGAGCGTGATGCCTTCCTCCAGAACTATGGACAGGGCAAGGAAGACAGGGTGAAGATTCAGCGATACAAAGGTCTGGGTGAGATGAATGCCGAGCAGCTGTGGGACACCACCATGGATCCGGCTCACCGTCGTCTGAAGCAGGTCAACATCGAGGATGCTATTCAGGCCGATCAGACCTTCTCGCTCCTGATGGGTGAAGAAGTGGCTCCACGCCGTGAGTTCATCGAGCAGAACGCCACATACGCCGAGATTGATGCATAATCATTGAACGATATTGAAAACAATATAATTAATACAAACCTAAAAATGAATATTACAAAGAAAGTCGTAGATGACGTGAATATCGTCCTTAGCCTCGACATCGAGAAGGCTGACTACGCAGAAGCAGTTGAGAAGCAGATCAAGGAGACTCGCAAGAAGGTACAGATGCCAGGTTTCCGCAGGGGTATGGTTCCCGCCAGCCTTGTCAAGAGGATGTACGGCACACAGATTGTGATCGATGAGGTGAACAAACTGATCAACGATTCGATGTACAAGTATATCGCCGACAATAAGATCAACGTCCTTGGTGAGCCCATGGTAGCCCAGGATCAGAAGCCTGTTGACTTTGCCAACGAAGAGAACTTCACCGTAAGCTTCGACATTGCCATTGCTCCTGAGTTCAGCCTTACCGTTGACAAGAGCGTGAAGGTGCCTTACTACAACATCAAGGTTAACGATGAGATGATCGACAACCAGGTGAAGGCTTACCAGACACAGTACGGCGAGTATGTCAATGCCGATGCAGCTACCCAGGATGACGTCATCAAGGGTGACATCGCCGAACTCGATGCCGATGGTAATATCAAGGAGGGCGGCATCTTATACGAAGGAACCACCGTTTATCCTCGCTATATGAAGAGCGATGATGAGAAAGCCAAGTTCGAGGGCGCACAGAAGTATTCCAGCGTTGACTTCAATCCTGCTGCTGCCTACGACAACAATGTGAATGAGCTCGCTTCGCTGCTTGGCAAGAAGAAAGAGGAGGTAGAAGGTCTGACTTCCAACTTCCGTTTCACCATCACCGAGATCAACCACCACGAGCCTGCTGTGCTTGGTGAGGAGTTCTTCAAGAAGGTGTTCGGTGACGAGTGCACCACCGAGGAGCAGTTCCGCAAGACTGTTGCTACCCAGATTGCTCTCCAGTACAAGAGCAGCAGCGACTATAAGTTCAGCGTTGATACTCGTAAGACCCTGATTGACCAGGTCGGCGAACTCAAGTTCCCCGAGACAAGCCTCAAGAAGTGGCTCCTTTCGAAGGACGAGAAGCGTGATGCCAAGAAACTGGATGAGGACTTCCCCAAGATGATGGAGGATCTCACCTGGCAGCTCATTGAAGAGAAGATTGTTGCAGACAACGACATCAAGATCTCTGACGACGACATCAAGGCTGAGGCCGTAGGTCACGTGCAGGCTCAGATGGCTCAGTACGGCTTGACCGACATTCCTGAGGACTACGTGAAGCAGTATGCCGAGGATATGGTAAAGGATGAGAAGCAGCGCGGCCAGCTTCGCGACAGCGCCATCACCCGCAAGATCATGAACTTCGTTGGCAATGCCATCACCCTCGAGCAGAAGGAGGTGACCTTCGAAGAGTTCCAGAAGCTGCTGGCTTAATAGCCTCGGATAGTTCCGTATTTTATAGTTCCTATAGTAAAAAACAATAGCGTATCAATGGTTTCCTTTGATACGCTTATTAGTCGAATATCGATGCTTCGAATTTGCAGGCTGACTGCTGCCGTACTCTTCGCAATGCTTTTGTGCTCTTGCCACGCCGACAAGCGCACTGAGTTTCGTGCAGCACAGGCTTTGCATGATGTTGCTGCCCACTATCGCTCTGAGAAGAGCATCTGTGATTCGCTCCTTGATGTGGCCTCCAGCTATTATTTGCCTGAATTGGCGAAAGGCGACACCACCCTTTCCTCCTTGACATCCTCGCCTCAACAGGCCGAATGTATGCTCTACGAGGGCATACGCCATCACGACAGGACCCAGCAGCAGAAGCCCGACATAGAGGCATACGCCGCCGAGATGACCAAAGCGTATCGATTGTTTCTGGAAGTTGAACGGAATGTGGAGCTTCTTTCCGACCCTTATTTGAAAGGGGTAATTTGTTATCGAATGGCGATGATTAATGTAAAAAACGAAAATTATCACCAGGCATTGCCATACTTCCGTCAGGAGCTGAATCACGCCTTTCATACGAATGACACCTCTGCTATCGCTTTGGCATATTCCCATTTGGCTTATTCCTTTTATACGCTTGACGATGGTGATTCTGCGCTTTATTATTCCGATAGTGCACTCTACTTAGCACCTCATCTCGAGTCACGTGCTCTAACCTCTGTATATGCCAACACCACTTATTATCAACAACTTTTCGGATTAAGGAAAGACAGGAGCAATTTATTATTGAGCCAGATACCATTCGAGAAATGTACTCAAAATGACAGTTGTCGCATTTTTATTATAATAGCAGATTGTTATATGGAGCAAGGCAACTATGGCAAAGTGGATAGTCTGCTTCAATGGACAATCGCTCATTCTGAAGGCAGGCCGGAGATACTTTCGATGTCTTACCTGCGACGTGCCAATATGTTTGAGCAATTAGGAAAGTATGACTCTGCTTTGGTTCAACGGAAAGCGAGAGAGGAACAACTGACTATTTTACGTCAGTCGGAGTTGAGAAAAGAGGTAGCTGAGGCGCAAGGACGGTATGACCGAATCCAGCAGCAACATCATCATGAGCAGGTGGTAACCATAATTGTCTTTATAGCCTTGCTCATCATCGTCTTTCTTCTTCTAATGTGGATAAGGCGTATCCAAAAGATGAAACGACTTGAGCTTCAAATTGCCAATATCAATGCAACGATGGATCAGTATGTGGCGGACTATCAAAGTCAAAAAGAAAATTATAAACGTCGTGAGGCGAACCATAATCAACAAGAGACGAGTCTCTACATAGAGATAAACAAAAGTAAAAATAGGGAAAAGGAACTGAAGAAAAAATTGAATGTATTACGTTCTGAAAATCGATCTTCTCACATAAAGATTGAGAGTATGCTTCGACGTTTCTATCTCCTCAGTGAGAATGCACCTTGGCCAGAATCCATCTATGAAAAGTTGCTTGCTATTTTTCGCGATTCTTATCCTAAGCGCAAAAAATTATACGACGAACTGGATAAGATTGGTCTTTCACCACGTCACAAGGTCATCTGCATACTGATGAGCGATGATAGGTACGAACCTGATAAGATATGGATTTATGCAGGCTGTGCAAACATGGATTCATTTCAAGCCACTAAGTCGCAGATCAAGCGTAAACTTATAGAGGCGAATTCTCCTTCGAAAGAGATACAAGATTTACTCAGCCGTTTTCCACTGGATCGTGGTCCTTCTGAGAAAATGAAGCCACTTAAAAAAGAAGGGGAAAAATAATTGTTACAGATATTCTAACTTCCTGTTTAATCATCAATTATATATGATTCTGCCGTATTAAGGATTTCTTGACACGGCATTATATTTTTTGTATCTTTGCTTCGGAAAACTATCGGTTGATACAAGCAAATTCTATTCATTGATAGCAGAAGGTCAACCTGTCAGCTCAAGACAGATGATAGTTCAGTAAGACTGATGACATTGATGAGTTCAATACACATTTCTAATTAACAATTAAAACAATTACCACTATGAAAAAGATTTTATTAATGTTATCAATGCTCCTCATCGGTATGCAGATGAATGGAGAGTCCAAGTATTTTCCCGTTGGAACGATATGGACTGAAAGGGTATTTTATTTATGGACTGGTCCAATGAATATCACATACACCATAAAGGGAGAGGTGATAATAGATGGTGTCTCCTACAACGAAGTCATAAGGGATGTTGTATGTCAGGACTGGGATGAAGGGTCAAGTTATGGAGTGCGATACTGCCTGCTTCGGGAAGAGGGGCCGCTTGTCTATATGCGGTTTGATGAAGAAACCAATGATGAAGGGCTCTTGTATGACTTCGATTGGTGGGAGGGTAAAGAATATGTGATAGATTTCCCTTCTCCAGATTATTACTTTAAAGAGATTATAAACAAAATAGAAGAAATAGTTCTTGAGGATGGACAGACCTATCAGATCTGGCAACCTGAGGGTTTGTGGGGAGCCAGTATTATTTGTGGGATAGGATGTACAAGCGGCATTTTGACCTATTACGAAAACATGGATCCTCCTATCGGTCTTGACAGTGGTGAGCACTATCTTCTTGAGTTCACACGTGAAGTCCAGATATATAACAAGGAGAACAGTACCGATGGAATAGAAGAGATCAGCGAAGGCAATCCGCAGAAGAGTACACGCCCCATCCGTCTAAAAAGAAATGAAATCGGCGGATATGACCTGCAGGTGAAGAGTTCCGATGGAACTTGGCAGATGGTAAAGTAATGAAACCGAAGGCGTGGCATCGTTTGGTGCTGCGCCTTTGAGAATCACTAAAAGAATATATGCTCTTTCGTTTTCAAACACGGATTCGAAATTTTTTTATAGCACCCGATGCAATATTTTGGCATACTTGAGCGTTATATATTAAGAAGGGTTCACACTTTCTCCTTCATCCTGTGCTCATTCAAGCGAGGCACTCGAACGTCCTGCATGGGTCAGCCAGATGGCGAAGCCGTAAAGAACGGTCAGCCCTCGATGTCCCTGTTCGACGGCGGCGTAATCGGTGACATCAGCACGAACGAGAGCGTTCAGAAGTACAAGTTCGAGGGTCCTCGCAGCCATCAAAAGGAGATTGATAATCTCCTGGCGAGAAGACGAGCCTTTAGGCGAGGGGTAGAACTTGACCGCACCTTCGGACTGGATAACTATGACATCCATGCACGCCAGTACTTCGCCATGGCCCCGATGTGGGACAGGGTTGATCCTTTGGCTGAAAAGTACTTCGGAATCAGTCCCTACGCGTATTGCGGGGGAGATCCGGTGAATAGAAAGGATAAAAATGGAATGTATATTAAGTTCGCTGAAGGTAGTTCCTTGACATTCATCACACAATTTACTCAAGCTTATGCAGAATTATCAAAAGCAGGAGCTGCTGGAATGATAAATCAGGCGATGTATAATCCTTCATACACCATAACCATTAAAGAACTCTCAAATAACAATATGGATGGCAGTTATTATAAAGATGGAACTATTAATTGGGCACCTCTTCAAGGATCGATTTGCGGTGACAATGATTACGTTTTATCTCCTATGGAAATTCTGAACCATGAATTTGACCATGCAATTGATGATCAAACCAACGACCAACATGCCGAAAACACGAAAACAAAGGATGCAGATTATAAGAACAAAGAAGAACGCAGAGTAATTACAGGAAGTGAACAGGATGTGGCTAAACGTCTTGGCAAAAGAAAATCTGTTCAAGTGACTCGGTCTGACCATTTTGGCGAGCCAATAATTGTTGATTCCCCGACATCCAGTACTCCCGTCGACTTAATCATGAGAGTGTTGAACTTTGAAATAGAAATTATGATTGAAAATAAATGATCCTCATCATGAAAAAAATACAATTGTTGATATTGGTGTTTTGCTTCTTTTTAATGTGCAACTACACTTATAGCCAAACTTTGAGATGTGACAGTATACTAGTTTATGCATATAATTATTATTATTGTTTTAGTCCATCTCATCCTACTCACAGAGCACTTTTTTTAATGCACTTTTGGGACTTATATTTTGAAGATCCAAGTTTTGTTGTTAAGGAAACAATAAATGATCAAAAGGAAATAAAGTCGCTTTTGGCTGCAATTCTGGAATTGCAGCCAGTTAAAACCTTAAGAGTAGATACCGAGCACATAGAAACAGAATTCAGCATTAATAGCAAGAGTATCATGGAAGTTGATCCTTTAGATAACGAGATGTGTCTAATTTTGCATTATAGTAATCATACAGAAAGATTAATCTGGTTGTCAAAAGACCAACTCGACAGAGGGAATAAAAGATATAACCTAAACAAGAAGGTAAAGAGCTTACTATCCAAATATTGTGGCATTGATGGATTCGAATGAGTTGCAGCATCCTATTTATCATGCTAACCATATAATTTACACACTAACCCTTCAGACATTATGAAAGAATTGTCATTATTTGTCTTTTCCCTTATAATAAGCGTTAATATTACTATGGGTCAATCGACCGATTATGATAGCATAGTGATTTATACTTTTACGAATCTTAAAGATAATAGTTCTGATTGTTCTTATACCAGAAATGCTTTTCTAATCAATTATTGGAAGCAATTTAGGGAGAATAGGAACTCGGTTTATATTGTAACCATAAAGGAACAACTTGAAATACAGTCACTTTTACAGGCTTTTAACAGTTTGGTCCCACACAAAACCTTGGAAGTAGATGCCGAACATATTTACTATGAAATATCTTCTAACGGTACGATAATAAAGGAAGTCGATGCTATAAACAACAAGATGTGTGTTTAATAATGTATTACAGACATAAACCAGAGAAAATCATCTGGATATCCGATAATTATATTGACAGAGGGAAAAGGAGATATGTGCTTAACGAAAAAGTAAAGAAAGTGATATCTAAATATTGTTCAATATGGGAAAGTGGTGGATAATAATGTTTTCTTGCGTATATTGTTCCTCTACGACTGTTTGGGCATATGTCTTTCCCTGAAAACTTATCTATTTCCCACATCGAAACATAGATCCTCAGTCCTTTCTCGCTCTATCCGCTGAAACCGAAGGCGCGGCATCGTTGGGTGCTGCGCCTTCGGTAGATAATGCTATTCCTTGAAAAGATCGTCTGCGGTTATTACATTCTGAACGCTGTATTGGTACATGTTTTGTTTCACACCGTATGGTGTTATGAATGTCAAATGAATCGCTATACGTCTTTTTTGAGTTTCCTTGAAGCGCCAAGCCTTGTGTCGTAAGGTGTCGGCATCTGCCTTGTCAATGGCATATTCTGTGGTAGAGAATTTCATTTCACAAAGGTTAATAACCTTATCTGCACGAGCTATCACCATGTCTATTTGCGCACCATTGCCTTGAATGGGATCGTCTTTTACACGCCAAGAATATATTTGGGAGGACACGCCCGCTATTCCCATCGCTTGCTTGATTTGCTTGATATGCTCGAAGCAGACCCTTTCAAAGGCCAGTCCTTCCCATGCGTTGCGAATCGGCGTATTTACATTGATGCTCCAGAAGTGCTCATCTTCTCCTGAATGGTTGTGAAGGAACTTGTAATAGAATAGTGTGAAGTTGTCGATCAATTGGAAAATGGCGGTATTTCGTTTGATGCCCTGATAGTCGTATTTTCGGATGAATCCGCATGCTTCCAGATCTTCCAATACTCTTGTTAACTGACCATTATTAATACTATTACCTTCGCGGATTAGTTCTTCACGGGTCATTCCCATTCTTTTTGTTCCTAAGGATGACACGATACTAATATATGGTTGTGAATTCTTGAACAGGGAATCGTAAAGTTCATTATATTCATAGTGCAACTTGCCCATAGGGGAAAAGAACAAGGAATCAATGTTCTGGCTGACACTTTTTCCTCTTTCCAACAATGACCAATAGAAGGGAACCCCTCCCATTACCATATAACATTCCAAAATGTCATAGCGGCTCATCTCAAGTTGCCTGCTCAAAGCGTATTGTTCACACTCATAAAGCGTGAATGGCGCAAGATTAATTCGATAGGTCACCCTATTATGAAGCCCGCCATGATTCTTAAACACATTGTTGATAATCCAGGATGTTGCAGATCCACAAATGATAAGAAGTATATCCTTTCGAGCGGAAGCATAGCCATTCCAAAAATGCTCGATAGCCGAGACGAAATTAGAGCGTGGTGAATCCATCCACGGCAATTCGTCTATAAAGACGACCTTCTTGCCTTCTCCCAGCCCGTCGAGCAACTCAGACAGAAGAAAGAGGGCTTCAAACCAATCCGTAGGAACTTTACACTTTTTCAGACCGCATCTGATGAGCGACATTTGAAATTCTTTTAACTGGGCGCGAGTTGATTGATTTGCCAATCCTGAATGTTGAAAGGCAAATCTATAATTGAACGTTTCTCGCACAAGAAATGTTTTTCCGATTCTTCGTCTTCCAGTAACTGCTACGAATTCTGAATATTCAGACTGATACGCCTTCAGCAATTCCTGTTGTTCTTTTTTCCTGCCTACTAACATGGTTTCGTGTTTTTATTGCGAGTACAAAGATAAGCTGTTTTTGCTTATATCGAGCTTAAAACGACTTTTTTTTGCGTTCTGAGCTAAATATAAGCATTTTTTTAGGCATTTAACGCAGTTTTGCTTTTTGTAACTAACAAAATACGTATTAAGCCTTCCCAACAAAAAACTTGACCATTTTCGACATCAAAGCATAGAATAGTCAGTCCTTTCTCGTTCTATACGCTGAAACCGAAGGCGTAGCATCGTTGGGTGCTGCGCCTTCGGTTTATGGACTGGTTATAATACTTTAATCTTGGCGAACTTCAGTAGGAGGGTCTTTGGGCCAACATGGTCGAAATTGACCGAGATGCGAGCATTGTCATTGCTTCCATCGACTGAAGTGATGGTGCCTTCGCCGAAGCGGTCGTGCGCTATGCGTGTGCCTGCCTGCAAAAGCTGACCATTGAAGGTGATGGTAGCCGATTCGGATGAAGCAGGGGTCGCCTTGGGCTTCATGCCTTCGGAGTAGGCTCCGTTGGGACGAATGGTCTTGCGGATGGGGCCGGAGAGGTCGAGCGGAGATGGTTTGGGTTCAGGCCGCTTTTGCTCCGTGGGGAGTTCTCCAGGATGATGCCAAACAACCTTGTTTTTATCAATCTTGCTGTTTCCCGCTGTGCCAAAGCTGTCGTGCCCACCAAAGCCCCCATTGCCAAAGCTGCCGCGCCCGCCATAGTCGAAGCCGAACCTGCCACCGCCTGCACTGCCGTAATCGGTACTGGATTCGGGACTGCCGGTCTGCTGGATGAATTTTCGGTCGATATCCTTCAGGAAGCGGCTGGGTTTGCTGGCTTCGCTCTTCCCGTTGCGGAAACGTGACTTGGCATAGCTCATGAAGCAATTCTCTTCGGCACGGGTGATGGCTACATAGAGCAAGCGGCGCTCTTCCTCTACACCGCCGGGCTCGTTGAGCGACATTTCGGAAGGCAACAGGTTCTCTTCGATGCCTACGATAAAGACGTTCTTGAACTCCAGACCCTTGGCCGAATGGATGGTCATCAGGGTGACATAATCGGAGTTCTTGATGTCGTCGTCTGCATCGTGCCCTTCGGGTTCCAGGTCACCGCTCAAAGAGACATCTGCCAGGAAATCGACGAGCTTGACCTCGCGGCCTTCTTCAACTGCTCCTAAGGTAAACGTCTGGATGGCCGAAAGGAGTTCCTGCACGTTCTCCCTTCGACTGATTGCTTCGACAGTGTTGTCTTGCGCCAGGTCGGCCTTGATGCCGCTTTCGACGATGACGCGATCGCAAAGCTGATAGGCGTTCAGTTCTTGATTTAATTCCTGGAAGTGCTGGATGAGGGCGGTGAATCCTCGCAGTTTGGCGGCCGTACCCTTGTTGACATCCAGTTGGAAGGCTTCGGGGTCGGCACATACCTCGAAGAACGTCTTGCCTGTAGCGACGATGGAAGCTACCTTGTTGATGGTGGTCTGTCCGATGCCACGGGCGGGATAGTTGACGATGCGCTTGAATGCCTCCTCGTCGGCGGGATTGGCGATGAGACGGAGGTAGCTGATGATGTCCTTGATCTCCTTGCGCTGATAGAACGACAGGCCTCCGTAGATGCGATAGAGGATGTTGCGCTTGCGTAGTGCTTCCTCCAAAGTGCGGCTCTGCGCATTAGTGCGGTAGAGGATGGCGATGTCGCGGTAGTTGTAGCCTTGGTCGTCGTGCAGCGACTGCACGCGTCCTGCCACCTGATACGATTCCTCCAGATCACTGTAGGTGCCTGTGAGGATGAGCTTCGAACCACGGTCGTTTTCGCTGAAGATGGTCTTGAGTATCTGATCCTTGTTCTTCGCGATGAGCGAATTGGCAGCATCGACAATGTTCTGCGTCGAGCGATAGTTCTGTTCCAGCTTGAAGAGCTTCGTGCGGGGAATCTTGTGCTGCATATCCAGAATGTTGTGGATATTGGCACCACGGAAAGAATAGATCGACTGGGCATCGTCACCCACTACGCAGAGATGTCCGTGCTTGGCAGCCAGTTGTTCGACGATGAGATGTTGGGCACGGTTGGTGTCCTGGTACTCATCGACGAGCACATAACTGAAGTACTGCTGGTAGAACTCGAGCACGTCGGGATGATCGCGGAAGAGGATGTTGGTATAGACCAGCAGGTCGTCGAAGTCCATGGCTCCTGCCTGGAAACAACGGTTCCAATAATTTTGATAGATTATATGGAGTAGTGGACGGCGCGAACGTGTGTCGTAGGTAAGGAGTTCCTTGTTCGCGCTATACATGCCTGGAGTGATCAGGTTGTTCTTCGCGTTCGAGATCTGTGTCTGCACGCTGTTCGGCTTGTAGATTTTGTCGTCGAGCTCCATCTCCTTGATGATGGTTTTGATCAGGGAGCGCGAATCGCTCTGGTCGTAGATGGTGAAGTCCGAACGGAAACCCAGACGACTCGCTTCACGTCGGAGGATGCGGCAGAAGAGCGAATGGAAGGTGCCCATCCACAGTCGTCGCGCTGGTGCTGGCCCGACAATCTGCTGGATGCGTTGCTGCATCTCGGTGGCTGCCTTTTTAGTGAAGGTCAGCGCGATGATGTCCTGTGGGTGATATCCGTGGGTCAATAGATAGGCAATCTTCATGGTCAAGACACGCGTCTTGCCCGAACCAGCCCCAGCAATTACAAGTTGAGGGCCGTCGCAGTATTCTACGGCGGCCCGCTGGCTTTCATTGAGTGATGATAGGTAATTCTCCACTATTCTGAGTCTTTTCCAAAGGTTCGGCTGCTTAGAATCTGTAGCCGATGGTAACATCAAAGTTCTTTTCGCCAAAGTTCACATCGATGGGCTCGGTGGCTGCAAAGTCACCGGGATAGGCGGCAGCATGATACTTCGAGTGATGGTACATGAAGGCTGCATCTGCATACCAGTTCCTGCCCGACCAGCCTAAGCCGCCAGTGATGTAATACTGGTTGCCGAGGGTCTGATAGTTGACCTTGGTGGTCTCGTAGAAGCACTGGTTGATGTCGCTGGCAGCAATGTTGCCGTAGAGGGCTTCGTCGGTGTAGGGCGAAGTGACGAAGGCATAACCCAGACGACCGCTCAGATTCTTTGTGATACGATACTCGCCTCCCACCTTGAAGGTGTGCTGAGCCTTCAGATAGCGGTCGATGCAGTCGTTGATGTTGTTGAAATAGTTGTCGGTCAAGCCATAGCTGCTGTTGTGCGAATACTCCATCGTCGTGAAGTCGCGCAGGTCATACTCGAAGCTCAGCAATCCTCTCGTTCCCAAGATGTAGGCTGCCGAGAACTGGTATTCCCATGGCGTGCGGAACTCATACTTCCAGCTGTCATAATAGGTGGACCAGTTGCTCACGCGTTCATCGTCGGTGAGCATCGAACCCTCGTAATATTCATCGATGGTAGTCCATGTCGGGGTGTGTACCGATGCGCCGATACGCCAACTGTCGTAAGGCGCAAAGATTACGCCGACATTGAAACCGAAGCCCGAGCCCTTGAACTCCACGTTGTTGTTATAGTCGATGAAGCTGCCTTCGTAGTTGTAGTCATAGTCTTCACAAAACTCTGACCTTTGGATGGAACGATAGTCAGAAATGTTAATCGTTGCTCCCAAATAGAAGATGTCATTGAAATTGAAGGCACCGGAGATGTTATAGTGGTCCAGACGAGTGTCCTCGTTCACATAGAGACGCTTGTAGGCGGTCTGACCCTCCAGCGGATTGACAACAGCGTGTGGATCGTTGGGGTTATCGACAATAGCATATTGGTCATAAGCCAGCAAGGAAAGGAAGGGCGCGGTGGAACCTTGATTGTACCAGTCGAAAGCCGTAATTGGTGACAACGTGCCACCCAGGTAGTTGTTTCCCTGGTTTGTGAGGTATTGGCCGAAGCTGCTTCCGCCATCGATGATGGTGTTGTACTTCGAGTTGTTCTCATACTGGCGGTCAATGCTGAGCCCGAAACTGAAGTTCACGAGGTTGTCGCTGTTGGGGGTGCGATAGGAAAAGATGGCCGCCAGATTGGAGAGGGCAAAGTTGCTGTCGTCATTGGTGGCTTCTTCCGAACCTTTTGACTTCGTGCCTGTGAAACCCCAGTGTGGAGTGATGGTCAATATGTTTGTGCCACGGTAAATGGCCAAACCTGCAGGGTTGTCGGTCATCACTGACGGATCACCGCCCAAAGCGCCAAAGGCTCCAGCCATCGAACGGTAGCGTGCTGTGCCGCCGATGCTTTCGGTGCCAATATGCACAGCATTGGTCAGATTCTGCGCATTTGCTGTAGCCGCAACCAGAAGGATTGAGGCTGCTAATGTTATACTTCGTTTCATATCTGATATCTATGACGATGTTCTAAATGTGACTGATTCCTCCTTATCGACGACCGCCGCTGCTGTGTCCGCTGCTGCCGCCACCACTACGGCCTCCACCACCGCCGCTGTAGCTGCCACCACCGCCACTGCTGCGTGTGCTGCCACCGCTGCTGAAGCTGCCGCTGCTGCGGGTGTTGCCGCCGCTGTAGCTGCCTGAATTGACGCGGATGTTGCTGCTGCTTCGATAGGCGCCACTGCTTGCTCCGCTGACGGTGCTGCGCGAACTGCTGCGGGTGTTGCTCACACCAGCCTCACGCGTGGTTGTACGACCTGTGTCGGTCTGTCGCACGCCATTGGCACTGCGACGGGCTGCACTGTTGTCAAGACTGCGAGTGGAACGTGTGCTGCCGGCAGTCTGGTTGTTTGGTACGGCATTGCGTGTATTCGTTCTGCTTCTTGTGGCTGTGGTGCCGCGTGTCGCGTTACCGACATTGCGTGTCGCGTTACCGACGTTGCGCGTTCCGTTGCTGCCTCGGGTTGCCATGCTGCTGCCATTGCGCCCGCGATTGCCGTTGCTTCGCAAGTTGCTGTTGTGTATAGCGCCATTGCGGCTGGCAATGCCTGGCTGGGAAGAGATTCCGGAAGAGCGTGTATTGTCGCGTCCGCTGTGGAATCCGTTTCGACCATGATGATTCCCCATGCCGTGGCCATCGAAGTGTGCATAGTGACCGCCCATGTTGTTGCGGTAGCCGCAGCCTCCATGCCATCCGGGGCCCCAGTAGTGGGGATAGGGATGGTAGAAGGGAGAATACCAGCCACCGTACCAGCCAGTGTAGTAGCCGTAGTTCCAGCCGTACCACCAGTTGCCCCAATGGAAACCGAAGGCGGGAGAAACATACCACCAGGGATCCCAGTAGCAGTAATCCCAGAAGTATGGATCCCAGTAAGCCACGTCGTACCACGGATCCCACATCCACCAGGTGAAGCGCGGATTGTGGAAGCGACGAATGCGGTTGCTGTTATAATACTGCTCGACCACAAAGATGGTGTCGTGGATCGTTTGGGGTTGAGTCGAAAGCATCATGTTGTCGCTCTCGAGTGTTATTTCGGGCGTAGTGTTGAACGAAGACGATCGGCGATTGTAGGTGTCCACATCCCAATCGTCGTTGGCCTTGGTGGACCAGACGTCGTTCGATGTCGAAGCGTAAGCCTGCTTGCGGCTGTTCTTACGGCTGTAATAGACGTCGTCCTGGGCCTGGGTCGAGATTGCTGCGGGAAGTGTGACTAACACTGCCAGCGCAGCCAGAATCAAACGTTTCATCATTGCTATCTTGGTTTTAATTTTCACTGTTTGGACGAGGAATCCTAATGAAAGTTTAAAGAAACTTTAATTATTTTGACCTCGGCACGCGAAAAATATCTATATTTGCGGCGAACATTTCGATATATCGAGAACAAAAGCGAATGATAACTTTATGGTCGCTGCGCTCAAAATTATAAGAAAATTATTATAAAAATTGTCAAAAAGGGATTCTTATAATTTTTTGATATAATTTTTTGAGAATTTTGAGCGAAGCGACCTAAACAACAAAAAGTTTTCGTAGATTTCGATGTTTTCGTAGTTTTTCGGAATCCTAAAATACGATGGATGTTATTCCGAAAAAGTCCGAAAAGACGAAAAGATCCGAAAATATTTTATAGTTATTTCCACGTTTTTCGAAGTTGAAAATATGGATTATATAGAAGTCAAATTAACGCCGACACCGTTTGCCGAAGAGACGTGTGACGTCCTTGCTGCCCTGTTGGCTCCGCTGGGTTTCGACTCGTTTGCAACGGAGGGTGGCGAGACCGCTTGCCTCAAGGCATATATACCCGAGAAGCAGTTCTCAGTCCAACAACTCAACGCTCTGCTTGCCAATCTGCCCCTGCCCGATGTCAAGGTAACGTGGGAATCGCAGGTCATCGAGATGCAGGACTGGAACCATCAGTGGGAGCAGAGCCGGCAGTTCGAGCCCATCGTGGTGGGCGAGGAGTGCTGCGTACATTCGCCGCTCACTCCTGCCAGCCAGATTCCTGCGTGCCGATATGATGTGATCATCGACCCGCGTATGTCGTTCGGTTCGGGCACGCACGAGACGACGAGCCAGCTGCTTGAAGAGATTTTAGAAATCAAGCCCACGGGCAAGGTGCTGGATATGGGTACGGGCACGGGCGTACTCGGCATTCTCTGCGCTCTTGTCGGAGCCGAGTATGTGCGAGCCATCGAGATTGACGATTGGGTAGCTGCCAATGCTGTTGACAATGTGCTCTACAATGGACTGGCTGGTCGCGTGAAGGTTGAATGTGGCGATGCCTCGTTGCTCACCGAGGGTCCGACTTACGACCTTGTCCTTGCCAACATCAACCGCAACGTGCTGTTGCAGGATATGGCGCGCTATGTCGGTGTAATGCGCCCGGGCGGCATCCTGCTGATGAGCGGCTTCTACGAAACAGACATCCCAGCCATCCGCGCTTGCGCCGAACAGCTGGGCCTTTGTTGGCATCATCATCGTAGTCGTCACGACTGGGTGGTGATTAGGTTCAATAAATAATATTAATCTTCCTCTGCCTCATCAATATTGACAAGCCCTTGCGGCAGGTCCATGAGGATGGTTTCGTTCTCGTCGTCGATGTCTAAGATGAGGTCATCGGCGGCGGGAATCATTATTTCTTCCCCCTTGTGTTCGACGATGAAAAGCACATTCTCGGTCAGGTCGTTGATATCCACAATCTCACCGATAGGGCCCAAGGTCTTGTCGATAATCTGGTAGCCGATGAATTCAAGATCTTCTTCGACCTTTTCCTCATATTGCTTCTGTTCTTCGGGCGTGAAGCACTTGCGGTCGAAGTATAGTTTCAGGCCGCAGAATGGTTCTGCCTTTTCTGCCGAGTCGATGTCCTCGAACTTCAGGAGTGCGCTCTCTGACGAGCGGAAACGAAGGCTTTCGAGAAAGAACGGAACATAGATGCCATCCAGTTCGCACACCAGGTAGGGGCAGTTCGCCACCTCGTCGATGACGCTGTCGGTGATGCGTGCCTGCATCTCGCCTTTCAAACCATGGAGCTTGGCGATGAAGCCCACTTCGATCAGTTGCTGCTCGGTAATCATCTTACATTCCTATTTTCAGTTCGTTGTCATCGATTTTGCCGATGCCTTCGTTGTTGCGCTGATAGCTGTAGGCACGTCCTTCGACGTCAATCTTGCCGATGCCCTCGTTCGAGACAATAAGGCTATCCACATAGGCTTCGATATCCACCTTTCCGGCACCCTCGTTCACCACTTCGAGCTTGGGGCAGGTAAAGTTTTCGATATCAACCTTTCCGATGCCTTCCAGTTCCACACGCATGGGCTGTTCCTGCTCGATTCGTCCTTCGAAATCAACCTTTCCGATGCCGCTCATCCAGAGGTTGGTGAGGTAGGGAGCCGTCACATACACCCTCAGGTTCATGTTGCTCAGATTATTCTTGAGCAGCTGGTCGTCCTGCGTGATGAGCAGCTTTCCGTCCTCCTCTTCGATGATGGTGTGCTTCAGCAGGAAGTCGGCAGCCTTGACGCGTACGCTGCAGCTGTCCCCCTGGCGATAGATCACCTGAGCGATTCCCTGAACCTCCACCTTGTCGAAGGCTGGGATGGAATAGATTGAGTCACAATAGACCGCGTTGTCAAAGTCTTCCCAGTCGTCATCGTCATCTATGTCTAATTCCTTGACCACGTTGCGCCAATCGACATCGTGCAGCTTCTCCTTGAGCCTATTCGCGCTGCCCCATCCTACCAGGGCAGAAATGACCATCAGTGCCAGCATGATGATATAGGAAAGCCCGTTGGTCGGCTTCTTGTCGCGATGCAGGAAGCAGTAGATAGTGTAGATGAAGAGTGCAATGAATGCCAAGGCCGACAGAATGAGGGCAAGGATGGCCCACTTCTCGTCACCTAAGACGGTCGAAGCCAGCGAGGTGCCACCTGTAGTGATGCCTGCTGTGAGCCCAAAGAGGCCAGCAACTACGCCGATAAGCGATGCAAGGAGGGCGATGACTACAATGGCTATGACGAAGAGTACGGGGATGGCCATCAATACAAGCAGTATCTTGAAGCAAACGGCCATCAGTCCTGTGAAGCTTCCAAGGCATCCGCTGTTGTTCTGCTGCGTGTTGGTCGAAGTCTCTTCGTAATCCAGTACCTGCGACTTGATGTTATCGGGATTCACTGCCATGCCTTTCATGCGCAGTCGTTCCTCGGCAGTTTTTGCTTCAGGGGCACAGATCCACAGCAGCAGATAGATGGGGATGATGGGGAAGGCAAGGCCTAAGATGGTCAGCACTACGAAGAGCAGACGCCAGATGATGGGGTCGCTGTTGCCGAAGTAATGTGCTATACCCGAGAGTACGCCACCCACCAGTTTGTCCTGTGGGTCACGGTAATAGCGACGATGGCCCATCCACTCCTTGGTCTTCGAGCCGGCATTACGTACAGAGTCTTTTATCTCTTGCTTGAACTGTTGGCCTCCGTCGGTCGATTGCTGACCGCCTTCGGTCGTGTTTCGACCATCGTCAGTGGGTCGTGCTTCGTCGCCCGTCTGTGTTCCACCCATTTCTTCGGGATTGCCGATTTCCTGGATGATGCTTCTCACTTGTTCGATGGTGATCGATTCGTTGCCCGCCTGCTTCAGTTCCCAGCAGAGTTCGGCAACGCGGTGTTCGATGTCGTCGTAGATTTCATCGCCGCCCTCTTGCTTGCTGAAGTAGCTTTTGATGTTGTCGAGATACTGACTGAGCAGCTGGTGTGCGTCCTCATCGATGGCGTACAGTGTGCCGAATAGATTGATGTTTATGCTCGTTTTCATATTGTTGACGTTTTGATGTTTGAGGTAAAATTCATGATAATTCGTGTTAAGAAAAGTTATTCTTTAGAAATGACGACTTCGCTGCCATTGTGGAGGATGTTGACGGTGTTGGTCAACTCGTTCCAGGCCGAGTCGAGGTGTCGGAGGAATTCCTCACCATCGAGCGTCAGCGCGTAATATTTGCGCGGAGGCCCCTGCGTCGATTCCTGCCATTCGTACTTCAGCAGCCTGTCGTTCTTCATGCGCGTCAGTAAGGGGTAGAGGGTGCCTTCCACCACGATGAGCTGGGCTTCCTTGAGCTGCTGGATGATGTCGGAGGCGTAGGCCGGCCCCTTGTGCAACAAGAGAAGGATGCAATACTCCAGCATTCCTTTCCGCATCTGTGATTTAGCGTTTTCCGTATTCATTTTGCTTCTTTTTATTTTGTAGGAGATTCTCTATTTCGGCAATTTCGTTTTGCCGCTGCAAATATATGCGATATTTTAGTACCTTGTATCGCAAGGTATATTTTATTTAAGGAAATTTCACATAATATCTCAATGTTTCAGCTCGAATTAACGTTTGTTTACAGAATTATTGCAATTTTTGCGCTTCGACAAAATATTTTCGCCAAAAAATTTGCACAATCACGATATAGTGTTTATCTTTGCGGCGTTGAAAAGCATCATTTATTCTTGAGAGAGTACATTTATTTATTATAAACTATCAATAATCCATCAGAAACATGGCAACTTTGATTTTAATTGCGGTCATTGCCGTTGCGGCTATCATCCTCATCGGCATGTATATCGTTTACAACAATCAGGAGGTGGCTCTCCGCAAGGAGGCAGAGGCCCAGAAGGGCAAGGTTGAGAGTGTTCACGACCAGATGTGGAAGGTCATCCAGCAGAAGGCCGGCGTTACCGAAGAGTATCGTGAAACGTTCGAGAAGGTCTATCCTGAGATCATTTCGGGACGTTACAACCAGGATGGCAGTACGGCAATGAAGTGGATTCAGGAGAGCAATCCCAACTTCGACACCGCACTCTACAAGGATTTGATGCAGGCCATCGAGGTGCAGCGCAGCTATTTTACACAGGCGCAGACTCGTATGCTCGACATCATTCGTCAGCGTGAGACCCTTCTTGAGTCCATTCCCGCCAAGTTCTTCATCTCGAACAAGACCAAGATTGACTACACCATCGTCTCAAGCACCCGCACCAAGACAGTCACCACCACAGGCATTGATGACGATGTCGAGCTGTTCAAGAAAAAATAAAACAGTAGTAATTTGCATCGCTTAGCCTATCTTCTTCCGCCAATCGCTCTCTTTGCCCATTGGGCGTGGGTCACCCAGGGAGGGGGCGAGATGTACCACGTGGACTATCGAATCTACGCGGTCATCCTTGTCGTGGCCGAAGGATGTGTGGCATTGGCTCATTATCTGGCTCGCCGTGCGGGTCTCGACACTGAGTTCCTGAGCGGTTATGTCACCGAGGTGCGCTACTATCGTGCCTGGACCGAGCGTGTGGTCTATTACGAGACTGTCCGCGATAGCCGTGGCAATACGCGCCAGGTGCAGCGTGTGCGTTTTGTGCAGCATCCTCCCTATTGGCAGTGGGGACTCAACACGGGTCACGTCGAGAACATCTCACACGCCGTTTATCAGCAGTTGGTTTGGATGTGGGGTGGCAATACCTCCTACTTCTCCACCTTCCATGCAAATTGTGTGGCAGGTGGCGGTGGCGAGCTTTGCGTGTGGGATCAGAACCTCGAACACATGCAGACGCAGACCTATCCGCATCGCTACAACAATCCGCTCGACCGTTCGAACTCCATCTTCCGCTATGAGGATATCTCGGCGCAGGAGGCGAGAGAGCTGGGACTATACGACTACCCAGCTATCCACAATTACGAGCAGCAGCCCATCGTCGGCCTTGATGTCGCCACCGATGCCGACCAGCGGGCATTCCAGTTGCTCAATGCCACGATGGGTGGTTCGTGTCAGGTGCATTTCTTCGTCCTCCTCTTCGATGCGGCCAAGGGGCTGACGATAGGGGAGAAGCAACGTGCCTATTGGCATGGAGGCAACAAGAATGAGTTCACCATCTGCCTGGGTGTCGAACGTCCCAAGGTGAGCGATTCGTCGGACGATATTGCCGACGATCCATACGTGCTCCGTTGGTGCAATGCCTTCAGCTGGATGGACGAGCCACAGATGGAATTGGCTCTTGAGAGCTGGGCGCGTGACCATGAAGGCGAACCCCTCGACCTGCAGCAGTTCGCCAGCTGGCTTCGCGAGAACATCCAGCTGTGGCAGCGAAAGGAGTGGAAGGACTTCAAGTATATTGCTACACCCATGACGTGGTGGCAGCTCCTCATCGTCTTTGTCACGGCTTTGCTCGCTTGTGGCGGAGCGTGGTACTTCATGCTCAACTTCCGATAATTCTTCATTTTTAATACAGGCAATCCGCAGCAGTCAAGTTGGCTGCAACGGATTGTTTATTTTTCGTAACTCTATGAAAAGACTCATCACTTCCTTATGCTGTCTCTGCGGCCTCGCCGGAGGGACTGTCGTGGCAAACGAGGTGCCACAGGTAGCCAATGTAATGGCTCGCCGCACGACTTCGCTCAATGGAGCCTGGAACTATATCGTCGATGTGCAGGAGGAGGGCTACTACGACTATCGTATGAAGCCCATGCGCGGGGGATTCTTTATGAATGCCAAACCGCAGCGGCCCGAAGACCTCATCGAGTACGACTTCGACCTCGCTCCGGCCATGCAGGTGCCCGGCGACTGGAATACTCAGGACGAACGCCTGTTCTTCTACGAAGGCACGGTGTGGTTCAAGCGTTCCTTCGAATGGCACCCCAACGGAACCAATCGTACGCTGCTCTACTTCGGCGCCGTCAACTACGAGGCGCATGTCTATGTCAATGGCAAGTTTGTCGGACATCATGTGGGCGGCTTCACCCCATTCAACTTCGATGTGACCGAACAGCTGAAGGAGGGAGAGAACTTCGTCATCCTCAAGGTCGATAATAAGCGTCATGCCGAGGCCGTCCCTACCCAGATTTTCGACTGGTGGAACTATGGCGGCATCACACGCGACGTGTTGCTCATCGATGTTGCTCCCACGTATGTAGAGAACTATCGCCTCCGTCTTGCCAGTACGGAGATCGACAAACGGGGCACACGTCCCGTCACTTTCAGCGTCAAGCTCAATAAGGCAGAGGCAGGACAACAAGTTACGCTCGATGTCCCGGAGCTGAAACTGCATCAGGTTGTTACGATCGATAATGAAGGCGCTGCTTCTGTTACCATGAAAGCCAAGAAAGTGCAGCTCTGGTCGCCCGAGAATCCCAAACTCTATCAGGTTGAGATACGTTTGGGCGAAGAAGTTATCAAGGATGAGATTGGCTTCCGCACCATCGAGACGCGAGGCAAACAGTTGCTGCTCAATGGCCAGCCCATCTTCCTCAAGGGTATCAGCATCCATGAGGAGAAACCCAACGGAGGAGGCCGTGCCAATTCGACCGACGATGCCCACACGCTGCTCTCATGGGCAAAGGAACTGGGTTGCAACTTCGTGCGCCTTGCCCATTATCCGCATAACGAATATGCTGTGCGCGAGGCTGAGCGAATGGGCATACTTGTCTGGTCGGAGATTCCCGTCTATTGGACCATTGCTTGGACCAACTCCGACACCTACAAGAATGCCGAGCGTCAGCTGACCGACATGATTCTGCGCGATCAGAACCGCGCCAATGTCATCATCTGGAGCATTGCCAACGAGACGCCCCATTCTCCCGAGCGTGACCAGTTCCTAAGTCGCCTGGCGAAGCACGCTCGTTCGCTCGACACCTCCCGTCTCATCTCCATGGCAATGGAGGTTACATCGGCTTCGAACTTCAAGAATCGCTTGCAGGACAATATGCACGAGTATGTCGATGTGGTCAGCTTCAACCAATACATTGGCTGGTATCGCGATGTGAACGATGCAGCGAAGATGTCGTGGGATATTCCTTACGACAAGCCTGTCATCATCAGCGAGTTCGGTGGAGGCGCCAAATACGGTCTTCATGGTGAAAAGAATCAGCGCTGGACGGAGGAGTTCCAGGAAAACCTCTATCGCGAGAACGTCGCCATGCTTGACAAGATTGATGGCTTGGCGGGCACCTCTCCCTGGATTCTGAAGGACTTCCGCTCTCCGCGTCGTGTGCTCAATGGCGTCCAGGACTACTACAACCGCAAGGGCCTCTTCTCCGATCGTGGAGAAAAGAAAAAGGCATTCTATGTGCTGAAGGAGTGGTATAAACAGAAATGACAACTACACGATTGTTGAAAGCCTGTTTTGAATAGAGATTCAGCAATCTACTGCAGCGGCATGACCAGTTTTAGCCAAAATTGGTCATGCCGCGATTGTTTTATACCCAATTTTGGCCAAGAAAGGTCATGCCTCGATAGGCGCATACCCAATATTGGCCAGAAAAGGTCATGCTGCGATGGGCGCATACCCAATCTTGGCCAGAAAAGGTCATGCCTTGATAGGCGCATACCCGATTTTGGCCAAGAAAGGTCATGCCTCGATGGGTGCATACCCAATTTTGGCCAGGAAAGGTCATGCCACGATGTGCGCATACCCAATCTTGGCCAGGAAAGGTCATGCCGCGATGGGCGCATACCCGATTTTGGCCGAGAAAGGTCATGCCGCGATAGGCGCATACCCGATTTTGGCCAGGAAAGGTTATGCCTCGATGGGCGCATACCCGATTTTGGCCAAGAAAGGTCATGCTTCTGGAGGAGAATAACCAATCTTGGCCAAAAAAGGTCATGCCGTGATTTTAGAAAGGAGGTCCTTCGTCAGGAAGCGTTTCTCGCCATGCCATCAAGGCTGGCTGTCATGGCTGACGCTTTTCATCAGTTTGAGATCTCCTCAGCCACGGCCAATTCCATGCCTCGCCAGAGGAGGATAAGGCGATGCAACTGCGTGTGACCTAACGTGTGTTCAATATTGATGCCTTTGGCATAATGGGTGAGCTGGTCGATGGCGGTTTGGCGTGCTGTCTCAATTTCTGCGTCGGTGGACGACGAGGGGAGATACTTCAACTCGAGCAGATAGCTATGCGCCAAGTCGGGATAGTTGTCGAGGCGAGGCTGCATATAGATGTCGGCATAGCCGCCACTTGCCTCCTTTCCTTTTGGGGTCTTTACACCAGCATCCTGCTCGCTGACGGGTAGATAAAACTTCTGCAGGCAGGTCATTGCCAACGTGAAGCCGTGGACGTAGAACTCGCCCTTCTGCTTGTCGCGATTCGACGAGTAGCGCTGCAACGTGTCGGCGATGAACTCGAAATAGGGTTGCCAGTCACCGTCGAATGCCATGTTACCCATCAGTTTGCCACGCTGGTAGTCATCCACCGAGAGGTCATTTTCGCGGTAAGTTTGTGTTAAGTAGCCGTACATCTGCTCACGCACCACTTGGTTGGGAATGCGGAACAGTATTTCGTGCATTACTGGTCGTGGCAAAGATAATGGTTTTATCCGACACTTCCAAAACTTTTCCCTAATTTCTTCTAATTTACCGTTGAAATCACGCTGTCGCGCATCAACAAGGTGC
>CAJOLH010000027.1 GCA_905235375.1 uncultured Bacteroidales bacterium
GCAGAAAGGTGTAGATTGGCAGTTTACCACTGACGATGCTCGAATCAAGCTCAAGCATTTGTACCCGATAATTAGCTTTTAGGCTTTACAAACTACTAGACATTGTTTAGGGTCGCTTCGCTCAAAATTATAAGAAAATTAATTTTAAATATCAAAAGAAGATGGTCCAAAATGCCGTGACCAATTTCGACTCGTTTCTCTTATAATTTTTTGATTTAATTTTTTTATAATTTTGAGCGAAGCGACCATTGACGTGATATGACGTTACACAAATAATTTATGTGAATTCATGATAATTCGTGTTAAGAAAAAAGACCAAATGCCTCGCGAACCCGATCCACGTAGTCGAGTTTCTCCCAAGTGAAGAGCTCCACTTCGATGGTTTTGGTTTGGCCAAGGCGATTGGAGAACGTTTTGGTCACCTTTTCACAGGGGCGGCCAAAGTGACCATAGGCTGCCGTCTCCTCATAGATAGGATGGAGCAGACCGAGACGCTGCTGGATGGCATGTGGAGTCATGTCAAAAAGGCGGCTGACCTTGTCGGATATTTCCGCATCGCTTAATGCGACCTTGGCCGTGCCGTAGGTATTGACATAAAGGCTCACAGGCTGGGCAATGCCGATGGCATAAGCCACTTGAACCAATGCTCGTTCGCAGACACCGGCCGCCACAAGGTTGTTGGCTATGTGACGAGCAGCGTAGGCAGCCGAACGATCGACCTTCGAGGGATCCTTGCCTGAGAAGGCTCCTCCGCCGTGGGCTCCGTGTCCGCCGTAGGTATCAACGATGATCTTACGACCCGTGAGACCTGTATCCCCGTGAGGACCGCCAATCACGAATTTTCCAGTCGGATTGACATACAGATTGAACCTGTCATCGAAGAGCGAGGCTTCGAACGCATTGAGGCGTGCCTTGAGGCGCGGAATTAGGATATTCCGCACATCCTGACGGATTTGTGTCAACATAGCCTCATCGTCATCGAGCCATTCGTCATGCTGCGTACTGATGACGATGGTATGAATGCGCACGGGACGATTGGTTTCTCCGTCATACTCCACCGTGACCTGGCTTTTGGCATCTGGACGCAAATAGGGCATCGGTGAATTGGCTTCTCGACGAATCTTTGCCAATTCGATGAGGAGCAGATGACTGAGCTCGAGTGTGAGCGGCATGCGATTGTGGGTCTCGCTGGTGGCATATCCAAACATCATGCCCTGATCACCGGCACCCTGCTGTTCGGGCGTCTGACGCTCCACACCACGATTGATGTCGGGGCTTTGTGCATGGAGAGCTGAGAGGATTCCGCACGAATTGCCATCAAACATATACTCTGCCTTGGTGTAGCCAATGCGTTTGATGGTGTCGCGCACAGCCTCGCGAAGATCGACGTCGGCCTTCGTCTTGACTTCGCCAGCCAATACGACCTGACCAGTGGTAACTAATGTTTCGCAGGCAACCTTGCTGGAGGAATCCCAGGCGAGCAGGTTGTCAAGAACAGTGTCGCTGATCTGATCAGCGACCTTGTCGGGGTGTCCTTCTGACACCGATTCGGAAGTGAATAGGTAGTTCAACTTTTTAGATGGTTGAGCAATCATCGGCAACTTTTTGGTGGGCGGCATCGTTCGACGTTGCCCGTACAATGGTTGCCAATCATTGTAGGTTGTGTTGCAATATTGCGGCGCAAAGATACGCACCCCGACCCGAAACTCCAAATTTTTCGGGCTTTTTTCGTCAAATGGTTGTCACGATGGTGTGCATCGGGCTTGCAGTGAAAGGCACGGGTGACGATTTTGCTCAATGCGCATCGCTCCTCCGCTGATAAGGTCGGATGCCAAATTCCTGAGCACGTGCAAGCATATATTCCAACATTCGTGCCTGTATTTCCTCGAAGACCTCCCACTCCTTGCTGAAAGTGAAAGCATAGATCTGCACGGGGATGCCTTCGGCCGTCTGTGGCAGATGACGCACCATCAGCGTCATCTTGCTGTTGATTTCGGGTTTCGCAGAGAGATATTTGTAGATAGCACCTCGATAGGCTTCCAGATTGGTAGCTTCACCAGCCTGAGCCGTCGGAGGAAGATAGCCAGCCTGCTGGTACTCCTCCACTTCGTCGGCAGTCAGGAACCTTATCGAATCCACATCGACGTTAATGCCGCGCGTGAAGCATCGGCCATCGCTCTCCTTCATGCCGCGCCAATTCTGAAACGTTTCGGAGAGCAATGCATAAGGCTGGACAGTGAGGATCGTCTTGTCGAAATTCTGTATCTTGATGGTGCTGAGCGTCATCTCGGTGACGATACCATTTACCCCGCGAGCGGGAATGGAGATCCAGTCATCTACACGCACCATGTCATTGATGGCAAGCTGAATGCCGGCTACAAGTCCCTTGATGGTATCCTGAAATATCAGCATCATCACCACCGATGCCGATAGCAGGCCAGTAATAAGATAAAGCGGGGATCGCCCCATCAGCGTACTCACCATGAGTATAATTCCCACAAACCAGACGATGATCTGAAACGTCTGAAGGATGCCCTTCAACGAGCCGGCCTTGTGCTCCTTTACGTGAACAAAGACATCGAAGATGCCACGCATAAACGTAGAGATGAAGCAGCAGACGGTAAAGGTGATATAGACCTGTAGCAGACGCTCCACGATTACCTCAAACGGCCCCTTGAGAGCGTATGGTAGGGCAATCAGCATGATGACAGGTGGGACGATGTGAGAGAACGAACGACATACGCGCTCTGAAAGCAGGATATCGTCCCACTGCGTTTCGGTCTGCCTGACAATCTTCTGCACAACAGGTATAGCCGCATATTTAACAATAAAATAAGCGACAAACGAGACAACAATGATAATCAGCACTATCAGCAGCCTGACACCTCCGGAAAGACGGGAGCCATCGGAGCCAAGGTTTTCAATAAGCCATTGTTCCATCTAAAAATAACAATTTAAATTGGTCGGCCTACAATATGCCCAACCCGCTCAGGAAGATGAGCAGAATACATATAGGCGCAAAATAGCGGACTGCAAACATGAACAGCGGAATATAGTCTCCACGATCGTGACCGAAATTGGTGAGCGTATCGTACAGCAGCCGACGATCCATCCTCCAGCCAAGGAAAACGGACATCAGGAGCCCGCCAAGGGGCAGGATGAAATTAGCTGTCACCTTGTCGAAAATATCGAACAGCGACAAGCCCCAAAATGTAAGCTTGCTTGCGAACCCAGGACAGAACGACAGACAACAGCCGGTGCCGAGTATCAACGCTATCAATGTTACAATGATGACCGAACGATGGCGGCTCACCTTAAGCTGCTCCTGCAGGATGGCAATGGGGCACTCCATCATCGAGATGCTCGAAGTGAGTGCCGCTATAGCCAAAAGGATGAAGAAGACAATACTCCAGACATAGCCTCCCGGCATCTGTGCAAAGACTCCGGGCAAGGTGATGAAGGCAAGGCCTGGCCCTGCATCGGGCTGAATACCGTAAGAAAAGCAAGCGGGGAAAATGATGATACCAGCCAAGATGGCTATCAGCGTATCGACAAGGCAGATGAAGAGCGAAGTCTTGCCCATCTTGGTGCTGTTGGGCAGATAGGAACCGTAAATAAGCAAGGTGCCAACTCCCATCGAGATGCTGAAAAACGATTGTCCCATGGCCGAGAGTATGACCTTTCCCGTGATGCGACTGAAGTCAGGATGAAAGAGGAACTTAAGTCCATCGAAAGCACCTGGCAGCAACAACGAATTGATGCAAAGCACCAGCATCAGAGCACCCATGATGGGCATAAGGATGTTAGACCATCGCTCGATACCCTTTTGTACTCCACCCATCAGTATCAGCATATTGAGCAGCACAAACCCTGTCATATAAAGGAAGGGTGTCCAGCTCTCCTGTGAATACGCACCGAAATCCTGCACCGTAAGCCTGTCAAGCACCGACACCACCGTATAGTGCAGCGTCCAACCCGCCACGACGGAATAGAAGCCAACTATCATGAGCACTCCCACAGCTCCGACAAATCCTGTCACCCACCAGAAGGTACCCGGAGCCAGTCGTCGGAAAGCACCTACGGCATTGCTATGCGATGCACGACCTAAGGTGAGCTCTGCCAGCATCAGCGGCGTACCCAGCATGAGCACACACAGTACATAAATCGACAGGAAGGCAGCCCCGCCATTCTGACCCGTCTCGTAAGGGAAACGCCAGATGTTGCCGAGGCCAACAGCAGAACCGACAGCAGCCAGGATTCCGCCCAACTTGGTTACGAATAATGCACGTTCGTTACTCAACTATCAAAAACAATTTCAATCTTGAACGAAGCAATCTAAAGAAGACCCAGTCCGCTCAGGAAAATGAGCAGGATGCAAATGGGCACAATGGCGCGCAGGAGGATGATCAGGGGACGCAGATACCAACCCGAATCATTGCGCCAGTTGGTGATGGCATTGCGTATGATTTCCCTTTTGAGCCACCAGCCCACAAAGAGAGACGACAAGAAAGCGCAGATGGGCATCATGTAGCGTGCCGTGATGTGGTCGAGGAAGTCGAACAACACGTCACCATTTATCGTGATGCCGCTCCACAATCCCATCGACAGCGAGCAGCCGATGCCCAGCACCAGTGCCCAAAGCGCACTGATGAGCACCGCACTTCGACGCGACACGTGGCATTCCTCCTGCAGGAACGAAATGGGCACCTCGAAGATGCTCATGCACGAGGTAAGGCCGGCCAGGGTGACCAGCACGAAAAACAGCAAACCCATCAGCCAACCGAAAGGCATGGCATTGAAAACCTGTGGAAGCGTGACAAACACCAGCCCCGAACCTTCGCCAGGGGCAACACCGAACGAGAAACAGGCTGGGAAGATCACGATGCCCGCCAGAATGGCTATGAGCGTGTCAAGACCTGCCACCTGAATCGCCGTCTTACCAATCTTGGTATTGTCGGAAAGGTAGGATCCATAGGCAACCATGATACCCATCGCTACCGAAAGGCTGAAAAATGCCTGACCCATCGCATCAATCCATGTGCGCCCGCTCACCTTACTCCAATCAGGCACGAAAAGGAACTCCATACCCTTGCGGAATTCAGGTAGAAAGCAACTGTTGATAACCAGGATAAGGAGCAGCACTGCAAGAATGGGCATCATGATGTTGGAGGCACGCTCGATACCCTTCTGAACACCTCCGAGGAGGATAGCTACGTTGATGACGATGGCCAGAACCGTCCACAAAAGAGGTTCGATAGGATTGCTGACAAACCGATGGAAATCATCTCCCGACATCGTGTTGCTAAGCGCCTGCCATGTGGCATGCAGCGTCCATCCTGAGAGAACAACATAGAATCCAAGGATAAGACAGGCGACCAGCAACCCCAGTACGCCCACCAGATACCAGTGCGTGCCCGGCGCTACCTTTCGAAAAGCTCCCACCACATTGCGGTGAGCCGACCTGCCGATGCAGAACTCGGCAATCAGCAAGGGCACGCCCAACATCAGCACACTGACAACATAGATGACCAGAAAAGCGGCACCGCCATTCTGACCCGTCATGTAAGGAAATCTCCAGATATTTCCGAACCCCACAGCTGAGCCCACAGCGGCAGCCAAAGCACCTAATCGAGTGCCAAACGTAGCACGAGAATCTTCCGGTTTGACAGATGTTCTATTACTCATTTCAATAAGCCTTCAGACAAGAGATGAAAACACTTAATAATGGGTGCAAAAATACCAAAAATTTTCGTTCCAAACAACAAAATGCATGAAAATATCGAAAAAAGGTGTTATTTTTGATTGTTTTTTCGTGAATTATTTGCTTTAATAGAAAAAAAAGTGTAATTTAGCGCCTCGAAAATCGCGTATTCGCGCGTATGTGAAGGAATAATGAATAGAGAAGGATATCACGTACCCGTAATGCTGAAAGAATGTCTGGAAGGTCTCCAAATCCGCCCGGATGGCATCTATGTCGATGTCACATTCGGCGGAGGAGGACACAGCCGCGCCATCCTTTCAAAACTTGGCCCCAAGGGACACCTTTACAGCTTTGATCAGGATCCGGATGCCGAACAAAACATCGGCGGTACGTCGACAAACTTCACCTTCGTTCGCTCCAACTTCCGCTATCTGAAGAACTGGATGCGATACTACGGCGTAGATCATATCGATGGACTGCTGGCCGACCTCGGTGTCTCAAGCCACCACCTCGACGATGCGGAACGTGGATTCGCTTTCCGTTTCGATGCGCCACTCGACATGCGAATGAACACGCGAGCCGGACGCACGGCAGCAGACCTGCTGGCTGAGGCCGATGATAAGGAATTGACGAGAATATTTACCCTTTACGGAGAATTGAAGCAGGCACGACGCTTGGCACAAGCCATCGTCAAACGTCGTGCGCAGCAACCAATCCTCACAACGGCAGACCTGATGGCGGCCATCAAGCCGCTGATCAGTCCCAAAGCCGAGAAGAAAGAACTCGCCCAGACCTTTCAGGCATTGCGCATCGAGGTGAACCACGAGATGCAGGCCCTCGAAGAGATGCTGTCGGCAGCTGTCGGCCTGCTGAGGCCTGCCACCGACAAGCGCGCAGGCGGGCGACTCGTTGTGATGACCTATCACAGCCTCGAAGACCGCATCGTCAAGAACGTGATACGTTCGGGGAATGCCGATGGTGAAATCCAAAAAGATTTCTACGGCAAGGTCATCGCACCACTCAAGGCCGTCAACAACAAGGTGATTGAGGCATCGGAAGAGGAGGTGGAACGCAACCCACGAGCACGTTCCGCAAAGCTCCGCATCGCGGAGAGATTGACAAACAATTAACCACACAGAGACTTTGGCAAAGAAATTCAACATCATCGACGAAGCTGGAAAGGTCATCAGCGATGACCAGAACCCGCTCTTCAGCAAGAAGTTCTATGAACAGCATTTTCAGAAGATTCTTATTGTAATCATTCTGCTGATCAGCTACATCCAACTTCGCTATGAATACGAAGACCACATCATCGCTATCGCCCGCTTGAAGAACGAGCGAAATGACGTGCGTTATACCAGTATCGAGAAATGGGGCGACCTGACACTCCGCAATCGCCCCGAGGTCATCAAGATGCGCGTGGCCGACAGCGATGTGAACCTAATCGAGAGTGACGAACCTGCAGTAATCATCAAATAAGCCATGGGGGTCCTAAAGAAACTGATCAAAAAATACCTTTTAGGTTGGACGCCATCCTTCAGCACAAGGTTTGGCATCGTGCTGGGCGTACTGCTGCTTTACGTCCTGGCTATCATTGCATGTGCTACAAAAACCTTCATGGTGGATCGTCCACACTACGAACAACTCATTAGCAATCTGAAACGCGACAGCGTCAGCATCCCGCAGATACGTGGCGTGATTTATAGCGAATCGGGCGACATGATTGCTGCCTCTGCTCCCGAATATGACATCTTCTTCGACTTCCGCAACAAGGATCAGATGGGGTACAAGACAATCAACGATTCAGTGAAGCATAAGAAGGTTAAAATAAAAGTCAAACTGCTTCCCAAGGATACGATGGACTATTATTTCAGTCCCAACGGACCCGCAGCACAATGGATGCATAAGCTCAACCCCAGGAAGACCACTGCCGAACATGCCCTCGGCATGATGAAGGCTTACCGCGAAGGTAATCGTCGCTACCTCGCTCTGCGCAGAATCTCCTACCTCGAATACAAGGAACTCCGCGACAAGGCTCCATTCTTCTCGAAGAATCGAAACCACATAGGTATGTTCAGCGAAGACCGTCCCAACCGCAAGCGGCCCTTTGGTGAACGACGCATGGCATCATCGACCATCGGAGGCGTGTTCCCCACCGACACGTTCCGTATCGTGAACGGTGTACGCCGAAACTTGAAAGGCCACGGGCGCAACGGACTGGAACAAACCTTCGACAGCCTGCTTAACGGTGAACCCGGCATCGGTTTCACACAAAGGGTAAAACTCTACCGCCAGACCATCGTCCAGCAGGAACCTATCGATGGGGCCGACGTCTATACCACCCTCAACATGGAGATGCAGCGCATCCTCGACTTCGAGCTCAACAAGCGCATTCTCGAATTGAATGCTGCAGGCGGCTGGGCAGCTGTGATGGAGACCGCGACCGGCAAGATCAAGGCCATCTCGAACCTGCAGCGCCGAGGCGATTACTGTGTTGAGGACTACAACCACTTCGTCATGGATCTCTACGACCCGGGCTCCACATTCAAGACCGTCAGTTACACAGTCCTCCTCGACGATGGGAAAATAACTCCCGACACCCAAGTGGATACAGGCAACACCCATGAACATCCCAACTCATGGAATTACCATGGCAAGGAGATACGCGATGACCATCCTGTGGGCAAAGTGACAGCCGACGAAGCCATGGTGCAGTCGTCCAACATCTCTCTGGCCAAACTTACGACAGGGGCGTACGAGCGCAATCCTCAGCAATATCTCGACCTGATTGACAAAATGAAGATCTTCGAGGATTTGCATCTCAATGTAGAGTTCCAGGGTGCCCAGCGACCCCGCAACCGCAAGGTTGGCGATGCCACCTGGAGCAAAATGTCGCTCGGACAAATCAGCTACGGCTACGAAACTCGCATCCCTGGCATGTATATGCTCAACTTCTACAACGCCATCGCCAACAACGGCAAACTGATGCGGCCCTACATTGTGGACCGCGTGGTGAAAGACGGACAAGTGCTCTACCATCGCGAGCCTGAAGTCATCAACCCGAGCATCTGCAAGGATTCTACACTAAGGGCCGTCCGGCGCGCCCTCGAAGGTGTTGTCGAACGAGGCACAGCCCATGGCAATGCATGGTTGCCGGGTGCATATTCGAAAAAGGTGAAGATTGCCGGCAAGACGGGCACAGCCCAGCGCTATGCCAACGGTTCTTACATCGGTACCGGCCATTATGTCTCGTTCGCTGGATATTTCCCTGCCGACAATCCGAAATATACTGGCATCGTCGTCATCGATGCTCGCCCTGGAGGCAACTTCGGACGTCCTGGCGGTGGCTACATGGCAGGACCCGTCTTCCGCAATTTTGCTGAACAGGTTTATGCCAACAGCATCTATCTAACGGTGAACGACATCAAGCCCGACTCGGCCAATCTCGCAAATTACGGCATGTTTCCCAAGGCAAAACGCGGCCCCCTGTTGCCCACCCGGGAAGTGACCAACGAATTAGGGTTCGACAACGTGCTTGAAAAGTTGGACATACGCGATGAAAATCTTAACAACGTAAGGCCGGGAGTGGTACCCAATGTCGAAGGCATGGGTGCCGCCGATGCGCTCTTCATGCTCGAGAATGCGGGTCTGCGTGTCAGCTTCTCGGGGCGCGGCAAGGTCATCAGCCAGTCGCTCATTGCCGGGTCATCATTTACCAAGGGACAAACCATCAGCATAACATTGAAATAAAACAAGATATTTATTGCCAAAATGAAACTCAGTCAACTTCTGGAGCGCCTCGATCATCAGTTTGAAGGCGCTACGACAAAAGATATCGAAATCTGCGCCGTTGTGACCGACAATCGCATCGTCACTCCAGGCGCTCTCTTCATTGCCGTTCATGGCGCCACCGTCGATGGACACTCGTTCATTCCTCAGGCCATCGAGAATGGAGCCGTTGCCGTGGTGTGTGACAAACCGTGGTGGGACGAACAGGGTTGCCAACTGGCAGCTTCGCTCGAACATTCTCCCGCTTTCATCATTGTCGATGACTGCAACCTGGCGCGTGCACTTCTTGCCGCAGCGTGGTACGGCTATCCGTCGGAGCAACTGACCCTCGTCGGTGTGACCGGCACCAATGGAAAGACCACCATTGCTACGCTTCTTTACAAGCTCTTCTCCAAGCTTGGATACCCCTGCGGACTGATTTCGACTGTTTGCAACTACGTCATCGACCGTCCCGTCCCCGCCTCATTCACTACCCCCTATCCCGCAGAGCTCAACGACCTGCTCCGGCAAATGGTCGAGGCAGGTTGCTCTTTCGTCTTCATGGAGGTATCGAGTCACTCCGTCGATCAGCAACGCATCGGCGGTCTGGACTTCGATGGTGGCATCTTCACCAATCTGACACGCGACCACTTGGACTACCACAAGACGTTCGAGAACTATCTGCACGCCAAGAAGAGGTTCTTCGATGGGTTGAAGAAGGAGGCCTTTGCGCTCACCAACCTCGACGACCGTAATGGTGAGGTGATGCAGCAAAACACTAAGGCCCGTCATCGCAGCTACAGCGTGCGAACCATGGCCGACTATACCACCCGGATTGTCGAAGAATCGTTCGAAGGCATGTCGCTCCTCATCGACGGACAGGAGGTACAGACCCATTTCGTAGGACGCTTCAATGCCTCCAATCTCATCGCTGTCTATGGTGCTGCCTGCGAGATTCTGCAGAACGAGAATGTCAGGAAACTCACGGCAGGCATCACCCGTCATGACCTGCTCGTCAAGATGTCGGAACTTGTGCCTGTCAACGGACGTTTCGAGTCTATCCGTTCGCCCAAGGGCTTTTCGGCCATCATTGATTATGCCCATACGCCCGATGCACTAGTCAACGTGCTCGGCACCATCCGCGAGATTCTCGATGCACGAGGCGAAGGCAAGGTCATCACTGTGGTGGGCTGCGGCGGCAATCGCGACAAGGGCAAGCGTCCCATCATGGCCCATGAGTCGGCAATCCATTCCGACCGTCTCATCCTCACCAGCGACAATCCACGCTTCGAAGAGCCGATGGACATCCTCAACGATATGCAGGCTGGTCTCGACAGCGACGAACTCCTACAGAAGACCATCACCATCTGCGATCGCCGCGAGGCTATCCGTACCGCCGTCATGATGGCCCAGCCCGGCGATGTCATCCTCGTGGCTGGCAAGGGGCATGAAGACTATCAGATCATCAAGGGCGAGAAACGCCACTTCGACGACCATGAGGTAGTCCGCGAAGCTATGGGTCTGAACCCCAATGGCGCAAGAAGTGAACAATGATTTATAAACGTCACTACCAAATTTATTCTCTAAAAAAGTGCTATACTACATATTCCGATATCTCAAAAGTACCTTCGACCTGCCGGGTGCCGGCATGTGGGGCTATGTCTCCACACGTGCCATCACTGCACTTATCTTGGCGCTCATCATCTCAATGTCGTTCGGCGAATGGTTTATCCGCTATATGCGTCGCAAGAACAGGACCGAAGCGCAGCGCAATCGCGAGATTGATCCTTTCGGTGTCGAAAAACTCGGTGTCCCAACCATGGGCGGCATCATCATCATCGTAGCCACCGTCGTTCCCTGCTTGCTGATGGGTCGTCTGCGCAATATCTATATGCTCCTCATGCTGTTCACCACCCTTTGGCTCGGTTTGCTCGGCTTCCTCGACGATTACCTCAAGGGTCACAGCAAGCAATACGACCGTTTGCCTCGTCTGCTCAAGGCCATCAGCGAATTCAGTGGTGCTTCTGCCCAATATCGCGAGAGGAACAAGAATGGTATGCGCCCCATCGTCAAGCTCCTCGGGCAGGCGTTGCTCGGACTGGGTGTCGGTCTTACCCTTTGGCTTGCCCCCGACTCGGTGATGCGCGAAGGTGGTCAGCTCATCAAATCCACCCTCACCACGCTGCCCTTCGTCAAGGATCATAACCTCGACTATGCAGGATTCTTTGGGTTCCTGGGCAGTTGGCAGCAGGCTGCAGGCTGGGTCTTCTTCGTCTGCGTCACCACCTTCATCATCATGGCGGTGAGCAACGGCTCCAACCTCAATGACGGCATGGACGGCCTCTGTGCCGGCAACTCCGCCATCATGAGCGTAGCCCTCGTCATCTTGGCATATTTCTCCAGCCACGCCGGATTTGCCGACTATTTCAACATCATGAACATACCTGGCTGTCAGGAGCTGGTAGTCTTCGGAGCCGCCTTCGTCGGTGCATTGATAGGCTTCCTCTGGTACAATGCCTATCCTGCCCAAGTCTTCATGGGCGATACGGGCTCGCTGCCCATTGGAGGCATCATTGCCGTGATGGCAGTCATCATCCGCAAGGAGCTGCTCCTCCCCATCATCTGCTTCGTATTCCTCATCGAAAGCATCTCCGTCATGGGGCAGAACTTCATTGCACGTCGGGGCAATGCCATCGGCAAGAAGTATCGTTTCGTCAATCGCGCACCCATCCACGATGCGTTTCGCCTGAAGAACGAGCAGTTGGCTCAGTTACGCACCATGGACAAGATTCTGCTGAAGTGGCCCAAGAGCTCGTTCCACGAGAACAAGGTGACTACCCGCTTCTGGATTGTCACCATCATCCTGGCCTCGTTCGCCATCATGACACTCAAGGTTAGATAATATAAAGAAATGAAAAGAATAGCCATCATAGGCGCCGGAGAAAGCGGCACAGGTGCTGCAGTTCTGGCAAAAGTCAAAGGGTTCGACGTGTTCCTCAGCGACATGTCGCCCATCAAGGACAAATACAAGGCACTGCTCCAGCAGTACCAGATTCCCTACGAGGATGGACATCCCCACACCGAGGAGCTCATCCTCAATGCCGACGAAGTGATCAAGAGCCCGGGTGTGCCCCTCACGGCTCCGCTCATCGTCAAGCTCATGCAGCAAGGCACTCCCATCATCTCCGAAATCGAGTTCGCAGGTCGATACACCGATGCCAAGATGATCTGCATCACCGGCTCCAACGGCAAGACCACCACCACGATGATGACCTACCACATCCTCAAGTCGAGCGGGCTGAATGTCGGACTGGCAGGCAACGTGGGCAAGTCGCTCGCCCTTCAGGTGGCCACCGAACATTTCGACTACTATGTCATCGAATTGTCGAGCTTCCAGTTGGACAATATGTACAAGTTCCGCGCCAACATCGCAGTGATCATGAACATCACCCCCGACCACATGGATCGCTACGACCACGAGATGCAGAACTACATCAACTCGAAGTTCCGTATCGTCCAAAACCTCACCCCTTCCGATCATGTCATCTATTGGAACGGCGACAAGACGGTGATGCACGAGCTGGAGCGTCGCCTCCATGCTCCCCAGACCGGTGAGGATTATACGGGCACCAACAACGAGCGCACCGACCTGCGTTTTTCCGACGGGACGCTGATCTATCCCTTCCACGGTCACATCGAACCCCTCAGGGCACAGCTCGTCCCATTCTCCGGGTTGAGCTTGAAGCAGATGGGCGACCATCCCCTCATCCCTGGTGCATACATCAAGGACGGCAACCTCGTCATCAACGTCCTCGATGCTGCCCTTTCCGCCGACACCACCGAGATACCGCTCGACGAACTGCCGCTGCCCGGACCGCACAACCTCTACAATACGATGGCGGCAACTCTTTCGGCACGTCTCAGCGGTATCCGCAAGGATGCCATACGCCGTGCCCTCGCCACTTTCAAAGGTGTCGAACATCGCCTCGAAAACCTCGGATATGTGGATGGAGTGGAATATATCAACGACTCAAAAGCCACCAACGTGGATTCCTGCTGGTATGCCCTTGAGTCGATGAAGAAACCCACCGTACTCATCCTGGGCGGCAAGGACAAGGGCAACGACTACACGCAAATCGAGCAACTGGTGCGCGACAAGTGCACAGCCCTCGTCTATATGGGCCTGCACAACGAGAAGCTCCACGCTTTCTTCGACGGCATGGGCAAGCCCGTTGCCGATGCCCTGTCGATGCGTGAGGCCCTTCAGCATTGCCGTGCCTTTGCCCATCCCGGCGATGTCGTGCTGCTTTCGCCATGCTGTGCCTCGTTCGACCTGTTCAAGTCGTACGAAGATCGAGGCGACCAGATGAAGGCCATCGTCAAGGAATGGCAGCAGCAATAACTATTATTCTATTCAAAAACTATATTGACGAATGCAAGAACAAGACACTGCCAACATCGAGACAAGTAGCCAATATGACTTCTTGGGCAGCATCATGAGAGGCGATTACTGGATATGGGGTATCTACATATTCCTGTTCTGCATCTCTGTGGTCGAAATTTTCAGTGCCACCAGCCAGCTCACCTACAAGGGGGGCTACGCCAGTGACCCTGCGGTGCGTCATATCACCTTCCTGCTTGCCGGCGCCGTCTTCCTGTTGATTTCGCAGAGCATGAGTCTTCCCTCCATCCGCTCATGGGACAAGCTCATCTATTTCTTCGGATTCTGCCTCTTCATCGCCACCATCCTCGTGGGTACTGAGCAGAAGGGGGCTGCGCGTTCCATCGCCGGCATACAACCTGTCGAACCTTGCAAGCTCGGTGTCACGATGGTGCTTTGTGCCCTCGTCACCGCTCGCGATTCCACATTTCATTTCATCCCGCTTTTCCGCACCCATACACGGATACGCCGATTCTGGACCTACCTGATCGTCATCGGCCTGATGGCACTTCCCATTGCCACTCAGAATCTTTCGAGTGCCCTTATCATCTGCATGGCATCGTTTGGCATCATGTTCTTGGGTGGAGTCAATGGCCTTTATCTATGGCGGACTATCTTAGGTGCCTTCGTCATAGCCATCATCTGCTTGACGGGCCTGTATTTCGTCTATCACAATAATGGTGGCGAACAGAATGTCCAAACGGTCGAAATGGAGCAGACCGAAAACACCATCGCCAGCAACAAGGTGCTGCACCGTGTCACCACATGGTCCAACCGCATCTACAACCATTCCGGCAAACCCCTTTGGGAGGAAGATATCAATGGCAAGAAGAGCCAGGAAATCTATTCTCACATGGCCATTGCCAACAGCTATCCTTTTGGACGCTTCATCGGCAACAGCAAGATGCGCGACTTCCTGCCCGAAGCCTATTCCGACTACATCTTCGCTATCATCTTCGAGGAGGGTGGACCGGTGATGGCATTCATCGTGCTCCTGCTCTATCTCATCCTCTTCATCCGATGTTACATGCTGTCGCGGCGCACCGAGAGTCCATATATTCGGCTCATGATGTTAGGCTTGCCGCTCATCATCGTCATCCAGGTCCTCATCCACATCGGTGTCTGCACCGGAGCGATGTTTGTCACGGGTCAACCCCTGCCGCTCATCAGTCGCGGTGGTTCGAGCATCATCTTCACGAGCATCTCCTTCGGCATCCTGCTTGCCTTGAGCCGCCTCATCCGCCAGGAGCAGCAGGAACGCGCCGAACTGATTGCCGAAACAGCTTCACTCTCTGAAAACGCTTTATCCGTAAACTCAAACGCAGAAACCGAATGAAGTACCTCATTAGCGGTGGTGGAACGGGTGGCCACATCTTTCCCGCAGTCTCAATAGCCAATGCCATCCGCAAGGCCCAGCCCGATGCCGATATCCTCTTCATCGGAGCTTTGGGTCGTATGGAGATGGAAAAGGTGCCTGCCGAAGGCTACAAGATCATCGGCCTGCCGGTGCGTGGTTTCATTCGTCCGCTCTTCCATCCCGGCAACCTCATGGTGCTGTTCGACCTATGGAAGAGCATCCGCCAGGCCAAGCAGATCATACGCGACTTCAAGCCCGATGCCGCTGTCGGAGTAGGCGGTTATGCCAGCGCAGCCGCCTTGAAAGCCGCCACAGCCCTCCACGTGCCCTACATCCTGCATGAGCAGAACGGCTTTGCAGGCGTTACCAACCAGAAGTTGGCAAAGGGGGCGCGCCGCATCTGCGTTGCCTATCCGGGCATGGAACGTTTCTTCCCCGCCGACAAGATCGTTGTCACCGGCAATCCCGTGCGTCAGGCGCTCCTCGAGTGTACGGCCACCGTCGAAGAGGCACGCCGGACCTTCGGACTTGACCCCAATCGGCCCACCATCTTCGTCACCGGCGGCAGTTTGGGCGCACGCAGCGTCAACAATGCCATCTGTGCGGGGCTTGACCGATTCCAGAAGGCTGGTGTGCAGGTGCTCTGGCAAACGGGCAAGGCCGATGGTGACAAATGGGAACAAGCCGTGGCTGCCATGCATCCTGTCGGTACCGATGGTTCGTCCGAACCCGTCCTCATCCATCCCACCATCTTCGTGAAGGACATGGCACAGGCTTATCGTGCCGCCGACATTGTCATCTCGCGCTCCGGTGCCGGTGCCGTCAACGAGGTCAGCCTCATCGGCAAGGCCGCCATCTTCGTCCCGTTGCCGACGGCTGCCGAAGACCATCAGACGGCCAATGCCCGCTCTCTTGCCGACCGTGATGCCGCCATCCTCATCCCCGACAAGGAAGCTCCTGCCCGACTCGTCAACGAGGCCATCCGGCTGGTAGGAGACAAGCAGCGCATCGCCACGATGGAGAAGAATGCTCATGCCATGGCGCACTTCGGCGCTGCCGATGCTGTGGCAGCGATTGTAATCCAAGAAGCAAAGAACAAATGAAATCCCTATACTTCGTAGGCGCCGGCGGTATTGGCATGTCCGCCCTTGAGCGCTATTTCAATGCCAATGGCTACAAGGTGGGTGGCTACGACAAGACACCCTCGCCGCTCACCGATGCCCTCATCCGCGAAGGCATCGACATCCACTTCGAAGACAATATCGAGGCCGTCGATCCCGCCTTCAAGGATCCTGCCACGTGCATCGTTTGCTATACGCCCGCCATCCCTCGCGACCATGGCGAGCTCTGTTGGTTCCAGCAGAACGGCTTTCAGGTGATGAAGCGCAGCCAGCTGCTCGGCATCGTCACGCGCCAGAAGCGCGGACTCTGCGTAGCGGGCACCCACGGCAAGACCACCACCAGTTCGATGATAGCCCATCTGCTCAAGCAGAGCCACGTCGATTGCAATGCCTTCCTCGGCGGCATACTCAAGCCCTACGACAGCAACCTCATGCTCAGCGACAAGAGCGACCTGGTGGCTATCGAAGCCGATGAGTTCGACCGTTCGTTCCATACGCTCTCGCCCTACATGGCCGTCATCACCTCGTGCGATCCCGACCACCTCGACATCTACGGCACCGAAGCAGCCTATCGCGAGTCGTTCGCCCATTTCACCGAACTCATCCGCCCCGGTGGACTTTTGCTCAAGCATCGCGGCATCAAGGTCGATTGCCGACCGAATGACGAAGTGCGTTATGCCGAATACGATGTCGTGCCCGATGCCTCGCGCCTTGACGAAAGCGAACTCCCCGACTTCTATGCCACCAATGTACGCATCGGCAACGGCACCATCCTCTTCGACTTTGTCATCAAGGAGGGGCAACGCGTCTTCCGCGACCTTGAACCCGGTGTTCCCGCACCCATCAATGTAGATAATGCCACGGCAGCCCTCGCCATCTGTTGGCTCAATGGCTGCACCGAAGAAGAACTGCGCAAGGGGCTGAAGAGCTTTGGTGGAGCCAAGCGTCGTTTCGACTTCTATATCAAGCGCCCCGACCTCGTTGTCATGGACGACTATGCCCACCATCCCGACGAGATTCGCGCGTCGCTCCATTCCGTGCGACAGCTTTTTGCAGGGCGTCACCTGACCCTCTGCTTCCAGCCTCATCTTTACAGCCGCACCCACGACCTGGTCGATGGTTTTGCCTCGGCACTCGCCATCGCCGACCGCACCATTCTCCTGCCTATCTATCCAGCACGCGAACAACCCATGCCAGGAGTCACCTCGCAGTGGCTTCTCAACAAGATTGATAGTCACGACAAGTCGCTGGTCGAAACGTCCGCCCTCGTCCCCCATCTCGTCGCGCTCCGCAAGGCTCACCAGCTCGATGTCCTCGTCATGATGGGCGCCGGTGTTGACATCGAGCGTCTCGTTGCTCCCGCCACCGAAGCCCTTCGAACCCCTCGAACCCTTTGAACCCCTCGAACCCACATTGTATATTATATGGTCAAAACCATCTTCAAGGCAATAGGTATCACCCTCCTCTTAGGCTACCTGCTGGGAGCCAGCTATCTCTATGGCTTCTGGCGCAGCGAGCCTCGCTATCGCGGTATGCACATCACCATCGACTATCCGAGCGATGATGCCCACTTCGTCACCGAAGCCAGCATCCGTCAGCTTGTCGAGGGCAAGCCGGGATTCCGCTACAAGGGCAAACTTTACAGCGAAGTCAACACCCTTGAACTCGCCAAGTACATCGAGGAGAAGAACCGGCTGGTGCGCCATGTCGCGTGCTATCATACGCCCGACAGCCTTCTGCGCATCGACATCGAGCAGCGCAATCCCATCATTCGCGTCAAGAGCTCGACGCTCGTCAATGCTGGCGACGGACACTCCATGTCCGATTTCTACATCGATCGCGATGGCGCAATGATGCCCGCCCAGTTCGGCACCGCTATCCAGCTGCCCCTCGTCACCGGATTTGTCAAGACACGCCACATCCAGCCCCTCCACGACTTCGCCCTCTTCCTCAAAGCCGATGACTTCTGGTCGGCTGAGATCACACAGATTTATATTCGCGAAAACGGCGATGCCGAACTCGTGCCACGAATCGGCGACCACACCATCCTCATCGGTTCGTTCGATGACATCCAACAAAAACTCGACAACGTACGAACATTCTACGACAAGGTCCTCCCACGCAAAGGTTGGAATTTCTACAAAACCATCAATGTCAAATTCCATGGCCAAGTCGTAGGCGAAAAATAATAAAATACCCTCCCTCCATGTCCACCCTTACCTGTGCCATCCAATTAGGCTCTTCACGCATCTTGGCCATCGCTGCCGAGAAGGATTTGTCGAACGGAACCCTCACCAATTTACAGATCGAAAGCGAGGCATCGTCCGACTGCATCAGCCATGGCCGTATCGTCAATGTCGAAAAGACGGCCATGCACATCCGCACCCTCATCCAGAAACTCGGCAATCGTATGCGTACCCCCATTGCCGCAGCCTATGTGGGTGTAGGCGGTATGTCGCTCCACTCCCTCGTGCAGCAGCCATCGGTCAAGATTCCCGACTATGACGTGCTGAGCTCCCAACCCATCGGTGAGTTCCAGCACCAGCTCATCGTCGGCGAGAAACGTATTCGCGAGACCATTCGTGCCGCCATGGACCGCGCCGGCATCCGCATCATCGATATTATCGTTCTGCCCCTCGCCACGGCCAGCATCCTCAACGACTCCGAGCGCGACAAGGGTTGCGTCCTCGTCGATATGGGTGCCGGCACCACCACGGTTTCTATCTTCAAAGGTGGCAAACTCAAGCACCTCGCCGTCATCCCGCTGGGTGGAGAGAGTGTCACCCTCGACATCCAGTCGGCAGGCTGCTCCTACGACGATGCCGAGCGTATCAAACGCGACTGGAGCGACGTCTCGCAGGAGGTGACATCCGAGTCACCTGCCGGCAACGCCCCCAGCGCCATGTTTGCCGAAAAGGCCCTCCCCATCCCACAGAGCAAGCTCAACAATATTGCCCTCTGCCGTTATGAGGAGATTGCCGCCAACATCGAGCATCAGATCGAGGCATCAGGCTTCAAGAATCAGCTCGATGCAGGCTGCATCCTCACAGGCGGAGCTGCCTATCAGAACGGTATCACCGCCCTCTTGCTACGTCGCCTATCAACCACGCAGGTCGAATCGCGTGCTTATCGCGAGTCAGCCCAGCTGGGCAGCGACCACAAGCCACACCTCACCAGTCTCCTGGCTCTCCTCTCGTTCTGCACCGAGGATTGTCAGGCTCCCAAGGCCACCCCTGTGGTCGAGACTCCACGTCCGACCACTGCCACCCGCACTGTGGTTACTCCACAACCTGCTCCCGCTGGCGACAACGAACCAACGCTCGAAATACCCGATCGCGAGCCCGAACCCGAGCCGGTAGCACCGCCCGAGCCACAGCCCGAACCGAATCCAGAGCCACAGCCCGAGAAGGAGATACAACCCTCCACCTCCTTCGGCGAATTTGTCGGACGCTTCGTCAAGGATCTTTTCACTGGTCAGAAATAATTTAACATTCAGCATATATGGAAACTCAGAACGATATCAACAAAGCAACTCTTGAATTCGACTTCAAGCCCGCCCAAGAGAATCATTCCATCATCAAGGTGGTCGGTGTAGGTGGCGGCGGCTCCAATGCCGTCGAACACATGTACGAAACCGGCATCGAAGACGTCTCCTTCCTCATCATCAATACTGACAAGCAGGCCCTCGAAGGTTCCAATATCCCCAACAAGCTCCTCATCGGCGAGAAGGGTCTCGGTGCAGGTGCCAAACCCGAAATCGCCCGCAACTATGCCGAGCAATATGCCGAAGCCATCCGTCAGGCACTGACCGACGGCACCGAGATGGTCTTCATCACCGCTGGCATGGGCGGCGGAACGGGCACTGGTGCCGCACCCATCGTAGCACAGATTGCCCGCGAACTCGGCATACTCACCGTTGGCATTGTTACCATCCCGTTCAAGTTCGAAGGCAAGAAGAAGATACTCATGGCGCTCGAAGGCGTCAAGGCCATCGAGAAGTGGTGCGATGCCCTTCTCGTAGTCAACAACAACCGCCTCATCGACATCTATCCCGACCTCAACTTCGGCAATGCCTTCAGCAAGGCCGATGATACGCTCACTACGGCTGCCAAGTCCATCTCCGACATCATCAACAAGCGCGGTTACATCAACCTCGACTTTGCCGATGTCTCCACCACACTGCGCAACGGTGGTGTAGCACTCATCTCCACCGGCAAAGCCAGTGGTGAGAAACGCCTCAGCCAGGCCATCGAAGAAGCCAAGAACTCCCCGCTGCTCCAGGACAACAAGATCACCGATGCCAAGCACCTGCTCTTCGAACTCTGTTTCAGCCACCAGAACCCCATCTCAATGTCCGAGATTGCCGAGATGAACCATTTCGTCGATGGCCTTAACACCGACATCGAGGTCATCTGGGGTGCCATGTACGATGACGACCTTGGCGATGATGTCCGCATCATCCTCCTTGCCAGCGGATTTGCCATGAACCACAACACCGGCGACATCATTGTCGGTGCCCAGCTCGAAGACAAGGTCAAGGAGCTGCAACAGCAGTTGCGCATCGCCATCGCCGAACACAAGAACCAGGTTGGCGAGTTCGACGGCTATCAGGAGGCTGCCGACATCCTGCTGTCTGCCCTCCATAACGCAACAGCCAAGGCTGAAAAATTCACCATCGACGATTCGCTCGACGAAGAAATAGCACGTCTCGACATGGCATACCAGCAGGCTTGCGACAAGAAACTCGAAATCATCCGCGCCTACGAAGCCGAAGTCGAGCGCAAGAAACTCGAGCAGCAGGAACGCGAGATTCGTGAAAAGATTGCTGCCCTCGAAGAACAGCTCCGTCAGACCACCTTCCGCGTCACCCAGCCCGAACCTGCTCCCACTCCAGCACCGACACCAACTGTTACACCCGTTACTCCGACACCCCCCTCTACACCAATAACTCCGGCAGCACCGGTAGTTACAGTGACTCCAGTTGCTCCAGTCACTCCGACTGTTCCTACGCCCGAGCCGACCCTCTTCGACCAACCCGAAACCGTAGCACAGGTCGCACCTGTCACTCCAGCAGCTACGGCAGTCCCGGTAACCCCAGTTACTCCGACTGCTCCAGTTACACCTGTGACACCCGCAGCACCCACACCGCGCACCGCCACCGATCCCATCGACGGCATCGAGGCAATCCGTCATTTCTATGGCGAAGAGACAGCCAACCGTATGTTGCTCGACGACACGCGCAAGGCTTACTATATCCTCGACGAGCAAGACCTCACCAACGAGGAACTCATCGAACGCCTCGAACATCTGCCCGCCTACAACCGCAAGCTCTCCGACCTTGGCCAACTTCGCGCCCTCAGCCGCCAGCCCGCCAAGTCACGCCCCGCAGGTCAGCCCGGCAATATCGAGAAGACCCTCGATCTGTAGTTCGCTACGCTCTCTGTTCTGAAAGGTTCTGAAGTGTTCTGAAATGTTCAAAAGGTCCTCCCCCTCAGACCCCCTCGAACCTTTCGAACCCCTCGAACCCTTCGAACCCCCCTCGACCCCCTCGAACCCCTCTTAACCCTTCGCCCCCCTTCTATGCCCAAGCAAAAACTAACTACCCGCCAGATTGTAGTACGCACCCTCTTCATCCTCCTGTCCATTTTCCTCATCACGTGGTGCTTCCCACGTCAAGAGAACTTCCACTATGAGTATGAAGTGGGCAAGCCTTGGCGTTATGCCCGCCTCATTGCGCCCTACGATTTCCCGATTTTCCGCAGCGACTCTGCTGTGATGCAGATTGAGGACAGTCTCCACAACCAGATTGTCCCGCGCTATACCTTCGACAAAAAGGTGAGCGAAGCCGCGTTCCGTCAGCTTCAGAAGACGGGAACAAGGCTTTCTGCCGAGGCCAACACCCATCTGACGCAGACCCTTGAGCAGCTCTATCAGCGAGGCATCATCACTGGCGAAGAACAGGATCGTCTTGCGCAGGTTCATCCAGACGATGTTATCATGGTCGATGGCGATGTGGTCACTACCGTACCCAAACAGACACTCCTCAGCGAACTGCAAGCCTACGAACTCCTGCGTGGCGACTCGCTTTATGCCAAGGAATACGAGACCCTGCCCCTGCAGCGGCTCTTGAGCAGCAACCTTGTCAGCGACACCGCCGCCATGAACCTCGAATACAAGCGCCTGCGCCAGCAGGTCAGCTACACCAGCGGCGTCGTGCTTGCCGAAAGTCGCATCATCGACAACGGAGAGATTGTCACCCCACGCACCTTCGACATCCTCAATTCCTATCGCAAGGAGCAGCAAAACCGCCGCAGTCTCTCGTCTGGTATCGCCTGGGAATGGATAGGTCGAGTCTCCATCGTGGCCCTCTTGCTCTGCTGCATCCTCGTCTTCCTGGGGCTCTATCGAAGGCATATCTATATCCGTCAGTCCAGCATCTTCGTCATCTTCGGTTCCATCACCATCATGGCCATCCTGACGTCCTTTGCCAGCCACATAGAGATTAGCGCTGTCTATTTGGTGCCCATCGGCATTGTCACCATCCTCACCAGCACCTTTTTCGGCTCGCGCACGGCGTTCTTCTGCCATATTATCATGGTGTTGCTCTGTTCATTCTTAGTGCCCTCCCGCTTCGAATATGTCGTCATCCAAATGATTGTCGGCATGATCATCGTGTTCAGCCTCAAGGACGGCCTGCAGGACCGCAAGCAACTGATGCACACCTGTGTCTTTGCCGGTATTGGTTATCTGGGCACCTATATTGTTTACACCCTTGCCAACCAAGCCTCCTTGGTAGGCATCTCACCGTCCATCGCTACCATGATGGTCATCAATGCCATCCTTCTGCTGCTCTCCTACCTCATCATCTATGCTTTCGAGAACATCTTCGGCTACACGTCTGGCGTGATGCTGGTCGAACTCTGCAACATGGGCAAGGGTCTGCTGCTCCGCCTCTCCGAAGAGGCTCCCGGCACCTTCAATCATTCGCTCAATGTGGCAAACCTCTCGGCTGCTGCCGCCAAGGAGATTGGCGCCAACATCGCCTTGGTGCGCACCGGTGCCCTCTATCACGACATCGGCAAACTCGCCAGTCCCAATATGTTCACCGAAAACCAGCAGCACAACAACCCGCTGAACGAACTGTCGATCGAAGATGCCGTGCAGACCATCAAGCGGCACGTCACCAATGGCGTTCGCCTCGCCGAAAAGCAGAAGCTGCCTGAAGACATCATGGGCTTCATCCGTACCCACCATGGTCGCTCGCAAGTGAAATATTTCTACATCAAGTGGTGCAACGAGCATCCCGACCAGGAGCCCGACCATGACTTCTTCTCCTATCCTGGCCCCGACCCCATGACCAAGGAGCAGGCCATCGTCATGATGGCCGATAAGATTGAAGCTGCCTCCCGCTCCATCAAGGACCTTACACGCAAAGGCATACGCGAGACGGTGGAGCGACTCATGAACGACATCCTTTCCGATGGCCATCTCAACGATGCTGACATCACCCTGCACGAAATCAAGCAGTGCAAGGAGGTCTTCATCTCTCAGCTCATCACCATCAACCACGCCCGCATCGAATATCCCACCCTCAACGCCGGCAACACCGCCGCCAAGGCAGATGCCGCCGGAAAAGCCGAAACAGAGGCCACCAAATAAAGGACTCCCGTTTATGCCGTTACCACGGCTTTCGGCTTTTCTTGTTCCCAGTTTTTCAGCTTTTCGTTATCACGGTATTACGGTATAACGGTATTACGACTTTACCGATCGATTATTTTTTAACCCCACTCCCATGATCGACCCTATCTATTCCCCCAACCCCGACCGCTACGACGGTCTGATGCAGTTCCGCCGCTCAGGACGCTCCGGCATCCTGATGTCAGCACTCTCCCTCGGCTTCTGGCACAACTTCGGAAGCATCTCCAACTTCGCCAACTGCAAGGCCATGATGCACTATGCCTTCGACCACGGTATCACTTGCTATGACCTCGCCAACAACTACGGTCCCACCTACGGCACCGCCGAGGAGACCTTCGGCCGCATGATGGATCTCTCTTTCCGTCCCTATCGCGACGAGATGTTCATCACCACCAAGGCTGGTTACGACATGTGGCCCGGCCCCTACGGCAACTGGGGTTCGCGCAAGTACCTCGTCTCGTCGCTCGACCAAAGTCTGAAGCGCATGCACCTCGACTATGTCGATCTCTTCTACAGCCATCGCTACGATCCCAACACGCCGCTCGAAGAAACCCTGCAAGCTCTCGTCGATATCGTGCGCCAAGGCAAGGCGCTCTATGTCGGCATCTCGCGCTGGCCGCTCGAAGCCGCCGAGTTCGCCTATCGCTACCTGCGCGAGCGTGATGTGCCCTGCCTCTGCTATCAGGGCAAGTACAACATCCTCTATCAGGACGACGACACGGGAGGCATCCTTGCCAGTGCCACCGATGCAGGCGTTGGCTACGTAGCCTTCAGTCCCCTGCAGCAGGGATTGCTCACCGACCGCTACCTCAACGGCATCCCGCAGGGTAGCCGTATGTCGCGTCGCGAAGCGCTCACTCCCGATGACCTCACCCCGACCCTTCTCAAGCAGATACGCGACCTTGCCGAACTAGCTGCTCAGCGCGGCGAGTCATTGGCAGATATGGCACTTGCCTGGTGCCTGCGTCGTCCCGAAGTTACCTCCGTCATCGTCGGAGCCAGCAGCGTCGCCCAGCTCGAGGACGACCTTCGAGTGCTCGACTCCCAGTCGTTCAGCGCCGAACAACTCGACATCATCGAAGACATCATCCATCAGAAGTGAACAGGCATCTTTCTTTGCTGACCACGGCCATTCTGCCCGTCATTCTTGTTTCATGCAGTCGAGGGCCGCAGTATCCTGCGGTTCTCGAGACTGCTGATAGCTTGTCGTATGTCAATCCCGACAGTGCGGTGGCACTGCTTCGGAGTGTAGAGGCTGAGATGTCGGCATCGCAGCCTGCTGTTCGTCATTTCTACGACCTGATGACCCTGAAGGCACAGGATAAGGCAGACCTGCCCCTAACTTCTGACAGTCTGATTCTCGACATCCTGCAATACTATGAGCATGGGGGAGACCCCAACAAACTTCCCGAAGCCTATTATTATGCTGGACGCGTATATAGCGAGCTTGGCGATGCACCCCAGGCCATCGATTATTTCCAGAAAGCACAAACCTCACTGAATGAACTCAATCTTCAAAAGCTTCCAATAGCTAATGCCAAGCGATATGAGAAGTTGAAAGGTACAGTCTTGGCACAAAAGGGGTATCTTCTCCGTAACCAACATTTGTACAAAGAGGCAATAGAAAGCTTTAGACAGGCATATAAAATCGACAGCCTCGCTTGTGATACAATGGGAATGTTTTTGGATCTACAAGATATTGGTGGAGTCCTCCAAGTTGCGAGAAACAATGAAGATGCTATTCACTTTTATGATTTGGCAGCACAATTAGCGTCTTTGTATAGTGATAATTTAAATCTTGATGATCTAATTGCGCAGAAATGCCATTGCCTTATTCGGCTCAAGAGGTTTGAAGAAGTAGCAGAGATACTACAATTGTTCCATCCCCAAATGACTCGTGGTAATTTTGAACCCATTTGCACCATGTTCGGAGAATACTATTGGAAGATTGGCGAAAGTGAAAATGCGGTTCCCTATTTTAAGAAACTGTATGAAAAAGGGTCAATTTATGCTCGGTCTAACTCAACTCTTTGGTTTTCTGACTACGAGACAAAACGTGGCAATGCCAAGGCAGCGCTCCGATATATGGCAGAATTCTCCAAGCTTGAACTGGAGGTGCGCAAGTTGCGTGATGAGGAGGTAGTAGCTCTTACCAATTCGCTCTATAATTATCACCTTCGCGAACAGGAGAACCTGCGGCTTAAGGCAAAGCAAGAAGCACTGAAATCAAGATTGCGGTATCTATCCATTATCGCTGTTCTTTTGGTAATTGTTCTGATTTACATTTTCCGATACGAAAGAAACAGGCGTCGGAACTTGGCATCTCGCTACAAGCAACTGCAATATCTGCTTGCGTCCATGCAGGCGGACAAGGAAAAGCGCCAAAGTGTGGTTGATGCCGGAATGAGTGCGCTTCGCAGTTCAGACACTTATCAGATGATCATTGAAAAATGCAGGAATGGAAAGGAGTTGAAACCTGAAGAATGGAAGATGGTCGAGCAGACCCTTCAGAAGTGCCTTCCCGTTTTTCTGACCAACCTAAAAGGCGTTTATGATTTCTCTGAAATAGAATGGAAAGCCTCGCTGTTGATGAAGTTCGGATTCTCCGTCAATGATATAGCAGTAGCTGTAAGTCGCTCCAACGATGCCATTTACTCGCTAAGGGCTCGCCTATATAAAAAGGCGCTCCACGATGATTCTGGGTTTAATTCCTGGCAAGACTTTATAGATTCCCTCTAAGAATCAACCATTTGAACGATTTTACTCCTCTGTGCATTTTTTGTGCATTGCATTTGCACAAAATTTGCACAGACTTTTTTTGCACTTTTCTGTACTATTCCTCTACCTTTGCAGCGCTAATTCAAATTATTAACTAATGAAAACCACAATTATGAAACACATGCTTCTTTTACTTCTATCGGTGATTCCATTTATTGTACTCGGAGGAGAACCAGAGATCGAACTTTATCAGATCTCAGTTTCCAATCATCACAAATCAGAGATTCCAGTTTTCCATGCAGAAGTTGACTTAGGCAGGTCTGTATCCGTGACCGCAGACAAGCAATCGACGTTCTGTGTGTCGATCTATGATGCATCGACCTCGACCCTGTTGTATCAAGGCGACACCTATGACGGCTACTGTCATTTCACGAGCACCCTGCCTTCGGGTAACTACTACATCGTAATCTCAGGACCTGGCTTCTCGTACGAGGGTGAGTTCGTAATCAATAACGATTGAAATGGTATAGTTATTATAATTTCCTAATAACGAGCATTAGTTTCTATCAAAAATCATTAGTGTCCACTAAACGGACCAAATTTGTTCTTTGAAATATTTGAATCTTAGATTATTGTATATCGAAATTTGCGCGAACGGATTTGAATTTGTATCTTTGCGGCCAAATATAAAATGCCGCTATGCACAAAGACAAATACATCTTCGCTCAATTGGTTTCTTTCTTGGATCGATCCAAATTTAATCGTATCGTCCAGAAGTACGATGGAGACAAGTATGTAAAGTCATTTACATGTTGGAATCAACTGCTTGTAATGATGTTTGCACAACTTACCAAACAAGATAGTCTCCGTACGACTTCACTTACAATCGAGTCTTTGGGGCCGATGTGCTACCACCTCGGTTTCGGCAAGGGGGTTACTAGAAGCAACCTGTCGAAAGCCAACCAGGAAAGGGACTGTCGCATCTTTGAAGAGTTCGCCTACTTTGTGGTAAATGTCGCTCGAGAAAAGAGGGTGACAGATATCTTCAAGCTTGACGGTAATGTCTATGCGTTTGATTCAACCACCATTGATCTTTGCCTCAATGTCTTTTGGTGGGCTCGTTTCCGAAAGCACAAGGGCGGAGTCAAGATTCATACTCTGTATGATATTGAGACCCAGATTCCAGCTTTCTTTCATATCACTGAGGCGAAAGTCAACGATATCAATGCAATGGATGAGATTCCCTATGAATCAGGCTCTTATTATATCTTTGATAGAGGATACAATGATTATAAGAGGCTTTACACCATTCACCAAATCGGCGCTTACTTCGTGATTAGAGCCAAGACCAACCTACATTACAATACGGAGAAATGGAAGAGACGAATGCCGGACAATGTACTTTCTGACCAGATGATTACCCTCTCTGGATATTATAGCCAGAAGAAATATCCCGAATCAATCCGAAAGGTCATCTACTGGGACGAAGAACAGGATCGAGAATTCGTATATCTTACGAATGCCACTGAAATAACTGCTCTCCAGGTAGCCAATCTATATAAAAACAGGTGGCAGGTAGAACTCTTCTTCAAGTGGCTGAAGCAGCACCTTCGCATCAAGAAATTCTGGGGAACTAACGAGAATGCTGTCAGGATTCAGATCTATTCAGCGATTACCGCGTATTGCATGGTGGCCATTGTGCAGCATAATCTGCATATTGACAAATCAATCTACGATGTGCTCCAGATTCTGGATAGAAACCTAACTCATAAGATACTCCTTCCGGAATTATTCGGGCGCAGATGAAAAGTTCCGTGGCAAACTGGGGGGAGCTATCCAAAGATGGTGCACACACGATACAAGAAGAAAGGAATATCAGCAATTCCATGAATCTGGGCTCTGAAACCCTTTATCTTGGAATTCAGTGATTCTGCGGCAGCATTCGTGGATCTATTTATGAAATAGTTCAGCACATATTCCTCCTTAGCCTTGATGCAGTCTCTTGCAGACTTGATTTCTCTGAGAGTACAGTTGGAGACCTCCTTGTACCATTCATGCAGTTTTATCCGGGCTTGTTCAGGCGTCATCTTTTCCCTGAAGATGCTGCGCACTTTGCAAATCAGGGTGTATCCCTGCTTCATCTGCGGGTACAGGTCAAACAGTATAGCGGCACGTTCCTTCTTGCTTTCGCCCCATTTGTCGCCTGACTGGGCAAGCATATTGCGTGAGCGGGTCAGCATCTCCACCTTTGTTTCGCCATTGCTGAGCATCTGCGGCTTGTACTTGCGCCTTCTTATGCGTTTGCGCCCCCTGTTCTCCTTCGGGTTCTTTGGATGGGTTCTGCGATAGTTTGCCCTGATTCTGGCCTTTCGGTCTTCCTCCTTGGCAAAGGCGGCTGCAGCCTTCTTGTTCTCTGTAACTGCCAGACGCTTGAATCGCAGGCGCATCTCCTCAAGACCTTCACACAGGCGCTTGACGATATGGAAGCAGTCGATGACTATGGTTGCCTTGGGGAAGCATTCCTTGGCTATGCTGAACATGGAGTCGCTGAAGTCCAGCGTTATCTCCGTAACCTTTTCCCGCTCAGCCAACGGAATCTGCCTGAGGATGGCCGATACGACTGCGGCCTTCGTCCCCTTGACCATTGCAATGATGGAGCCTTTCCTTCCATGTCCATCCTTGTTGGAAAGTATGGTATAGACCTCATTGCAAAGGGATGTTTCGTCTATGCTGCTGCGCTCTCCGATATTTTCGGCCAGCAGGACCCAATCGGCGGCATGACCCTTCTGCTTCCAGGTCGGGAAGTCGCTCAGGTGATGCTTGTAGTAACGCTCCACCTCGCTGCCCTTAATATGAAAGAATCTTGCCAATGACGCTGCCGTCAATGGAAGAGTATCCATCGCTATCTTTAAAAAAAAGGCCGAATTCAACCGACACCTTCGTACCGTCTGCTGTCAGAGGATACTGATTGAGTATGATGTTGCGGCCATCCGCATCCAGATAGCGTCTGCGCCTAACATGTAGGAGAACCTTGCGGTTCCGAATCGGATAATCCTTTACCAGTGTCGGCTCGGTGAAGCCGTTGGGCCTCAAGCCCAGCTGATCGCCTTCGCGATTGTCTCGCTCATCGAGGTAGATGTTGAGAACTGAGTTGTACAGTATGTCGGCCTGTCTTGTGCCTGTATTGATTTCCTCTTCCACGCGGACTATGTCAAACCAGTCTGTCATGCCTTCCGGCAAGAAGAAACTGATAAGAAAGTCCTTCATTATTTCTGATGTTTTGCTTTCCATGGTGCAAAGGTACGAAAAATTTTGCAATCTTGTATCATATGTGCACCATCTTTGGATAGCTCCCCCCAGTTTGCCACGGAACTTTTCATCTGCGCC
>CAJOLH010000028.1 GCA_905235375.1 uncultured Bacteroidales bacterium
GGCGAGTTAGCCCTATCCTCATCTGAATCCTCGGCAACTGACCATGACGTGGCAGGATATCATTCATTTGCTACCTGCTGTGCGGTTCGGTCCTTCCCCCTGAGCAACTCGTACTCGGGTACTTCGACCTCGGCTGACTTCTCATGGTTCGTTGTTACTGCTTGGCGATTAACCGCCTCGCCCATGAGACCTCCACGGATAAGCATAAGCTCTTTCACCCTTATACCCGCTTGATTTACTTGCTGACAGTCCGAATGGCTATCGGGCTTTGTCTTGTTCGGCAGACTCACCTCTTGCCAGCCAGCCTTAGTATCAAGTTCCTGTCCGTCAGGCCAGGGATTTGCCGCCGACTTCCTTCAGACATTGCGTCACCACAACGCCCTTGTCTTGGGCCGCTTCCCGCCATTAGGGCGCGCTCGGGACCTACACCCGTTAGAACTTACACATGCCGTGCGTACCGAAAAAGCCATAGCGATTAATCTCGCTATGGCACATTCTAATTATCACCAAAGGATTACGCTTGGGTTTGTCGCAGATACCAATGGCCCTCTAACTGTAAAATGTGCTCGAAACTGGCAGTTGCATTTGTGACAAAGTGGCACAATGTACCAGTGGTTGTCATTGGGGTTGTCTAATTGAACGTGCGCACCATCTGTTGCTTTAGCTAGCAGTTGGGTACAATCAACTCTGTGACACCAATTGGCTTTCATTCCTGTTGCTTTTTCCCAGTAATCCAACCATGATAAGTAACCAATGGGAGTGGGCCTTGCTCCCTCTCCTAAATTATGGACTTTAAATATACTCATATAAAGTATTCTAGAGTTATTATACTTTACTACAACCTGTCCCTGTAGTGTTAGGACTCCTCGATAAGCGGAGAGAATGCTGAGGAATTTATCCTCTTGGAGGAAATGTGTCTCTTCCTTGAGAGTCTCTTTCTCGAATCTTTCCATTACGGCCGTGAATGAATAGTTCGGAATGCTGGTTCTTGGAAATTTGACGAGCAGCAGCGATTGCATCTGACTGCCTATCAAATGTTGAAGTTAGTCTTGTATTGCCTTCGCCCTTAATGCCCCACTTTCCTCTTGCAGGAACAACATGTTGGTTTTTTCCCATCTATTACACCTCCTTTCTGCGCTCAGTTTGACAGATGTGCTCTCGCTGAAGTCATTGAACCTGAATGTCTACTATGCCTTCAACTATCGCCGTTTCTCCTATCCTGCCGCCTTCTCTCAAAGTTATATCCAGCGCCGCTCAGCTGGCAGTTTCCTCTTGGGCGTTTCCGGACAAGGGCAGCGAGTGGAGACTAAGGCTGAGTATGAGTCGGTGTTGAAGGTTACCAATTTCGGCATAGGTTGTGGCTATGGTTATAATTGGGTTCCAAGCCGCAACTGGTTGCTCCATTTGTCGGTGCTGCCCACGCTCATCGTCTACAGCAACACATCGCTTAAGGTCGATGACGAGCGCCTTCCATTCAGTTACCATTTCCCTGAAGTCATCATCAGCGGTCGTGGAGCCATCGTTCGGCAACTGGGGAGTAAGATGTTTGATGGCGCGTCGATGGTATTCAATTTCACTAATATCGGTGACAAGGACAAGCTGGCCGTTTACAATAATAAATGGCGCTCTCGCTTGTTCGTAGGCTACCGTTTCTGAGAGTTCGCCCGGACGGTTCGGCAAGTTCACGTCAAGGCTGGCCTGCTCAGTCTTGTCCCTCGTGTGCGAACTGTCCGGGGGTGATGCCGTAGATGCGGCGGAAGACGCGGGTAAAGTGAGGTTGGTCGGCGAAGCCGCATTGCTCGGCTACGTCTGCGATGGTCCATTCGGGGTGAGAGAGGAGCAACTGTCGGGCATGCTCCAGTCGCACGTGGAGAATATATTGTGCTGGTGTGACTCCGGTGATGACGCTGAATTTGCGTCGGAACTGCGACGGACTCATGCAGAGAGCTGAGGCGATGTGTTCGATGTCGGCCTCGCCCTTAGGCATCAATTCTTCGATGAAACCGTTGATTTTTGCCAAAAAAGCCTTTTCGGCTTGTTCGCGCTTGGAGACCTTCGTGCCAGCATTCAGCAGGATGCCCTCTGTATGGATGTCTATGCCGTTGGTGGCGGTCGACGTGCCTTCGTGCGGCGTTGCCTTGTCGCTCACTGAGTGGTCGGTGATGTCAGCCGTCTGCCATTCACGGGCATACTTCTCATGCAGCAGTCTTCGTTGTTCGAGCAGTTTCTCTACGCGGACGTGCAGCTCTTCGGCGTTGAAAGGTTTGTAGAGATAGGCATCGGCCCCAGCCTCGAGGCCGCGCAGCCGGTCATCGTCGGTCGCTTTGGCTGTGACCACGATGACAGGGATGTGGTTCGTCAGCACGTCTGCCCGTATCTGTCGGCAGAGTTCCAGTCCGTCGGTATGCGGCATCATCAGGTCCGTGATGATGAGGTCGGGCATCAGCTCGCGCGCCTTCGCGAGTCCCTCTCGTCCGTCGGCAGCTTGAACGACGCTGTATCGGTCTTGCAGCAGGCTGCTGATGTAGTAGGCTACGTCGGCATTATCCTCGACGATGAGGATGCTTGCGCAAGCCTCTTCCCCGATCTCTTCGGCCTCAATTCCGATTTCTTCCCGAATGACGAGTGACGAATCGTTTTTTAATGACGAATGACGAGTGACTTTACTCTCCTCCCTGACGGAGACGTGGCTGGGACTGAGGCTGGTGGTATGGCTTCCTTGTGTTTTAGTTAGAGGCAACTCAATCCTGAACGTTGTCCCCTTGTCTTTTTCGCTTTCGGCTGTGATGCTGCCATGGAGGGCGTCCACGATTTGTCGCACCAACGTCAGTCCTACACCTGAGCCTATGCCGCTCTCGGGGTCGCTCTGGTAGAAGGGCTGGAAGATAAGCGGCAGGTCTTCTGCCGCGATGCCTATGCCTGTGTCGCTGACTGTCAGCCGGAGCCTGTTTCTCTCTCGAGTGACGGACGCCTCTATTTGTCCGCCTTCACCAGTGAATTTGAGTGCATTGCCCAGCAGGTTGTTAAGGATCTTGTTGAGGTAGTCGGGCACGAAGTCTACGACGAGCGGGCGCTCCGATGCCTTGAACATTAAGTTGATGCCTTTCTCCCTTGCCAGTTCATTGAAGCTCTCCACGACCATTTCCGCGTAGGCGGTGATGTCGGCCGTCTGCATGGGCTGCTTGCCGATGGTTGTGCCTACTTTTGAGATGTCTAACAGTTGGTTGACGAGGTTCAGCAGTTGGTCGCCTTGTCGCTGGATGAGAGCGCCAGCCTTGGCGGCATCGGCTGGTGAAGTCGTCCGTTGCAGTTCGCGACTCATCCCGAGGATGACGGTGAGGGGTGTCCGGAACTCATGCGTCACGTTGGTGAAGAAGCTGTCGCGTGCATTCTGCAGCTTGCGTAGTGTTTGGTTGGCGCGTGTCTTCTGCCAGCTGGCCCACCAGAGCGCCGCTGCCGCGACGAAGAGCAGCAGGATGGCGGTCAGGCTGGCGCCGAGTATGATGCGACGCAGGCGTCGTTCCTGCGCGTTCTCCTCTTGCAACTCATCGTTGCGGAAGCCGGCATTTGCCTGTCCCAGCGCCCCTTGCAGCTGAGCCGTGTGCATCGAGTCGGCCATGGCCGTGTAGCGCTTCAGCGCTTGCAGTGCCCCCTGTGGATCAATCGGTTCCAGAGCCTCGCAGATCACTTTCATGTCATAGCACACGGCGCGCGTGTTGCCTACCTCCTGCTCGATGTCAGCGGCTTGGCGCAGGACTTCGGCCGCCTCGGCATTATGTCCCATGTCCAGGAGGTTCCACCCCTTGAATTCCATACTGATGGCCAAGAGGTTGCGGTCTGGTATCTCCATCGCCTCCACCATGTCGATGGCGCGCTGGGCGGTCTCCAGTCCCAGTTGGTACTGCTTGTTGCGGTTGTACGCATAGCTCAGTTGCGACAAGTGGTTGGCCACGCCCGCATCATAGTGGATGGCCTCGGCGGCCTCCACGGCCTGTAGCCCATACTCAATGGCCTTTTCTATCTCGCCCGAAGCACAGAAGACCTCGCTCGCCACGCCCAGCACGTTGTGCAGCTGTCGGTTCATGCCTAAGCGTTTGTTGGTCTCGATAGACTTTAGGATGAACTCCTTAGCCTGCGGTCGGTTCTCCACGCTGATGTTGACATTGACGATAGCCAAATAGAGGTATGCGCGTGAGAGCTGCATCAGGTTGCCCGTCTGCTTGGCGTAGCGCATCGCCTGCTGTTCCACTTCAGCAGCCTGAGCCAGTTGGCTCGTCTTGTAGAGGCAATAGCCGCGGTCGCAGAGCAGCGTGGCATGGATGTCAGGTTGCTGTGCGCTGCCTTTCTCTTGTGCTCGGTCGTTGAAGGTCAGGGCCTCGCTGTAGTAGGCGTTGATGACGTAGAAGCGCTCTGTGGCATAGTACATGGCCAGGTCCATAGAGTCCTCCGGCATCTCGGCCTTGAGCATCGGAGCCTCGTCGAGGAAGGCATCGGCACGCGTGTAGATGTCCATCAGTTGCCGTCCAGTCACTAACTTCTGGCTGCGGCCAGCTTGCAAGTAGGCACCGAGCAGGCTGTCCACGATGTGCAACTCTGCAGGTTTGTCGGCCCATGAGGTGATGGATAGGCAGAGAAACAGGATGATCGACGCCATGCACCGCAGCATTTGGGGGGGGTAGTGATGTTTGCTCATGATTCTGTTAGGGGGCTGGAATTCAATACTATAGTCGTTTCTGTTTGCAAAGGTACTAAAAGGTCGTGAAATGACCCTTCGCGCTGCGGTATTTAACAGTATTTAGTTCAAAATAGACAAATCAGGGCGATTGCTGGTTCCTATTTTGTACATATTAAGGTTTTTTTGAGCAGAATTGACAAATCTTTGTAAAAAATGGACAAAAGGAGTGACCGAAAAAAGTGATTACTTTGCAGACGAATGTAGTCAATAGAATTAGCCCCTTCAACGATGAGCTGTTTCCAAAACCTACAGCAGCACATGCAGACCCTCCAGCTCAAAGGCTATGGCAAGGAGTTTGTCGTGGACCTGGACCGCCAGATCTATGAACTTATGCCTCATGGAAAGGCCAACATCCAGACTGTCTCTGCTGCCATGTGCGTCAGCACCTCCAAGTTGCGCCGCATGATTCAGAACTACACGGGCATCACGCCTGCCCATTACATCCTTTTCGTCCGTATGCGCGAAGCTTTGCGTCTGCTCAGCGTCTATCCGAAGTATAGCATCTCTACGATAGCCTCGCTCTGTGGTTTTTCCGACCATAGCCACTTCACTCACGTCTTCATCCGCTTCTTCGACTGCACGCCTCTGCAGTATGTGCAGGAGAACGTCTGCCCTTAGCCTTTCGACAGGCTCAGGGCGAGGTCGTTGGGCATTGTGGTGATTTTTTGCCGATTTTGTTTAAAATATACAAATATTAGGTTAAAATAGACAAGCCTTTATGTTGTTTTTATTGGTTAATTTGCAACCAGAAACTATGTATCTGATCATTAAAGCGCCATTTATTACCTTGTAATTAGAAATTAATAAACTATTTATCAACTTCTTAAACCCTTTGAGCTTATGCGAAAACTTTTATCCCTCTTTGCACTCCTCTTCGTCGTATTAGGCGCGCACGCGCAGAGTTGGACGGTGGTGGATAAGACGAAGTACAATCACGAGACCATTGTCTACGCGAATCTGAGTTTTAACTTGGCGGACCACTATCTGCCCGATTTCAAGGCGGCCGCTTTCGTGCTCGGCGAATGCCGTGCTGAAGGTGTGGCTACAATGAATCCTCAAGACCAAAGTGACTGGTTTTTCATTTTCAATGTTCGTGGTGACCTGACGGCTGATGCAGGCAGGAACATCGAGTTCAAAGTCTATGACACTAAGACGGGAGCGGAGTATGAGGTTGATTCCGACCCCATCGTGATGTTCGACGGCGAGTCGCACATCAGCCCTTCAAACCGCATCCAGCTGACGCTGACGGCCGCTACCAGCGTCACCATCAACTACTTTGAGCTGGGGCCCGGTGAGACGGTCAATCTCTTGGATTACGTCGAAGTTCAGCCCATAGGGGCTTCGTTGGCTACAAATCGCGTCTGGACTCTCGGAAATTTCCCGGAGTACGGTACTATTGTCGGTGACCAGTTTACGGCCGCCAGCGATGTGACAGGGGGTGCTCTGCTTGCTCTTAATATAGGCAGCGAATGGTATTATGGCAGCTTTGCCATCGTCAACCACGCCACCGCCCTTACGGCCAATGTGACGGAGGTGAGGGTGAAGGTGGGCGCTTGGATTGAGCTGACGCAAGATAACAAATTGCTTATCTACGAGAACGGCAATGAGCGATTTATCGAAAACTTCTTCTCCCTCACGCCTGCTGATGCCACGGACCAAGTTTATTTCAACAGGGCTGCTGACGAGACTATCCTTGGAGATGCCCAAGGAAGTATGAGTGCATTGAAAGCCGGTACAACTACCGCCACGCTCTGCACGCGCGACGCCCAGTGGGCGGTGGCACTCGAGTCCGCTCCCATCACCTTCATCGTTGAGCAGCCTGTCACCGAGATTCAGATCTCGTCGCAGACGCTCACTACCAGCACAGCCATGCATTCTACTGCACCACGCATCGCGCAGAACATCACCGTGTGGCCCGAGGACGCTACCGACAAGACCTATACGGTGACCTCCAGCGACCCGTCGGTCCTACAGATTACCTATTTCGACACGGGCGACTTCACCGCTCAGGGACTCAAAGCCGGTAACGTGACGCTCACCGTAAAGGCCAACGACGGCAGCGGGGTGAGCAACAGCTTCACGGTTTACGTGGAGGATCCCGCGCACACGGCTTGGTTCGACAACAACCCACTCGTCGTCACCCTCAACGCTATCGATGAGCCCACCGACATCTCGCAACAGATTCTGCGTAACATCCACACCGATGGCAACTTGCAGATCGATGGCAGCATTACCGCCGTGGCAGGCGGTCCCGTGAGCGGTTCAGGCAGTATTACGGCCAACGGCCAGTTCGGCAGTTTCACTGCCCAGAGCGAGGGTACCAGCACCATCAACGTTACGCTCTTCTACAACGACTGGGATGCCTACAGCGGTACGGGCGACGTGCCCCGGCGCAGCGAGACTTTCACCTTCCAGGTGCAGGTGGTGGTTGACATCCCGCTTCAGGACTTCACGTTGGTTTATACACACAATACCAACGGCAAGGGCGGCGTGCTCACCGCTACCCCCGTGCCTGCCAACGCTACGTTCAACGCTTCGGACATCGAGATTCAGGTGTACAATCCCAATTTGGCAAACTGTTACACTACTGACTGGCAGAATGCCACGCTGACGCTCACCTCCTCGGCCAACAACGTGCTGACCTACGATGTCCAGACCCCAGCCCCTGGCACTTATATAGTCAATATGCCGGGTTATCTCGAAGCGGGTTTCTGGTTCGATGTCCCCGATGCCCTCACGCTCACTGCCGGCTGGCAATGGCGTAGCAATCCTTTGGGCTATATCACGGGCGACAACATGGAGACGATCTTCCAGGGCGACAACTTCTATGAGGCACGTACGCAGGACGACCTCGTCATCAACGACCCCGATTGGGGCTACTTCGGTACCCTCATCAATGCAGGCCTGCCTCCTGCCTCCTGCTTTAAGATCAAGATGACTACTGCCCCCGCATCCCCCTCGCTCATTTACGACGAACTTGCGGATTGGCAGTCTGTAACTCTTGTTCCCGGCTGGACATGGGTGGGCAGTCCCTACTTCTACAACCGTTCACTCGCAAACATCTTCGACACAAGCGTTTCGAGCAGCTTCCCAGAGGGCCTCGTCATCATTTCTAAGGATGGTGGATCGGCTGAGTGGAATGGTCAGGCTTGGGAGGGCGACCTCACCGTGCTCAAGAACCACGAAGGCTACCTCATCGAGAATCCCTCCGAGGGCGAGATTACGCTTGAATTTGCCTCGGAGTTTTACTCCTTCCCACCCGTCAACGACGACGAGAACCATGGCGTTAAGGCCGAGAAGCATGGCGTTAAGGCCGAGAACCATGCACAGAGCATCTGGCAGTATGATGCGTCCCGCTTCATGAACAACATGACCATGGTGGCCGTCCTGCCCGAGATTGAGAACCTCGAGAACTACAGCATCGGTGCTTTCGTGGGCGACGAATGCCGTGGCGAAGGGCACATCCTGAACGGTAAGGCTTTCATCACCATCCATACCGATGGCGCCGAGAAGGTCAGCCTCCGCCTCTACAACGAGGTCCTTGGTGAGTATTTTGACATTGATGAGACCTTCCCGACGCAGATGCGTCTCGGTTCGCTCAAGGCTCCCGTCCAGCTCCATTCTACGGCTGTCGTCACCTCGATCGCCAACGTCGGTGCTGACGCTGACACCACACAGAGCTATGACCTCAGCGGTCGTCGCATCAACAGCCAGCAGCGCGGTATCCGTATCCAACGTATGGCCGACGGCTCCGTCCGCAAGGTACTCGTCAAGTAACGAACATCCCTCAGTTCCCTTCAGAGAGTGTCACCGACCATCGTGTCGGTGCCTCTCTGGAGGAAATCTACACCTTATTATTTAACGCGCACTTACGCACCCGCACACGCGCGAATATTCTCTACCTCTACCCCGACAAACCCGTCAAATGAAAAGTCATCGTTTCTGTTCACGTCTGCTGCTCCCGTTAGCGTTATTGTTGACGTTCCCGTTAGCGTCCGTAGCCCAATCCCTCTCGCAGCACACTATAGCTACCATCGCCAAGAGCGATCCTCTTGTCATCACGGGTGCCATCGGCACACAGAACACCTATCGCTATAGCTCGGTCGGCAACGGCTACGGGTCGCCGCTGAGTAATAGCGTCTATGCCAACCTCAATGTATCAGTCTATGGCATCACGATGCCTTTCGGCCTCTATTTCAACAACAACGGCCTCGACTGGAACTATCCCCATTTCTCCTTCCATATAGACCCTACCTACAAGAACTGGCGAGGTCACTTCGGACGAAGTACGATGAACTTCTCAAACTACGTCATGAACATGTCGTTCAATGGCATCGGCCTGGAATACAACGCCGAGAAGATCCGCGTGGGCGCCTTCTATGGTCAGCTTCGCAATGCCATTAACGACGACCCCACCGACCCCTTCGCCCGTCAGCCCCAGTACAAACGCATGGGCTGGGGCTTCAAGGCTGGCTATGGCTCACGACGCAACTTCATCGACCTCTACTTCCTACGTGCATACGACCGCCCGGGCTCCCTTGACGAGTCATGGCGCCAGTACCTCACTCCGCAAGAGAACATTGTCGTCGGTCTGCGCGCCAGTACCTCACCCCTCAAGTGGCTCGCCTTCACGGCCAATGCCGCAACTTCGCTGTTCACACAGAACACTGATGCTCCAAAGATTGAAACAGCAGAAGCACAGCGCTTCGACAAGATATTCGAGCCCCGTTATTCCAGCATGATGCGCTTCGCGGGCGATGCCAACGTCAACCTGATGTTCCCCGGCTTCACCACCAGCCTCAGCTATCGCTTCGTGCAGCCCGACTACACCTCGCTCGGCACCTACTATATGTCCAACAACTATCATTCGTTGGGCATCAATGTCAATACCTTCCTATTCAAAAAAGTGTCGCTCTCGGCCAGTTTCTCTGGTCAGAGTGATAACCTCACCAACCGCCAGATGTACACCACGCGCGGTTTTGTCTACAACGCTAATGCCTCCACCCGCATCGGCAAGCACTTCAACATCAGTGCTGGTTACAACGGCTACACCCAGACACAGGGCGATGGCACCGCTCGTGTCAACGACAGCACACGCATCCATCGTCGCACACAAAGCTTCACGCTCACGCCCTCAGCTCTCTTTGAGAGCGATAACTTCGTCCATACCGCCTCTATCTCGGCTAATGCTACCGAGAATAAGGACTTGAACCGCTTTGCCACTGGCGAGAGCGATGTCAAGACCCTTGCCCTCGGTGCCAACTACAACATCAACGTCAAACCGTGGGAGACCGACTTCGGCCTCTCCTTCAGCCATCAGGAGTCGCGCGGGTACCATAGTAAATATACGAGCCGCATCGGTAGCTTCTCCACTGGCCGCTCGTTCCTGACCGAGAAGAACCTCTACGTCTCCGCTTCCGCTTCGCTCATCTACAACGAGATCCTCCGCCAGAGCAAAAGCCTCAATATAGGTGGCGATGTCTCGTGCTCCTATACCCTCAAGAAGTACCACGTCTTCTCGACGCAGGCTTCGTTCTATAAGTACGGTGATGTCAATATGTCCAAGCTGCGCAGCAACCTCGATGCCACTGATATCACCGTCAGTCTGAACTACGCCTACACCTTCAGCCTCTTCACGATCAAGCGCAAGACGCCGAATCCTAATGGCAACAGCAACAAGGCGTTCCGCAAGATTGTAGAGAATTTGTAATCGGATAAGAGCTAATAGTTAAGAGTTATATAGTTATCGTTTCCGTTATCGTTAACGTTCACAAGAATATGAAATCCCTTCGATCCTCCATAACCGCTCTCGTTGCCCTCGTGGCCAGTCTGCTGTCCCTGCAAGCGCAGGAAATCGTCGTCACCGTCACTCCGGTGCAGAATGTGCTGCCTCCTCAGGCCATGCTCTACGTGACCAACCCTTCGGACTACTTCAACGTGATACTGTCCAACACGGGCGCTACCGACGAGAATGTCTACCTCGTCATGCAGATCGAGCAGTACTACCCTGCATCGGGGCTTGCCGTGAGCACACCTGCTGAGCGGCAGCCCAAGTTGCCGATCATCGTGCCTGCTGGTGGCTCGCGTCAATTGGCACCTGCCGAGATCAAGGGACTCTTCAACCATATCCCGCTCAGCGAGGTTTCGGCTCCCGAGAACCTCTTCAACAACTACCTCAACGGTTCCTTCTCGCTGCTGCCCGAAGGCGACTATGTAGCGCATCTGACTGCCTATCGTTGGCACTCCGAACCAGCGACGCCCTTCGTAGTCAGTTCGCCTGAGGGCGGCGCGGCCTACTTCAAGGTCTGCTATCTGGCCCAGCCTCCTCGCTTCCTGACGCCGCAGGCGGGCAATGGCCTCGACCTCGAGACCCTCGAGGTGGCAGAACTCGACCCGCAGCTGGCTCAGTTCACGTGGCAAGCGCCTACCGTCAACTGTAATCCCGCGGCGGCGTCACCTTTCACCTACGACTTCCGCGTCGTCGAACTCATGCCCAACCAGATGCCCGACGAGGTGATGGACGGCCAGAACGTGGTCTACCAGATCACCAACCTCATGTCGCCCGTTGTCACGATTCCCCAGACCATCGTCAAGACGCTGAACAAGGAACATGTCTTCGCAGCGCAGGTCACCGCCAACTCAGCCAACCGCGACAGCCGTATGCTCAACTATGTGAGCATCGTCAATGGGGGCAAGAGCACCTATCGTCTCTTCCGTTTCAAACAAGAACAGAAAGGCGAAGAGACCACCGACGATTCGACCGATGAAGGAAAGGATAAGGAGGGTGACAAGGATAATGAGGATCAGGAAGAGACGGATGACGACCCCGATGAGTGGGAATTCTACATGGGCGAAGTCCTGTATAAGGACAGCCTGAACAACGATTCTCTGTACACCTTCCGTGTGCCTCGCATCACCGAACCTTATTTCTTCAAGATGGATGGCGCTCGCAAGAAGTATGTCGAGGGCAATATTGATGTGGCGTGGGATGCCGTCAGGTTTATGGGCGGCGAAGGTTTGGAGAGCGATACCATCCAATTTGCTTACAAGGTACAGCTCTTCAATAACGGAGAACGTGCCAATAAGGAAGAGGCTGTGGAGAAAGGCCTATTGGTTTATGAGTCGGCCGAGATGACCGATTTGAAGGATGAAATTGAATGGGTGAAGATACAGGAGCAGGTAGAGGCCGGCGACTATATGGTTTTGCGCATTCTCCCTATTGTGAAACATGGTCATTCTGTGGCCTTCAGTGGTGATGAGAATATCGTAGATTTCGGACTTTCGAAGCGTGCATCCAAGCAGTACTTCCAGTGCTCCGACATGGTGGAGATTGAGAACAAGACAGCCACGTCGAAGACCGCGGCCGACCTGAAGGGCAAGGAGGTAGGTATCGGTGAGTACCAGCTGACTATCGACGAGATTTCCGGAACAGCTTCAGAGGGCTTCAAGGGCAAGGGCCGTGTGGCCTGGGAGCCCTTCGGCTCGAAGATTATGATCTGTGTGCAGTTCGATAAGCTACGTATCAACACAGACGACATCGTGTATGAGGGGGATTGTGTCACGTATGCAGCCCCCGAGATGAAGAACGCCGAGTTCCTGGACGAACTGTTCTCCGACATGGGCCTGGACAACGTCATAGCCGATACGGAACTGCCCTACGCTGACAAACTTCAGAGCGAGACCGATAAGAAGTTGGCTAACTTGGCCGAGCGCTACAACATCAAGGACTACTACGACGAGGTCACCACGGGCAAGAACATCTACAGCCTCATCACCACGGGCGAGGTGGACAACGTCCATCTGCCCGTGAAGATGCCGTCGGAACTGAAGAACCTCTCGCCGGTGGACATCCAGATTGCCTCGATGAAGTTCACGCCTTCCAACGCCCAAATGAACATCGTGGGCGAGACGGTGCTACCTAAGACCGACTATCTGGGTAACGAGATCCTGCTGTTCGGCGCTCCACGGCTGTGCATCTCGCCCAGCCGCTTCCTGCCAGAGAGCGGACATCTGGCACTCTTGGGCGATTTCACTGTGAACGACCCCAATTCTGACTTCACCATCACCTTCAAGGCCCCAAAGAACCTGCAGGAACCAGAAGACGGTTGCTATGTCTCCTGGCACGACGACGAGTTCGAGGACTTGGGACTCGATGTCGACATGGTCATACCCGACCTGCGTAAGGACGAAAACGGCAAGGCCACAGAGGAATGCCCGAAGTTGCATGCCCAGATGCGCATCGGCGGGTGGGACGACTTCATCATCGACGACGTTACGATGGATCCCTTCCAGCACCTCGATATCCCAGGCTACACCTTCACAGCTAAGAATATCGTTGTGGATTTCTCCGACCACCGCAATTCCGCTTCCATGGGCAGCTTCCCCGACAAGTACAGCCGTGACGAAGCGGGTTGCAAGGAACGGGATGAACTGTGGCACGGACTATATATCGGTGATATCAGCGTGCAGTTCCCCAGCTCGCTGAGCATCGGTGAGAACGGTGAGCGTCTGAAGATTGATGGCGAACACATGTTCTTTGACAAGAGCGGCTGCACGCTCACCTTTGGAGTCGATAGCATCCTGCCCCCGCAGACCACCGGTAAGATGGGCGGCTGGGGCATCTCGCTCGACCATGCCAACCTCACCATCATCCAGAACAAATTCGAGAACTGCCATTTCGATGGCCGCTTAGACATCCCACTCTTCGACAAGGTCGATGAGAAGAAGAAGGATGAGTTCGGCGAGGTAGCATACGACTGCACCATACGGCGCCTGACCGACCCGCGCAAGAACGCCAAAGGCGAGCGGCTGGAGAAGATGCGCTACGCCTACATCTTCAATACGCATGAGATAGACGACCTCAACTTCAACTTCGTGGTGGCCGACGTGACGCTCGACAAGCGGCAGACCTACTTCCTTCTCGAAGCCGAGGATAATGCAGTGACCGACTCCATCGACACACGTGTGGAACTCTGCCTCGGCGGCGACATAAGCATTGGCGGTTCGGAAGAAGTAAACGATGCGCTGAAGGCTATTACCGATGAGCTGCCCCTCGAGCTGAAGATGCCGGGCATACACTTCACCAAGATGCGCATCTCGAACGTGGCACGCGACAAGTGGGTGAGCACCGATGCCACCGTACTCGCGCTGCACAACGCCCGCGAGGAGGCCGAGAAGGAGGTGAAGGCCATCGCCGTGCTGTCCGAAGCCAAGGAACATGAACTGGCCGACGGGAAGTGCTTCCTCAACATGGGCGAGTGGTCGCTGGCTTCCGCACAAAAGAAGATAGGTCCCTTCAACTTCAAGATCAACGACTACAAGTTCGACTTCGATTCCGACGATATATCACTTTATATCAATGGCGGACTGGAATTGTGTGAGATAGTGGATGTCAGTGCTGGTGTTACCATCTCTTCAAAACTTCAGAAGCCTGAGAAACTCTACGACATAGGAGGCTACAGTCTCTCCGACGGCAAGGTGAAATTCAACGACATCGAGCTGGGCGTGGAAGTAGCAGGTGTCATGACTTTCGAAGGTACGCTGAAGATTATCGATGACGGCACAAAGAAAGGCTATGATGGCAGTATCACTGTCGATGTCAACGAGCTCTTCAAGCTCAACTGTGATGGCGGCTACTATGAGCACAAAGGTCTGACCGAAGACGAAGAAAAAGAGAAGAAATCGGCAGCCGAGCAGAAAGCCCAAGACGAACTGAAGGCTAATCCCGCATCTAAAGTCACATGGGAGGATTACTATGATGACGACCCATCCTATTCATGGGGCTACTTCCGCGTCAATATGGAGAGCAGCGCGGGCTTGCGCTTCGACCCGATTGTCATCAATCGCATCTCAGGCGGCTTCTATTTCAACTGCCGGCCTACGTCGGGCGGTGACAAGGAAAAGGATAAATTCGGCGGCACACCAGAGGAACACTTCGGCAACATCGGCGTGGCGCTGGGCTTAGGCATGTCTACGACGGCAGGCGAGGAGACCCTCCGGGCTGATGTAGACCTGATGGTGGCCTATGACCGCCAGGCACATTGCCTCTCCACATTCCTCTTCAACGGAACACTGAAGGCCGTGGGTGGCATTGTAGATGCCAATGTCACGCTCACCTATCAGAACGAGAAGGTAAAGACAAGCGCAAACGGGCAGACCAGTTACACGAGCAAGAACCGCTACCTCTGCCTCAATGTCACTTGTGAAGGAGGCATCGACTCCAAGGCTCTTATCGAGAAGGTGACAGGCGCCAACGAACATCTGGCTTCAATCCAGGAGAAACTGAAAGACTTCCAAGGCGCGATGGACAAGGTGGACATCAAGGAGGTCGTGGTTAATCCAGAGCAAAGCATGAATAAACTCTCGGGCGACTACGAGAAGAATCCCGATGGCGTAGCTGCTGACAATGACGATTCTGAAGGCGATGTGGCCAAGAAGGAGGGAGAAGCCAAGGACGGCCCCGACATCACTGCGGGAAAATTCAAGGTGACGCTCGAATTCAAGATTACCTGGGCCGAAAACGGTAAGACCAATACTCCGCCCAAGTGGCATCTCTATCTCGGCGAACCGGCCAAGGACAAGCGCTGCACGTTCACCTATCTGAAGTTCAAGAGCACAATCTGCACCGTGGATATCGGTGCCGATGCCTATCTCTGCGTCGGCAATGAACTGCCCGACAACGGCGCACTGCCCGCCATCCCCACCAAGATTATCGAGTTCCTCAATGGCGAGAAGACGGATGGCGTTGACATGGGTGCCGACCTCATGAAGGTGGAGCGCTCACGTGCCAAGGCCGCCAAAGCCCTGCTCGACCCCACCAGCCTCAAGGGCGGCGTCATGGTAGGAGCTTCGTGCTGGGGCGATATCGACATCAACCTCGGACTCATCAACGGCTCTATAGAGAGCTTGGCCGGCTTCGATGCCTCGCTGGTTCACTACGGCAACAATGCCGTGTGCATGAACAACTTCTCTACTATGGGCAGGGATGGCTGGTATGCCATGGGGCAGCTCTATGCTTACCTTGCCGCTGAGTTGGGTGTGCACATCAAGATTGGCCACCTCATCGACGAAAAAGTCAGCCTCATCAACGCAGGCATCGGCGGCGTGCTCGAGATGGGCTTGCCTAATCCCACGTGGTTGGAAGGTCAGCTGCGCGTCAAGATGCGTTTCTTGGGTGGACTCTTCAAGCTCAACAAGAAGTTTGAGTTTGCCGCCGGCAACCACTGCGTGCCCTTCGTAGGTAATGCCCTCGACGGCTTCGAGATGTTCCAAGAGGTCAGCCTCGGCAGCGACAGCCTCTATGAAGCATTCTATAAGCCTGAGTTCTCCATCTCGAAGGCCGATGTCAACAAAATGACGTTCACGACCAATACCTCTATTGGCAGCCACTATCGCCTCGTAGACCCCTCTTACGCCAAGGAGATTGCCGATGCGACAGGCGAAGAGCAGGAGAAACTCAACCTCCATGCTTCGCGTACCTACGTGTTCGACATGGATCAGGACCTCAACGAGAATAACATGAAGATGGGTGTCCGCCTCTTTGACCTTGGCGACATAGAGACTCAGCTAAAATTGGCTGGTGATAACGGCTCGATGACCCCTGACGAGTTCTATAAGGCCCTCGGGGCAATAGACAATCCATTATTGTATGTCGGTCGTGCGGGTCAGACACAGGTGGGGCCCGGACAGTATGGCACCTTCCTCGAGTATGTGGCCTCGTGCTGCCAGAAGCGAGAAAACACGGTGTGTGAGACCTCGTGGGCTATGTATGGCGAGGATATGAGCAATGGCCGCAAAAGCCTGCTCCATCACAGCGAGACCGCCAGTTTCGATGAGGTGGTGAACGCTAACAACCTCTGGCATGGCAGTTATGCAAACAGGGCTTTGAAGAACCCTTATATGAAGGAAGTCAATGTCAGTTTCCGCGAAGATAGAGGCACAACCTTCCATTTGTCTAATATGCAGGTGGAACCTGGTCACTGCTACCTGCTCATGCTTAGTGCCGATGCCTACGAGATTAAGAATGGGCGCCGCGTTTGGGCACAGTATGTCGATACCGTCACCAACGAGCCTCAGCACATCCAGTGGCAGCAGTCGAAACTGTGGTTCTTCCGAGTGAAGACAGACGCGGAGGACAGCGTCCACGGCGACTCAATCAACGACCTCACGCCTTACGTGGCATTGGCCTATCCATCGGTAGATGGCACCAAGGTAAAGAGTGGCAGCGAGGGTTATACCACCGCCTATTACAATGATATACTCAAGCCGACCATCGCCCTCAACCGCGACCTTCGCACCAAGTTGCCTGAAGGCGACCACTTGAATTGGCGACTGACGGCTTACGATGCCAGCAAGTTTAGCGAGGAGCATCCGGAGGATAATCTTGGCGTGCAGACTATTAAGGCCAAGTATTACACATCAAACAATGGCAACTGCATCAATCTCGAGCCCGAGTCTCGGTTCAATCCTATAGCGACATTCGTTAACAAAGCTCGTAGTCAGGGCAGCGCTTACGATGCGACAAATGAGTTGTATCACTTGCAACTGCTACACACATACTATCATACCAAGGAGGAGAAGGACCGTACCGTGGCCCTCGTCGATCTGTGGCTCACTGGTGCGCCGCACGACGTGAATGTGAACAGCAAACTGCTTGAAGACAATTGGCTGACAACAACGTCGTCGGGCATTACAGGCAAGTTGCTGCCTTACGTAGAGCCATTCGTAGGAGCACGGCCGTGGTACGAGCCCACCATCGACTACGCCGCTGCCGAAAGCCAACTTACCGACAAGCAAATCGTATTTGACAACAGCAAGACGTACGACGGCAAACCTTACCGTCTCATCGACCCATACCTCTACTTGGCCTACCTCTCCAAGTGGACTTTCTTGGGCGACCGCGAAATAAATAGTTATGCCTGGGATGATGCTTACATACCCTTCGGCTCCGAGTCGCTCATCTTTGAGCGCAACGGCACAGTCGTCAACACCGAGTTCTTCCGCAACGTGAAGAACCCGTCGCTCTACGACTTCCGTACAGAGATGTACAAAACATGGAACGACTGGTACTACAACAACCCAAGTCAGCCGCAATACCCGTTGCCTGTTACGTTAGGTACAGTGGGTGGCCCCACCGTGGTCAATCAGGACACTCGCGCCTCCACCATCACTCCTCTCAACTTGAATCACTTCAGCGACCACACATATAATATGGTCAATCTCGTGGAGGACTTCGCTGCGGCATACGTCGTTGCTGACCAAATGTGCAAACGGCTCAAACAATCCTCGAAACAACTGTTTGATCTGTTCACATGGACCCTTGAGGATGATGGCGTCGATGATGCGATGCTCGATCGGGATATCCTTCAGTGGAACCAACTCCACCGCGGACAATATCTCGAAGTAGATTATCGTGGCACCAAAGCTCGTGTGCCTTACTACCAACTCCCTCTCCTCTTTGGCGACTGTTTCGGCGACAACAAGGGTACGTACGATGGCCATACGCTCTCCAACAAAAATCGTTCGTTTAGCTATACTGTTGGCCGTATGAGCGAGGTGGCAGATGACAGCCGATGGTCGTCAGCAGCCTCCAACCTCTTCTTCTTCCGTCTGCTTGGAAACGAGAAGTTCAACCAATACACGGCGCAAGCCTTCCAACGTTACAATGCAGGGGAGAACGACAACTGTTACCTCTATGCCGCCGGAACGGCGAGGGAGAACGAGGTGGCCTGGGATGAGTTCGATATGCAGAAGGCACTGAAGGCCGTCAGCAGTTTCAGAGCCCGTATCTATCGAGTTGATGCCTACGATATCACCAAGGGCCTCTACGTTCTTGACGGCAACCGTGGTGCAGGCCCCTGGTCTGAAGATGTGACTATTGACGCCTCGAGTGGCATTGCTGCGAACATGGGTGAGATGTTCTCACAGGTGACAGACTACAGGACGCACCTTGAATCGCACTATGACATGCCCCAGTTGCAGGCTGTATATACCTCAACAGACAAGACTCTTACCTTCTTCTATTCCGATTACAAATATACCACTGGCGATAAACTGAATGGTAAGATTATATCATCCGTGGTAAGTGGTTCTGATTTCACGTCCGTAGGATGGCAGAACAGTTCGAGTCAGGCTCAGTACGATGCCGATGCCTATACCCCATACCGGGTAGAGACGGTCACCTTCGACAAGTCGTTTGCCGATGCTGATATCCGCTCAACTGCAGAATGGTTCTCCGGCTTCTCTGCATTGAAGAAGATCAACGGATTGAATAATCTGAAGACATCTCAAGTGACCGATATGCGGATGATGTTCAACAACTGTGTGCTCTTGGAGTCGCTCGACCTTTCGAGTTTCGATACGCACAACGTGAAGAGCATGAGGACGATGTTTGGCAACTGTTTGAGTCTTACGAGTCTTAACATTAACAACTTTGCTACGAACCAACTGGAGAGCACAGAGTATATGTTCAATGGGTGTGAGGCTTTGCAGACTCTGGAGATGAGAAACTTCGAAGCCTTGAAAGCCAAGAATACCGATGGTATGTTTAGTAAGTGCAAGAAGCTAAGCAACTTGTATATGCACACCTTCTCGCCAGCCGACGTGTCCACTTGTCGGGCTATGTTTGTTGATGTGCCGACCAGCGTAAATGTGTATTATGCTTACGACCTGGATGATCGGATTAAGGATCAAATCCCCGGCAAGAGGAATGAACAGGGCAATCCCGTCAAGGCCATCTATGCCACCACCTCTCAAGGCGAAGACGTACTCCTCTTCATCAACACCTTGGAGAGCATCAAGGCGGGCACCACACAGAACATCAAAGGACGGAGCATGACGTACTCCAACTATAAAGTGAATAGTCTTTGGACGGCATCGCAGGTGTTAGAGACGGCTGGTTCCGTACCTTGGAGTTCCTATAAGGCTAAGATTGTAAAGGTGATTATTGATCCTTCGTTCAAGGATTCGCCAACGAGCCTGAAGAACTGGTTCATGGACTTCACGGCCCTTACCACTATCGAAGGGCTGGAGAATCTGAATACCAAGAAGGTCACGGACATGAGCTATATGTTCTCTGGCTGCAACAAACTCACATCACTTGATGTCAGCCACTTCAATGCCGAGCAGGTGACCACGATGGCTAATATGTTTGCCAATTGTTCCAGTCTTGCTGAATTGACATTCAAATGGCAGTCCACTTCGAAGTTGGAGAATACGTCGGGAATGTTCTCAGGCTGCAGCAAGCTGACCTCTCTTGATCTTTATTTACTCCAGACGCAAAAAGTGACTGATATGTCGTCGATGTTTGCAGGCTGCTCCAGTCTGAAGCGCATCGCCTTCGGCTACGGATTTGACGTCTCCAGTGCCACCACCCTGAAGCAGATGTTTGAGGGCTGTAGCGAGTTGGAGTCCTTTGACCGCTTTAATCCATTCAAAGCAGACAATGCAACGGACCTGTCTTACATGTTCTCAGGTTGTAGGAAGTTGAATACTTGGATGACGACGATGGTCAGGAGAATGTCCACGCTCAAGGTGACCAATATCAAAGGTATGTTCAAGAACTGTGCGTCGGTGACCGACCTTAACTTCTCGAACATCGATACACGTGCTGTAACGGACATGTCAGAGTTGTTCATGGGGTGCTCCAAGTTGAATAATCTTGACCTGAGCAACCTGACAGCAGAGCAGATGCGGTATTGCACCGACATGTTCAATGGCGTGCCCACCGGTAGCAGAATATTCCTACTGGCAAACATCAAGGCTGCCATACATCCTACACAGGTGTCGAAGGCTACTCATCCCAACCTCGTACTGATCTATCCCGCACAGGTGCTGAAAATCAGGAATGGTTCGGAGTATAACCTGGTGTTCCTCTGCTCGAAGAACGCCTATGTCCCAGGCAGTATATGGGAGGGCCATTCTATCACGGATGTGTGGTCTGGCATGGATGTCATCAAGTCCTATAAAGAGATAAGTGATGGTCTTGTTTCGACTGTTCCCAATTGGGTTAAAAGTATTGATAATACTATCACTAAAGTTATTATCGATCCGTCCTTCTCGCAAGCTGTTCCGCTTTCTACGGCTCATTGGTTCTCAGGCATGGAGGCCTTAACCTCCATTCAGGGACTTGAGTATCTGAATTGCTCCCAGGTAGAGACGATGGCTTGGATGTTTGAAGGCTGTAAATCGCTGAAGACCATTCCCAATTTCAACAAGTTGAATACGTCGGATGTCAAGAACATGGAGGGCCTGTTCTATCGTTGTAGCGGTCTCACTGACTTGGATTTGAGTGGCCTCAACACATCCAGTGTCACTCAGATGTCCTCTATGTTCAACGGCTGTTCGGCTTTGACATCGCTGGATTTGAGCAGTTTCAACATCGAGAACCTGACGAGCGTTTCTATTATGTTCAACGGCTGCTCAGAGCTGAGGCGTTTGACCATGCCGAAGACGACGACATCGAAGGTGGATGATTTCCATGGCCTGTGTAGGGGCTGCGGGGCTCTGGAAGAGTTGGATCTCTCCTGCTTCAAAGTCTCACAGGCTAAGACCGCTCTTGACATATTCGGCCAATGTTCAAGTCTCAAGAAACTGACGCTTGGCGACACGTTTAATGTCAAGAACTGCATAGGCAAAGATGCCTTCTTGGATGTGCGCGACCTTATGGTCTATACCACTGTTCGGGACGTAGCTCTGATGCGCACCGACTTCTCGGCCTACCTGGGATTTGTGGAAGGCGAGACGGGCTGGTTCTATGAGGAAGGCCTTGATGACAATCGCGCCAAGGTGGCTCAAGCTATTTGGACGGAGGACAACTCGACCCTCACCTTCTATTATGGTCCTCAGCGTATGGCGGGTGGTACATTCGGTGGACGTTCAGTCACAGCCGTGTGGAGTGGAACAAATGTTACCAATGCCGCATCAAGGTGGCTCTCAGGCACAAACTATTCGCCCTGGGGCGCTGAGATACATGATAAGGCCACAACGGTCGTCTTTGACGCATCGTTTGCCGAAGTCAAGCCTGCTAAAACAGATTATTGGTTTGCTGGTTTCTCTAAGTTGAAGAGAATCGACGGTATCAGGTATCTGGATACGTCCGAAAGCAATTCGATGTACAGTATGTTCAACGGATGTAGTGCATTGGAGACCATAGATGTATCTGGATTCAACACAAGTAATGTGACGTCGGTTACCGGCATGTTTGCCGATTGCACCAGCCTGACGGCTCTTGACTTGTCCGGCTTCGATACCAGATCGGTAACATCGGCAGCATCCCTGTTCTCGGGAGACTCCAACTTGAAGGAATTGAAAGTCGGGGCAAACTTCTCTTTCGATAAGATAACGAGCAAGGTGTCGAATGCGTTCAGTAATGTCACTGACCTGAGAGTCACCGTCGTTCCGAAGAGCGCAACCGGCACGATTAAGGACGTCTTTGTCAACAAACTGGGCTTCGTCGAAGGAACGAATGGCGAATTCACTGAGACTCAAGCCGTCTGGACGGAAGGCAATTCTACGCTCACCTTCTTGAAGGGTCGCTATTTAAGGCCTGGCGATACGTACAACGGCACCACCGTCACCAACGTATGGTACGAAGAAGAAGTGCTCTCAGCAGGGAATGCGACCGTCTCGGCCTGGCGTGCAACGGACATCCGCGATAAGGTGACCAGGGTGGTGTTTGACAAGTCCTTTGCCGAAGTGCAGCCCACAATGACCCGTTATTGGTTCTACTACCTCAAGAACCTCAGTTCCATCACCAACTTGAGTTACCTAAACACCGAGAAGGTGACGAACATGGTCTCTATGTTCGAGGGCTGCAGCTCGTTGTCCTCAATCTATTTGAATAAGTTCGACACGAAGAACGTGGTATATATGACATCTATGTTCAGTGGCTGCAGCTCGTTGACGAGTTTGAACCTCAGCAGCTTTGACACATCATCCTTGGCATACTGCGCTAAAATGTTCTACAGCTGCTCTAAGCTGGCATCTCTGGATTTAAGCCAGTTTAAGACAGGAAATATCTCAAGTGCTGCATCAATGTTCTATGGATGCACATCACTGAAGAATTTGACTGTCGGCACAGGCTGTGCTTTCGACAAGTTGTCTTCGGCTTCGACAGTATTCACCAATGTGTCGGGCCTCAACGTCATTTTGGCACAACCCTCTGCGATGGCCAATGTCAAGTCGGCATTCACGAGTAAGCTCGGATTCGTTGTCGGCACCAACGGCCGCTTCGTCGAGCCCGGAACGGAAGTGCCACAGGCCGTATGGACAGAAGGCAATACCACGCTGACCTTTATGCTTGATTATCCATACAAGGCCGGTGATACCTACAATGGACAGAAAGTGACGAATGTCTGGAGTGGCGATGCCGTCACGAAATCGCCCGTCGACGACGTACCGGCTTGGAATACCACTGTCAATGAAAAGCTGACTAATGTTGTGTTTGACAAGACCTTTGCCAGCGTCAGACCCACCAGTATGCACGATTGGTTTGCTTTCTGCACAAAACTCACCACATTCAGCGGAATGTCTTATCTGAACACATCCAATGTGGTGGACATGGCATTCCTGTTCAATACATGCGAGAGCCTCAAGAGCATCACTCTGTCTTACTTCAACACGAGTAACGTTAAGACCATGTATGGGATGTTCCGTAGCTGCACAGGCTTGACTTCGTTGAATCTGAGCAGTTTCGACACTAAGAACGTCGAAACGATGGGAGAAATGTTCAGGTCTTGCTCCGGACTGACATCGTTAAGTCTGAGCAAATTCGATACTCAGAAGGTGACGTCGATGGCATATATGTTCCAAAGTTGCAATGGGCTGAAGTCTCTGGACTTAAGTAGCTTCAACACCTCTAATGTAACAGATATGAAGTACATGTTCCAGAGTTGTTCCGGCCTGACCACTTTAGACCTCAGCAACTTCTCACTCAAAAACATTGAGGATATGCAGGATATGTTTGTTTATTGCAGAGGCCTGACGTCCGTAACAATTGGCAATAGTAATGCCACAACGTATTCGGACAAACTTAGATATACAACAAGTATGTTCTCACAATGCAGCAATTTGAAAACAGTGAACTTCTATTTCGATGGCAAAGTTTCCAATACAAAGGAAATGTTCTCAAGTTGTAAAGAGCTGACGACTCTGACAGGACTGGTGATTAATGCGACGGGCGATGCCAGCTACACTTTCAGAAATTGTGAGAAGCTCAACTATGAGGATCCTCCAGTCATGTTCAATCATGCTACGAGTATCAAGGGTATGTTCGATGGCTGTTCAAGTTGGAAGAGACTTAGGATAGGTACTGACGGATCAAATGATGAATTCAAGAATCTTACTGAATGGTCGTATGCATTCAGAGGATGTACCAGTCTTACTTATTTGCAAGTTAATTACGTATTCAATACATCAAATGCAACGTCCTACAGCTCGGTCTTCAGCGGATTCTCGAATGACCAACTCTACGTGGATATTTACTTGACTGCGGCCTATGAATATAGGCGTGAAACGATAAAGGGCTATTTCAAAAAACTCGGCTTCAAGGATGGTACTACTGGCCACTTCAACAAGTAATGAGGCAGAACGATAACACAGAACAAAACGGGAATAAAAATGAACTATAAATCCATCATCACCAGCATAGCGCTGCTCGCAGCGGGCATATCAGCCGGAGCACAGCAGACGACTACTCCTACCAGTGGGCAGGACGGCCACAATCCGCACACCACGGTGAAGCGGGAGCGGGTGCTGCCGCTTGTAACTACAAAGATTAAGCTGCTCACGCGGGCGTATGGCGACAGCATCGTGCTACGCTGGGCGGCCGAGGACTATGTGTCATGGAAATACCTTGCCGACTTCGGCGTGAACGTGTTGCGCGTGCCGAAGGACTCAACGTTGCGCGGACTGCAAATCGATACGTTGGCCTACGCCTTGAAACCGCTCACGCTCGAGCAGTTCCAGGCTAAGTATCCGACCACCGACTCGCTGGCATTAGTGCCGCAGGGCGTGCTCTATGGCGAGGCCGAGAACCTCCATTGGGAGCAAGAGGGCACCATGGGACGCACGCTGGAGGACAACTCCAACCAGGACCTCTCCTTCGGCTTCGCCATGCTGGTGGCCGAGTGGCGCAGGGACCTGGCTACGGACATGGCCGTCCGCCTCGTAGACCGCACAGCCGAAGCGGGCAAGACCTACGACTACTACGTCCAGCCCACACGTTGGGAGAATGACGGCCATCTGATTTTTGAGCCCGGCGTGGCCGAGGACGTGAAGAACGTGCCTTACGTGCCCCAGGCCTACACGCCGCGGATGGTGGATTCGCTGTCGACGCCTCACACGCTGACGATAGGTTGGTGGGATGCCGAGCACTCCAGCTTCGAGATAGACCGCCGACAGGTGTCCGACCTCATGGGACGAAGTCGCGAGACGGACTGGCAACGCGTGAACACGAAGCCTTACGTCTCGATGGTGGAGCAGCCCGAGGGCGAGGACTACTGCCTCTTCGGCGACTCCGTACCCGAACTGGGAGTGTGGGAATACCGCATCCGAGCCTACGATGCCTTCGGCGACCTCACCGAGCCGTCGCCCGAGCGGCGCATCGTGGTGCGTGACGTGCAGCCGCCCACCGCTCCCACTCTGAAATATGTCGTCCTGGAACGGCCGGAGGAAGACCCGATGGCCAAGGTCATCGCCAACATCGTGTGGGAGAAGCCTGACAAGGAGCCCGACCTGGCCGGCTACCGCATCTACTATAACCCGATGCGGGGCGACGGCGGTGCTTGGCGACCGCTGAACATCGACATGATTTCGCCCGCTGACACCCTCTATACGGTAGATGTGACGGGACTCAGTACGGGCATGGTCTATATCGCAGCCATCGACGATTCGGGCAACGAGGCTCGCTCGTTCACACAGCAGCTCAGACTGCAGGACTACAAGGCGCCCGACCCACCACAGAACCTGCGGGCCACCGTCATGCCCATCGACCTCGACTCGCTGAAAGCACACAAGGACCTCAAGGTGGAGGTGGTGCTCTCGTGGAGTCCCTGTCCCGACGACGACTTAGCCTACTACGACCTCGCAGCAGCCAACGACTCGACGCACGAGTTCGTCAACGTGAACCAGATGGGCATCCGCGAGAATGTCTATACCGACACGCTCGTGCTCGACGTGAACCAGAAGTACATCTATTATCGCGTACGCGCGACGGATATCTCGTCGAACATCGGCCTTTGGAGTCGTTGGATTGAGGTGGAACGCCCGCACCTCTCGCCGCCGACAACGGCACACATTCACAGCTCGTCGCAGGACGACAAGACGGGCATACACATGGAATGGGTGGTGGGTGCCGATGCCGACATGAAGTACCACTCGCTCTACCGCCGCGCAGGCGAGGGCGGCAAGTGGAAGCGCATCGGACGCTACGATGCCGACTCGCTCCGCGCGCATGACAATATGATTATCGTGGACGACAACCCGCCCTACCTGCAGACCGAGCGCTACTACTACTTCGTGCAGAGCACCAACGCCTCGCCCTTCAAGTCGCAGTCGCTCGCCGTCAGCTTCCGACATCGCGGACCGCGCAACTTGGACATCCCCATCAAGCTCTATGCCTCCTACCTGGAGCGTCAGGGTGAGACACGACTGGCATGGGAAGTGGACGAGAAGTTGCTGCCCTCTGATGGACGTGGCTATTTCTGCATCTACCGCAAGGGACCGGGCGAGGACGAGTTCACCTACCTGCGCAACGTGGAGCTGACCGAGCGCTCATACAGCGACCATCAGATGCGGCCCTCCGACACGGAGCAGCAGGCGGAGTACTACATCCACGTGCAGTATGCCGACGGCCGCAGCAGTCAGGACTCCAACACCGTCACTGTCAAAGCGCCGGCGAAGAAATAAAGCCCCCTTCCCATCAAGGAGGGGAGAAGTGAGATTCAAGTATTAAAGATTAATAGCCCGTTAATAAGAAATGATACCTGTTTGACTATGAAATGGAAGAAGTTAATCACAGGACTATATGCGCCCCTCGCCCATTGGAGAGGGGGTGGGGGTGAGGCCGTATTGCTGCTATGTCTGCTTTGCACCTCCTGCGGTCTCCTGGACTACGACCTCGACGGCAACCCTGACGAGGTGGCGGCCTCTATGCACCTCGACCGCGACACCCTCTACGTCATGACGGGCGACCGCTTCACGCTCACCCCTATCTTCGACCCCGACACGGTGAACATCAGCGATCTGTACTTCTACACCAATCGCCCCAATCTGCTCTATTTCAGCAGCGAGGGCTTTGAGGCACTTGAGACGGGGTGGGCCATGGTCTATGCCGAGAGTGTCAGCTCCCGCATCAAGGACAGCTGTGCCGTGTGCGTGCTGGAGCCGTGGGTGCTCGCCCTGCGAAGCTATCCCTACGAGACGGTTATCTATGCACAGGTCACGGTCGATGGGGCTCCACCAACGGCTGATATGCTGGTGGCTGCGTTCTGCGGCAATGAGGTGCGTGACTTCGCCCGCAATGTCGAGGCGTATGGGTCAACGTTCTCCATCTTCCGTGCCGGGTCGCTCTATCGCTATACGCCCGATGATGAGGATCCTGGATTTATCGACGATGACGAGGACGAAGATGATGTGCCCTGGACTACGCAGCACGAATATATCTCCATCCGTGCCTTCGATCCTACGAACCATCGCCTCTACACAACACGTACTCGCATCCTCTTCGATGGAGAGAGCCACGGTACCCCCTCGCACCCGTTACAGATTGATTTGAAATAGTTGACAATCAGGAATTAAGAATTACCATTTAAAAGCTTACGACTATGAAAAAGCTTGCCATCCTTCCCATATCCGCACTTGCGATGACTCTCCTCACCGCCTGCACCCTCTCCATGGAGGAATACGTCGTTCCCGAAGAAGAGAAGGGTTTCGACGAACCTGTAACGGTGAAGAGTGAATATGGCACGATAACATATCAGTTTAATGATAGTGTCATATACATGACAGACAATCTGCAGGAGTACTTAATCCGTGTTGAGGCTGACTCTATTCTGTATCTTTCCAGTACGATGCCCAAGAATTATCAACCCAAGAAGGGCATGAAATTGGCAACAGGAATATCGCACAAGCTACCTTATGGACTGAATCACCGTGTGCTTTCTGTTGAGAACCAAGGAGGTATTCTTCGTGTGGTTACGACCAGAACCGATATTGAAGACGTATATAAACACTTAAGCTATTGTCTTGACGCGAAGTTGGCAACGCCTCAGTTTGAAGAATTAGACAGCGCTACCCTTGCGCAATATGGCTATGAACTGAAAGACTCTGTTATCACGGACTGGAGAACTTTTGATTCTCTTAAGATGGAGAATAACATAAAAAAGGGCATCATTACTCGAGCTAATATTCAGGACACCACAACCATGGACTCTTACCCGGACGAATTGATGAACTGGTGCTTCGACACGCGTGATATCTTGCCTTTAGTAAAGGCAACGAAGGGGACTAAAGACATACTTAAGACGATAACTGACGCTGTCACGGAGCAGATGAAAAACGCTCCTTTCTTTTCTGGGGGGACTCCTTATGTGGCTGTTAGCCTGAAAATCGTCAACTATACCCAGGCTCATTGTGAGCGAGACGAAGATGCGAAATATGAGTACAACTATAACGACAGTTGGTACGAATTTGACATCGGGTTGGAAGGTGGATATGAGCTCCAGAAAACGCCCTCCAGTGAACTGTCACAGTCAAAGATTGGACAATACACACACCTTTGGTATGACAATCAGGTGGCCTTAAACAAATACTTTGGCCGAGGTTCGGGAAAGAAGCGGGTTATTGGACTGAATGAATGGATTCCCAAGAAATCTAAGCCGTGGAGTAATCCTACTATAAGGATTCCTCTGTGTGTGACCCCCGTCCCTATCGCTTTTATTATCACTGCAAATGTTGCGCCGGAACTGACAATGGGTGGGAGCTTTAGTGCATCCGTTCATATGGTCACAGATAAGACTCGAACAGGTTACATTGTAGAAAATAAGAAGAAAAAAGATATTGATGAAGTGATAAAGGGAAGTGGAGGAAGCCAAGTTAAGAATGTGTCTCTTAACGGCAACTTCAAGGTAGGAGCGTCATTTCGTGCGGCTGTAGGTTTTGAAATTGCGGCAGCTTTTGCCACGACCATCGGGGCTAATCTGGAGGCTTACGCTGAAGCTGAAGGAAGCCTCAATTTTTGGAATGGCAAGGAAACAGAGCTGGAACCAAGTGGCAAATTCGCGTTTGTGGTTGATGCATATGGCGATGTACAGCTTCACGTTGCCCCCTTTGGCATTCACTTGTGGGACAAAGAAGTATTTAGGTTCCTGACCGAACACCTTGTCAATTATAGCACTGATTTCTCACCCATCGTTCTAACCAAGAATGGCAATTGCAAGATTACCGATGGCTGGGTTAATGCCGATTCTTATTTCTCACTGAAAGATTTGGGTGGAATCAACGCTCTGGTATCCAATAATAAATATTATCCGGGTATGAGAATGTACCTCGGCCCCGTGGCGTCAGACCACTATGTTGACATGCGGATGAAAAACGGCGCCGAAGAGTTAGGAATAAATATATGTACCCGTCCTAAGGTAGATGAAAGAGTTACATACAGGTTCATCACCGAGGCCTTGGCCTTGGAAGACGAGGTTGAAGTACATCTCATTCCATACCTCTATTCTCTTAAGAAGGGAGGCTCAGAGCCAACCTCAACAGACTTTGATGATCTGGTGGATAACGTGTTGTTTTGCACCGATGACGAGATAACCTTGGAGATAGGAAAGCCTACTATTTCTCTTCGTGAGGCGAACCAAATTTATGGAGCGCCGTTGTATGACTGGAGCAATTATACCGAAGGCTATGTCGACGCCAACGGGACGGAGACGGGAGGGTACTCCATGATAAATCCTCAGGATTTTAGCATGTATAAATACTATGCCGTTGTAGATGTCACAAATGGCTCACGCATAGCCAGCTGGGGAGTCAGAGTAACCATCAAAGATGCTGCGGGCAATGTTCTGCTCTCGCCGCGACCAGTTCCGTTCAACGTCAGTAAGTCTGGCCGTTACACACTATTGCTCTCGTTTATTACTAACTGGAAACCGAGGATGAGCATTGATGGTGGTGACAAACTGTACATTCAAATCCGACCATATTGGAAAGATGCTAACGGAGGGCAGCGGTATAACGCCAATGATGCCAAGTCAAAAAAGGAATGGCCTATCGAGTACGAACACGAGGATCAAACCAAAAAATTCAAGGATTCCGGAGGAAGCGAATCGTGGGGCACAATTCTGCCTGAAAAGGAAGTCACGAGCATGTAGATTGATGGACATCGTCCCTCAATAGTTGAATTTCATTCGACCTTTGGTCGCTTGACACTTCAAGAGACTGTCAACGACGACTCTCGTGAACATCATCCTCAGTAAGAAATGAAACCTCTGGCAGAAGCCTGAAATGAGGCTGTTTTGATGAACCTATGTTCGTAGCCCAACTTAGTTGAAGAGGATTTTCTTTTGAGGATAATGCACCTTTAGTTTAAGTAGCTTTGCTGTGATATGTAGGTTATAGAGAATAGTCCATAAAAGTATGTT
>CAJOLH010000029.1 GCA_905235375.1 uncultured Bacteroidales bacterium
CACCGATCAGAACGCCAGCGAAATCCTGGCAAGTGACAAACTCGTAGTTATCGACTTCTGGGCAACATGGTGTGGTCCATGCCAGCGCCTCGGCCCCATTATCGAACAGCTTGCCGAAGAGTATGAAGGCCGTGCAGAAATCTGCAAGTACAATGTGGATGAGGGCGAAGACCTCACCATCAAGTACGGCATCCGCAACATTCCCGTTGTCATGCTTATCAAGAATGGCGAAGTTGTCGGCAAGAAGGTTGGTCTCGCTGCCAAGGCCGACCTCCAGAAGCTGATTGACGCAAATCTTTAACTAAGAGATTCCAAGGGATATTAAGGGATTCTAAGGGATATTTGGGGACAAATGTCAATTGAGTCCCTTTATTCTCCATATTGACAAGGCGAAGGTATCGTCCCTTAATATCCCTTAATATCACCAATATCCCTTAATATCCCTTAACCAACAATGCAAATCGAAATCTGTTTCTCTCCCAGCCTAATCCATCTCTATGAGCACCGCGACAGCGTCGTGGTGGTGACCGACGTATTCCGTGCCACCACCACCATCTGCACTGCTTTTGCCAACGGTGCATCCTATATCATTCCTGTTGCTACCGAACAGGAAGCACTTGCCTATAAGTCGCTCGGTCATCTTGTGGGAGCCGAGCAGGCCACCGAACGATGTTCGTTTGCAGACTTCGGCAATTCCCCCTCCGAATATTCGGTCGATAAGGTGAACGGCAAAGCCATCGTCTTCATGACCACCAATGGTACCAAGGCCATCAAGGGTGCTGCCGATTGCTACCAGCTGCTCATTGGTGCGTTCGTCAACCTTCAAGCACTCACCGAACGCATCCTATCGTTGGGTAAGGATGTGCTCATCGTCTGCTCGGGTGCCAACGGCCGCATCTGTCTGGAAGACTCCCTCTTCGCCGGAGCCCTCACCAGCACATTGCTTGCCGAAGACGGTGTGGAAGCAGCCAGCGATGGCGCACGCATGGCCGTCGCGCTCTGGCACCAGGCGAACCGCGACTTCTCGAATATCCTGATGCAGAGCGAACATGCACGACGCCTCATCCAGCACGGTTTCCGTGCCGACATCAATTACTGCCTCCGTCGCAGCATCTTCGGCGTTGTCCCCGAACTCCAGGGCGACAAACTCATCGTACGCAAAGAATAAGAAAACTATGGCACAATTAGGACAATACAATACGTTGAAAGTAGCGAAGATCGTTGACTTCGGCCTTTACCTCGATGGAGGCGACGGCCTTGAGATACTCATGCCCAAGCGCTACATACCCCAGGATGCTAAAGTGGGCGACGAACTGAAGGTTTTCGTCTATCAGGATGCCGAGGCACGCCTCATCGCCACCAACGAACATCCCTACGCCACCGTAGGGCAGTTCGCCTATCTGAAAATCAATAGCGTGAATGCCGTCGGTGCCTTTGCCGACTGGGGCACGTCGAAGGAATTGCTCATCCCCCATCGCGAACAAGCGCAGAAGATGGAGGAAGGCCGCCGATACATTATTTATATATATATCGACCAACTGTCGGGTCGCATCGCAGGCACTGCCAAGGTCGATAAGCATCTCGGCAACGTGCCGCCCACTTACGACGAAGGCCAGGAAGTCGAAGCTCTCGTCTGGAGGCAGACGAACCTCGGCTACAAGGTCATCATCAACAACCAACATGCCGGCCTGCTCTATCATAACCAGATCTTCCAGGAGATACGCATCGGCGAACGTCTGCGGGCATGGGTCAAGGGTGTGCGCGAAGATGACAAGATTGACCTCAGTCTCCAGCCCATCGGCTATCGTCAGATGATCGATCCCGCCGAGGCTTCCATCCTCAAGGCGCTCCATCGCCGCAACGGTTTCCTGCCGCTCACCGATCACTCCACGCCCGAACTCATCGCCTCCGAGTTGCAGATGTCGAAGAAGACCTTCAAGAAGGCCGTCGGCGCCCTCTACAAGCAGCAGCGCATCGCCCTCCGCACCGATGGCATCCAGCTGCTGGACAACTCTGAAGAGTGAGAAGGGCACACAGTTATTGGTGTAAGGTCACACAGATTTCTCAGATAAACACAGATTTTTGTTTCGCCATAATACGCATCAATCGTCAGAAGGACATGATGGACACGCATGTGCCGCGTAGCGAAATCTGTGTAAATCCGTGAAATCTGTGTGACAAATAGTATATTAACAAGAAATTTGATTTTTGAGAGATATGACAGACAACGAAATCACATACGAGATAAGAGGAGCCATCTTTGATGTTTACAACGAGTTAGGACCAGGCCTATTGGAGAGCGTCTATGAAGAAGCTCTCTCATTTGAAATCCAGAAGAGAGGTTTAACAGTCGAACGTCAATTGGATGTTCCTATAATATATAAAGGAAATACACTCAAATCACCTTTACGAGTAGATCTTCTTGTAGAAAAGAAAGTTATCGTGGAGATAAAATCGGTAGAAGAGATGAAGGGCGTGTTTTGGAAACAAACGCTCACCTATATAAAACTCATGAACTTACATGTGGGTCTCTTAGTGAATTTCTCATCGAATTGCATAAAAGAAGACATTCACCGTATCGTCAATTAGTGCTATACGGCAAATCGGGCACACAGTTCCTGGGATAAGGTCACACAGATTTCGCAGATAAACACAGATTGTTCGCTACGCACGTAATACACATCTATCGTCTGGAAGGCATGAGGGAAAAGCTCGGGCCGCATAGCGTTATCTGTGTAAATCTGAGAAATCTGTGTGACTATAAACAACGCTCTGTGAAAAAAAGCAGATGTGGAATCTGTGAGAAAGGTGAAGGTCACACAGATTTCTCAGATGAACACAGATTTTTGTTTCTCACATAATACGCATCAATCGTTAGGAAGACATGATGGACATGCACGTGCCGAGTAGCGAAATCTGTGTAAATCTGTGAAATCTGTGTGAAAAATAAACGCTCTGTGAGTAAAAAGCAGATGTGGAATCTATGAGAAAGGTGAAGGTCACACAGATTTCTCAGATAAACACAGATTGTTCGCTACGCACGTAATACACATCTATCGTCTGGAAGGCATGAGGGAAAAGCTCGGGCCGCGTAGCGAAATCTGTGTTCATCTGAGAAATCTGTGTGACTATAAACAACGCTCTGTGAGTAAAAAGCAAATGTGGAATCTGTGAGAAAGGTGAAGGTCACACAGATTTCTCAGATGAACACAGATTTTTGTTTCTCACATAATACGCATCAATCGTCAGAAAGACATGATGGACACGCACGTGCCGCGTAGCGAAATCTGTGTAAATCCGTGAAATCTATGTGACTATAAACAACGCTCTGCGAGTAATAAGCAGATGTGGAATCTGTGAGAAAGGTGAAGGTCACACAGATTTCTCAGATTTACACAGATTTTTGTTTCGCGCATAATACGCATCTATCGTCAGAAAGACATGATGGACACGCACGTGCCGCGTAGCGTTATCTGTGTAAATCTGAGAAATCTGTGTGACTATAAACAACGCTCTGTGAAAAAAAGCAAATGTGGAATCTGTGAGAAAGGTGAAGGTCACACAGATTTCTCAGATGAACACAGATTGTTCGCTACGCACGTAATACACATCTATCGTCAGAAAGACATGATGGACACGCATGTGCCGCGTAGCGAAATCTGTGTTCATCTGAGAAATCTGTGTGACTTATAAAAATTCTGTGCGAAAAAAGCAGACTTAGAATCCGTGAGACAAAAGACCTGCCATCACCTCGGATATGCCAAAAAAGGCAAGGTGATGCCGACGAGGTGCTTGTATCCTTCGACATTCGGATGCAGCTTGTCCTTCTGGTAATACGGACCATAGTTGCTGTGTGTGAAGCCTGAGCGACGGGGTCGAGGTAAGGGACATCGTGCGCCTTGGCCCATTCGATTTGAGCATCGACGTAGTGGCGCAGACCGATGCTGTCGGTATAGAGCGTATCGTAGCCCGCTGCTCCCTTATTGAAGATAGGAAGAGTGGTGAACAGAAGGATCTCGGCATCGGGGTTCTTCTGTTTCAGTTTCTGATAGCAATAGTTCATGCCGCCAAGCATGGTGGAGAGCTTCGTGGTGTCGAAGCCATCGGCCTCGGTGTAGTCGCTGAGCGTGCCGATGGTGGCGCGTCCCTTCGAGAAGTCGTTGCTCGGCGACCAAAGCAAGTAGATGTCGTGCGGCTTATCGCGTCGGCAGCAGCGATCGACGGCATACTGCACACCGTTCTCCTGCGTCAAGTTGCTGTAGCCTGCGCCACTGATGCCGTGGCTGAACAAGGTGAGTTGCAACAATTCCTGCCAATATGACTTACAGCTGTCCGACTCCTCAATACAGCTGAACGACCCGCCGAAGATGCCAAGACTCTTCCCGAAGTTGGGCGAAAGGGTGTAATCAATGTCCGGGCCTTCATCATTGGGTTCATCCGTCGGCTCATCATTGGGATTATCCGTCGGCTCATCATTGGGATTATCTTTGGGTTCATCCGTCGGCTCTTCCCCAGGTTCTTTCGTAGGTTCCTCTATTGGATCATTTATCGGCTGAATCTCCGGCTCATGGCAGGCAGCCAGCAGGGAAAGACTACCGAGCAGCATTATCAGTATGTATTTCATCTTTGAATCCCATTTACAACAATCTTTTTACCTTTGTAAACCATGATGCGACCCGTCGTGGCAGGACTGACGCTCTGGCCGAAAAGGTCATAACAGGAAGCTTCATCACTGTCATCCTCTGCCGTCAGTTCAAAGATGGCATTATCGGAAGAAGCGTAGGGACTGATCAAAACAGAGTCACACTCAGGATAATTGCTCAGATCGATGCGTGCCGAGGATGACGAAAGCCGATAGTCGATCTGACTACCATCGGGCAAAGTGAGGGTCATGATCCAACCCTCTTTTGCACTATCAGCCTCGATTGTAGCAGCCCTGTTTCGAAAGAACGCGCCCTCAAAATCCCCTTCGAGCAAGGTGACGCCATTGACATTCACCTTCATGCCTTTCGTCTCGATAGTTGTCGGGATGACCTTTCCCAAAGAGAACGTCTCCGACAAGTTGCGATACATAGCCGCGGCACGCTCCTTGGTATATTCCATCATGGCATTTTGCTCATACTTGTACCAATTATAGGTACCGTGTGACGAATAGGCATCAAACGTGTAGGGCATCTCATCCTCTATCTCGTTTCTCATCTCCGCAAGCATCGCACAGGCGTAAGAGGGTTTTAGGAAGTCTCCAAGATAAACGGTGAATCGATCGATGAACAAGCGTCTGAACTCTTCGAAAGTTTTCAGTTTCGTGAAAATCTTATGTCCGCTCTCGTTTCCTTTGTTCTTCACCTCCTGCCCTTCAGTGCCTTCGACAAAGATGTAGTTGAGGAAGTTCTTTTCGTTCGAATAGAATCTGTATTCGTCCAAATCCTTGAGGATCCATCGCCAGCGGCCACCATCAGCCTTCGGTGCCCATGCAAAGATGTTATTCCCCGGCCAATCATGGTTGCCGCAATAGGCTTCAGCTATCAGGTAGTTGGCAAATTCGCTGATGTCCATGAGTTGGTCAATCGACTCGTAAGTGGAAGACTTGTTCCAAACGCGCGTGACGAGCTCGTCGAACGTTCCCTCTCCGTAATAGAGGTTATCGGTCTGATAGATGTCATTGTCATCGATGCCATAATTAGCTTCGACATAATGCTCGTCCGACCGTTCGCGCAGCTCATACATACCCTTGTATTCACCATTGATATACACAATCACGGGGCGATAGGCCTGCCAATCCAAGTCAGCGACATGCGTACCGAACAGCTGCTGCACAAAGGCATCGTTCGTCCTTGAGCCGAAACTTCTCGACCCACCGTTGCGAAGCATCACCGAAGAATGTTTCGTAATCTCGGGCTTCTCCAACCAGAAAGGGCATTTGAAGCGTTTGGTGCCAAAACGCTTATGGGCATAGAGCCGCAACGATTTCTGCGCATACACGCGCGACGTCTTGCCTCCCACCGAAGTCTCACACAGCTGGTTCAAAGCCGTGCTGTCTGCCACAAAATACTCGACGTTGAGCGGACGCCGCCAGCTCTGCATAAAGTTGGCATTCGGGTCATCCTTTTCTCCTGCCAGTATTCCGATCTTCTCGTCATAGAAATAATCTCCGTCAGTCACCAGCGAGAAGACAGGCATCCCCAACGGGCGCGGATGGAAGATATAGCTATGCGTTGCAGCAGGCTTGGGCAAACAATCCTGCGAGAGAATCTTAGCCCGAACGACCATCGAATGGTCAACATTCAGACTTATCTCCTTGCCAAAAGCGGAGTGCAAGTTCGGTTCGCTGCCATCGGTAGTCCAATAGATGATAGCGTCATGGGGACATCCTGCTTCGGGCATGGTCACACGAAGGGTGAATGCCTCATCCATCAATCCGCCCTCCACGCTAAAGACAGGATCGGGAGCCACATCGGTCGTCCCCTGCCCTACATTGGCAGCCCCAGGAGAAGGCTGAAGTTCATAATGCCACTCCTCATCGCCATCATTTACTCGACCATAGGCGATGTTTGGGGCTGGCATATTCCCGTAAATGAGCTGGTCAACCACCTTTCCTCTCGCATCGAACAAATAGAGCTCGCCCTGCCCCGCATCCAGTCGGAAGTCGGTGTGCAAACCCTCGGCTTTCTTGTCGCAATAGATGAGCAGGTAGCCCCATGCAGGAATATACCTGTTTCCTTCCAATCGCCAGGCTCCCACTCCATCGGCATGTTCACCAATAGAATAGCCCGAAAGATTGATAGCAGACCCGCTCGGATTGTAAAGTTCCACCCAAGAATCGGGAAAGTCGTTTTCCACCATCAGCTGGTCGATGTTCGACTGCATGATCTCGTTGATGACAAGGCTCTTTGTCTCTTCACTCGCGCGCAGAGAGAGAGAGAGAGAGAGAGTAGAATGATAGTTGTAGCTCTAATCATATTATAATTAAAATGTTTGCGTAAATAGCATGTTCACTGACGAACTCTGAGGATTTTCTTGCCTCTATAAATCATTACCTGCCCATCGGCTGGACGCTGGAGACGCTGACCGAACAAGTCATAGAAGGAAGCATCATTGTAATCCTCAACAACAACATCCTCTATGCCAGCGCCAGGGGCGACAACAGGCAAAAGCTTCAGTGAGACGATATTGTTGCCCAACAGATCTGGGCGAATTGAGATGTCGGACTGATGAAAGGTACGGGTCTCAAAGCCGCCGTTGGAGTAACCGATTACCAGTTGCCAATGGAAATTGCTGCTGCCACTGTTCACACGGAAAGTCCGACCGCTGAAACAATAACCATCGAAATTGCCCTCTGTCAAACGAATGTCGTTCATGCTTGCCGGGACATCGTAAACCGAGCCTTCATGATACACCTTTGTGTAGATAGTGAGGGGAATGACATTCCCCAAATCGAACCGCGAGGCAAGCTGTTGACTTTGAATCATCGGACGCTTCTGGCAGAATGGGATGAGCTTGTTCTCGATACGGTTGGCGAAATCCTGATAGGTGGCACCTTCGTTCATAAAGGCGAATGTCGCTTCAATCTCATCCTCAATCGCAGCGCGCATTTCGTTAATCATCGGAACTGTGACCGAAGGCTTGCAGAAATCACCCAGATAGACCATCATACGGTCGATGAACGGATTGCGAAACTCCGGCATGTCGAACAGCCGCGCAAAGATGCGCCTATGCTCTGGCTTTTCATCGTAATTGCTCTCGTTCCCAGTCAGCGTGATGAAATTCATCCAATTCCAATTGTCTCCTCCGCCCGCAAAATCGTCCAGGTCCTTCAGCAGAGGATGGAGAATCTTCTGACCTTCGCCCCTGTCGTACCACAGATAGACATTGGTATGGGCGAAAGTGCGATTGGATGAATATGCTTCACAGCAAAGATAATTTAGGAAAAGCGACATATCGAACAGTTGAGCGAAGTCCTCGTATTTGGAATTCGGGTCATCTATCAATTGCCGAACATCATCATATTCTGCAACTTTGCTGTAGAACGCTTCTACTTCCGAAATGGAATCCTCTTCAAGACCCATATTGTTCGATGCCCAGGTATTGTTGGCACGTTCACGAACGTCCATGATACCGTTGTACTTACCGTCGATATAGACAATGCAGGGACGATAGTCGAGATACTGCAAGCTGTCGAGATGATTGGCAAAAAGCAGTTGTACAAAGGCATCGTCGATACGTGAGTCGAGACAGCGCGTACCACTGTTGCGAAGGCAGAAGGTCTTGGTCTTCTTGATGAAGGGCTTATGCGGGAAGAACGTAGCCGACTTGAATCGTTTCTTCTGCCAACGCTTGTTGGTATAGAGGTTCATCGCCTTCTGATGTCTTCGCAGCGACCCGGCGCCATGCATACCAGCCTCGCCTATCTGATTGATGAGTGCCGTGTCGAACTCCGATTGCTCAAAGAACTCGATGTTGAACGGGCGACGCCATCCCTTGAAACAATTACCATCGAAGTCATCGCCCACCATCATGCCGATCTCCTCGTCGTATAGATATCTGCTGTCGGTCGAGAGCGAGAACACTGGCAGTTTAGTCGTGCGAGGATGAATGATATAGGAATGCGTCACAGGCAGAGAAATCAGTGCGAAGTCAGAAATCAATCGGGCACGAACCACCGTTGTCTCCGTTATCAGCATCGTGCACAGTTCATCCCTTGCGTAGCTCACAGACGCTTTGGTGGGAGCCGAACCGTCGAGTGTGACATACAGGCGCGTGTCGGACGGAAGAGCGGCATCGGGAAACGCAATCGTGAGCGAGAGTGACTCACCCACAGGGAGCAGTCGCCCAGTATGACTGAATACAGGATCAGGCATGATAAAGTCTGAGCCACGGCTTTCGTTTGGCTCACCAGGCGTAGGGGTGACTTCATATTGCCATTCGTCAGCCCCATCCGTCACTCTGCCCCAAGCGATATTGGGAGCAGGCATCTCGTTGTATGCTACACTGTCAACCAACACACCGTCAGCATTCCAAAGATAGAGAGCTCCGGCCTTGGTGGATTCCAACCGGAAGTCGGGATGTTCCCATCCGTCGTCCTTCTTGTCGCAATAGTAGAGGATATGGCCGTATGCGGGCAGCTCACGAAAATGAAAAAGTTCGTACGACTTGTCAAAATCGTTGTTGACCCCAATTCGCCACCCCCTCATGTTGATTGTCTTTCCCGTAGTATTATAGACTTCGAACCAGGAGTCGGGAAAATCCTTTCGATAGAAAAGGGCATCGACATTGCTTTGCATCAGTTCGTTGATCATCACCTGGTGCGTCTGGGCAGCAAGGTGACCACCTAAGCCGACAAGCAGCATCAGCCACGCCGCCATCAAGCTTTTATGTAATAATGGTCTATCCATATCTCCTTAATATCTGATAATCTTTCGAAATGTCCCATCGGGGTCGCGTACCAATCGTACGTTCCCCCCCGCATTACTGCAAGGCATGCCATAGATGGTAAAGTAGCCAACAGGAGTTTTGGCCTCATCGTTCACGACACACTCTATGCCTTCGCCCGGATCAATCGGAATGGTGGTGATAATAACCGATTCGCAAACACCCACAGTTTCGGCCAAATTTATGCTGACCGATGGCTGCTCATATCGGATGGTCTTCATGCTGCCGTTCAAATAGGTCACAGTCATCGACCAGCCAGCAGCAGGGTTTCGGCTGTCGAGCCTCAGCTTGCGCCCCAACCAAGTGCAGCCCTCAAATCGGCTTTGGGTGAGTCCGACATCGTTGACCCGAATCGGATTGCCCTGCGAATAGATGGTCATCGGGACGACATCGCCCAACGAATAGTATTGTGCAAATTGACCGTAAGCCCGCAGGGGGCGCTGCTCGCAATAGGGTATCAGCCGCTGGTTGACGGTTCGGTCGAAGTCTGCATAGCTCACCTCTTCACTCATCGCGGCAAAGGTTGCCGCCACCTCGCTATCGATTTCATCGCGCATCTGACGAATGAGCGGCAACGTCACATCGGGACGAAGGAAGTCGCCGAGATAGATACCCAAGCGGTCGATGAAGGCCTCGCGGAACTCATCCATCATCAGCAGCTTCTGGATCAGCCGATGTTTGATGGGCTGTACTACCCATTTTCCCTCACTGCCTATCACCATGAGCCAGTTGAGATAGTTGAAGCCCAATTGGGAATTAGAGAAGTAGTCGAGGTCTTTCAGGACAAAATGCCACTTGCCTCCCTTCGTCTTCCACATATATACATTATTATGTGGGAAGTCCTCATTCGTCGCGTATGTCTCGCAGCAGAGATAGTCGATAAACTGGCTCATCTCCATGATGGCCTCGAAATCGGCAAATGTCGCTGATTCGTCATCGATGAGCTGCATTATCTCGGCATATTCCGGCGCATCGGTGTAGAAGCTTTCCACAATATCCACCTCCTCGGTGATGCCGTAGTTCGACTCCAGAAAGTCCTCGTCGCACTTTTCCCTCAGGCCAAAGACACCCTTGTATTCGCCATTGATATAGCCAATGACGGGCGAATAGGCAATCCATTCGAGCGAATCTTTCCACCGGGCAAAGATTCGCTGTGCCAGCGCATCCTCAAAGCGTGTGTCGATACACCGGTTGCCGCCATTGCGCAGACGGAACGACTTGACCTGGGTGATTTCCGGCTTGTCTTCGGGCCAAAGCTGTGCCTCGAAGCGCTTCTTGCCGAAACGTTTGTGGGCATACAGCTTGAGCGACTTTTGCGAATAGATGCGCGAGCCCAGACCGCCAACAGCAGTCTCGCCGAGCTGATTGATGGTGGCATCATCGTCCTCCTGTTCGAAATACTCGATGTTGACGGGGCGACGCCAGTCCTTGTAGCAGTTACCTGTGCCAAAGGGCTGGCCCCCTAACAGTATGCCGTTGTCCTCACTATAAAGATATGCACTATCGGTCACCAGACTCACAATCGGCAAATGCAATTCGCGCGGATGGAAGATATAAGAATGTGTGGTGGCACGTGATGGCAGAGCGTGTACCGAAAGCAGCTTGGCACGAACTGTGAGCGTATGGTCGACCTTCAGACGGAACTCCGAGGCAGAAGGAGAGTCGAGGGTTGGCTCCTCTCCATTGGTGGTCATATAGATACGGGTGTCGGACGGCAGATTGTATCCTTCAGGCATCGTGATTTGCAGCTCAGCAGGTCCCGTCAGGATGCGCCCCGACAGACTGAAGACGGGCGAAGGCAGCAACATGGACGAACCTCCGCCTTTGTTGGCAGCTCCGGGGGAGGGTTGCAGTTCATATTGCCATTCTGCTTCGCCATCGGCACGGCGACCGTAGGCGATGTTTGGAGCAGGCATCTGGGGATAGCGAAGGCTGTCGATAATCTCTCCGTCTGGACTGAACAAGTAAATGCTTCCCGATGAAGTCGATTCCAGTCGGAAGTCGGTGTGCGTATCCTGCCCTTTCTTGTCACAATAGATCAACCGATAACCGTGGGCAGGAATTTGATGGCTTTTGGGAAAAAGATACACGTCCTCCAGGTCTGAACTTTTCCCAATCCCATATCCCTCGATATTGATTGCCTTTCCTGTCGGGTTATACAACTCCACCCATGAATCGGGAAAGTCATGCTCCACCATCAGCTGGTCGATGTTCGACTGCATGATCTCGTTGATAACAAGGTGTCCCGATTCATTCGAACCGAGAGCGTCAGCCGTGGCTGTCGCCGACTGCACACTAAGCGCAAGGCTTGCCAAGAAGAGGGAAGGAATTATCATAAATACTAAATCTGCATCGTAACTAAAGACCTTCCAAACTAATATTATAATGAATATCACCGATAGCCTCACGCTGCAGGAAGCCCACTAAATATATAGGCAGATAATAGACTCCTCCGTCCTGCCTCATATTATCACCAGTAAAAACAAAAGCCTCCTTAATGTCATATCCAGCATTATTCATCACATTGGTAAGGGCGTTATGCCGCTGGTAATCCTTTCCAGACTTCACTTCTATGGGCAAAGTGGTTCCGTTTTTCTCAATGATAAAATCCAATTCACCTTGTTTCTTACTGTTAAAGTAATAGAGTTCGAAACCATGGGCATGCAGTTCCTGTGCCACCACATTTTCATAAATCGAGCCGAAGTTAATGCTCTTCTCATCGTTGATGATACGCAGCTGAATGCCTTCGGCATATTGGCATGCCAGAAGTCCTATGTCGTTTTGAAACAGCTTGAAGAGATTGCGACTTCTCGAAAGTTTCAATGGTACTACAGGTTCTTCGACATTAAAAACGGGCAAAGCCACTCCAGCATCCTTCAACCAAATGAAACTATTCTCGTAGCGCGAAAATTTTAGGTTTTCATTCAGGTTTTTCAAGATAAATCGCTTGTTCTTTGCGTTCAGTTCAGAAGGAATCAAGTCGAAGATTTCCTCGATGTAGAGTTTTCTATCCTTGTCGTACTTTGTAATGTCACGTTTGTAGAGACGCACAATGGCAAGCTGTTCGTCCATTACATCTTTCAGATTATGCGTATCGACATATTTTTGTACAGCTGCCGGCATTCCACCGACGACCAGATAGAGCCTGAAAAGCTCCATCATCTTCGTGTGTACAAATTCATCAACGGGTTGCAGTTTGACAAAGGCTTCCCTTAAATTATTGATGACTGCTTCACCAACACCCAAAGCCCGAACGAACTCCTCAAGGTCAAGCGGAAACATTTCTACTATATCCAAATAGCCGACTGGCTCCGACCGAAGGTCATTCAGCTCCACACCCAGGAGCGAGCCGCTCATGATGTAACGATAACTGCCCTCATCAACCAGGAACTTGATGGCCGTCACTATTTCTGGATATTCTTGTACCTCATCAAAGAAAATGAGTGTCTTTCCTTTCAAGAGCGGACGATTGGCAAGCAACGACAATCTAAGGAGAATGTCGCGGCTATCTTTTGCACCCCGCATTGTTCCGACTGCGTCTGGATTCTCGATGAAATTAATTTCGATGAAACTGTCAAAATGAGTTTCTCCAAAATGCCGAATCGAGAACGATTTGCCCGTCTGTCTTGCGCCCGTCACCAAAAGAGCCTTTTTGGTTCGATTAAAATAGTTGGCTAAGTAATTGTCAATCTTTCGTTTCAACATATCATTGTCCGTTTTTCCAATATAAAATCAGTCGGTTTTGTCCGTTTTTCCAACACAAAATCGAGCGATTTTGTCCGTTTTTCCAATGCAAATATAAGCGGTTTTGTCCGTTTTTCCAACATTTGCGGTGCAATCGGGTCTGATTTTTACGAATAATTAACTAAAGTTTCGAATCTATCCAAACCTTAAAGTCTCGTATAATCTCCAATAAAGAATCTTCCAGCAACACTTTCCGAGAAGTGAGCAGGGGGTTCGGGCGATTCGGTGATGCTCCAGCAGGCTGGATCGAATCCTGGGGAAGACAGAAGAGACTGCGTACTTTGGAAGTCGTGGTCGAAGCGGAAGGTGCAGATCGGGGTGCCTTGAGGGTCCGTGAGCGAATAGTAACATCCACTGCGGCAATCTTCAAGAGCAGGACCCAGATAATAAGGCTGCAGGTTGGAGCCAAGGGAGCGCTGCTCGGGGTGCTGCGCGCCACCAAAGGTAACGACGATGCCGCTGCGGAGCAGAATACGACGATTGTCATCGCAGTCGAGCGCTTCTTCCGAAGGTCCTTGTGTCGTGTAGGCGAACAAGTTGCCTCCATCGATGACGATGGCACCCGACTGGGCGTAATCGCTGTCGATGGCATCATCGCCCGTGCTGTAGCACACTGTGGTGCCGCCTGCGAAGGTGATGGGACCAGCACTGTTGAGGCAGTCGTCGTAGCATTGCATGAAGAGTCGGCCTCCACTGATGTCGATGCGTTCATCGGCCTTAATGCCCTGCGATGCGTTGTCGGCAGTCTCAATGCTGATGTCACCGCCTTGAATGGTGATGGAGTGCGGCGTCAATATGGCCGGACAGCCCTCAGTCAGGGTGTGTCCGTCAGGACCTGGAGTGTAAAGAGTTTTGCCTGTGCAGTGGATATCAAGCTCAAGGGAGGAGTCTTGACCAGAACCGATGGTGATAGGTCCCTGGCACACGATTCCCTTGCCCGCCTCACGAGAAGCATGAATCGACAATCGCCCACGACTCATTTCGAATGTCTCATCAGTCAGAATTGCTATAGGAGAATAGATGATACCGTCACCCTTAATGCCTCGGCTGCTATTGTCGATCGCGAATGACCCGCCTTCGATACTCAGCGCGCTGGCATGAAGCGAATGTCCAACCTTTCCATCTGTCTGGATCGAGAGTGCGCCTGAACCTGAGAGAGTGAGTTGTCCCGTTGCAAAAATAGCAGCCTCGGGCGAATCGCAATCCTCTTCGCTTGCCGTGTGTATGAGCGTGTTTTCGCCTTCGATGAGGATGGTGGCAGCCGATGCCTTCGCCAGTCGGATGATTGATTGCCGGCTGCTGTAGAGCGTCAGTCCATTGAGGTGAAGGCGAATGGGCTGATCGGCTTCTATCACAATCGAAGCATCGGAGGCCTGTCCTTCGATTTCGAAGTCCGTCACGAAATTGCATCGGCTCACTACCTTGACATTATTTCCGCTGCACTCAATCGTCAGCCCATCGAAATAGTAGGGATTGACCGATGACACAAGGTCATGACTGAAACGTATGGATGCATGCGACTGAAGCTGGGGGAAAGAGATGCTGTCGATGCTGGAAATGGGCACACCGAAGACAGCGGACTCCGCACGATGAACGATGAGCTGTTGCCGTGCGGCATCGAAAGTAAGGCTATCGATGCTGCTGACATCCGTCTGGATGCACTGCGCACCCAAATGGAGCTGAAAAGCTGTAGCCGCAAGAGGAAGGAGCAGAGGGATAGTCATGGACAGAATGTTTTGCTGGTGTTTCCATTCGCGTCGCGCATGATGCAGAAGCCTCTCGAAGTCGGCAGCTTCGGACGGCCAGCAAGGTCATAGCATTGCTGCGGTGACGCAGGGTCGGTCGTGACGTTCTCAATGCCCAGTTGAGCAATAGGCGTGGGATCGAAGCGGACACTTGTGAAACTGGAGCCGTAGTCGGAGAGGCAGAACGAGAGCGAAGAGTGACCTCGTTCGAGGATCTGCGTGCGGCCCAAGGCATCGGTGAGCGTGATATGCCAGCCCAACTCGTCATTGCCAGTGTCGAGACGAACGGGGCGGCTTGAAAACAAGGCACCATCGAAGTCGCCCTCAGTAAGGGGAATACCATTGACCTTGATGCATCGCGGCCCTTCGTCATCACTGCATTGCGTGCCGACGCACATTGGCACGACGGTGCCCAATCCGTAGTAAGCGGCCAGATGCTGATAGTGTATCATCGGGCGCTGCTCCAGATAAGGGATGAGCTTATTGTCGATACGATCGGCAAAGTCAGCGTAGGTTACACCCTCGTCGAGCACTTCGAAGGTAGCCGGAATCTCTTCTTCAATCTCGGCACACATTCGCCGAACCATGGGCACGGTGACAGCAGGTTTGCAAAAGTCGCCCAAATAGGTCTGCATACGGTCGAGGAATGCGTCTTCAAATTCCTTCAAACCGAATAATACGACGTAGAGGCGACGGCAGTTGTAGTTCGACCCCCATGTGCCCTCCGAGCCTTGCAGGGTGATGAAGTTGTACCAGTTGACCGTGGGAGCTGTGGAAGCCAGTTCATCAAGGTCCTTCAGCACAGGGTGGATGCGGCTGTCGGGGTCGTCAGGACGAAGCGTGTCGCCATGCGTCCACATGAAGACGTTGGCCGACGGGAAGAGCGTGTTGGTGGCGAAGGCCTGGCAGCACGTGTAGTCGAGCAGCAAAGGCATGTCGAAGTAACGGCATAGAGCCTCATAGGTCGGATTGTCGCTCCAGATCAGGTCGCGGACAGGCTGGTAGATGGGGTCGGTGCTGTCCATATCCTCGATTTCCGTCACTTCGTCCTCGTCGATACCATAGTTATTGGCTGCGTATGTGTTGTTAGCGCGTTCGCGCAGGTCGTACAGACCTCGGTAATGCCCGTTGATATAGACGATGACGGGGCGATAGTCGAGGTATTCGAGGGTGTCGATATGTTCGGCAAAGAGGAGCTGTACGAAAGCATCCTCCAGTCGAGAATCAGCACAACGACTGCCGCCATTACGCAGGCAGAAGGTCTTGGTCTGCGTGATGTGTGGCTTATGGGGCCAGAAATGTGATGAGTCGAAGCGTTTGCGCTGCCATCGCTTGCTGGTGTAGAGGTTCATGGCCTTTTGGTTGTGGAGCATGGACCCAGCACCGTGCATACCGGCTTCGCCCAACTGATTGAGGATGGCGCGGTCGGGGTGCTCCTGCTCGTACATCTCGAAGTGAATGGGGCGGCGCCAGCCCTTGTAGCAGTTGGCGTGGTAGTCCGATCCGATCATCATGCCGAGGCTGTCGCCCCAAAGCAACAGGCTGTCGCACGAGAGCGAGAAGACCAGCAACTTGGAGGCACGCGGATGGAGGATGTAGCTATGCGTGGTGGGCACATTGGTGAGACCTTGGGAGGAAAGGAGGCGAGCGCGCACGACCGTAGTGCGGTCGAGAGTGATACGGAAGGGGTTGTCGCGCGAGTAGCAAGGCGATTCAAGAGTTGGGAACGAACCATCGGTGGTGACATAGAGCCGCGTGTCGGCAGGCAGGTCGGACACGTCAGGGATGGATACGGTGAGCTCCTGTCCTGGGCGTTCGAGCAAACGTCCTGAAAGGCTGAACTTGGGTTCAGGCATCAGGTAGCCTGTGAAGACACCTTGATTCGGCGAGCCTGGCGTGGGGGTGACTTCGTAGTTCCACTGGTCACCTCCGTCTTGCGTCCGTCCGTAAGCCACACCGGGTGCCGGCTGTTGAAGATGACGCAACGAATCGACTATCGCACCGTTGGCATCCCACAGATAGATGGTACATTCATGGGCATCGAGATGGAAGTTGGTATGCTGGTAGCCGTTATCCACCTTATCGCAATAGACCAACAGGTGACTGGCAGCACCGACGTACATCGAGTGACTGAACTCCCAGGCTGTGTCGAAATTGCGCTCCAACCCTATGCGCCAGCCCTGTATATTGATTCCCTTCCTGTCGGCATTATAGAGTTCAACCCATGAGTCGGGGAAATCGCCCTTATACATGATGCCGTTGACGTTGCTCTGCATAATCTCATTAATCACAATGCCTTGTGGCACTGCAATCATGAGAGAAGATGCAAGAAGACCAACGAGGGTGGCTAAAAAGCGTGTCATACTGTTCCTTAATGTAAATAGATGATGCGCGAGGAGCCATCGTCGTAGCGCACGATATTGATGCCACGAACGAGCTGGATACGTGGAGTGCCATCGGGGGCAAGGATGGCGATGGCATGGGTCGAGGCAGGGAGATTGTTCTGCTCGAGACTTCCAGGAGAAGCGGTGTAGCCGAAGTAGGAGTCTTCGAGCGTGATACGTTCTTCAATCCAGGCATCCAGCCGATCGAGGCTGTCGGTGTAGCCAAGCTGCTGATAAGGACGGACGCCCGTGGTGACGGAGGATGCAATCCAGACTCGGCGAGCCAGACGACAGATGTCGCCCGGCTGATAAGTGACATCCTCTTTCCACTCGGGCAAGTGGTTGAAGTGGTCGGTCCAGTCGTCGGAACTCTCCCATCCGGGATTGGTGATGGTCTGGCTGATGCATAGAGCGTTGGGCCAACGTGCCCACTCCATGTCGTAGAGGTCGCTGCCGATGCGGTCGTACCAAGCGTGAACGAGGCTTGAGATGTTCTTGGGGCTGAGGATGCCACTGTCGCGAAGCTCGGCATAGCGTGCCCGTATTTCGTCAAAATAGTAATCCCAGAACCACGTGGCGATACCACGCCGCGAAATGTTAAATCGGTAGTCGCTGTCGCTATAGGAGAATTGTGCGGGGAAGACAAGAGTCCCCTCATGATAGTTGCCGAAGGTGCAGTCGAGGTCGTAAGGCGCCACGTGCCACGTTTCGCCGCCATCGTAGGTGAGCCATTGCCAGTTTTTGGCGAAGCCGTCGTAGTTGCTGGTCACAATGCTGAACACGAGGTAGTTGACCATCGACTCCACATCGAAGTGACGGGCAATCGCCTCGCGAATCTCTTCGGTCGAGGCTCCGTTTCGCTTTAAGTTGCTCACCTCGCCTACACGTCGGGTGAGGCTGATTACTGCCTGCTTGACCTGGGCAGAGCGCTGCTTGGCCTGTCGTACGTCTTCCGAATCGCTGGATAGTGCGTAGAATGGAGAACTGCTGTCGATGAGTTCGGTCACACCGTCGTAGGCATTGCCCTCCATGTCGTAAAGCCCCTTGGGATTGCGCACCTCGAAAGCATTCCATTTCAGGTTGTCGAGCCAGAAGTTTGTTTCGCTCATGTTGCCGTCCAGATGGATGTGGAGGGCATTGTGCTTCTCTTGTGCCGTGTTGCGGCGATGCTTGGCGAGCTGCCAGGTGCAAATGCCCCAGAACTCGCCATTGAGGAACATCATGCAGGGGAAGCCGTCGGGGTAGCAGCGTGCGTTCTTGTGTCCCTCAGCGCCTGCACGTTTCCAAATGCGATTGCTCGAAGCAGGCATCTGCTGCTCCATCTGGTCGAAGAGCTGGTAGCCAACGATACCGACACCGCGCAGCCAGTCGGTATAGAAAGCCTTGAGGTGGAAATGATCCTGTTTCACCCACCCGTCAAAATCCACAGTAGGAACGACTTCGCCCTGCCAGTCATCGTCGATGAGCTGCAGCTTGACATTGCGCTTAGGAAAAGAGGTTGAGGTAGCACCTTGCACGTTGACGATGGCACGCTTCATGAAGTAATTGCCCATGGCATCGAAATATTCGATGGTGTCGCGGAAGTTGGAAGTCTTGGTGTAAGGGATTCCGTATTTGGAGTGCAAATTGATGTAGGCCAGGCTCGGCTGGGGCAGATTGATGTCCGACTCATGGCTCCAGTCATGGGTCTGACCGGGAACGAATCCATGAGAGCGGATGGTCTGCTCATAGTTGTTGGTCTGCGCGCTGACGGGAAAGAGAAGACTAAGAAGCAGCGTGATGAGAAACGTCCATTTTTCCAGCATGAAAACAAGCGATTTGTCGATAATTTCAATAAAACAAGAGTACGTAGGTCGAAATTCAAATAATCTCAAGTTTCGCAAATGCGAAACTTGAATAAATTAATAAATCCATATACCTGGAGCATTGCCCCAGATATATGGTATTAGTAGCTGTAAAAAGAAGCAGCTGATCAATAGGCGGGGATGAGCAACCAAGCAGCAGGACATGTGCCTGGATCATCGTTGGCATAGGTCGAGCGGATGTTGTCGCGTACGCTCACAGCCTGGGCACGGGTGTCGTAACCACCAGCCACTACGCGGTAAAGACCTGCCTCGTTCTGTACCAGGAAGGCATTGTAGCCACGGCTTACCATCTTGGCCTTGAAATTATCGGCGTTGGTCTTGTTGCTGAAAGCTCCAACCACAACATTGTAGTCCTTCAGGAGTCCGGCATCGCCGCTATTCACCACCGAAACCCTCTCCTGGCGGTCACCGGCCTGAGCCACTGGCGCAGTGCGAGTGGTGGTACGCGTAGGTGTGGTGTAGGTAATAGGTGCAACCTCCTTCACCTCCTCTGTAGGAGATGCTACGGTAGCGGCATCGGAAAGGGTTTTCGAACTTCTGCAGCCAGTCATTGCGACTGCAGCAACAATGGCAAAGGCCATCAAGAGTGTCTTCTTCATATTTATTGGGGTTAAGTAAAGTTGTTCTTATTAAATTTGGGGGCAAATTTACGCAACAATTCCGTAGAAAGCAAATTTTTCGTGCAAAAAAAACTGAAATCCTTGGAAAATTACGCAAAAAGCCGTAATTTTGCAGCGCATTATCCGCGAATAACAAAGAAAGTGGAGCAAAAAACGAACATTTAATTAACACTTCTACAATCATGTGCAATTACAATATATCTATCGACGATGCCCTGATAAATCAGATAAGGCATCATTTCAATGGAGACAAATCGGTTCAACAGTGGCTGGAACAACAAGTTAAGGCTTTGGTCGTCCGATTTGCAGAAGAAAACAATGATAACAAGAATAACCATTCCTGGCAAGACTACCAGCTTTCTTCAGATATTCAGTCTATGGCTCCTCATGAGCGCAAGCCTATTTTCGGAGATTATACGAAACAACTAACTGAGATATTAGAGGAGGAGCATCAATGAAAGTTTTTCTCGACACAAATATTATCCTTGATTTTTTCGACAGCAACCGAGGGCATTATTTGCCCTCCGCTATTGTCTTTGATTTAGCACTAAAAAAGAAGATTGAACTATTTGTGTGCGCTCAAAGCTTTATTAATGCATTCTATATTCTAAGAAAGCATTATGAGAAAGAAGAACTATACCGAATAATGAGGAAAATGTTTTCACTCTGTCAGGTTACACCTGTAAATACAGAAATCATTGAGAAGGCATTGCAATTTGAGTGTCACGACTTTGAGGATGCCTGTCAGTACTATTCGTCTATGAGTATTGATGCAGATGTTGTCCTTACTCGTGACCGAAAGGGGTTCGATGAATTTCCCATTCGACATATTTCTGCTGAAGAATTTTTAGATGAATTCTTCAAGGGCATTTCAAACTAGAATTCTTTTACTACCCTTCATAAAATGAAAGACAGTATCATCATCCTCAGTGGCGGCATGGACAGCGTGACGCTGCTTCATGAATTCCAGGAGCGCATTGCCCTGGCCATCACCTTCGACTATCATTCACGCCATGCCGAGCACGAGATTGCCTGTGCCCGCTGGCAGTGTCACCAGCTTGGCATTCCCCATCTCGTCATCAACATCGACTTCATGGAGCAGTATTTCCGCTCCAGCCTCCTCAAGAACGGTTACGAAGAGATACCCGACGGGCAATACAATGAGGCGAACATGAAATCGACCATCGTTCCCTTCCGCAATGGCATCATGCTCAGCATCGCTGCCGGCATAGCCGAAAGCCATGGTCTGCAGCACGTCCTCATGGCCAACCACGCGGGCGACCACTTCATCTATCCTGACTGCCGACCCGACTTCGTCACTGCCATGAGCCATGCCATCGAGGAAGGCACCACCAACGGTGTCTCGCTCCTCGCCCCATACACGTCCCTCACGAAGCGCGAGATTGCCCTGCGCGGCCGTGAGCTCGGTGTCGATTACGCCCACACCTACTCCTGCTACAAGGGACACGACCTCCACTGCGGCACCTGCGGCACCTGCAACGAGCGCAAGGAAGCCCTCGAAGGCTTCGACCCCACAGAGTATGAAGCGTAAGCAATACTAAGATATCCCTAAATATCCCTTATTATCCATCAAGTTGAGCAAATGCGAAACTTGAGTTATTTTATTCTTCGACATCACAGCCGGTGAAGCCTATGGTTTCAGCGGCTTTTTCTTTCGATGCACAAAAATAGACAAGGGTGGAACGAGTGCAGACTTCACCAGAAGAATCGACGATCTGAGTCTCGATGAAAGCGACATTACGCATCTGACGAACGATGTGTCCTCGAATGGTGAGAACGGCTTCTTTGGTCGAGATAGGCTTGAGATACTGCACCTCCATCTTGCTGGTGACTCCGGTGGTCTGCAGTTTGCGAGTGACGACCCAGCCGCCCACTTCGTCCATCAGCATGGCTTGCACCCCACCATGCAGGGTGTCGAGCCAGCCCTGGAAATCACGATCAGGATGCCACTGGGTGACGATGTCTTCTCCATCTTCCCAAAACTCAAGATGAAGACCACGAGGATTATCAGGGCTGCAACAGATGCAGTTGTAGCCCTTGATGCCAAACCAGGGGTTGATGATCTTTTTCAATTAACAATTATCAATTATCAATTAACAATGAATAATTAACAATTGGATGCGGGTAGAGAATGGAAATTACTTTTCAATGCGAATTCGGGCATCGACGGCAACCACTTCGTTTCCGTCGGCGATGAGCGGGTTGATGTCCATCTCCTTGATTTCGGTGGCGAATCGCAGCAGGGTGGAGAGACGCACGATGATCTCCATGTACTTGTGCTCGTTGATTCCCTGCTGTCCGCGCGTACCCTTGATGATCTTGTAGCCGCGAAGGCTGTGGATCATCGATTCGGCCTCGGATACCGACAAGGGGGCCAAACCACTGGAGACATCCTTGAGCACCTCGACAAAAATGCCGCCCAAGCCACAAAGTACCACATGACCAAAGCGAGGTTCATACTTGGCACCAATGAAGAGTTCGGTGCCTCGCAGCATCTTCTGCACCATCACGCCCTTGGCGCCTTCAATCTTCATCTTGTGGTCGAACTCCCAGGCAAGGTGTTCGGCATCACGGATGTTGAGCGTCACGCCGCCCACATCGCTCTTGTGGATAGGGCCGACGACCTTGGCAACAACAGGATAACCGATCTTCTCGGCAAAGGCGAGCAGGTCTTCCTTCTTTTCCGAAACCTTCTCAGGCACCATGGGAATGCCGGCACAGTTGAAGATCTCGCGTACCATGTCGGGTGAGATATAGCCGCTCTCCTTCAGACCGCTCATGATGTCGCGGATCTTCGGCACATCGACGCCGAAGAGCGTAATCTCGGCAGGTGCAGGCTTGGGGGTGTTCATCACGCGCACCAGACAGTTGGCAACCGTCACCTCGTCGGAGAAGTTGACGTGTCCCTTGGCTAAAAACTCTGCCACCTCGGGGCCAGCAGTATTCATCGAAGGCAGGATGGGGAAGATGGGCTTGTGGCACTCTTGAATCTTTCGGTGAAGCACGTAGTAGGCCTCATAGAGCTGCACGAGACCAGGCGAGCCGAAGATGACAAAAATGGCATCAATCTCGTCGAAGCGACGTTCGCAGTAGTCGATGGCGATGCCCAACTGCTCGGGGGTGCCTGTGGCGAGGATGTCGATGGGGTTGCTGACAGCAGATCCCTGGAAGAGTTTTGTCTTCAGCTCCTCGGTAGCTGGACCCGTGAGACGAGGCACCTGCAAGCCGCCCTTCGAAAGCGCATCGGTCAGCATCACGCCTGGCCCGCCGGCATGGGTGACGATGGCAAAGTTCCTGCCACCCAAGGCTGGCAACGTAAAGATACAACCTACAGTGGTCAGTTCCTCTCGCGAGAAGCAGCGAACGATACCGGCTTTTCGGAAGAGCGCCTCGACAGCCGAATCGCTGCTTGCGATAGCGCCCGTGTGCGAACTGGCAGCGCGCGAACCACTCTCGCTGCTTCCCGCCTTGATGGCTGCGATGCGACAGCCCTTGCGGATCAACGAGCCGGCATGATAGAGCAGCTTGTCGGGATCGGAAATGTTCTCGATATAGAGCAGCTTGATGTGCGAGTCGCGCTCCGGGTCGAAGTTCTCGTCCATATATTGCAGCGCATCCTCTATACCAATCTGCTTGCCGTTGCCGATGCTCCAAACGGAATTAAAAGGCAGGCCCTTGATGACTGCCGATTCGAGGATAAAGACAGCTGTGGCACCACTGCCAGAAATGAAGTCCGCACCTTTGGCCTTGAGCTGAGGAATAGGCTTGGTGAACACGCCGTGATACCATGCGTTCATCATGCCGATACAGTTCGGCCCGATGAGCGCACAGCCGTACTGCTCGCACGTATCGAGGATGCGTTGCTCAAGCCGGGCTCCTTCGGCGGTCTCTTCGCCGAAACCTGCCGAGATGATGATGAAGGCGCGAACCTGCTTTTCGGCTGCAAGGTAATCCACATAGTCGGGACAGAACTTGGCTGCCACCACGAGGATGGCCAGCTCGGTGGGCGGAATCTCATGGGCATCGTGGAAGGCCTTGACGCCCTGTATCTCGTCTTCCTTGGGATTGACAATACGGAGTATGCCCTGATAACCTCCTTGAATAAGATTACGAACGATGGCGCCACCGGGCTTATGCACGTTGTTCGAGCCGCCTATCACTACTATACTCTCGGGATGTAAAAGCTGTCGATTGATCATGATGTTAGGTATTACTATGGTGCAAAGATAAAAGAAAATGGGGAAGATTCCAAATAACAGGGGACTTTTTTTGGTTTTTCATTTCAAAAATTGGAAGATTGCGTAATTTTGCAGCGTCAATTTCGTCATATCGAAAACAAAAGCGGAATACAGCAAATCGCCAATAGCACGCGGATGGTTGTCGGAATAAGGGCACACAGATTCCTCAGATTCACACAGTTTTTTTTGCTTACGCACACCCAAAATTGTCCACGAGTCGCCAAGGAGTTATTTTTCTCTACGGACTTTGGGGACTTTAAGGACTTTTTTGCTTACGCACACCCGAGATAATCCATTAAGTCCTTTAAGTCCGTACAGAAAAAAATGAATAAGTCCGCAGAGATAAGAGGACGGGCAAAGTCCGTGCTTTCCGTCCTTATGTAAAAATGACGCAGTTTTTAGGGGTATTAGATAGCAAAATTGACAATTTCAGTGAAAAAACAACTGAATTTTTGAAAAAATGCAAAATAGTTTGGAGGATAAAAAAATATTTACTACCTTTGCAGCGCAATTCGACAAACCAAAGTGCTATGAAGAGAGAAGACTTTGAAATCATGAACACGGAAGAGGAGAAACAGACTCGCTCGAAAACGATGGAGCTTCTAACGAAGCATTACGGGATCCCGGAATTCGATGCCAAAGACATCCTGCAAGACGCCTGGCTGATCCTACTGGAAAAGTTGAGGGACGGCACACTTGCTGAGAGGCCGAAAAATCTGACGGCTTACATGATGAAAGTATGCGACAACAAAGCTCATGAGTACCAACGCAGGCGGACGAGCGAGAACCGGGAGACTTCGCTCAACGACGAAAGCATCCAGCCGGACAAACTGGACCTGCTCCAGAAGGAGATCCAATCGTGGTTCGACTTCATCGAGGAAGAGGTCACGGCAACGCAAGATGGAGGCTGTCGAACAAGCCATCCAATCGCTCAAACCTCGCCAACGAGCCCTGCTCGAAGGTTACTACTTCGACAATCGGTCGATGAGGGAGTTGGCGAAGCAACTGGGCTACAGCAACGAGTACGTTGCCAAGAGCACCAAGAAACGAATCATCAACACGATTCGTGAAACAATCGAACAGCAGGAGAGAGCCAATCAAAGCAGGCTCTCCCCTGCTGCCTTTTTTATTCCTTCGACTATTCTTCGCAGAAAGCTTACCTCCTGCCGCAGCAAGCACTCTGTCGCGCATCATAGTGCGCTATCCACCGGAGCAAGCACTCTGTCGCGCGTCACAATGCGCTATCCCGCAGAAGAAAGCACTCTGTCGCGCGTCACAATGCGCTATCCCGCAGAAGAAAGCACTCTGTCGCGCGTCACAATGCGCTATCCCGCAGAAGTAAGCACTCTGTCGCGCGTCACAATGCACTATCCCGCAGAAGAAAGCACTCTGTCGCGCGTAATAGTGCGCTATCCGCTGGAGCAAGCACTCTGTCGCGCATCACAATGCGCTATCCGCTGGAGCAAGCACTCTGTCGCGCGTCATAATGCACTATCCCGCAGAAGGAAGCACTCTGTCGCGCATCATAGTGCGCTATCCGCTGGAGCAAGCATTCTGTCGCGCGTCATAGTGCGCCATCTCATAGAAGAAAGCACTCTGTCGCGCGACAGAGTGCTTAAGTATCTTAGAAATCCTTTTTTCAGTCCCGACACCTTCCAAAAGTCGGCAGGAAAGGCGACATTCTCGAGCTGAATGTATGTTCCTCAGTAAGTCGGGATGTAATGCCCCTTCTCGCGCAGCCGGCAGAGAGCATCGATAAACCGTGTAGGCAGCAGGTCGAGTGCCTCGCCAGCAAGGGCAGAAGGTATATACTTGTAGAAAGCCTCAGCAATGCCACCTGTGATGCAGGCCAGCGTGTCGCTGTCGCCGCCCAGACTTACGCCGAGACGGATGGCATCCTCGAAGTCTTGGCTGTCGAGAAAAGCGATGATGGCCTCGGGGACAGTGCCTTGGCACGTCTCGTCGAAACTGTAGGTGGGACGAATCTCGTCACACGTGCGGTGCAGGTTGTAGCCATATTTCTCCTCGATGTACTTGCGAATCTCCTCCTTGGTGCTGCCTGTCCGTGCCATAAAGATGGCCGCTGCGGTAGCCTGCGCGCCCTTGATGCCTTCGGGATGATTGTGTGTGATGGAGGCCGAAAGTTCTGCGGCATGTTCCGTCTCAGCAAGGGTGTCGAACATCCAACCTACAGCCGAAACCCTCATGGCCGATCCATTTCCCCAGGAGTGATAGGGATGACGCTTGCCATCGGTGGGCAGACCATCGTTACTGCGCAGGCACTCGGGATGGAAAAGCCAGGTGCGATAGCCGCCGCCATAGCCTCCCATCGGGCAAGGGAAGAGCTGGGCGTACTCCACGAGTTTCGTCTCAAGCACCTCGTGGGTGAGGTTGGGGTCATCGAGCAGCCATTCGGCCACAGCAACGGTGCAGATGCTGTCGTCGGTGTAATTGCTCCTACGAGCAAAAAGCGGAAAGTTGTAGTCATGCGTATTACTGAACTCGAATGTCGATCCTGCAATATCGCCAATAATTGCTCCTAACATAATTGTATATTAAAATGGGTTAATACTGTTGTTGTATCCTCTTATCTTTATGTGTCAAAAAGACCAAATTGTAAACAAATTTCCCGAATCAGATAGAATTTTATACAAATAATGAAAATTATCGTCCGAATAAAGGGGATAAGAGGCTCTATAATCTAATTGCAAAGTATATGCCAAAAAGAAAGCGCGTCAGATTGACACACTTTCTTATATTCGTTATTCATGAAGAACAGTATAGGAATAATGGTGCGGACAATTTGTCGCACCTTCACGAGCCTTCAGAAGATAAGGTTCGAGAGTCTGCCCGTACGTTTGAATTCCTCGTACTTTTCAAGATTGAGCTGGTAGTTGATGTTTCTCGATTCGGTAGGGAATGCGTCAAGTATGCCGCTGTCGAGCATCTTGCGCGCGAAGTTGCGACGGTCGAAGTTCTTTTCGAGGATAGCCTCATAGAGTCTCCGGAGCGTCGTCATAGAGAATCGCTTGGGCAGGAGTTTGAATGCCAATGGTTCGAAGCACAACTGCTGCTGCAGGCGAACGTGAGCCGCCGTAACGATTTCATCGTGGTCGAATGCCAGGAAGCGCAAACCATCGGGCAGGTTCTTGATGGTATTGAGCACCTGATAGAGTGGTACCCACTTGGCATCGGCAGCATCGTCTCCTCCACGGACGGGCTGGATGGTCACCAGGGCATAATAGGCATCGGTGATGGTGATGCAACGTGGGTCACGACCGGGCGTGCTCCATGTGCCCAGTTCGTAGATATTCTGGACGTCAAAACCGGTCTCCTCCTTCAGTTCGCGCTTGGCACAATCGAGGAGGCTTTCATTCCTCTCCTCCACCACCAGACCGAATTCGTTGATTCTGGCATCGATTTGCATGAAGCCGCCTGGCAAGGCATAACGTCCCTTGTAAGGTTCGATGCCTCGTTCGATGAGCAACACCTTCAGGAGTTCATCGGCAATGTCGAAACCAAAAATGACACAATCGGTGGTGACTGCGGGACGAGGATAAAGGTATCCGAAACGGGGTCTTACGGGATTCTCCATAAATAATAGTTTTGATTGGGCAAAGATACACGATTTCTGTGACAATAGCAAGTCTTTGAGGATATTTCCTTCAAAAAATGCGTAATTTTAACACAATGCAACAATTCGTGCTATTCCTTTCCCCATCTTTACCGACATCAACAAAGAAATGACTCCAATCTGCGCAAACGACAGATTGGAGTCCAACTTATTAACATGAAAGAGTCTGTCCAGTATGTTCAGCCTCAAACGTGGCACTATTCATTTACATTGAAAAGCACCTTCTGCCCATTCAGGATATAGAGTCCCGATTGAGGAACCGATACCTTGCGTCCCTGCAGGTCGAAGAGGATATGCTCAGGAGTGTCAACGCTGATGGTGCTGATACCGCCAGGCATATTCTCGAAACAAACAGCAATCTGGGGAACAGCTACCCCTTCGAGCACGAGATAGGCATCGCCTGCCAAAACGACATCCGAAGCGTTGGCAACGAATGTGCCATTCTCATAGGTGTAGGCATCCTTGATGGTGGAAAGGTCGGTATCGGCAAGGGCTGCAACGAGCAGGTTGCCGATGGTGTCAGCCAAAGCCGAAAAATCGGTTGCCTTGAAGACCAAGGTTGATTCACCTTCGACGAGCAAGCCATAGCCAGCCTCAATAACGCCCTGCAAGATTGTGGCAGATATGGTCTGATTCTCATCGTCGTAGTTATCGACCTTAAAGGCAGTGACGGCCACATCCTCCTTCTCCTCAAAGTTGTCATCGACCACAGCGATGTCGTCCAAATCAATGTTCTTCGACGAAGAGAAGCCCTTTACGCCACGCTCACCAAACGTCTTGAACATATCAATCTGCTTGAACTTGTTCCAACCGTCGGCCTTCGAATAAGCCTCCTCTGTACCGACAGGCACAATCACCTGAATACCGGCAAAATCCAAGCCCGCAAAAGTACCCGAGCTGTTACCAGTCACACAGGAAGGAGTCTTCCGCGCTTTCGACACGATGGACGCAAGCTGCTCGCATTCACTGAAGCAAACCGATCCAAGCCTTATAATGTTTTCGTGAAGGATAAGGCGGGTGATGCTCGTTCCTGCAAAACAGCCATCTCCGAGGGTGGTCAAGGTGTTGGGCAGATTGTTCACCACGCCATCGGCAGAAGGATAACTGTTGAGGACCTTTTCGTCATCAGAGAACAACATACCATCGTGGGCCGAGTATTTGGCATTGTCCGCATCAACCTGGATATCGGCAAGATTTACACATCCGGCAAAGGCTCCAGGGCCGATGCCCTTGACCTGTGCAGGAATCTTAAGACTCGTCAGGCTCGAACAATCCTCGAAACAATAATCGCCTATCGAAGTGAGGGGAGCCGGCAGCACGATGCTCTGCAGGTCCGTACAGCCGTTGAACACATTCTTGTCGAAAGCAGTCACAGCATATTTCCTGTTACCCGAAACGATGCTGTCAGGAATCACGATATTTCCCTCATACTCTACGTTGCCACGCACCACCTTGGCTTCCCGCGTATCAGGATTGAGCTTGTAGCGAATGCCATCGACTGTCAGGTCGCCGGAATCGATATAAACGGTATAACTATCGAAGACACAATTTCCCTCGGGATCGGATGCAAAACTGATGGTCCATGCTCCGCTTGAAGTAGGTCGGAACGAGAACGATGCACGAAGCGTATCGTGAGCCTGCACTGTGAAGCCCTCGAAGGAAGAATATCTGCTCGAATTCATGCTTTCGCCCCTGTTCGAGAACAGATAGATGCAGCCATAATACTCCTGATCCGTATCATTACGGAAGGTGACGTTGAATTGCTGCTGCTGGTTGATGAAGAGGCTGCCCTCAAATTCATAGTTCTCGGTCTTCAACTTGTTCCAGGCGGTATTGAACTCCATGGAGCCATCCTCACCCACCATCACCTCGGCGTATGGATAGGCCACGTAGGTCCATTCGCTTTCGCCCAACCTGCGATAGATAGGCACAAGGTGATGAACGCCGGCTTCGAGACCTGAAACGCGGATCTCCTTGTCTTCCTCAATCCAGTACTGGCGCAAGGTCTCTTTGCGCAAGGTATTCTCAACAGGCTGCATATTGCCATCAACGACATCTCCCAAGCCCAATTCGAAGACGTTGGAACCGCTGACGACGCTGTAATACTCCAAGAGTACCCCTTGGTTGGTAACACCTACAATTTGCATCAAAAGAGAATTGACAAATGCCGTGGTCTCTCGCCCAGGCTTAAGGAACAGTACATCCTGATCGAAGCTGAAGCCATCGCTCGAGCTGCTGGATCCGATACTGGTATTGTTATAGGGATTGAGCACCGAAAGGAGGAAGTAGTTGTCATCACGTCCGCCCCAGCCCCAGTTGACATGGAAAAAGTGGTTGCTTTCGTATCCATCGACCACAAAACTGTGTCCGCCTCCCGATGACATACCATTGAATATCACCGGGCAATCCATGGCAAGCTGCTGATAGATGGAATCCTCAAAAGCTTCAAGCGTATAGTTCCTGCGGTAGATCTGAGTGACCTGATAGTCGAAATAATTGTTGATGGCAGGGGGCATATCATTACTGTAGGCTCCGGAGCCCATGTATGCATAATCCATCTTGATACCACGTCCCACATAACTCATCAGTTGTGCCACAGCGAGACGCGATGCAGAGTTCGATGAGCTATTGTAGGTGTCGAGCATATCATCCCAGTTGAGCTCGGAGCCTGCGGGAACAGCCTCCTGAAAGTAGTTATATGAAGCAGTGCGATAAGATGGTATCTCGGCTATCGTCGCTTTGGGCCATTTGTGATGATACATCACCTGGGCCGTCGATGTGGCGGCACAACCCGTAGGACATCCGTTCGGGCAGAGGTTGTTGTAAGGCGCACTCTGGTCCCAACGGCTGCTCATCAAGGGTGCGATGGCTTCATAATCCTCTTCATTGGCACGGCGTGGTGCACGCTGATTCCCAGTGACATTGGCATCGTCGAGATACTGGATCTCGTCGGCGTATGACTGGAGGAATGACTTGAAATGCTGCGGCAGCTCGTGCTCATCGAATGAACCCTTGTAGGAATATCCGAGGACTTCGGCTGTGCGGTCGTCACCCGACACGATTACGTATCCCTGATGGTGGGGGGCATTGAACACATAATAGTAGGCATAGTCATCGGCGACCTGTCCACGGCGCGGGGCCTTGAATGCCATTTCAGCATTTTCGGTGGTCATGCCCTTCTCAATCATGAACTGACGTGCCACCTCCTGAGCCTGATGGCGTGTCACAGGCGCAGCACTTGCCAACATGGGAATGGCAGTCAACAAAGCGGATAAAACAAGAGTCTTATTAAACATATTAGAATTAGTAATAATTAGTAAACAAAAACGGGCGCAAAATTAATGAATTATTCGTCAAAAAACAAGTTTTTGGGAATAAATTGACAAAAACCACTGTAATTTTGTTATCATTCCTCCCCAAAAGCTTTGACCAGCGAACAAATGTCATTCCTTTATGCTTCAGTTTCTCCGAAGAAAGGACCAATGAGAATATCTTCTGAGGGAACCTTCTGCCACGAAAATTCCGCAACGAGTTCACTGGCTGATACCGGCTCGGCACGACGGGTGAGTCCAGCATAGAAGGCCAATTTCCCGATCACCGACTCTGGCGAATGTCCTGCCTTGCGTATCTCACCCAAGTCAAGGCTCTTGTCGCGCTTGCAGAGACGTTGTCCCTCCAGATTGCAGAGCAGCGGCAGATGGCAGAAGACGGGCACCTCGAAACCAAGCAGTCGATACAGATAAATCTGCTGCGGAGCCGAGAGCAACAGGTCACGCCCACGCACTACCTCGGTGATGCCCATCAGAGCATCATCGACCACCACCGCCAGCTGGTATGCCCACGCTCCATCAGCACGCTGCACGACGAAGTCGCCGCAATGTCGCGCCAGATTGACCGACTGTGCGCCATAATGCCCATCGACGAAACCGATTTCCTCATCGGGAACTACAATGCGCGTGGCAGGTTGCCGGCTCGAAGGATGCGCTCCGACGTTGAGCCACGCTTCCTCCATGCGCTTCGGTCGGCAGGTGCCTGCATACACGATGCGCCCATCCGACTCATGGGGTGCCTGCGTCGCCATGATGTCTGCCCGAGTGCAATAGCAGGGATAAGTCAGACCCTTCTCCTTTAATATATTTAAATAATGTGCATAGATCTCTCCTCGTTCGCTTTGCACATAGTATTCGTCCCAATCCAGTCCCAACCATCGCAAGTCATCTTCGACCTGACGGGCAAATGCGCGACGCGATCGCTGGGGGTCCAGATCCTCGATGCGAAGCACCCACGCACCACCCTGACTCCTGACCGAAAGCCACGAGAGCAGTGCCGAATAAACGTTGCCAAGATGCATTCTTCCCGTCGGTGAGGGGGCAAATCTTCCTTTCATGGGCACAAAGATACTGTTTTTTTTATTTCATTGGACAATTTTATGCAATAAAATGCAAAAAACTCCGTTTAATGGTTAGCGATTATTTCGAAAAAGACAAAACGACATGCTGAGAGCTTTGCAAAGTACATCGATTGGGCAGAAGACAGTGGGTGCAATGTGCGCCATCGTCATGCTCTCTTCTGCATCCGACCTCTTTGCACAGCAGGACACCAACGAGAGCATGTATTGGGCAACACCTACGCTCTACAACCCGGCAGCGGCGGGCTGCGACTCTGCCCTCCACATCACCGCCTTCGACCGTATGCAGTGGGTGGGTGTCGAGGATGCGCCACAGACGTTCTTCGTCTCTGCCGACCTCCCTATCAAGTTCGGACGCAAGCGCACGGGCCTTGGTGCCTCTATCCTGAACGACCAGGCGGGTCTCTTCACCACCACATTCGTCAGCCTGCAGATGAACTACAGTTTCAAGCTGTGGGGCGGACGACTTGCCGTGGGTCTGCAACCCGGCTTTGTCAATCAGTCCTTTGCTGGCGGTGATGTCTATATACCCTCGGGCGAAGCCTGGGATGCTTCCGACGATGCCATTCCCACAAGCGATGTGTCGGGCATGACCTTCGACCCTTCGGCAGGAGTCTTTTTCGAACGAGGATGGTTCTACGGCGGATTCAGCGGTCAACATCTGATGGGAAGTGAGATAGAATTGGCCGATTATGCCTTTTTTGAGCTGTCGCCGACATTTTATTTTCATGCGGGAGGCAATATTCCGCTGAAACATACGTTATTTATATTGCAGCCTTCGCTACTGGTGAAATCCACCTTTCAGTTCACCCAGTACGATTTCACCCTCAGGACCACCTACAACCAGAAATTCTGGGGAGGTCTCTCCTACCGTCCGGGCGATGCCGTTGTTGTCATGGTAGGTGCCGACATCAATCATGTGCGCTTGGGATATGCCTACGACATCCCCATCTCGCAGATAGGCATTGCAGGCGGCGGGTCGCATGAGATACTGGCGACCTACACGATGCACATCGAACTCGACAAGGTGAAGTCGAGAGGCACGAAGTCAATCAGGATTCTATAGGATATATCGTCCTTACAGGGCGGACAACTAACGCAAAACAATAAATACTAAGATATGAAGAAAATCTTTCTGGCAATCATCGTGGCCGTCATCGGCTGCACAATGCTGACCAGCTGCATGAAGTCGATGGGCGGACAGGGTGGCGAGGTCACGGGTGTGCGCGGACGTTCATGGAACGAACCTCAGCCCTACGGCATGGTGCTCGTCAAGCGTGGCTCAATGGAAGTGGGTGCACAAAGCCAGGACTCGCTGTGGGGTGACCTGCTCGATGCCAAGGGCATATCGGTCGATGCCTTCTGGATGGACGAGAAGGAGGTGTCGAATGCCATGTACCGTCAGTTTGTCCATTACGTGCGCGACTCCATCATCCGCGAGCGTTTGGCCGACCCGGCTTACGGAGGCAATGAGGACTTCAAGATTGAGGAAGACAAGTACGGCGAGCCCGTCACTCCACACCTCAACTGGTCGAAGCCCATCCCTTGGCGCAAGCCCAACGAGGACGAACAGCGTGCCATCGAGAGCGTCTATTACACCGACCCCATCACGGGCAAGAAGATGCTCGATGCGCATCAGATGAACTATCGCTATGAGGTGTTTGACTACAATTCATACGCCCAGCGCCGCTATCGTCTCAAACCCGAACTGCGTGACCTCAACACCGACCATGCCGTTGACTACGATGCCGAAGTCATCATCTCGAAGGACACCGCCTTCATCGACGATGACGGCAACATCGTGCGTTCCACCATTGTTCGTCCGCTGCAGTCCGAATGGGACTTCCTCAACACCTACATCGTCAACATCTACCCCGATACCACCGTCTGGGTCAACGACTTTGCCAATGCCTACACCGACCAGTATGCGCGCTACTACTTCTCGTCGCCCATCTACGACGACTATCCCGTGGTGGGTGTGAGCTGGGAACAGGCCAATGCCTTCTGCCGCTGGCGCACCGAATTCCTGTTGGCAAGCCATGGTATGCGCGGCATTCAAGTCGAACCTTATCGCTTGCCTACCGAGGCAGAATGGGAGTATGCAGCACGTGCCGGCAACAACGACCAGACCTTCTCGTGGAAGACCGACGTCCCGCACACCGACAAAGGCTGCTACAACGGCAACTTCAAGCCAGGCGACGGCGACTACAGCCGCGACGGCTACATCATCACCTCGCCCGTCGGTGCCTATCCGAGCAATGACTTCGGACTCTATGACATGTCGGGCAACGTGGCAGAATGGACTTCGACAGCCTGGACCGAATCGGGCGTTCACAGTGCCAGCGACATCAATCCCGACTACCAGTACAACGCTGCCAAGGAAGACCCCTACCGCATGAAGCGAAAGGTGATTCGCGGCGGTTCGTGGAAAGATGCCGAACATTACGTCCGTGGTGATGTGCGTTCGTGGGAATACCAGAACGAACAACGCTCGTTCATCGGATTCCGCTGCGTCCGCACCTATCTGGGCAACAACAAGGCCAACGTCAAGACCAGCAAGTCCAAAGCCGCCAAGCAACCCAAGCAAAAGAAAGAACGCGGTGGCGCCAGCAGTGGCAGCCGATCCGTCAGAAGAAGATAACCAATTAGAAATCTATAAGGAAATATAAATCCTATAGTAACTATAGATACAATAGTCACTATAAAAACAAGGCAACATCATGAACTTCCGTAATATCCTTCATATCCTCCAGGTCTTCAAAGGCGAGAAGGGACAGAAACGATTCAACTATCTCTATTCCATTGGTGCCTCCGTCGTCATCCTTGGTGCACTCTTCAAGTTGACCCACGTCCCTGGCGCCGACCTCATGCTCATCATCGGTATGGGCACCGAGGCCACCATCTTCTTCCTTTCGGCTTTCGACACTCCTGCACGCGACTACAAGTGGGAGAAGGTCTATCCCGAACTCGACATCCCCAATAAGGAGGAGGCAGCACGCAAACGCCTCGACCGCATGAAGGATGGCTCTCCCGAATCACGTCGGCGCAGTGGCGAAACCGCTACCGGCAATGCTGCTGGCGGCAATGTCACCATCATCGGTGGCGGTATGCCTTCGGGAGGCACAATCGTCGTGGGTGGAGGGTCGCCCGCTTCGGGCAGCGCAGCAGCTTTCGGCGGTCACAACGCCGTCGGCGGCACCGCGCCTCTCGTTGCTTCGGGCAATGTGGGTGTCACTCCCGAACAGGCCGACCAGGTGACCGAAGCCACCGAGAAGTACGTGAAGCAGCTCAACGAGATCAGCGCAGCCCTCAGCAAACTGCAGGAGACAATGGCTGCCCTCGAAACCACTACGACCTATGCCGAGCAGATGGCTACCCTCAACCGAAACGTACAGGGCCTCAACACCATCTACGAGATACAGCTCAAGAGCGTCAGCTCACAGCTCGGCACCATCGAGCAGGTCAACCAGGGTCTCAACAACATCCGCGCGCTCTACGAAAGCGGTCAGAACGATTCGTTCCGCATCCGTCAGGAGACCGACCAGATGACCCGCAATCTGCAGCAGCTCAACGAGGTTTATGCACGAATGCTTCAGGCCATGACCGCAGGCTACGGTATGCAGATGCCGCAGCAGCCCATTGGGCAGCCCAATATGGCATACAATCCCCAGCAAACCCTCTACGGCCAGCAGCCCCAGCAACCCGGCTTCAATCCGCAGCGTTAACCCCACTCCGTTCCGTCTGTTGCGATGCCATCGCAGCCCTTCGAACCTTTCGAACCCCTTAAACCCCTCGAACCTTTCGAACCCCTTAAACCCTTCGAACCTTTCGAACCCTTTAAACCCCAATAAATGAGTGCCAATAACAGCAGACTGTCCCCCCGTCAGAAGATGATCAACCTGATGTATATCGTCTTCCTTGCTATGGTGGCGATGAACGTATCAGGCGATGTCCTCGAAGGCTTCAAGCACGTCGAGGACGCCCTCGATGCCAGTAATGCCGGTGCGCAGTCACGCAATCAGAAACTATACCAGGAGTTCGACCGCGCCCGCGAGAACAACCCCGAGAAGGTGTCCCGCTGGTACAATCATGCGCAGGAGGTGCGTACGAGTGCCGAACAGCTTGTAACCTTCATCGACTCGCTCAAGCTCGAGATCGTTCGTTATGCCGATGGCGAGGGCGGTGATCCCAACGATATCGAGAACCGCGAGAACCTTGAGGCTGTCAACCAGGTCATGCTCTCTCCCATCAAAGGCAAGGGTTCGATACTGCACAAGCGACTGGATGCCTACAAGGAACAGCTCGTGGCATTCCTTCCCGAAGCCGATGCCCGTGTAGTAGCCAACTACCTCAACACGGCAAAGACCGGCTCGACATTTGCCACTTGGGAAGACCAGATGTTCGAAAACATACCCGTCGCAGCAGCAGTTACCATCCTTGCCAAGTTGCAGGGCGATGTCCGCAATGCCGAAGGCCAGGCCGTCGAAAGCCTTATGCAGAGCGTCGATCGTGGCGATGTGCGCGTCAATCAGGTGAGCGCCTTCGTAATCCCCAATTCCCGTAATGTGATGCGCGGATCCGTCTATGAAGCACAGATCGTCATGGCTGCCGTCGATACCACACAGACACCCACTATCTACATCGGTGACAAGATCTACAATCCCGCCAAGCAAGGCTACTACAGCGTAACTGCCGGTCGTGAAGGCATACAAACCCTGCAAGGCTACCTTGAAGTCGATAAGCCCGACGGCACATCCGAGAAGCTGCCTTTCGAATCGACCTACTTCGTCAGCGAACCCATGGCCACCGTTTCGAACACAATGATGAACGTGATGTATGCAGGCATCGACAACCCGCTGTCCATCTCCGTTCCTGGCGTGGCAGCAGGTCAGGTCAGCGCTTCGATGACCAATGGCACGCTCACCCGCACAGCGTCCGGCTGGGTGGCAAAGCCTAAGACCGTCGATCAGGATGCCGTCATCACCGTCACAGCCAATCAGAACGGCCGAACCATGACCGTGAGCCAAACTGCCTTCCACGTGCGTCGCCTCCCCGACCCTACACCTTATTTATTATGTAAGGATGCTGCCGGCAATTCGGTGCGTTACAAGGGCGGCTCGCCCATCTCCAAGCAGGCGCTGCTCAATGCCGGCGGCATACGCGCCGCCATCGACGACGGTCTGCTCAACGTCGAATTCACCGTCAAGTCGTTCCGTATCGACATCTTCGACTCAATGGGCAACGACATTCCCGAGGACAGCCAGACATCGGCCTACTCCGACCGTCAGCAGACAGCCATTAGTCGCCTGCAGCGTGGCAAGAAGTTCTTCATCACCCGCGTCAAGGCTGTGGGACCCGATGGTATCGAACGCACCCTTTCGCCCATCGAAGTCATAATCAATTAAGAAATCCTAAGGGATTCTAAGGGATTTTAAGGGACTTTAAGGGATCATAAGGGACAAATGTTTCTTGGTTCCATTATTCTCCACAGGCGAAACTATCGTCCCCAAATATCCCTTAATATCCCCAAATATCCCTTAATATCCTCAAATATCCCTTATTATCAAGAATAATCAATGAAACATCTCCTCCGTCTGATCATGCTCACGCTCATGCTGGGCATCGTCATGCCTGAAGCCACCGCACAGGTCAGCGTACGTCGCACCGGCAGTTCCCGCAGCTCCTCTTCGACTCAGAAGAAGAGCAACGACAAGTCCTCCGACAAGAAACGCGAAAAGGATGCATCGTCCAAATCTGCCGATGCCAAGAGCGGACAGGTTCAGTCCACTCCGCAGCCATCCGGCGACGGACAGGCGGCCCGAACGGCACGCCGTCCCGAAGGAGCAGTACAGGAGGGCGCAGCTTCGGCTTCGCGTGTGACCCCTACCCGCCGAGTGCAGAAGAAGGAAAACCAGCCCATCGTCGATGGCAATAGCCAGCGTCAGCAGTCGTTCGCCGAATACCAGCGCAAGGAAGACGGATTCATGCCCTGGCAGCATGTCGTTTATCGCGAACTCGACATGGAGAACCCCATCAACGCTTCGCTTTATTACCCCGAAGAACCCATGGACGGACTGACCAACCTCTTCCGCGTCATACTCGATGGCATCTGTACCAACAGGCTGAAGGGATACGAGTATCTCGATGGGCGCGAAATCTTCAACGAGAAATACGAGGTCAATCCACGTGACATCCTCGACAAGTTCCAGGTGCTCTATCAGGAGAAACCCGCCGTCGGACAAAACGGCAAGCCCACCTATCTTGTCGAAGAGATGGACGTGCCCTGCAACGAAGTGCTGAGCTATTTCATCAAGGAACGCTGGGAATTCAACCAGAAGACCTCGAAATACGGCCCGCGCATCCTCGCCATCTGCCCCGTACTTCATCGTGCAGGTGACTTCGGTGGCGACCTGGTGAAGTACCCCATGTTCTGGCTCAATTACGAAGACCTGCGTCCCCTGCTGCGCGAACACCTCATCATGAGCGACGGCATGAACAACACCCCACGTTTCACGATGGAGGAGTTCTTCACACTCGAACAGTACAAGGGCGACATCTACAAGGTGCAGAACACCCGTGGTCTCTCGTTGATGCAGCAGTATCCCGACCCCGACACCCTCAAGCTGATGCGTGCCAAGATCGAAGCCGAGCTGCGTGGTTTCGGCGACAGCATCTGGGTCTATGAAGCCACCGAAGCCGACGTCGCACTCCAGGACAGCATCCGCGCAGCCCGCCGCGCCGAACGTCGTGCCCGTCGCGGGGAACCCACGACCGCATCATCAGGCGATGGCAAGAAGAATCGCCGCACCAAGGCCGAAGTCGATATGGCTGCCGTCGAGGATGCCAAGGAAGCCAAGGAAGATGCCATCGACAGCCGCATCGAATCGACCGGCAAAGCCCATTCCGCCCGCCGTTCCGCCCGAAGATAGCCCCTTGTCCCACCGCCGCCATCCCTGGCCGCCCCTATCTGTCCCCGTCGCAGCCAAGCTTGGCTGCCCTATTCGCCCATTATCCCCATTAGTTTCATCATTCCCATAAATAATCTATGACTCAGCTCAAAACCCTTCGCGACTCCGCCGCCCTGCGTTGGACGGCACTACTCCTATTGGCTCTCGCCATGTTCTGTGCCTACATCTTCATGGACATCCTTTCGCCCATCAAGGACCTCATGCTCTCCGAGCGTGGCTGGGACTCCACGGCGTTCGGCACCATGCAGGGCTCCGAAACCTTCCTCAACGTCTTCGTCTTCTTCCTCATCTTTGCGGGCATCATCCTCGACAAGATGGGCGTTCGCTTCACGGCTGTGCTCTCCGGTGCCGTCATGCTGACTGGTGCCCTCATCAAGTACTACGCCATCAGCGAAAGCTTCATAGGCAGCGGCCTTGAGACATGGTTCACCAACAACCTCAACCACATCCCCGTCTTCGAGCAGCTCGGCGTGTCGCCCTTCTACGAGGGTATGCCTGCCTCGGCCAAACTTGCTGCCTGCGGCTTCATGATCTTCGGCTGCGGTGCTGAGATGGGCGGCATCACCGTCTCGCGCGGTATCGTCAAGTGGTTCAAGGGTCGCGAAATGGCGCTCGCCATGGGTTCTGAGATGGCACTCGCCCGTTTGGGTGTTGCCACCTGTATGATCTTCTCGCCCTTCTTCGCCAAGCTGGGCGGACACATCGACGTGTCGCGTTCCGTAGCCTTTGGCGTAGTGCTCCTCTGCATCGCCCTCATCATGTTCGTCGTCTATTTCTTCATGGACAAGAAGCTCGATTCTCAGACTGGCGAAGCCGAAGAGAAGGACGATCCGTTCAAGGTGAGCGACATCGGCAAGATCCTCAGCAGCATGGGCTTCTGGCTCGTTTCCCTGCTCTGCGTGCTCTACTATTCGGCCATCTTCCCCTTCCAGAAGTATGCGGTCAACATGCTGCAGTGCAACCTCACCTTCTCCGAAATTCCTGCCGATTCGTTCTGGGCCTCCACCTCGGTCACCATCGTGCAGTATATCGTGATGCTCGTGGTGGCAGTCACCGCCTTCATGTTCAACTTCATGAAGAACAAGAACGCGAGGTACGGCGTACTCTGCATCTCCATCATCTCCCTCATCAGCTATTGCTACATGGGCTATATGCGTCAGTCGGCTGAGTCCATCTTCGCCGTGTTCCCGCTCCTTGCTGTGGGCATCACCCCCATCCTGGGCAAATATGTCGATTACAAGGGTAAGGCAGCCTCGATGCTCGTGCTGGGCTCACTGCTTCTCATTGCCTGCCACCTCACCTTCGCCTTCATCCTGCCGATGTTCAAGGGCAACCAGGTGGGCGGTGTCATCGTAGCCTACCTCACTATCCTCGTGCTCGGCTCGTCGTTCTCGCTCGTTCCTGCTTCGCTCTGGCCATCCGTTCCGAAGCTCGTCGAACCCAAGATCATCGGTTCGGCCTACGCCCTCATCTTCTGGATCCAGAACATCGGTCTGTGGCTCTTCCCGCTCCTCATCGGTAAGGTGCTCGACATGACCAACGAAGGCGTCACCGACCCCACCAAGTACGACTACACCTGGCCCCTCATCATGCTGGCATGTCTCGGCGTAGCTGCTCTCGTCATCGGTCTCATCCTCAAAGGTGTGGACAAGAAGAAGGGCCTCGGTCTCGAACTTCCCAATGTGAAATAGGACCCATGGCATTCGCAAAATGGATAGGCGCCTTCTTTGGCTTGCTCTCAGGAGGCCCATTCGGAGCAATAGCAGGCTACGCCCTCGGCTACATCGTCGATGACTTCATCAGCAACAGCAACAACCTGCTATCGTCTGACGAACAGAAGTCCCATACGCAACAGAAGCGCGCAGGCAGCACAAATAGTGCAGGTCACACCCGCCGCACCACCTATACTTCGCGAGGATCACAGCAGGAAGGCGAGCGCAACAGCTACCTCTTCTCCCTGCTCCTCCTCTCCGCACACATCATCAATGCCGATCAGAAGATCATGCATTCCGAAATGGAATATGTGCGGCGCACCCTGCGCAACAACTTCGGCCCTGCCGCTGAAAGCCAAGGCAACGACATCCTGCTCCGTCTCTTCGAACGTCAGAAGCAGCTCGGCACCGCCTTGTGGACTGAGCAGATACGCCAATGCTGCTACCAGATGGTCGGAGCCATGTCGATCGAGGAACGCCTGCAGCTCCTTGCCTTCCTCTGCGAAATAGCCAAGGCCGACGGCAAAGTGGCACAAAGTGAAGACGAAGAGATTCGCAATATCGCCACGTGGCTCAGCATCAATCCCAACGAAGTAGATAAGCTCCTCCATTTAGGCACCAACAAGCTCGAAGATGCCTATCAGGTGCTCGGTGTCTCTCCCGATGCCACCGACGATGAGGTGAAGCGTGCCTACCGCAAGATGGCGCTCCAATACCATCCCGACAAGGTAGCCACCCTCGGCGATGACGTCAAGGCAGCTGCCGAAAAGAAGTTCAAGGAAATCAATGCCGCCAAGGAACTCATCTGGGCAGCTCGCAAACTCTAACCATGCGAATACTCGAAGTGTGTGCAGGCGACCTCGCAAGCGCCCACGCTGCTGCCCAAGGCGGTGCCCAGCGTATTGAGCTCTGCTCATCCCTCGAGCTCGACGGACTCACACCCTCGCCCGACACGATAGCAGCGGCACGCCGCATCGAAGGGCTGAAGCTCCACGTGCTCATCCGTCCGCGTGCAGGCGACTTTGTATATGACAATGCTGACACCGGCACGATGCTCCGCGACATCTGCCTTGCCCGCCAGCTCGGTGCCGATGGCGTAGTCATCGGTGCCCTAACCCCCGAAGGCGACATCGACATCCCCCGATGCCGCCTTCTTGTCGAAGCTGCCCAAGGTATGCAGGTCACCTTCCATCGCGCTTTCGACCATGCCCGACACCCTCTCCGTGCCCTCGAAGACATCATCTCCCTCGGCTGCACACGTCTCCTCACCTCAGGTCAGGCCCCTACCGCCGAAGCCGGCATTCCACTGCTCCGCCAGCTCGTCCTTCAAGCCGATGGCCGCATCATCATCATGCCCGGTGCCGGCATCACTCCTGCCAACGCCCGCCTAATCCTCGACCAAACCGGTGCCACCGAAATCCACGGCTCCCTCCGCTCTCCCCACAACGGCCACCTCATCACCGACCCCCTCCTCGTCAACCAGACCGTCCTCGCCCTCTCCCGCCCTCTTTAGTCCCCCTCATCCCCATTTGTCCCTGTCAGCAGCCAAGTTTGGCTGCTCCCTCATCCCCATCCCACAATGCGCCCCCTCCTGATAACCATCCTCGCCCTCCTCTCCCTCTCCTCCTGCACCACCGCGCCCCACCAGACCACCCGTGACGAAGCCCTCGCCTTCCTCTACGCCTCCATGCCTCTGCCCGACAGTGTGGACTACAGCCGCAACTTTTGGCTCCAGAACATCGACTGCGCCCTCCAAGCTCGCCACGAGATGCCATGGGGACGCACTATCCCCGAACGCGAATGGCGACACTTCGTCCTCCCCGTTCGCGTCAACAACGAGAACCTCGACACCTGTCGCATGGTGTTCTACCCTCAGCTCAAGGACCGCGTCAAAGGCCTCTCGATGGCCGAAGCCATCCTCGAAGTGAACCACTGGTGCCACAAGCGCGTCACCTATCAGCCCTCCGACGAACGCACCTCCTCCCCCTTGGCGACCATCCGCACTGCCTACGGACGATGCGGCGAAGAATCCACCCTGCTCGTCGCTGCCTTGCGCAGTGTCGGCATACCCGCCCGTCAGGTCTATACACCACGCTGGGCCCATACCGACGACAACCACGCCTGGGTCGAAGCATGGGCCGACGGAGCATGGCACTTCCTCGGTGCCTGCGAGCCTGAACCCGTCCTCGACCTCGGTTGGTTCAATGCTCCCGCCTCGCGTGCCATGCTCATGCACACCAAGGTCTTCGGCCAGTACGACGGACCCGAGGAAGTGATGCAGCGCAATGCCTGTTTCACCGAAATCGATGTCACCGACCGCTATGCCCCCGTGGCACGCAGTTATGTGCAGGTGCTCGATGCCGATGGCCTTCCTGTGCCCAATGCCACGGTGGAGTTCAAGATCTACAACTATGCCGAGTTCTTCACTGTCCTCAGCCGCCAGACCGATGCCCATGGCGTAACCTCCATGCAGGCTGGCATTGGCGACCTCATCTGCTGGGCGCACAAGGGCGAGGCATACGGCTTCGACAAGCTGCACATCGGCGACACCGACACGCTGCGCCTCACGCTCAGCCACCATCCGGGCGACCGCTACAGCTGCGACCTCGACATCGTGCCTCCCATCGAACGGAACACGTTGCCCGAAGTCTCCTCCGAACAGCGTGCGCTCAATGACCTTCGTCTGGCAAGCGAAGATTCGCTCCGCAATGCCTACATCGCCACCTTCCCCACGACCGACGACCCGCTCATCCAGGCTTCGCGCGGCAACCATCAGGTGATACGCAGCTTCCTCGATGCGCCCGATGTCGCAGGTCGGGACATCCCTATCACGTTGCGTCGCCAGTTGCTCGCAGCCCTCTCCGACAAGGATTTGCGCGATGTTACCCCCGATGTGCTCGAAGATGCCTTCTTCGGCCTCGACCCCACCAGCCCTGAAGCCACCGACGACTTCCTGGTGCAGTTTGTAGTCAATCCGCGCATCGCCAACGAAGGGCTCCGTCCCTACAAGGCTTTCTTTGCCCGGCATATCAGCAACGAACAGGCTGAGGCATGGCGTGCCGACCCGCAGCAACTTGCCGCATGGATCAGCCAGAACATCGTGCTCGACACACTCCGCAATCCCCAGAACCTGCGCATGACACCCGTAGGTGCCTGGATCCACCGATGCTGCGATGCCACCTCACGCGACATCCTCTTCGTCGCCATCGCCCGCACCCTCCACATCCCCGCCCGCATCGACCCCGTGACCAGCAAGCTCCAGTTCGCCCAAATGGCCTCCACCCCCATTTGGACCGATGTCCACTTCGCCCCTTCCACTACTCCCGTCCCCTCTGTTTCCGAAGCGACCAAGCTTGGTCGCCCCTCTCGCCCCATCCCCCCAGCCCTTCTCTCCCTCACCTACGCCCCCACGCGCTATAACCCCGACCCGAAATACTACACCCACTTCACCATCTCAACAATCGCCCACGGCTCACCCTCCCTTCTCAACTACGGCGAAGACGACACCTACCGCTCCCTCTTCCCCGCCGCCAGTTCAAGCATGAGCCTACCCCTCTCCAATAGAGAAGGTCAGGATGGAGCCTCCCTCCTCCTCATCACTGGCACGCGCTTGGCCAACGGCACCGTGCTCGCCCATATCGAAGCAGCCCCCATCGCATCCGGACAAACCACCCGTCTCCCCCTCGTGCTCCGTCAGACCGAAATGGGGCTGCAGGTCATCGGCAGCTTCAACAGTGAGAACCTCTACAACGACCTTGCACAAGGGCCGAAGTCTCTGCTCTCCACCACGGGACGCGGCTATTACATTCTTGGCATCATTGCGCCCAACCATGAGCCCACCAACCATGCACTCCGCGACATCGCCCAGTACAAGCAAGCCTTCGACCAATGGGGGCGTCCCCTCATCCTCCTCTTCCGCGATGAACAGGATGCCGTCCGCTTCTCTCCCTCCCTACAGGAGAGCGGCAGCGTAGGACTCCCCTCCGACTTCCCCACCCTACCCGACATGACCGTCTTCGGAACCGACATCGATGGCAAGATCCTCAACGAGCTCCGCGCCGAAATGCACCTCCCGAACAGCACGCTCCCCATCTTCGTCATCGCCGACACCTTCAACCGCGTCGTCTTCCTCTCCCAAGGCTACACCATCGGCCTCGGTGAACAAATCATCACCAGCTTATCCCTCGAAAAACCAGCCCAATAGTATCGATCCAAAGCTTAAAGCAATTATCATACTAACCGACACTGCGGAAAAACGCGACAGGATTCGGGACGACTCCCCCTATCTGTCGCGTTTTTGTTGCTGTGTCGCTATATACCCAGCATAAAGTTGCAGAAAAACTTGCGGGCATGGAGAATTGCCCCTATCTTTGCATCGTGAAAATGATTCACCGACATCCTTCCGATGTCAAACCAACGAAAATATTAACAATTAAAAACTATACAACTATGTACGCAATCGCATTCTTCTCCACCGTGATCCTCTTTTCAGTCGTTCTGTTCTCCAGCAACAAGATCGCCGAGTATATCACCAGCCGCAAGCACAACGCCAACGCTACCGACGCAGACATCCATTCCTCTGTTCCAAGTACCCACATCAAGCAATATCGCCATACAGCATAATATAATTCATTGAACAAGCTTACGATAAAGTAAATCAAGACTCTTTCACCCCAAAGAAATCGAAACAAGAATAACTTTATCAATATAAACCCGGCAAGCTGGCCTGTGAAGGTCGGCTTGCTTTTTTCGTGCAAAGATATATAAAACTTTTCACTCCGTCTTGATATTCTCCACCGGATTGCGCAAGGCGACATGGCGTGTCTGGAAGAAGACGACGAGGGCGATGATGACGATGACGACGAGGGCATCGAGGGTGAAGATCCATGCGTGGAGCGCAATCTTGTCGGCAAACTGCTCCATCAGCAGCAGGCTGAAATACCAGCCCAAAGCCACACCAACTACGATCGAAGGCAGGGCGATGATAGCGATGCTGCGCAGGAAGAGGCTCTGGAGTTCGCCCACCGAGGCACCCATCACTTTGCGGATGGCGAGCTCGCGGGTGCGACGCTGCACTTCGTCGCGGATGTAGCCAATCAAACCGATGAGCGTGATGAGCAGGGCAGCCAAACAACCGATAAGGATGAGGTCGCGTGTGTGCTGCGTCTCGTGATAGCTGTCGGCGAGTTCGTCACCGTAACGCTTTACCTCGAACTCGGCATCGGGATAAAGACGGTCGCAGAGTTGCTGCACCTCAATGATGTTTTCAGGTGTCAGGTCATTGAACTTCAGCAGAATGAATTTGCTAAAGATTTTGCCATTGATGAACATGGTGGGACGCTGGTCGAGATTCACCAGGCTACCAATCGTGAAGTCCTTCATCACACCAACGATGGTGAGCGGATATTCGCGGCCAATCTCTGAGCTCACGATCGACTGTCCTACCACGTCATCCCATCCTGTAAACTCCTTGAGCATCTGGGCAAACTTCTCGGTGACGATGACTTCGGGCAAGAACCTTTTATCTTCGAGTGGGGACAAATTTCTGCCCTGCACAATCGTCAGACCCATCGTTTCAACAATACTCTTTTGGGAAAAGTACATGCAGGCATAGTTGAACAGTTCGCGCGTATCTTCGGGCAGCATAATGTTGTTGCCGTTCTGCCACTGGAGTAAGAGCGAATAGGCTGTCGCGGTGCTTTCGACACACGACAATTTCTCGATCTCGCGAGCCAAGGTGAAGGTCGAATCCGAAGGATTGGCAATTTCAATGTAGGCAACATTCCTATAATCGTAGCCCATGTCCTTGCCCAGCATATAGTCATATTGTCGATAGATGGTGCTGAGGATGCAGATCAGCATGGTGCTCAGCACGAACTGGAACGCCAGCAGCGAGAGCTTCCACACGCGTTTGCTTTCACTGTAGAGACGATAGGCGTAGGTCAGCGGGATGCGCGAATAAATGTAGCCTGGCAAAAGGCCGCAGCAGAAGAGCACGATGAGGCAGACGATGGCCAGAATAATGTAGGTTTGCGACGAAAAGAGCGTTCCCAGACTTATTCCAATCAGGTCGCGAATCCAGTCCTGTCCTGCCCAAAGAAGCAAAAACATAATGAGCAAGGCCAGCAGCAGATGCCCAAAGGCTTCGGCCAACGTCTTCAGATAGAATTCCCGCTTGGGCGCACCCAGCACCTTGCGAAGTGCCACGAGTCGTGCCCTTGCTACCAGCGAACTGATGACCACGAGGATATAATTCATCACGGCCGTGAAGAGCATCACGAGGGCGACGATTGTGAGGATGATGCAGGTGGTGCGCACCGTCTTGTTGTTCATCCTTTTCTCGCTGACGGGATAAAAACCGAAGCCCAGATCGGTATAACCTGCAGCACGCAGTTCTTCCCAAGGATAAATCTCCTGCACCATCACCCTTATCTCGTCCTGTATCTTCTTGAGGTCAGCATTTGAGGTGAGTCGCACAAAAGAGTGATAGCGGTCGTTGCCGTTCAGGTTCTGCGAGCCGTCCCACGAATAGATGCCGAGGGAAGGCATGGACATTACGATGTCGAGGGTACCGAAAGAGCAGTTCTCATCGAAATCCTCGAAGATGCCGCTGATGGTCATCGGCTTGCCTGGAGCCGGCACGAAGTTGAACGTTCGGCCCACGACATCACCTCCTAACTTCTCACTGAGCGAACGGCTGACAAGGCACTGACCAGGCACGGTCATGATCTGCTTCCAGTCACCGACCAGAATCTTTGTGCCGAAAATGTCGAAAAAGCAGGAGTCGGCAAAGATGCAATTTCTAAAACTGTAGCGCATTCCATTCTCCAAGGTCAGTTTCTCGTTTTCGAACTGGCCGGTGTAGCGTGTGCCCACGATGATTTCGGGCACGTATCGGCACATAGCGGGAACGACACCGCCCGGCGTGGCTCCATACTCGACTTTCTCACCTCCATTTCGCTCGAAGTTCTCATGAAGCTCATAGACATGCTCCTTATCCACGACGCAGCGGTCGAAGTTGCGTTCCAACTGCACTTTGGCTATCAGCACCAGGCCTACGGTCAGGCCGATGGCCAGCGATATGACTTTGATTAGGCCTCCTTGGCCTTTGGGAAATAGGTTCATAGTTTTATTATTTTTATTCCACCTTAACGCTCTCCACCGGATTGGCAGCGACGGCACGAAGAATCTGGATGCCCACCGAAATGATGGCGATGAACAGGGAGAAGAGGCAAGTCACGATGAAGATCCACGGACTAAGCGTGATACGGTAGCTGAAACCCTCGAGCCATTGGCTCATGAAATGCCATGCAATGGGTACAGCCACAACGAAAGATACCACGAGCGGGGCGCAGAATGTGCGAAGCATCAGCCGGAAGACCTCGCCCGATGTACTGCCCATGATCTTGCGAATGCCCATCTCCTTCTTGCGCTGACGAATGAAGAAGAGCGACATGCCAACGAAGCCAAGCACGGAGATGACGATGGCCATGAATGTAAAGAGCGTGATGATGCGAAGCGTGTGACGATGGGTGTCGAAGGTTTCGGCAATCACATCCTCGGAACTATTGACAATCCAGGGCAGCGTAGCCTCGGCACAACCCAATTCCCTCAGCATCTCGACCAGTTTCTCCTTGGCTTTCTTGTCTCCATTCGTCTTGATAAGGAAGGTAGGATAGTCCAAGTCGTCTCTCACCTGAATGGCGAAAGGCACCAGACTCTCCAGGATATTGACACGATGGAAATCCTTGATGATGCCGGCTATCGGCTTTGTCGTTCCGTTGCCCCAAGGCATCTCGCGGTCGTCTTCGGTCAATCCCCACCGACGCATGGCCTCCTCGTTGAGGTAATAACCGTCACTGACGGGACCATAATCCCGAAGAATCTCCAATCCGTAGAGGTCGAAGGCTGCCTTATCCAAATATGTCAAGAATATGTTGACAGACTTCTCATCGACGTTGATGGTACGTGTGCTGGAAGAATACCCAATGAAATCGGTGCCTTGGAATTTGCCGATTCCTTCGACAAAGGGCATGTTCTCCAATTGGCTTCTGACCGCCTGTTCCTTTTCCTTGGGCGGACTGACGAAACAAATGTTCTCGTAGTTGAAGCCGAGGGGCGCGTGAATCAGATGGTTCAACTGGAGCCAGATGACAAGGGCTGAGGTGAGCATAACGACGGTGATGACGTTCTGCAGGATGATGAACACCTTGCCAAGCACCATCTTTGAGCGGAAGCGGAAATTTCCCTTCACGATGTCGATGGGCTGATAGTGGGAAATATGCCAGGAGGGCAGTATGCCCGAAATGATGCCCGTAAGCAGGATGAAGCCGAGGCAGATGCCGACAGTGCTTGGATTGATGTCCTTCACCAGCTCAATCTTTCCCCTGAACAACGAGGCTGCATCTTCACGGAAACAGAAAGCCTGGGCCAGGCCGATGACGAACGACACGGCGACCATCAACGTCGATTCAGCGATAAGTTTCAGCGAAATCTGATGCTGGCTACTGCCGAAGAGTCGACGCGTGGCCATCTCCTTGGCGCGGAAACCCGTGTTGGCGACCGTCAGGTTGACGTAGTTGCTCAAGGCGAAGAAGAGGATGGCCAATACGGCGGCCAACAGGATGCGGAGCCTCATCTTGTCGCCCTTTTGCATGCCCGAGCCATTGTTCTGCGGGGCAAACATCACTTCCTTGAGCGGCGTCATGGTGAGGTGGCTGTTGTCGGTCCAGTAATAGTTATTGTGCAAATGCTCTTCCACCACCTTCATCTTTGCATCGAACGTAGTACCAGATTGAAGCATGAAGAATGCCTTGCAGGCACCTGTTCCACTGTAGGCGAAGACGTTGTTCTTGAGCTCATAGCCCATCACTTGGGGGAACCGCTTCATACTGGCGATGATCTGCGTCTCGTTTGGCAGGACGGTTCGGTCCAGGTTCTCGACAACGGCACTGATGGTATAGACCAATGTGCTGTCGAATGGGTCTTCGTTGTTGATAAACACACTGCGTTCACCCACAATCTCCACGGTCTCGCCAATGGGATTCCTTTCGCCAAAGAGGCGCTGCGCCAATCGCTCGGTGATGACACACTTGTCGGGCGCATCGAGCGCCGTCGGACGATTGCCCTTCACCAGCTCGAAATCGAAGAAGTTGAAGAACGTCGAATCGACCAGCATGATGATGCCGTTTTCGTTTTCACCATCTATTATTTCCCGCTGGCCATACTTGATCTTTCCTCGCTGGCTCATCACGCAGCAAGTCTGCTCCACCTCGGGGCACATATCCCGAATCTCACCGGCTGCCTGAGGCCAACAGAAGAACAGTTCCTCATCGCCCATCAGGAAGATGCGATCGACATTCTTGTGCCATCGGTCGATGCTGTATTGGCGCCATGCGTAGTCGCCCAAGAGGATGACGAACATGAGCGAGATGGCAAGTCCCAGCACGTTGATGAACGTATATAGTTTGTTCCTTGACAGGAATTTCAGATAGCTTTTCATTGAATTTCTTGAATTTTATTATCTCACGCAGAATCTTTTTTCTTTATCACGAATTAGTAAATTATCGAATTTCTTGCGTCGTTTTTTCGAATTCCGAAAACTACGAAAAAAGCGAAATATCCGAAAACATTATTAGAGTTGCGTTATTTTTCGTCATTTTCGTCTTTTCGGGCTTTTTCGGAATTATATACATTGAATTGTTGAATTCCGAAAATAATTCGATAATTCGCTAATTCGTGATAAAAAAGACAGTTATCTGATCTTCAGCGTCTCATAATCCTTGAACGCCTCGTAGCCGCTGGTGATGACCTGTTCGCCAGGCTCAAGACCTTCGAGCACCTCGTAATGCTGTGGATTCTGCCGACCGATGCGGATGTCGCGACGATAGGCACGCGAGCCGTCCTTATCGAGCACGAAGATCCATTGTCCGCCCGTAGTCTGGAAGAAAGCGCCACGCGGGATGAGGATGGCTTGTTCTGACTGACCCAATTCGAGGTTGAGGTAGTAGGTCTGGCCACTGCGGATGTTGTCGGGACGCTCGCCTCGGAAGACGAGGTCGGTGCGGAAACGTCCCTGACGCACCTCGGGATAGACTTTGCGCACGGCGAGCTGATAAGTCTTGTCGCCTCGGGTGAAGGTGGCCTGCAAGCCCTGACGAACACGATCGATGTAATGTTCGTCAATCTCTGCCTGTATCTTGAAGTCCGAGAGGTCGTTGATCTGCCCGATCTTCTGACCAGCGGTGATATTCTGACCCAGTTCCACATCGAGCAGACCCAGTTCGCCGTCGATGGCCGAACGGACTTCAAGTTTCTGCTTCCGCTCGCGCACCAGCAGGACGTTGCGCCGCATGTTGGCAAGGTTGTCCTCCATCTGGTCCATCTGCAGACTGCGGTACTGGTCATCCTTCTTCAGGCGTTCGCCTATCAGCTCCTGCTTCCGCTGTGCCAGTTCGTAGTCCTCCTTGGCTTGCAGATAGGTCTCGCGGCTGATGAGCTTTTCGTTGTAGAGCCGCTGGTTCTGCTCGAAGGCACGGCGCTTTCGCTCCACGTCCATGCCTAACGTTGCAGCCTCGGTCTCGTTGTTCAGCTTATCCTGCTGCATGGCCACCTGCGTATTGCGCAGCAGGTTCTGCTTCTCAGCCAGCTCGGCTTCCGCATTCAGGATCTGGAGGTCGAGGTTCGAATTGGAGAGCCGCACGATGACGTCGCCTTTTTTGACCGTGGAACCCTCTTCGGCCACCTTCTCCATGACGATGCCACCTTCCTCGGGCGAGATCTGCACCACCTGAATGGGCACCACTGTGCCATTCAGTCGCACATAGTCCTTGAACTCTTCATTCGTCACCTTACTGATGGTCAGGCCATCGGATGCTACCCGCACCGTGGTGCTGTGGTCGCCGAAGACCATCCAACCGATCAATGCTACCAGCAGGCCGCCGCCTACGATGTAGGGCACATGCTTTGATTGCAGCCCGCGTTTCTTCTCTATCTTTCTATCCATGGGAATATGCCTTTATAAGATTGGGTATCCTTTATAATAATTGACAAGTTTCTGTTTCAAAGCCAGCAGCAGCCGACATTGCAGCAGTCGAGCACGGCTTTCGAGCAAGGTGGCTGCCGAAGTCTGCACGTCGATGGCCGACGAAAGGCCCTCCTCGTATTTACGCGTAGTCAAACGGGCAGCAATGCTGTCGGCCTCCACCTTGTGCTGCATCTGGAGGGTCTGTTTGCGAAAGCCTTCACAATCGTTCTCGGCCTGCAACTGGAGTTTGACAAGCTCGTCGCGTTTCTGCTCCAACTCCTCTTCCGCGATACGGAGGTTATTGCGCTGACGTCGGATGTTGGTCAGATTCTCCAAACGATTGAATATCGGGATGCTGACCGATGCATAGATATACTCGCCTCGGTTGGCATCCAACTGGTCGCGAAAGCCCGTGGTCTCGTTGTGCAGCATCTTGTTGTACGTGGTGCTGATGCCTCCGCTGATCGAAAGCGATGGACTGAGGGCGCCACGCGCCATGCTCAGTCTCCGCTTTGCGACGATGACGTTCTGGGCAGCGGCTGCCACGGCGGGGTTCTCAAGGGTCGAAGGCTCTTCGAGGGTCTGAGTACTCCGCTCCTCCCCCACAATCACCAGCGAGTCCCGCTCTGGATAGTTCATCAGCTGTTTGAGAGTGAGCAGGGCTGTCGAGAGTTCGTTCTGCTGGCGGGTGATCTCGTAGTCATCGCCTGCAAGTTGCGCTTCCATTTGGGCAACGTCGGCCTCGCTCTTCTGTCCCACATCGGCCATCACCTGTGTCTGGCGCAGGGTAAGTTGGCTCTGCTCACGTTTCTCTTCGGCCATCTTCACTGTGCCCTGATAGTAGAGCACATTGCAATAGGCTTCGAAGACCTGCAGGGCAAGTTCGTCCTGCTGGGCGCGCAGTTGGCTGCTGCCCATCAGCAGGCTGGCTTTGGCTGCACGAAGCTGATTGATGCGCTGGAAGCCATCGAAGACGGGAAGTGTAGCCTGTACCGAATAGCCATTATAAAAGGTACTCACGTTGGTATAGGTATTCGTCTCGGGGTCGATGGCACGTCCGAAGTTATATTGTGCACCGATGCTGCCATTGACCGACGGCAGGAATGCTCCGATGGCACCTGTTCGTTCGGCGCGACGCGTGTCCTGCGTCAGTTGACTGATGCGGATGTCGTGGTTGTGTTCCACCGCATAGCGCATACAGTCATCAGCCGTCAGCGCCATCTCCTGGGCTCCGACGCTGCTCGCTGTCAGCAGCATGATGAGGGTGATGAATGTTCGGTTCATATTCTTAAATCCTTTGGTTTTTCTGTTGCAAAGGTACATTAAATTGAAGAAGTAGGCAAGAGTTTCTGGGTCCTTAAAGGCGGTTTGTCAAAATTTTATACAGCATTGTGTCTAAAAAATGGACACTTTTTTCGTTCTGACCCGAAAAAAAGTGCCCTTTTGCGCCGTTCTTTCAAATAATTCATTATCTTTGCAGCGTCCATTTCGAACTATTCGGAAACAAAAGCGAATAATAACAAGGGGGTCGCGAAGCGATCCTAAACAACAAAAAGTTTTCGTAGATTTCGTTGTTTTCGTAGTTTTCGGAATACTAAAATACGATGGATGTAATTCCGAAAATGTCCGAAAAAACGAAAAAGCCCGAAAATTTTTTGTAATCACCTTCGTGTTTTTCGATGTTGTTATATAGAAGCGTCCATTTCGAACTATTCGGAAACAAAAATGAATTATAACATCTAAAACTCGAAAAGCTGAGACAATATAGTTTTCGTAGATTTCGATGTTTTCGTAGTTTTCGGAATCCTAAAATAATATGGGGGTTATTCCGAAAAAGGACGAAAAAACGAAAAAGTCCGAAAATTTTTTGTAGTCATCTTCGTGTTTTTCGATGTTGTTATATAGAAGCGCACTTTATATCGAAAACAAAAGCGGATAATAACATCTAAAACTCGAAAAGCTGAGACAATAAAGTTTTCGTAGATTTCGTTGTTTTCGTAGTTTTCGGAATCCTAAAATAATATGGGGGTTATTCCGAAAAAGGACGAAAAAACGAAAAAGTCCGAAAATTTTTTAGTTTTCGCGTTTTTAGATGTTGTTATTTAGAAGCAAAAACAGAAAAATACCAAGATGCAAAAGGAAAAATACGGAACAATCCTGGTCATCGACGATAATGAGGCCATCCTCACGGCCTTGCGCTATTGTCTGTCGGGCACCTTCCAACGTATAATCACCAAATCGTCGCCCGATTCGGTGCTCACCATCCTGAACCAGGAGGTGGTCAACCTCGTGTTGCTCGACATGAATTTCTCCATCGGTGTCAACACCGGGCAGGACGGACTCTTCTGGCTTCGTGCTATCCGCAAACATCATCCCGAACTGCCCGTGGTACTCATCACAGCCTACGCCGATGTCAATCTCGCCGTGCGCGGACTCAAGAGCGGAGCTTCCGACTTCATCACCAAGCCCTGGGACAACGACGAACTGGTGCGCAAGCTCAAGGATGTGCTCGATGCTGTCGATGACATGGCCACCCTCGACGAAATGGAGGCCGAACACATCCGACGTGCCATCGACCGCTGCCATGGCAACATGAAGCTCGCCGCCGAACAACTCGGCATCACCCGCCAAACCCTCTACAACAAAATGAAGAAACTCGAGGTGTAATTAATAATTAACAATTAACAAATAACAATTAACAATTGTCGGCTCGAACAGAATTCTACCAGACGAAAGTATCGTCCCTTTTACCGCCGAAGGTATCGTCCCCAAATATCCCTTAATATCCCCTAATATCCCCAAATATCCCCTAATATCCCTTAATATCCCTTAATATCCTTCCTTTAAGCCCCCCGCCCATGCCCATCCTCCTCATCATCCCCCTTCTCCTCCTCATCATCGTCCTGCTATGGGTGCGCCACCAGCGCGTCCTGCGGCAAAGGGCGTGGCTGATGCGTGAAGCCATACGCAACCGCGACTTCTCGTTCCGCCTGCCCACCAAGGGACTGCCCAGCGGAGAGCGCGCGATGCAGGAGACCTTGAACGAACTGGGAAACACCATCCGCGAGCAAGTCAACCAGAACGAAGTCGATACGTGGGAACGCTTGACACGCGTGCTGACCCACGAGATCATGAATGCCACAGCGCCCATCACGAGCATCAGCCAATCGCTCTTGAATCATCCCGCCGTGAAGGGTTCGGAGATTGAGGATGGCGTGAAGGCCATCTACGACACTTCGCGCCACCTGAGCGAATTTGTTGCCAACTACCGCAAGATGTCCGAGCTGGAACAGCCTATGCTCAGCACTGTCGAACTGCCCGCGTTGCTCGATGACATCAGCCGCACCTATCCCCAACTCTCGTGGCAAATCAACGTTCCCAAAAACACGAACGTACGCGCCGATGCCGGTATGCTGCGCCAAGTTCTGATGAACCTGGTGAAAAATGCTGCCGAAGCCGGTGCGCAAAAGATTATCATCGAAGCCTCTAACGGTTCGAAGGGTTTGAAAGGTTTGAAAGGTTTGAAAGGTTCGAAGGGTTTGAAAGGTTTTCCCCTCGAACTGTTTGTCGGAAACGATGGCGCTCCCATTCCTGCCGAAAATCGCCCTACCCTCTTCGTTCCCTTTTTCTCCACAAAACGTAGTGGCAGTGGCATTGGCCTCCCGTTAAGCCGCCGCATGATGCTCCAGCAAGGCGGACTGCTCGAACTCGCTGATCGCCCGCTCCTCGGATGTCACGTCACCTTCCTCCTAAATATACCGTACAATTGAGAATAATCTATGAAATCTCATCACGCAAGACACGCTCTGTGCCAAGGTGAATCGTGGACGCAGCGAGTTCGGCCTGTGCTACTCGCGTGCTACTCGCGCAACCTCTATTTCTATAATCCATGTTCATAATAGTCGCTATTCTGATTAATTGACATTAAATATTTCGAAATATCACAGTAATTTACATCAAAAATACGCTTTTCATGTGCTGATTCTTGGCTCTTCTGAACAATTTTGATATATTTGCATCGAACTTTTCGACATTTCGCAAACAAAAATGAATTATAACATCTTAAACTCGAAAAGCTGAGACAATATAGTTTTCGTTGATTTCGTTGTTTTCGTAGTTTTCGGAATCCTAAAATACGA
>CAJOLH010000030.1 GCA_905235375.1 uncultured Bacteroidales bacterium
CAATTCTCAGTTCATCACTGACAAGGAAATCATCATGGTAACCGTCGCCGTACTTGTAAACGATCCTCAGACCGCGATAGGTGGAGGGCACTTTCAGCGCCTCCAGCAGATGCCATCTTTATTATATATCAAAAAATAACGAGTATAAAAAGAGATCCATAAACAAAATTAGGTTGAATTGAGACCTAAAGTTTCATTCTTTAGATCTTACGACTATGATCTAACTATTTTTCGCTTTTCTTATGAATCTATTGGTTCTTAGAGATGCGGAATGTTTGGTTTATCGACCACGGAACACACTGAGGACACGGTAGCTTGTTAGTACGAGGGAGGGCAGTGGTCATCGCTTTGCTGACCACTTATCTATAAGAAATGGCGTCAACCACAAAGGGCAGACGCCATTTTCTTTTCCTGTGATAGCTGTGTTGATTAGTAAGCATGGTCGGTCTTGATCTCTTCCTTGTCGAGTTTCTTCTTGTCGATGGCACGCCAGCAATAGACGATGTAGGCGAGGACGAAGGGAACGAGGAAGGAGACGTAGAACATGGTGCGCAGCGTGAATTCACTACTGCATGAATTGCAGATGGTGAGCGACGACTGCAGGTCAGCGGTTGAAGGATAGTAGGCTGTTCCATTCCAGCCGGCGCAGAGCAGTAGTGCCAGCACCACGAGGACGGTGCCAATGCCAGCAGGCCAGATGCCGCAGATGTACTGCTTCGAAACGATGGTCTTACCGATGCCGAAGAGAACGAGCACGACACCTATCAACAACAGGACGAGGAGATACCACATCTGGAGGAAGTTGTTGAGATACTTCAACCTCTACCGAGATGATACCTGCCTCGTTGTAGGCGAAGCCATCCTTCAGCAAGAGGTGGATGAGATAGACAACGAAGAGCACGACGAAGGCGGCTGCATTGACCTTGAGGCCGACAACGCCACGACGACGGATGTCCTCGTCAGCCACATTATTAATAATATAGAGGATGCCCAAAGTGCGTGCAAGGAATACGACGGCGAAGCCGAAGACGAGAATCCAGGGATTGAGCAGCGCATCGAGGCCGTGTGAGGCATTGCCCCAATGGCTGATGACGGGTGTCAGTGCTCCTGCATTCACCAGATTGCTCTTTTCGACCACGAAGTTGGAGCCTTCGAAGAAAGTGGACACAGCGCCGCCCAGTAGCAGAGGGCCGACGATGCCATTGAGGAAGAGGAAGAACTGGAAGGTGCGAGGGCCGAGGACGTTGCCGATCTTGTTCTGGAACTCATAGCTGACAGCCTGCAGCACGAAGGTGAAGAGGATGATCATCCACAGCCAATAGGCACCGCCAAAAGAGGTGGAATAGAAGAGGGGGAAGGAGGCGAAGAACGCGCCGCCGAAAGTGACGAGGGTGGTGAAGGTGAATTCCCACTTGCGTCCGGTGGAATTGAAGACCAGACGTCTGCCTTCCTCGGTATTGCCCAAACTGCGTGCCAATGAGTTTGCTCCCTGTACGAAAAGCAGGAAGACGAGTAGTGCACCGAGCAGTGAAACGATGAACCACCAGTATTGTTGCAAAAATTCGTAAGTCATATTGTTGAGGTTAAGATGGGTTCGATTGGATTACGAAGAATAGTCTGGTCCTTTCTTGATTTGCTTGAGCAGGATGCTGATTTCGACAGCGAGCATCGTGGTGAACAGGATAAGGAACAGGAAGAACGTGATGATGACCGAAGATGAATGCAGGTCACTGACAGCCACCCATGTGGGCAGCATATCCTGGATAGTCCACGGCTGACGTCCGAATTCAGCCACGAGCCAACCACTCTCGGATGCAATGTATGCCAATGGGATAAGCGCGATAGCTATCCAGTAGTGCCAGTTGGGCAGGGCGGAGATGTCGTTCTTCTGCCACAGTTTGGCAGGCCATTTATAGACTCCTGCCAGCACGATGGCGAAGAACAGAATCAGGAGGCAGCCAACGCCCACCATGATGCGGAATGCCCAGAAGTTGATGGGGATGTAGGGAACTACTTGCGCCTTGTCCTTGATGTAGCCATAGCCAAAGTATTTCATGTTCTCGTTGATGGTAGCCAGCTCTGCACGGAGGGAATCGACGGGCAGACCTTCCTGTCTTGCCTTGCGATAATCGGCCAGCGCAGCTATGGCTTTCTTGCCTCGTTCAATCTTTTCATCGACTGAGGGTTCGCGAGTGCCGTCGGGCTTCGTGTATCCATTCAGCAGGTCATTGATGCCTGGCACATATCCGTGGAAATCGTTGGTCGCCATGAACGACAGGGCATAAGGCATGTCTATCCTGAGAGGTGCCGACTCTTCGTTTTCGTAATCAGGTTGGCTGAAGGGGTTCACCCATGCAATAGCTGTCAATCCGACATCGGTGCCACCATTGTAGAGTGCTTCCATTGCAGCCAGTTTCATGGGCTGCACCTGGGCGACGTCTTGTCCCGCCTTGTGCCCGGTGGCAGCAGCCAACAAAGTAGCAACGAGTCCGACGATGGCTCCAATCTTGAGACTCTCAAGCGCCATCTTCGTTTCGCGTTTCTTCATCAGATACCAGCAGCATACACCCACGCAGAAAACTGCGCCGATAATCCATGCCGAGGTGACGGTGTGGCAGAACTTCGAGACAGCAAAGGGCGAAAGTGCAACATCAGCGAACGACACCATCTCATGACGCATGGTGTCGGGGTTGAACTCGCAGCCAACGGGATGCTGCATCCATGCGTTGGCAACCAGAATCCACCATGCGGAGATGGTGGCACCGAGTCCTGTCAACCAAGTGGAAGCAAGATGGAACCCGCGAGAAACCTTGTTCCAGCCAAAGAACATCACGGCTACGAATGTGGATTCCATGAAGAAGGCGACGATGCCCTCAACGGCCAGAGGCGCGCCGAAGATGTCTCCCACGAACCATGAATAGTTGCTCCAGTTGGTACCGAACTCGAATTCGAGAATGATGCCGGTGGCTATACCCATGGCGAAGTTGATACCGAAGAGCTTCTGCCAGAACTTGGCGGTGTCTTTCCAGAAGTTGTTCTTCGTGCGATAATAGCAGGTCTCCATGATACCCATGATGACGGCCAGGCCGAGCGTTAGGGGAACAAAGAGCCAATGGTAGATTGCCGTGAGAGCAAATTGTGCTCTCGACCATTCAATGGTGCCGGCATCGATTAGCAGTAGGTTTGTCATAGCGTTGTTTATTAGGGTAATATTTGAAGTTGTGTTTTTTCCGTTATTCCGAGATTTCGTTATTTCGTTATTTCGAGTGCTGGAATATCGTTATTCCGAGAGTATTGGAACTATTGTTCTGCACGCTCTATGAACTCTCCAGCGACGTAGGCGGATTCGTTGCCCTTGGCATGTTCCTTCAGGAAATTGGGAAAGAAGAACACTTTTAGGATGACGAAAATGACGAACAGCTTGATGATGATGATTGCCCATAGCGTACGTCCCAGCGTCATGTTCTTGAAGCCTTCGTAGTAAAGATTGAAGAATCGGTATATGAAGCTGTCTTTTCGCATGGGAAGAATATTAATTAATGATCGTGGCTGTTACGCTGCCTCCTTTGCCGAGGGTATTGTAGTGATAGATTCCCCAACGGACACCTTTCCAGTTGCCGAATTCGACAGGGAAAGGCTTGCCAACCAGGTTGTACCTTTGTCCATCGAGGCTACAGTAGAAGCGGCATTTCTGCGTTCTCAGGTTAAAGTGGATGCGGAGGTAGATATGGGTGGTGGGGGTACCTGATGGACAATGTAACTTTTCTTCCTTTTCGTAGATGACCGTGCGGTTGCGATCCTTGGCATAATGGATGAGGGGCTGCTGCATATTTTGGTAGAAAGAGATATCCTCGCCTTCCTTGAGGATCCCAATCATTTGGTTGCTTCGACCGATGCAGACCAGACCAGTGTGGGCACCGTCCTCAAGGTCGGTAAGGTCGAGTCGAATTGTAGCATCGATGTTGTAGCCCATGGTCCGCATCGTGATGGTGTTGCGTGCATTGACGAAGTTGTCGGACTGCAGGGCGTGGAGGGTCAATGCTCCGGGATGTTCGGTAAGCGACCAGGCAGTGTTGTCGGGATTGTGGTTCCATTGCCAAAGTGGACTGAGTCCTTCAGGTTTGAAACTGATGTCCTGATAGGGGAGGTGGGAAGCATAGTCGATAGGCTTGTCCTTGATAGGCATTGCCCACGTATTGACAGGTTCGCCGACACCATTGCCATCATAATCGACACCAATGACCGGCCAGTCGTCCTGCCACGTCATGGGTTGCAGGTGCACAATGCGACCGATGGCACCCGCGTGCTGGAAGTGATAGAACCACCAGGAACCGTTAGGTGTATCGACGATGGAGCCTTGGTGAGGACCATTGATGGAGGTGGAGCCTTTTTCGAGCACACGCTTGCTCTCGTAGGGTCCATAGATATTCCTTGAGCGAAGCACGGTCTGCCAACCACCTTCGACACCACCCTCGGGAATCGAGATGTAGTAGTACCCGTCGCGTTTGTAGAGTTTGGGTCCCTCAGCTACGGGTCCCTCATAGACCGTAATACCTTCGTCGAGCAACTGCTTGCCGTCACGACTCATCTTATGGACGATGATGGGTCCTGCGCCATGTCGGCTACGGACGAGATATGCCTGGCCAGGGACGACATGGGATCCATTGGTGTCCTGAACAATCTCATCGTCCCAGAATGGACAGGGATCTTCCCATTTCGGTACTTCCTTGACGAGATGGAGGGGTTCCCAAGGTCCAGCAGCCGCTGGAGCAGAGGTCACGAAGAGCCCTTCGTCAGGCGTACAAAAATAGATGTAGAATCGTCCTTCTTGATAACGTAGAGCTGGAGCCCAGGAGCCGCCTGCATAATGCTTGTTGGTGTCCCATCCCGGATAGTCGAAACGGTCATAGACCTGCGTCACGACACGCCAGTTCACCATATCGTCCGACTCGAGGATCTGCATACCGATGAAATGGAAGTCGGAGGCCACCATATAGTATTTCTCGCCTACACGGATCACATCCGGATCGCTGTAGTCGGCAGGAAGGATGGGATTGATGTAGGTGCCGTTGAGCTGGTCGCCCCACTGCTGCTGTATCTGCATTGGCGCTTTAGGTTGCGCTAACAACGAAGCAAGGGGAGCAAAACACAGCAGGAGTGTCGGCAGAAGGAGGGACGATCTTTTTTTTAAGAACATAATGATTGACAAAAGAAAACGCTAATTCGCTAATTCGCAAATTCGTGATAGAAGAGCCTCGTGTTATAATTCGACTGCATAGACATTGTCATAACCTTCGAAGTTGGCTCGGAAGATTATCCATTTGTCATCGGGGCTGAAGTGGACATTGGGCTCAAGGTTGTAGTTGTGATGCTTCATGTTGACCAACTTCTCTGACTTGAGGCTGTCACACACGATGGTGTAGATGGAGTCCTCTGAGGTCGGGAATGAGCCACCCAGGGAATTGCGTGTCATCGGATAATCATAACGGAAGATCCATTGGTCCTTGTTGGAATGAGCCACAGATGTCTTCGAACCGCCATCGCCAGCAAGGAAACTTTCGTCCCATGATGTGGTGTAGTGGACTGCCCACTCGTCGCGCAGCAGCGGGTAGATATCCTCGTGAAGCGTTTCCACATCGACCTTGCCGACATAGAACGTGGTGCTGCGTGGCTTCTGTAGGTCGAAGTAGATGTAGCGTCCATCGGCTCCAAACCATTCGTGACCGGCAATTTCGCGATAGACTGTACGCTTGTGCATCAGCACGGGTTGACGGGCAGGTTTGTCCTTCAAGCCAGCTCGGTCGAGTTCCTTGCGCGAACGTATGTCGATGTTCCAGATGCGATCGACCTTATGCCAGTGTCCCTCGTGGCAGAAGAGCAGGCGATTGGGGTCGGTGGGCGAGAACTGCAGATGATTGAGCCAGGCGTTGTCGGTCCAGATGCTGCTGAATTCGCCTGTTTGTGTGTCGATGGTGAAGATTGTCTTTTCGAGCCTGGCCTCGAAGATCAGGTTGAAGAAGTCGCCCTTCTTGGGATGTTCGCGCAGGATGCGTGCTTCTTCGGGATTGTCGAAGGTGCCTGCCAACCGTGTGCCATCGCAATTGACAGTGGCTATATGTCCGGTGCGACCAGTGGGAAGCTGGGCGACAAGACGTGTGGCGCCATCGACGATGGAGCATGCAAAGATGCTGTCACGGCGCTGGAAGAAGAGTTCGCGTGTGGCGGGACAGACGATTTCCGTCGAGACACCTTGCGCCTCGTGGGTCACCTGACGGATTTCGAATGTCTTGAGATTGACCGCATACATCTGCTTGATGATGCCTTGGGTGCCATTGCCTGCCAGCATGTCGGTCGAAGCTTGTGCTACATCGGTTCCCACGAAGAGCATCTCGTCGCCGACGAAGGGATGGTTGTGGAAATAGAACGAGCGGTTGGCGCCGCTGCGACGGGTGAGTTTGACGATGCGATGACCTGTGTCGATGTCGATCCATTCGTCGGGCATCGCTTTTCCTCCTGTTTCGAGGACGGGTATGCCCTGGGCGCTGATCATCGTGGGGGCGAGGATGAGTAGGGCGAGGAGAATGTGAGATTTCATGGGAGAATGTGGTTATGGGTGTATATTTTCTAGATGGTCTAGATTTTCTAGATTTTCTAGATGATCTAGATGCTCTAGATGAAAAAAAGAAAACGAGAACTGCTATGACCACTTTATTGGCGGCCATAGCAGTAGATTCAGCGATGTGTCATTCCTCGGGTTTGATGTCTGGAGCCTCGGTGTCCTTGGGCTCATCTTTCCTGGTGCCCAAGTAGTCGGGGAGCTTCATGCCGGCCTGATTGAAGAGGTCCTGCAGCGGAGGGATGCTCTTGTAGAGGCCTGATACGAAGTTGGCTGTCGATGACTTGCCTTCGCCGCCATTGCCTGTGTCCCAGACGGTGACCTTGTCGATGTTGATGCCCTTGATGGCCTCGACTTGTGTCTTGACGAGCTCGGGGAGTTTTTCGAGGAGGAGCAGGGTGTAAGCCTTGTTGGCATCGCCAGCAGCCTGAATCATCTTGTCGTAACCAGAAGCCTGCTTGGTCAGCACTTCGAAGAGACCCTTGGCTTCTGCCTCCATCTTCGCAAAGATGGCTTCTGCTTCGCCCTTGGCGCGGGTGGCAGCGGCCACGCCCTCGCCCTCGGCCTTGGTCTTGATGGCGTCGGCTTCGCCCTTTGCCTTGATGGCTACGGCATCGGCATCACCCTTGGCGCGGAAGGCAACGCTGTCGGCTTCACCTTTCGCATTGACACGCTTACGTTCGGCTTCGGCTTCGGCAGCCACGATGAGGCGCTGCTTCTCGATTTCCTGAGCTACGATGACGTTTGCTTTCTGGGTGGCCTGTTCGCGTTCTGCACGGGCCAACTCGGCTTTCTGCTCGGCAACGTACGACTCTTCGAGTGCCTTGGCAGCTGCAATCTTCTCAGCAGCCGTGGCGCGACGCTGTGCTTCTGCCTCGCGTTCGCGAAGGTCGGCCTGCGAATTGGCAATCTCGACCTTGGCGTTGTTCTCGCCCTTGATGGCCTCGGCATTGGCGGCGGCTACCGCCTTGCGGGTCTGCATCTGGAAGTGCGCCTTGCCCGTTTCGCCCGACATCTCCTGTTCGGCAACCTTCGCCTTGGCCTCGTTCTCCTTCTCGGCAACCTTCACCTTGGCCTCGTTGATGGCCTTGGCAGCTGCCTCCTGTCCGAGGGCTTCGATGTAGCCCGACTCGTCCTTGATGTCGGTGATGTTCACGTTGATGAGCTTCAGGCCGATCTTCTTCAGCTCTATCTCGACGTTCTTCTTGATGTTCTCCTGGAAGACATCACGGTCCTGGTTGAGTTCCTCGATCGACATCGAGGCGATGACGAGACGGAGTTGGCCGAAGAGGATGTCGCGAGCCATGTCCTGAATGTCGTTGGCCGAAAGACCAAGCAGACGCTCGGCGGCGTTGTTCATCGAGTCAGCCTCGGTGCTAATACCCACGGTGAAACGGCAGGGAACATCGACGCGGATGTTTTGGCGCGAAAGGGCATTGGTGAGGTTCGCTTCGATAGAGATAGGGGTGAGGTTAAGGTAGGCATAGTCCTGGATGATAGGCCATACGAACACACCGCCGCCATGCACGCACTTGGCTGAGCCTTTGCCTGTAGAGCCATAGACAACAAGAATCTTGTCAGAAGGGCAGCGACGGTAACGCTTCAGCAAAGCAGCTACAATGACAATCACCACGAGGATGAGAATCAATGGAAGTAATGATGGATCAAATAGCATAATGTATCGTTTATGAAGTTAATGATATTCGGAATAGTTACTATTGTTTTTATAGAGACTTAATTGGCTGTGATCAGAAGTTACTTGTGGTAAAGGCTTCTTCTCCCTTGGGATTGGGGCCATAGATGTTCTCGCCTGGCTGTGAATCCTGGCAGGCAAGGTAGATGAACCAGATAGCACCGATGAGCGATGCAAAGGGAACGAAGGCGGTCAGCAGGTTTCCTCCCCAATAGGTCATCGACCACCAGCCCGAACGGCCTGTGTCGTGCATACGGCGAATTTGTACAGCGATGATGGGGAGAAGTGTAGCCAGCGAGAACGCAATCAAAGCGATGCAGGCAGGTGAAGTGATAGCGCCGAGGAAGATCTCCTTGATGGCTTCGACATCTTGAGGATCGCCACCACGCTGGATAAATTCTGTCATTGGCCCCATAATGCCTGTCATAAACCAGATATAAAGGACAATCTGAATCAGCGTGATGAAAAGGAAGAAGTACCAGTGCTCGGAGCGACGGGCACGTCCACTAAAAGTTACGTACTTGGCAAAGCAAGTTTTTACAGCTTCTGTGAAGTTCATAATTTTATAGACTATTATTTGTTTTATGAATTATCGGAGTATTCAGAGTATTTGGAAAAATCAAATTTTTTCTACCAGCACGGTTTCTCCTTGGACGATTCCCTTGATGCGTACCTTGTCTCCTGTGGGGATGCTGGTGTCGCTGAGGGCTTCCAGTTCGTGCGTTGAGCCGCAGTACGAGACGGTGATCTTGCCTGTCTGCTTGCGGTCGGCAGGGATGCGGAGATAGACGTCGGCAGTCAGACCGACGACTTGTTCGACGCGGAACGTGTTGTCGCGGTTGAGCTTCATCATCTGGAAAAGCAGGAAGGCAATGACCGACATGAAGATGATCCCCACGACGGCTGCCAGCAATCCGAGCAGGATGCGGTTGGGAATCAGACTCCAGCATAGCACGCCCGTCCACCCGAAGCCAAGAATGAAGCAGATGACCGACTTGACCGAGACGAGGTGGAAGCCTGCGGCATCGAAGGCAGCATCACCGCTATCGGGTATCTGGTCGGGTGCATTTGACATATCGACATCACTGTCGGCATCGAAGCCGACGAAGGTCATGATGGCCTGGATGATGAAGATGATGCTTGAGACGGCTGCGAGGATCCAATAGACCTGCAGCATTCCATCCATTGTCTTGAAAGTTTCAATCATAGCAGCGATAGTTTTTAGTGTTTCGGTTTTAGTACTGCAAAGATAATGTAGTTGGATGAATACACGTATCTGTTGACAACATTGTCGGAAAAAATCAATTATTTTGCTTATTGCGGTGTAAAGATAGTTAATTTTTAGGGTATCTTTCCTATTTTTTTTCATTTTTTGGTGTCATACACTTGCATTTCTACAAAAAATACCATTACTTTGCAACATGAAAGTGTCGAAATTGCCCTCTTCTCCTTGTGCTATGGGCATCATCAACGTAACTCCTGACTCGTTCTATGAGGCCAGTCGCGTAAGGGAACAATCCGCTTTGCGCGAGCGCGTGCGCCAAATATTGGATGAGGGAGGAGCCATTATTGATGTGGGTGCCTATTCCACACGTCCAGGAGCGCAGGTGGTGAGTGCCGAAGTGGAAATGGAACGGCTTCGCTGGGCATTGCCGATTGTGGGTGAGGAGGTCATGCGGTGGCATGATGAGCGTGAGGGCGAATGTCCGATGCCGCTGGTGAGCGTCGATACCTTCCGTGCGGTTGTGGCAGAGACGTGCATCACCGAACTTGGAGCAGACATCATCAACGACATTTCTGGCGGTACGCTCGATGAGGCGATGTTTGACGTGGTGGCGCGAACACGTGCCATATATATATTGATGCACAGTCGCGGTACGCCGCAGGTGATGCAGCAGCTTACCGACTATGCCGATGGTGTGGTTGAGGAGGTGATTCGTTTCTTCAAGGAGCAACTGGAAAAGTTGTTCGAGAGGTTTGAAGGGTTTGAGAAGTTTGAAATGCTCAAAAACGTGATTCTCGATCCAGGTATCGGTTTTGCCAAGACATTGGAGCAGAACTATGAGCTGATGAAAGGGCTTGACCGCATACGTCAGGCATTTCCCGGCTATCCGCTGCTGCTGGGTGTCAGTCGCAAGTCGATGATTTATAAACTGCTCGGCACCGATGCACGGTATGCCTTGAACGGCACGACGGTGCTCAATACCTACGCGCTGCTTCATGGGGCATCCATCCTGAGGGTACATGACGTTAAAGAGGCTGTCGAGGCCATAAAGATATGTGGGAATTTGGCATAAAGGACATGATAGACATCCTGGGCGTTGCTGCGCTGATGTTCTACCTTTACCGTTGGTCGAAAGGGAATGGCACGATTGTCATTTTCAAGGGACTTGTTTCCATCATTGCCCTCTGGGTGGGTTTACGCTTCTTCGAGTTCCGGCTGCTAGGAGGCATTCTCGACCTGGTGGTTTCTGTTTCGATGGTGATTCTGGTCATACTTTTCCAGAACGAGATACGTCAGGCGCTGATACGTCTGGGTTCGCGTCACCAATGGAGCAGCATGTTGCGGTTCTTTGGCAAGGAGGAACTGGCGAGGAATGATGACACAAAGTGGGTCGATGCTGTGACTCTTGCCTGCCAGCACATGTCGGAGCACAAGGTGGGCGCGCTGATTGTCGTGCAGCGCTACGATGATGTGGAGCCTCTGATTTCGCCGCCAGGCTGCGAGATGGATGCCGTGGTGACTGCCCGCCTCATCGAGCAGGTATTCTTCAAGAATTCGCCGCTCCATGATGGCGCGATGCTGATTCGCAACGGCCGGATAGCGCAGGCGGCAGGCGTGCTGCCCACCAGCCGCAATCGGCGCATACCCCCTGAGCTGGGTTTGCGTCATCGCAGTGCCCTGGGCATTTCGGAAGTGTGCGATGCGCAGGTGGTGGTGGTGAGCGAAGAGACGGGTGACATCTCGCTTTGCTATCGTGGACGCATCACGCGTGGAATTTCGCAAGCCAAGCTTCAGAAGCAGCTTCTGGACGGCAAGCCGCGCAGTAAGTAAATTTTATCATTCTGTCCGATGGACTTTGACAGTATTCATCTATTTGCTCCCGATTTTGCAGCCATCGTTTCGCTTGTGATAGCCGTTGTGCTGCTTTTGGCTTCGGCATGCATCTCTGCATCCGAAGTGGCATTCTTTTCCCTTTCTCCACGCGACCTTGACATGCTCGACGAGGATGAAAACAATCGTGACGGACTCATCCAGGATCTGCTCGAGAAGCAGGAGCATCTGATGGCTGCCATACTGATAGGCAACAATTTTGTCAATGTTGCCATCATCATGCTCTTCAGCTACTTCTTTGCCCAGGTAATGCCCGTCAGCGGCAATCCTGCATGGCTCATTTTCGTGAGTCAGACCCTCATTCTGACATTCCTGCTGCTGCTCTTTGGCGAAATACTCCCCAAGGTCTATGCTTCGCATCATGCCCTCTCGTTCAGTCGGAGCGTCAGCCCCGTCATGAAATTCCTTACCAAGGTGTTTCATCCCTTCATACTCCTGCTGGTCAAGAGCATGGGTGGATTGAACCGCCACCTGGCCGACAAGATGACCGACGATGTGACGATGGACGACCTGAGCGATGCCCTGAAGGTGACTACGCAGGTGCATACCGACGAGAAAAAGATGCTGGAGGGCATCATCGAGTTTGGCGACAAGACGGTGAAGGATGCTATGACCACACGCTCCGAGATGGTAACCATCGATGTCGATATGCCGTTCAGCAAGGTGCTGACGATGGTGGTCGATCAGAAGTACAGCCGTATGCCCGTCATCGAAGAAACCGAGGATCACATCAAGGGCATCCTCTACATCAAGGATCTGCTGCCATATCTGAGTCGCGACGATAAGTTCCAATGGCAGACCCTCATCCGCGAGCCATACTATGTGCCCGAAAACAAGCCCATCGATGACCTGCTCGACGACTTCCGTCAGAAGCGGCTGCACATGGCCATCGTGGTGGATGAGTTCGGCGGCACCTCGGGACTGATTACCATGGAGGATGTTCTTGAGGAGATTGTCGGTGAGATACATGACGAATATGATGAGGACAAGCAGACCTGGCAGAAGGTGAATCAGAAGGAATGGATCTTCGAGGCACGCACTTCGCTCACCGACTTCTGCAAAGTGACTGGGCTGGATCAGGACGATGACCTGGGGGAAAAGGCCGACAACTGCGAGTCGATTGGCGGATTGCTGCTCGAAATCAAGCAGAACTTCCCGCACGTCCACGAAGTGATACGATTCCGTGGGATAGAGTTTACCGTTTTGTCGATGGATAAGCGCCGCATCGACCGTGTTCGCATTAAACTGCCATAAGATGTCCGCGCCCGATTATATTGTCTGGAAGATTACGGAAAGCGAGGAGGAGCTGCGTGCCGGCCTTTCGCACCCTGAATACTTCGAAGCAAAAGTCAGGAACCTTAAGCCTGGCAGCCGTCGGATGATGGAGATCCTGGCAGTGCGCAGGGCTTTGAAGGAACTGATGTATGGCGAGGAGAAGTGTGTCATCTACGATAGCTACGGCAAACCTTCGATTGATGAGCCCGATGCCCCCTATATCAGCTTTAGCCACACGAGGCAGTATGTTGCTGTCATTGCCTCGGATGTGCCTGTGGGTATCGACATCGAGCGAAGGGGTGACCGTGTGCAGCGTGTTGTCCCGCAGTTCCTGACGCCCGACGAGGTGGCAGTCCTTTCGCTGACCCCCGACATCGACCTGGCATTTCACTTGGCTTGGAGCGGCAAGGAATCGGCATTCAAGGTCCTGGGCCAATCGTTCTATGACCTGAAGAAGCTGACTTCCATCGTGTGTGTCGATATGGAGCGGAAGGTGATTCTTTTGCATGTCGAAGGCAGGGAATTGCCTATGCACATTCACTTTGATTTTACCGATGACTATGTCCTGACCTGGGTCCAGGACGAGGTTAATTAACAATTAACAGTTAACAATTTACAATTACAATTGAGAGATATTATTCCACTCTTTAGCCTATTGTTGTGGGCAGCGATACTGACCAGTTGCGAAGGCATCATGAGCAGCATCTATGACGAGCCTTCCGGAGGTGGTTCGAGCGTAGTTGCTGTGGGTGATACCATCAGCGGATCGATTTACATTGAGGCCAATCGTTGGGACGAGTGGTTCTACGTTGATCTGCATGCTATCCGTGATGCTGTCACCGCAGCAAATGCCGGTGAGGCAATGGATTCTTCCTGCCTGCGCTTCGATCCTTACAAGGTGCCGAGGACACTGACAGGCGAATGGGATGGAACTTCGAAGATATTTACTTACCGTTTCCGTGTCATTACAGGCGATGGCTTAGATGACAATGAATTGTTGGATGTCATCGAAGTTGATAAACAACCTGAGGCTCCATCATGGGACTTTGCCATTCACCGAAACAATAATCGCACGAATGGCGGAGCGGCTCTTGAGACCATTTGTTCGAGTATGAACGAACTACCCGCAAATTCGGCAATGCTCCTGAACCAAATGGTTTCGGCTGGCATGGATACCGCGTTTGTGGCCGACAGCTACTCCGAGATGGACGTGTGGGTCGATCAGTCCACCATGCTGCAGGAGATTATCCCTTGCCAGGGCATCATGGTCAATACTGTCCTTTCGCGCTGGTTGACCATGGAAATACCCCCCATGCCGCCCTCATTCAGTCACAATGGACACGTCTTCCTGCTCAGGATGTCTGATGGATCGGTGGCAGCTTTGCGTTGCTCCAATTTTGTCAGTGCCAGAAATGTGAAATGTTGCCTGACCATCGAATATCTTTATCCCTATTAACGAATATGAAACGACAGTTATTACTGATTGCTCTGTTGGCTTCATGTTCGGTAGCAGTCTTTGCACAGGGAGCCAAACACGGATTCTACAGGACGAGAGCCGCCGCTGATTCAGCCTATCACCATTGGGAGGAGGAACCCGTGTGGATGGAGCAGGTGGTCGTGACGGGCACACGCACGCCCAAAAGCCTGAAGGACGTGCCCATCCAGACCCGCCTGATTACGGCATACGATATTCAGAAGGCCGACGCTACGAATGTGGAAGACTTGTTGCAGCAGGAAATGCCTGGGGTGGAGTTCAGCTATGCCATGAACCAGCAGACGCATCTCAACTTCTCGGGCTTCGGTGGGCAGAATGTGCTGTTCCTCGTCGATGGTGAACGTATGGCAGGAGAGACGTTGGATGATATCGATTTTACACGCCTCAATATGGAAAGCGTGGAACGCATCGAGATCGTGAAGGGCGCGGCTTCGGCGCTTTATGGATCGAGTGCAGCGGGTGGCGTAATCAACATCATCACCAGGGAACCGAGCAAACCCTGGACCCTCAACGTCAACACCCGTGCTTCAAAGCACAACGAGTGGCGCTCAGGAGCGTCGTTGGGACTGAATGGGCATCACCTGCAGAACTTGCTCACGTACCAGGCCACCACCATTGATGACTTTAACTTCACAAGCGGTCCCAAGCCTCAGGCTCGCACCGTGTCCAATTTCTATGGCGACAACACCTTCAACCTGAATGATCAGCTGATATGGCGGCCAGTCAGCACCTTCCGGCTCACGGCCAAAGCCGGCTATTTCTTCCGCGAACAGGTGCGCATTGAGACCATCCCCGAGCGTTATCGCGACTTTACGGGAGGATTGCGCGGCAATTGGAATATCACAAAAACTGATAACCTGGAGGTGAGCTATCACTTCGATCAATATGACAAGTCGGAGTTCCGGAAGCTCGATGACCTTGAAGTGCGCAACTACTCCAATGTCCAGAACTCCCTTCGAATGCTCTATACCCACAGCTTCGAGCGAGGCGATGTCCTCTCGTTGGGCACCGACTATCTGCACGACTATCTGATGAACCGCAATTTCGAGAGCGGCCATCGGGAGGAGGATTCGTTCGACCTTTTCGGGCAATTTGACTGGAGCGTCAACGACAAGTGGGAGGTAGTGGGTGCAATGCGTTACGACTATTTCAGTGAGGGCAGTCAGCAGCGTCTGACGCCTAAGCTGTCGGCTCGTTACCAGCCGGTCGGCAGTCTGAATCTGCGTGCCAGCTACGGCATGGGGTTCAGGGCACCGAAACTCAAGGAGAAATATTACAATTTCGACATGGCAGGAATCTGGATCATCCAGGGAAACGAAGACCTGAAATCCGAATTGAGCCACAACTTCAATGCTTCGGTCGAATACACCAAGCGGCACTTCAATATTACGGCAGGCGGCTACTACAACCATGTCGAGAATCGTATCGCTACGGGAGCCCCCTTTATCGATGCTGCCATCGACCCCACAAGCCCTGACCAACTTTATTTGAGTTACATCAACCTCGAAAACTACTCGACCTTCGGTTTCGATGTGACCTCGCAGGTAAATTGGGACAATGGATTGGGAGTGAAGCTGAGTTATGCCTTCGTGCATGAGGAGCTCCCCCATGATGAGCAAGGCGAGTCGATCAACAACCAGTATATTCCAGCGCGTTCACATTCGTTGACGGCACGCTGCGAATGGGACAGGCAGTTCACGACACACTATGGCTTGAACCTCTCGCTCAATGGTCGCGCAATGAGTGGCGTGGATAATGACGAATACGTCGATTACCGTTCGAAGGATTCCGACGGCAGGCTGCTGAAACAGACGATTCATTACAATCCTTATTCGATCTGGAAGTTGACGTTAGCACAACGCATCGGATCGGCCATCCGACTCACCATCGCTGCCGACAACGTCTTCAACTACAAGCCCGACTACTACTATCTTAATGCTCCGCTTACCGATGGCATCCGTCTGCAGGTTGGGTTGAGCATAGATGTCGAGAAGTTGCTTGTGAAATGAATTATTCGGACAATTAGCCTTCTCCATTTGTCTTTTTTGGCCAATAATCGGCTTGAAATGAATCCGCAGAGCAGATTTTCGGGACGAAATTTTGCAATGCGGATTTTTTATTGTATATTTGCCCCAAATAACTTAATTCGTTTGTATATGAAAAACAAATGCTTTTTGCTGTTGGTCTTGGCGGGTCTCTGCTGCTTCGGGGTTGCCGAAGCGAAGAAGACATTGCCTTATCAGAACCCTAAGCTTTCAGCCGAAGAGCGCGCATTGGACCTTTTGAGCCGTCTCACGTTGGAGCAGAAGGTCACCTTGATGATGAACGACAGTCGTGCCATCCCCGAACTCGGCATCCAGGAATACAATTGGTGGAGTGAGGCCTTGCATGGAGCCGCTCGCAGTGGTCTGGCCACAGTGTTCCCCCAGGCCATCGGCATGGCAGCGTCATTCGATCCTGAATTGCTGCAGCAGGTGATGGACATCGCCAGCACCGAACAACGAATCAAGTATATACAGGCACGTCGCGCAGGTCAAGTCAAGCGTTATAGCGGACTGACGGTCTGGACACCCAACATCAACCTCTTCCGCGATCCCCGATGGGGGCGTGGGCAGGAAACTTATGGCGAAGACCCCTTCTTGACGCGCAAGATGGGTCGCGCCGTCGTCTTGGGCTTGCAGGGCAATCCTAAATCGAAGGTTTATGAGCAGGCCGGTCCAGGCAAGTGGCGTCCCTACGATAAGCTCCATGCCTGCCTCAAGCATTATGCCGTCCACAGCGGCCCCGAATATGAGCGTCACAAGTTCAATGCTGCCGACATCAGCCAGCGCGACCTTGCTGAGACCTATCTTTATGCGTTCGAGAACATCGTGAAGACCACCGACGTCCACGAAGTGATGTGTGCATACAATGCTTTCGAAGGCAAGCCTTGCTGTGGATCAGACCAGTTGCTGACTCAGATTCTGCGCGATGAATGGGGTTACAAGGGCATCGTCGTGAGCGACTGCGGTGCCATCAACGATTTCTATTCCCCGCGATATGAGAACCATCAGATCTTCCCGGGCGATGCAGCTGCTTCGGCGGCCAATGCAGTCTTGAGCGGCACGGATGTGGAGTGCGGCAGTGCCTATCAGAACTTGCCCGAGGCCGTACGTACGGGTGCCATCAGGGAGTCGGAGATTGATGTGTCGGTGCTGCGCCTGTTGACCGACCGCTTCCGCTTGGGCGAGATGGATCGTGACGAACTCGTTTCGTGGAACTACATCCCCGAATCATTGCTGGCATCCGAAGAAAGCAACATGGTTGCCCTCAAGATGGCCCGTGAGTCGATGGTGCTCCTACAGAACAAGGAGAGCCTGTTGCCATTGCAAGGCAAGAAGAAGATTGCCGTAATCGGAGCCAATGCTACCGACAGCGTGGCACAATGGGGCAACTACTACGGTTCGCCACGTCGCACGGTTACTGTGCTCGATGCCATGCAGAGGACTTTTGGGGCATCGAATGTCATTTATCAGCGCGGTTCGAACCTCGTCACGGGAGATGTCTTCGAGAGTGCATTCGACAAGTGCACGGGCCTGAACGGGCAGCGTGGATTTACCGTCAAATATTGGAACAACCCCCGTCGGGAAGGAGAGCCTGATGTCGTGCAGGATCTTACTTCCCCCTGGCAGCTCAGCACGGGTGGAGCCACGGTCTTTGCGCCGGGCGTAAACCTTCGCGATTTCTCGGCGCAGTATGTCGCCACATTCCATGCCGACAAGTCGCAGGACATTGTGCTCGATGGCTTCATCTGTGGTCAGGGCGCCTATCTTGTCAATGGCGATACCATACGGAAGTTCCGCACCAATCACGGCCCTCGCCCCTTCACTGAGACTGTAGCTGTGGAGGCGGGCAAGGATTATCAAATCGAAATCGCCTGGGCTTATGCCGTCGATGATGCACAAATCAACTTCGATCTTGGCATCATCAATCAGATTGACTACGACAAGCTCGTGGCAGACACCCGTGATGCCGATGTATATGTCTATGTGGGCGGCATTTCCCCCAAGCTTGAAGGCGAGGAGATGAAGGTGCCCTACGAAGGTTTCCGTGGCGGCGATCGCACCAGCATCCAACTGCCCATGGTTCAGCGCGAGACACTCAGGAGACTGCACGAGACGGGCAAACCCGTGGTCTTTGTCTGCATGAGCGGCTCTGCCATCGGTCTTGAACCTGAGACCAGGACCTGCGATGCCATCCTCCAGTCGTGGTACGGCGGACAGCAGGGTGGACAGGCGGTTGCAGATGTCCTTTCGGGGGCATACAATCCTGCAGGTCGTCTGCCGGTTACCTTCTATCGCAGTGAGAATGAATTGCCCGACTTCAGAGACTATAACATGAAGGGGCGCACTTACCGCTATTTCAACGGTGATCCACTATTTGCCTTTGGCGAGGGCAAGAGCTACAGTAGCTTCGAATATAGCAATCCCCGACTGCGTCACACTACCTCCAGAACCAATGACGAATTGATCCATGCCAGCTGTACGTTGATTGTGTCGCTGAAAAATACCAGCCAACGCGACGGAGAGGAGGTTGTGCAGGTCTATTTGAGGAACAACAACGATGTGGAGGGGCCGCTACGTTCGTTGCGCGGCTTCAAGCGCGTCTTTGTCAAGGCAGGTGAGACGGTCGATGTGGAGGTGCCCATCGAGGACTTCAGCACCTACAATCCACAGACGTGCAAGATGGAAATAGTGCCAGGCGAATATACCCTATACTATGGTTCAAGCAGCCGTCTGGAGGATTTGTCCCAGATAATTTTCAATTTGAAAGAAGAGAAGAACAAAAGTGAATAGCCTATTAGAAAAACTGGACGGATTGAGGAGCAGGTTCGAGGAAGTATCGCTCCTTGTGACCGATCCTAATGTCATATCAGACCAACAGCGATACGTCAAGCTGACACGCGAATACCGAGAGCTGGAGCATATCCTCCAGGCACGCAAGGAATATGTCGATGCCTTGTCGGGACGTGACGAGGCACGCGAACTCATGCTGACCGAAAGTGACCCCGAGATGAAGGAGATGGCGCGCGAGCAGTTGCAGGACTGCGAGGCCCGCATTCCCCAGATTGAAGAGCAGATCAAGATGCTCCTCATCCCAAAGGATCCCGAGGATGCTAAGAACGCAGTGCTCGAAATCCGTGGCGGCACGGGTGGCGACGAAGCAGCATTGTTTGCCGGCGACCTCTTTAAGATGTACCAGCGCTTCTGCGAGTCGAAGGGTTGGACGCTCTCTGTGCAGTCGTGCAACGAAGGCTCTGTGGGCGGTTTCAAGGAAATCATCTGCATGGTGACTGGCGATTCGGTCTATGGCACACTGAAGTACGAGTCGGGAGTGCATCGAGTGCAGCGTGTTCCCGTCACTGAGACGCAGGGACGTGTGCATACATCAGCTGCTACGGTGGCTGTGTTGCCCGAAGCCGATGAGTTTGAGGTTCACATCAACGAAGGCGAAATCAAATGGGACACCTTCCGCAGTTCGGGAGCTGGTGGACAGAACGTCAACAAGGTGGAGTCGGGTGTGCGTCTGCGCTATATGTGGAAAAATCCCAACACAGGTGTCACCGATGAGATTCTGATTGAATGTACCGAGACGCGCGACCAGCCGAAGAACAAGGAGCGTGCCCTCTCGCGTCTGCGCTCCTACATCTACGACAAGGAACACCAGAAGTATGTCGATGACATTGCCAACCGCCGTAAGACGCTCGTTTCGACAGGCGATCGTAGCGCCAAGATCCGCACTTATAACTTCCCGCAGGGACGTGTCACCGACCATCGCATCAACTACACGATCTACAATCTTCCCGCCTTTATGAATGGTGATATTCAGGATTGCATCGATCACCTTATCGTGGCTGAGAATGCCGAAAGGATGAAGGAGAGCGAGTTGTAACTATTAATGGTTAACAATTAACATTTAACAATTGACTCTTTGGTCAGATGATCAAGAATATAATATTTGACTTCGGCGGTGTTCTGCTCGACTTGCGTCCCGACCGTTGTGTCGCGGAATTCAAGAAGCTTGGTATGCCCGAGATAGAGCAGATGTTGAGCCTTGCTCATCAGCAAGGCGTGCTCGACGGTATGGAGCGAGGCCTTTACACGATTGGCTCGTTCTGCGATGCCATGCGTGCTGCCCACACCGGTGACTTTGAGCGTACCGGCAAGATTCGCAGTTTGATGCCTTTCGTCAAGGATGGATATCCCATTCCGGCTCCAACCAATCGACAGATTGTCATGGCATTCAGTTCGATGTGCGACGGCATTCCAACCTACCGTCTCGATTTTGTCAATCAGTTGAAGAAAGAGGGTTTCCGTGTGAGTGCCCTCTCCAACACCAATACCATCCACTGGGATTACTGTTTGCGCTACTTCATCGAAGCAGGCTATGATCCGCGTGAACTCTTCGAATACACATGGCTCTCGTATGAGATGCACCTTGTCAAGCCCGATGCCGCAATTTTCAAGGCTATTCTCGATGAGTCGGGCTATGTGCCCGAACAAACACTCTTCGTCGATGACAACGAGCACAACTGCGAGGTGGCTGCTACGTTTGGTATCCGCACTTTCTGCCCGCTCATCCGCAGAGACTGGACCTCACAGATACGTCATCATTTACATTAAGATATAGAATAAATGCACACTATGAATGCTAATTTGCCTAAGCCACTCTGTGGCATCATTCCTCCGCTCGTTACACCCCTCAAGGACAACGAGACGCTTGACATCGCATCACTCGAACGGCTGATCAATCATCTCATCGAAGGTGGTGTTCACGGATTGTTTGTTCTTGGAACGACAGGCGAAGCCCAGTCGCTCTCCTATAAGATGCGTCACCAGATGATCAGTGAGAGCTGCCGCATCAATGCGGGACGTCTCCCTCTGCTTGCCTGCATCACCGACACCTCCATCGTCGAATCCATCAAGCTGGCCAACCTTGCAGCCGACTGTGGCGCAGCTGGTTTGGTTTCGGCTCCTCCTTATTATTTCGCGACGGGACAGCCGGAACTGGCACAGTTCTATGAGGAACTGGTGCCGCAGCTTCCTTTGCCGCTTTTCCTCTATAATATGCCCTCGCATGTCAAGGTAAGCTTTGCTCCCGACACCGTGGCACGTCTGGCCCAGATGCCTCAAGTCGTTGGTCTCAAGGACTCGTCGGCCAATGCCGTCTATTTTCAGAGTGTGACATACGCTGTTCGTCAGTCGGGTCGCGAGGATTTCGCCATGCTGTGTGGCCCCGAGGAGATTACGGGCGAATGTGTACTGATGGGTGGAAATGGCGGTGTCAATGGTGGTGCAAATATGTTCCCCGAACTGTATGTAGGCATGTACGAAGCTGCCAGCCGTGGCGACTTGGCGGAGTTGCGTCGTCTGCAGCAATACATCATGCAGATATCTTCGTCGATCTACAGCATCGGACATCATAGCTCCAGTTACCTCAAGGGACTCAAGTGCGCCTGCTCGCTGCTTGGGATAATCGACGATGACTTTGTGGCCTCGCCCTATTACAAGTTCTTCCAGCCCGAACGCGACAAGGTGCGGGCAGCTCTCGACCTGCTCCCCATCCGAAACGGCAAGCTCGATATCTTCTGATAACCCCTCGAACCCCTCGAACCCCTCGAACCCCTCGAACCTTTCGAACCCCTCGAACCCTTCGAACCCCTCTTAACCCCTCGAACCCCTCTTAACCCCCTATATGAACATCATCGATTTCATCGTCTTTCTCGTCTTCACCGGTGGCATTGTCCTCTTCGGCTGCAGTTTCTTCGACAAGAAGGCTTCGTCGAAGGACTTTACCACGGCAGGCAAGAGCATCCCCGGTTGGGTGGTTGGCATGAGCATTTTCTCCACCTACGTCAGCTCCATCAGTTATCTGGGCAACCCTGGGAAGTCGTATGCCGGCGATTGGAATCCTTTCGTCTTTGGTCTGTCTATCCCCATTGCCTCTTACTTTGCAGCCAAGTATTTTGTGCCGTTCTATCGGAAGGGAGGGTCGGTGAGTGCCTATTCCTTCCTCGAAGAACGTTTCGGAGCTTGGGCACGCTTTTATGCTTCGGCCTGCTATCTTCTCACCCAGATTGCCCGCATGGGCTCTATCCTGTTCCTGCTGGCTATGCCGATGAACATCCTGATGGGATGGGATTTGCGCACAGTGATTATCATTACGTCGATAGCTATCATTGTCTATTCGATGCTTGGTGGAATGAAGGCGGTGATATGGACCGAAGCCATTCAGGGATTTATCCTCATCGGTGGTGCGCTGCTTTGTCTCGGGGTGTTGCTCTTCTCGATGCCCGAAGGCCCTATGCAGACGTTCCGCATCGGGTTCAGCACATTAGACGAATTCGGACGCTCAAAGTTCTCGCTTGGCTCGTTCGAACTTTTCGACTTGCGTCATTCCACGTTCTGGGTTTGCCTGATCTATGGTATCTTCATCAACCTGCAGAACTACGGTATCGACCAGAACTATGTGCAGCGCTATCATACGGCCAAGACTGAACGTGAGGCAAAACATGCAGCCCTCTTCGGCGGATGGCTTTTCATCCCCGTCAGTGCTGTCTTCTTCCTTATAGGCACTTCACTTTTTGCCTACTATCAGGTCATGCCCGATCCGCAGGTGGACGCTTTCAATGCTGCCAACAAGCCCGATTACGTTTTCCCATACTTTATGGTCAATGTGCTTCCTACGGGTCTGACGGGCCTTCTGATTGCCTCGGTCTTCGCCGCAGGTATGTCCACTGTAGCCACTTCGGTCACTTCGTGTTCGACCATCATCCTCACCGACTACTGGACACGTTTGCGCCGCAAGGTGAATCGTTCGGGCTATAACCGCAACGATGGGGTGGGTGACCGTGAACAGCTCATTGTGCTCAAGGTAGGTTCGGTAGTTATCGGCACGCTCGGCATCATCGTTGCCTTGGCGCTGGTGAATGTCGATTCGATTCTCGACGCATGGTGGAAGCTTTCTTCCATCTTCTCAGGCGGTATGCTTGGTCTCTTCCTTTTGGGATACATGGCACATCGGGTGAGGAACATCCATGCGCTGTTGGGAGTCATTTGCGGCTTCGCTGTCATCGCTTGGATTTCGGCTTGGAAATGGCTTGGTCTTCCCGACCCGGGCCTGCACGAGTATCTTGCCATTGTCCTTGGCACAATGACCATCTTCCTCGTCGGCTTCTTTCTGGCCCTCCTTTTCAATCGAAAGAACAAGGCTTAAATATTTATTATTGAATATTAATTGTTATTTGTTAATTATTAATTGTTAATTGTTAATTGACAATGTACTACGTTGAAAAAACTATGGAGATCTCAGGCTCCCATTACCTGAGACTTACGCATCAAAGCAAATGTGAGAACCTGCACGGTCACAACTGGATCGTGAAGGTCTATTGCAAGTCACGCGAGCTGAATGAAGACGGCATGGTGGTCGATTTCACGGAGGTGAAGCGTATCGTTCACGGTACGCTCGATCATCAGGATCTCAATGCCATCCTGCCTTTCAATCCCACGGCCGAAAATATTGCCCACTGGATTGTCGAGCAGGTGCCTCATTGTTATAAGGCATCCGTTCAGGAGAGTTCCGGCAATGTCGCCATCTATGAGCGCGACGAATGATTGTTAATTCTTAATTTCTTGCTGTCGATTGAAAGTCAACGAGATTTTTTATTCACTGCAGGGCGAAGGCCATTACACGGGAACGCCTGCCGTCTTCGTGCGTTTTGCGGGCTGCAACCTGCGTTGCTGGTTCTGCGACACCGATTTTGAATCGGGGGAGGAGATGAGCGAAGAAGAGATAGTTCGCGCTGTGTCCCGGTTCCCCAGTCGATACGTGGTGCTGACGGGCGGCGAGCCTACCTTGCAGCTCACGGCATCGCTTTGCGACAGGTTTCATGCCGAAGGGTACTATCTGATGATGGAGACCAATGGGACGCGCAAGTTGCCCGAAGGCTGCAGCATCGACTGGATCACCTGTTCGCCCAAGCTGCTCGATACCCAAGAGGGGATGCGCAAGCTTGCCACCATTCGCCTCAGTCGTATTGATGAGCTCAAGGTCGTCTTTGAGGATAGCCCGACGCAGGACATGACGCTCTATGAGCAGATTCCAGCCACAGAGTACCGCCTGCAGCCATGCGACACGCAGACCCCCCTCGCCAATCATGACATATTGAACAAGACAATAGAATATATCCTACAACATCCGAAATGGAAACTATCACTCCAAACCCACAAGATTCTGAACGTCCGCTGATGTCGCACGCAACCGAAGGTGACGTGCAACGCTCTCACTTTCAGTCGCACGCAACCGAAGGTGACGTGCAACGCCCCCAGCTTCAGCAGGCCTCACCTGTGACTGACGAACAGCTGCAGGATGCCATCCGCACCGTGCTCCGAGCCATCGGCGAAGACCCTTCGCGCGAAGGTCTGGCCGATACGCCTGACCGTATCGTCCGAATGTGGCGTGAACTCTTTCGTGGCTATGACCCTACACAGAAACCCCGAATAACCACCTTTGAGAATGATGCGCACAACACCGAGATGGTCTTCGATACCGGCGACTTCTATTCGATGTGCGAACATCATGTCATGCCGTTCTTCGGCCAATACTATTTTGCCTACATTCCGCAGGACGATGGACGTATTCTTGGCATTTCGAAGATTGCCCGCGTAGTCGGCTATTGCTCTGCTCGCCTACAACTTCAGGAACGTCTGGCCCACGACATCATCGAAATGCTCAGCGATGCCCTCGACAATCAGGTGCAAGGTTTCGCCATCGTCCTCAAGGGCATACACACCTGCAAATCCATGCGCGGTGTCAAGAACAAGGGAAACATGAACGTCAGCTACTTCACAGGAGTCTTCCGCACCAATCCCTCGCTGCGCGAAGAGTTCTTTCACATGATTGCTATGCAATAACAAACATTATAAACACAAATCACTATCATGAGCAACTATCCGAAAATCGGTATTCGTCCGACCATCGACGGACGACAGGGAGGCATCCGCGAAAGCCTCGAAGAGAAGACCATGGCCCTCGCACATGCAGTGGCCGAACTGATTAGTACAAACCTCCGCAACGGCGACGGCAGTCCCGTGGAATGTGTCATCAGCGACACCACCATCGGACGTGTAGGCGAAAGTGCTGCCTGTGCCGAGAAGTTTGAGCGCGAAGGCGTTGGAGCAACCATCACCGTCACCAGCTGTTGGTGCTATGGTTCCGAAACCATGGACATGGATCCCACCCATCCGAAGGCCGTCTGGGGCTTCAATGGCACCGAGCGTCCGGGTGCAGTCTATCTGGCTGCTGTCCTTGCCGCTCATGCTCAGAAGGGTCTGCCTGCTTACGGCATTTATGGGCACGACGTGCAGGATCTTCCTGACAATACCATTCCATCCGATGTGGCTGAGAAGATTCTTCGATTTGCCCGAGCTGCTCAGGCCGTGGCTACCATGCGCGGCAAGTCTTACCTGAGCCTTGGCAACACTTGTATGGGCATTGCGGGATCGATTGTCAATGCCGACTTCCTGCAGCAATACCTGGGCATGCGCACCGAATATGTCTCTCTCGTCGAGATTCTGCGCCGTGTCGATTTTGGTATCTACGATCCAGAGGAGTTTGAGCGTGCCATGGCTTGGGTCGAGAAGTACTGCAAGCCCAACGAGGGACACGACTACAACGAGGATCGCCCCCTCTTCCCCGGCGTGCCCATGACTACCTACAACGGCAAGGGTAAGGGTAAGAACCGCGAAGAGAAGGATCAGGATTGGGAGTTCACCGTGAAGTGCATGATGATTATTCGCGACCTGATGGAGGGTTCCAGGAAATTGCTCGAAATGGGCTACAAGGAGGAAGCCATCGGCCACAATGCCATTGCTGCCGGCATACAGGGCCAGCGCCAGTGGACCGACTATAAGCCCAACTTCGACTTCCCAGAGTCGTTGATGTGTACCAGCTTCGACTGGAATGGCATTCGCGAGCCCAAGGTGCTCGCCACCGAGAACGACTTCCTCAATGGAATGTCGATGCTTTTCGGCCACCTGCTCACCAACCGTGGCGTGATGTTCTCCGATATCCGTACCTACTGGAGCCCCGAAGCCGTGGAGCGCGTCAGTGGTAAGCGTCCCGAAGGCGGTGCTGCCGGCGGCTTCATCCACCTCATCAATTCGGGTGCCACGACGCTCGATGCCACAGGCGCCATGACCGATGCCGAGGGCAATCCCATCATGAAGGAGCCTTGGAACATGACTTGTGATGACGTTGAAGCCTGCCTCAAGGCTACCAGCTGGATGCCTGCCGACCGTGACTATTTCCGTGGAGGTGGCTACTCGTCGCACTTCCTCACCCGTGGTGGAATGCCGATGACAATGCTTCGCATCAACATCGTTGCAGGCCTCGGTCCTGTGCTCCAGCTGGCAGAAGGCTGGACAGTCGAACTCGATCCAGAAGTCAACGATATCCTCGACAAGCGTACCGACCCGACTTGGCCAACCACTTGGTTCGCTCCACGTCTTGACCCGACAAAGGATGCCTTTAAGGATGTCTATAGTGTGATGAACAACTGGGGAGCCAACCATGGCGCCATCTGCTTCGGCCACGTCGGAGCTGACCTCATCACTCTTTGCGCCATGCTCCGCATCCCCGTCTGCATGCACAATGTAGCCGACAGTGACATCTTCCGTCCCGCCTGCTGGAATGCGTTCGGCATGGACAAGGAGGGTGCCGACTATCGCGCTTGCGCTAACTTCGGACCACTCTACAAAGCGAGCAGGAATTGATGATTTTTCTTATCACGAATTAGCGAATTTGAGAATTTTATTTTGAATGACGCTCACTTTCAATAAAATAATTCTATAATTCGCAAATTCGTGATAAAAAAGAAATATAAGTTCTTGATAGAAAAAAGAAAAGAAAAATGAAGCAGGAAAAGTCGGGAGGAATCCTCCACTACGCAGGGCAGAACTTCCTGTTCCCCTTTATTCTCGTGACCAGTTGCTTTGCCCTTTGGGGTTTTGCAAACGACATCACCAATCCGATGGTGAAGGCCTTCTCGAAGATCTTCCGTATGTCGGTGACCGACGGTACATTGGTACAGGTGGCATTCTACGGAGGCTATTTCTGCATGGCGTTTCCTGCTGCTGCCTTCATCCGCAAGTATTCCTACAAGGCAGGCATTATGCTTGGCCTGGCGCTCTATGCTACGGGAGCCTTGCTGTTCTTCCCCGCTCGTCAGATAGGATTGTTCGCGCCGTTCCTATTGGCTTACTTTATCCTCACCTGCGGTCTGTCGTTCCTCGAAACGTCGTGCAACCCGTACATCCTCACGATGGGCTCGCCTGAGACGGCCACACGTCGTCTCAACATGGCGCAGGCGTTCAATCCTATCGGTTCGTTGTGCGGAATGTTTGTGGCGATGAATTTCATCCAGAATCGTCTCAACCCCATGACCACCCAGGAGCGTGCTACGCTGAATGATGCTGAATTTGCTGCCTTGCGCGATGCCGACCTCGCTGTGCTCATCAAGCCCTACCTCATCATCGGCATAGTCATCCTCGTGATGCTTGTCATCTTTGCTATTTCGAAGCTTCCGAAGAACGGTGAGACAGGTGAGAAGATGCATCCCCTTGCGTCCATCCGCAGGCTCCTTCACATCAAGCACTATCGTGAGGGTGTCATCGCACAGTTCTTCTATGTCGGTGTGCAGATCATGTGCTGGACCTTCATCATCCAGTATGGCACGCGCATACTCCTGCAGGAAGGCAACTACACTGCGCTCGAACGCTTCATCGGCGGCTTGCTGGGTGCCGACATGAGCGGCGGAATGACCGAGCGGAATGCTGAGGTCTTGAGCCAAGGCTACAACATCCTGGCGATGATCGGGTTCTGCACTTCTCGATTCATCTGCACCTATCTGATGAAGTTCATCAATCCCGGTCGGCTTTTGAAGATTCTTGCCATCGCTGGCTTTATCTTTGTGCTGGGTGTCATCGGCTTCGATTCGCGCATGGGACTCTATTGCCTCGTTGGTGTCTCGCTCTGCATGAGCCTGATGTTCCCCACCATCTATGGCATTGCCCTCGATGGTTTGGGCGACGATGCCAAGTTCGGAGCTGCAGGTCTTATCATGGCCATCCTGGGTGGTTCAGTCCTTCCTCCTCTTCAGGCTTCCATCATCGACATGGGTACGATTGGAGGCTTCCCCGCTGTCAACATCTCTTTCATCCTTCCTGCCATTTGTTTCGTCGTTGTGATGATCTATGGCCAGCGAAGCTATAACCGTACAAAAGTATGAATCACAGTAACAATCGGATAGTCTTCGTGGACTATCTCCGCGTGGTGGCATGTTTCATGGTAATGCTTATCCATGCCAGTGAGAATTTCTATGGGGCCGATTCGTCGGGCCTGGCGGGTAACTTCTCGATGCTCGCCAACGAGGCGAATCGCTTCTGGGTATCTTTCTACGACGGTGGGCTGGCTCGCACCTGTGTTCCGTTGTTCATGGTGGTGAGTGCCTTCCTGCTCGTTCCGATGAAGCCAGGCATGACGATGCACCAGTTCTACAAGCATCGCTTCCTGCGCATCTTGCCTCCATTCATCATCTTCATGCTGCTCTACACCTTCTTGCCCGCATGTTTCGGACAATGGACGTGGGACGAGGCATGGGATGGCCTTACGAATCTGCCATGGAACTTCCCGCCGATGGGAGGTCATCTGTGGTTCATGTATCCGCTCATCTCGCTTTATCTGATTATCCCCGTTGTCTCTCCGTGGCTTGAGAAGTCATCAGCCAAGGACGAGCTGACGTTCATCGGGATTTTTGCATTCTCCACACTCATTCCTTGGCTGCATCGGTTTGTGTCGGAGGAACTGTGGGGCGAATGTTTCTGGAACGGCTTTTCGATGCTGTGGTATTGTTCGGGTTATCTCGGATACCTTGTACTGGCTCACTACATACGTCGGCATCTGCAGTGGAGTAGGAGCAAGCGTCTGTGGGTGGGTGCCCTGTGCTTCATTGTAGGCGCTGCCTTTACTGGTTGGTCATTCTGGTTGAAGGGCGTTCCCGGCGTACTCATCGAAACTCCTATGCTCGAATGGTCGTGGGAATTCTGCACTCCCAATGTGCTGCTTGCCACGTTTGGCATATTCCTCCTCTTCACGTGTATCGAACGTAAGCAGGCTCCAGGCATCATCACCAGCCTTTCAAAGCTCTCCTACGGCATGTATCTCATGCATCTGTTCTTCCTTGCCCCCATTGCGGGTTACTTTGTGGGTGGCGATGTGGCCAATCCGATCATTCCC
>CAJOLH010000031.1 GCA_905235375.1 uncultured Bacteroidales bacterium
CGTCTCGGTGGTTAATCCTTTTTATTGTATATACATGCAAAGATAAGGATTATTTTTGACTGGTGCAAATCTAAATGAAAGCACAGAAATGGTAGTGCCTCTTGCTAACACCAATGGCACGAATCTCACGAATTCATTTGGCTTGGTGAGTCAGAATGCAGAATATTTGAAACTGCATAAAGGGGAATGATCTGGATGTGACGTGGGGCGTTGTTGTCTTGTTTGTCTTTGTTCTCCAATAAGGCGAAGTTCTCAAGAGAACAACGGATGCCTCGATTCAAATGCTTTTGTCGCATAAACAAAAACAAGCTCTTCATCTTGCCGCTGATGCCTGATTTGCACTCAATGGGCAGCACCTTCATGTCGCGGGCTATGATATAGTCCACTTCTGAACGTGTTCCTTCGTCCGTGTTTTCCCAATAATAGAGATCATGTTGTGAACGAGGGTTGTTGTATTTCACCAATTCCCATCCTAAAACCATTTCTGTCAGTCCACCCTTATTCACTAGATCTTCAGCTGAACCTGCCAATATCAATTCGGACAATTGACGTGCACTGCCTAGATCCATGTCGAGGATACGTAGCATCAGTCCACTATCGAGATAGATATACTTTCGGAATTTGTCATTGGTTTCGGCTCCGAGAGGCAAACCGTTGGCGGCCGTATGACTAACGCGTTTGATAACACCGGCATCGCACAGTAGTCGCAGGGACTTTTTTACCTCCTCTGATCGATAAGAACCTTCAACCTTGCTATACATGAACTTGTTCCCGACTTGTAGGATAATGCTTTGGAGTGTGTTGCGAAGCAAAGTCGGGTCTGCTTTCTTGGCATATTTGGCAAAGTCATCATAGTATGACAATTGGATGTCGTCCAGTTCTGTTTGGCATTGACGATAGTCGTGGGTTTTCACCCATGCGGCGACACTGGCTGGCATACCTCCCACCATGAGGAATGTACGAAAATGCTGGACGAGGTCGTTATGAAGAGCTGTGAGAAGAGGTTCACCATCTTTTGCCTCTTTTTTTGCCTTCACCCACGAAGACTTGCCTTCTGCCACAAGAAATTCGTCGAATGAGAAGGGATAGACAAACAATGAACGTATCCTTCCCACGCCAAACGAAGGCAGTTCCTGCAGCGTGAATTCCAATAGAGAGCCTGCTGCTATCACATGAAGACTAGGAAAATCTTCTTTGAAAGACCAGAGACTTCTGATGGCATCGGGGGAATCTTGTATTTCGTCGAAAAATAGCAACGTCTTGCCTGGCTCTACAGGCTTGCCGTAGAGCATGCTTAATCTGTCGGCAAGGGCATGCACATCATGAACCTTCTCGAACACTTCCTTCATTTCAGGACGCTTCTCGAAGTTCACTTCGATGAAATAGTCGAAAGTTTCTCCCAAATGTTCCACTGCCCAGGACTTTCCTACCTGACGTGCTCCTCGGAGTAGCAATGGCTTGAGACTGCTGCTTTGTTTCCATTCCAGCAGAAGGGAATCTATCGTTCTTTCTAAATACATATTTCAGGTATATTATGCTATGATTCTGCGGGCAAAGATAATGCAATATGATGATACTTCCAAGTTTTTTCGCCATTTTTTGATAAAACCGAGAGGAATATTAGTCGAATTTTGATAAAACCGAGAGGAATATTAGTCGAATTTTGATAAAACCGAGAGGAATAAATGGCAAAAATCTGACAAAATCGAGAGGAATAAACCAGATTTATTTCTGGTCGAGCAGATAATCTGGTTAATCTGATTTAATTCGTAGAGTTGAAAGGGCACACAGAAAGCACAGAAATGGTAGTGCCAAAAAAATCTGTGGTTTCTGCGGTATCAGTGTGAGATAAGAAAGATTTTTAACGTTAACGACCGTATGATGAGCCGTTAATAGGAGCCCCACACTCCCCATGCTTAGGGGGAGTGTGGAGCTTGGCTTTGGGGCCTATTGGAAGCCGATGGGAACCTTTGGGCGCTTGTCACGGGTTTTGATGGATTCGTGTTTGCAGAACTCTTCGATGGTGGAGAAGGTGGGTTCTTGGCCGTAGAGGATGAAGTCGATGGTGCATTTGCGTGCGATGTTCTCGATTTGTCCGCCTGAGAAGTCGTAGCGGACAGCGAGCTGGTGGACTTCGTCGTCGGTGAGGTCGTTGTCGAGCATACTGCGCCACAGTTTGGCCTTGACTTCTTCGCCGGGTTTCTGGAACTCGACCTTGAAGAGGAAGCGACGCTCGAAGGCATCGTCAAGGTTGCTGGTGAGGTTGGTGGTGGCGATCAGTATGCCGTCGAGTTCCTCCATTTCCTGAAGGATGATGTTCTGCATGGCGTTGTCCATCTTCTCGACCGAAGCATTGCGGTCGCCAATGGTGGTGCGGCGGCTGAAGATGGCGTCGGCCTCGTTGAAGAAGAGGATGGGCATCACTTCGCAATGGCGGCAGAGTTCGCGGTAGCGGATGAAGACTCCCTTGATGTTCTTTTCGCTTTCGCCGACATACTTATCGCGCATGGAGGCGATGTCAATCTGCATGATGTCGCGTCCCGTCTGACGAGCAATCTGCAGCACGGTCTCGGTCTTGCCGGTGCCTGGACCGCCGAAGAACAGACAGGCGAAGCCTTTGCGCATACCCTTGCTTGCGAGACGTTCCTGCACGCCGGGGAGATTCTCCTGGCTGAGCAGACTGGTTAGACGCTCGATTTGCGCTTGTTCAGTCGGATTATAGAACATTTCCTTTGCCTTGATGCCCTGATAGTTCTTCAGGTCCTGAGGCTTTCGCACGTTCGTACACTTCGACCTGCTTGGCTTGTAACCCTTCAGGAGCTCTTCCTTGAACTTGCGTGTGAGCGTGTATTGTTCGTTGTTGGCAACTCCATCGTCGCACTTGTGCTCGATGTAGCCTTCACGAATGAGGATGTGCGAACCGTCGCGGAGGTCAGACTTCATGCAGTCAGTATCAAAGTCGTCCGGATAGAGATGGTCGATGGCGGACATCTGCAGTCCTTCGTTGGGGGAGTCGGCCCATTGTGCATAGTCGAAGACCATGAGCAGGATGAGTGACTGGATGTGAATGTCGTAGTCGAAGCGTAATACCTCGTGACAGAGGGGAAGTTGGGGGTTGGCTTTGCAAAGCTTGACCAGCCACAGTTCGTCGTCTTCAAATTCGGCATTGTGGTCGTTCAGGTTCTTCTCGATGTGATGCTCCACCTTGTCGATGAACGCCTGGATGTCCATGCCGTCAATCTTCTCGGGGACGAAGGTCTTGTTATGCCGCAGGGCAGCAATGACACCTTTTGCAAGTGTGAATCCTTCGGTGCGTTCGCCAAATTCGCGGGATTGTTGAAGTTCGACCCAGCGCTTCTCGACAAGGCCTTCCAACTCGTCGGAATGTGTCATGATGGAGAGGCGCGAACAACGGAGGTACTTGCCGAAGTCACGCCATGTCATGGAGGTGCCGGTTTCGACCATAATGGCCAGAAATACTACCTGTATGTTGGACAGGCCCAACACTCGGGTCAGGTAGGCAAGGGGGTTCGAGCAGGCTCTCCAGAACTCATCGGAAAGCTTGGAGTCCTTGGCCTGAGTGAGTACGCGTTCGAGCGCGGTGATAATGGTCCAGTCGGAAGGTTCGTGGTAAGTGTCGCTTGTCTCCTCGCCGAAATCATCATTAATCTCTCTGCTGAGTGCTTCAGAGAATTCGTCATCATCAAATAATTCGTATTGTCTCATCTTACTTAAATTTTACGATGCGAAGATAGGACGAAAATTTGATATTGTCAAATAATTTATACGTAGAAAAACATTTTTTTTGCTTTTTTGAGTGTTTTTGGTTCGTGGTTGCACAAAAAAAGAGGAAGTATGCTGGCGAGCGCCAACGAGCTTCCTCTGATTATGGAAAATTTGGGGATGAATCATCAACTTTCGCAAGTGCGAAAATTCACAACGAGAACACTCGTGAAATGGTCATGCCTTTACGCAGGGATATTGGCTCACCCATAAGGATGAAATTTGTGTCGCGCCAGGCCTCCATTGTGACTTTTGCCTTTTCTTCCGAAATGTATCCTACGCCGAGTGCAGACCAGATGTTTCGGAATGTGGTGTCGCCATGCCAGGGATAGCATTTGGCGATGTCGAGGTGTCCATACCAGTCGCTGACGAGATTGGCGAGCAGTGACTGCACCATCAGACCATTGGTGGTGGTGTAGTATGACATTCGGTGGGTGCGACTTGTCTCATAGACCTGAATGAAGTCGGGGTCAACATAATCCGACTGCAGCAGGTTTTTCCAGTCGTATTGCCAGCCCTCGGCATCGCCGATCCTTGAACCTGCCAGCAGGAATTCGCCCAATGTCCAGCCGTAGAAGTAGGGTTGACGTGCATCTCGTGTGATGTCGTAGCGCAAGCGGTAGGCAGTCAGCGCCTCGTCGGATGGTGACTTCTCGGTGGGAAGATATGCAAGTTCGTTAAGCTGCACGGGATGTTTCTGGTGTCCGAAGTCATCGGGACCACTGCCCTTGCAGGAGTAGTAGTAACCCTGTTCGCTGAGGAGAGGCGCAAAGGCAAGTCCGTCGGCAAGCATCTTGGCATATTCGCCCGTGTCGTCGAGGTTACATTCCACCATCTTCTCGAAGCAGTACTTGGCACTGTAGAGTGCGCAGAGGTAGTCTTTCTGGTTGAAGCCTCCGCGTTCGTCCTGCCCCATGCTCGGCTCGATGAAGAGATGCCACAGTCCGTCATCCTCAAGTGAGGCGATGCTCTTGTAGTAAGCGGCACATTCGCGGATGAGTGGTTCTGCATTCTGGTGGAACCAGTCGGCATCATCGACAAAAAGTGACGTCTCGTACGCCATCTTGGCGAGATAACCCGAGTTATGTATTTCGTAGTAGAACTTGTTGGGCGTGTCGGGGTCGTGGTATCCCTCGAAGTCGCCGTATGGGAACACCCAGGGTGCCATGATGCCTTCGCAATGCTGCAGACGCTTGGTATAAGCCTTCATCCCCTCGGTGCGCTCGGCGAAGTATTCGACCCAAGCCTTGGCAATGTCGGCATGGCCTGAAGCGAGCAGGGCAGCGTGGATGAACGAAAGGTCCTGTGGGAAGGCGAAAGGCCAGCTGTTGCCTGCAAAGCCGCACGGAGGAGGCAGTCCCCGCTTGTCGTCGTTACAGGTGGAGAGCAGCTGGTAGATGGAGCGCACCCACATCTTCTGTGCCGTTTCCTCGGGGAACTGGATGCATGAGGTCTTCTGCCATTGCTGGTGCCACCAGTCGATGGTCTGGTTGAGAGATAGGGCTGTATCTACTGCGGGCTTCTCGTCGTAGGAGATTTGGATATAGCGGTCGCCCTTGATGGAGAGGTGCAGTTGTCCGTCGATGGCATCCACGTCGGCATCGGTTGCCACATAGTAGGTGCCTCGTGTTTCACCTGCGAGCAGTTCCACACGCCAAAGGTCGGCTTCGTGCGAGATATTGACGGACTGAGGAATGGCCTGGCTGTAGTGGACGTTCATCAGGGGTTCCGACTCGATTACCAGATGGAAGGTGGTGTCCTTGTCGGAGTGCAGTGTCAGACAAGCGAGATTGCGGCTGACGGGGTCGAACCAGCTTTGCAGCTCGATGGCCTTGCCATGCTGGCAGAAGCGGGTGGTGATGGTTCCGTCGTAAAGCGCCTGATGCTGCTGGTAGTTGCTGATGTCGGTCAGCGCGTCGCGCCAGTAGATGCGGCAAAGGGGCAGCAGATAGTCGGTGGTATATTTGCCGCGTGTGAAATGCTCGAGATGCAGGAAGGATGTGTTGCCATAGATCTGTTCCTGCTCGCGGTCTGACGGTCTGTATTGCAGTCCGTCCTTCGAGAAACATGCGCCAAAGCGTCCGTTGCCTTGATAAAGTGGAAGGATAGGCTGACTGGCAAATGTGTCGCGTACAATGTCGCAACTCCCGACAATGGCACCGATATCAAGGTTGTTGCACGAGTGCTGCCTGTTGCACGAGGCGAGTACCAATATCAATATCGGCAGGAGCGCAAGCAGCCGTCCCATGGACAAATTCGATTGATTTATTTTCATATTCTTATCTACTTATAAAGGTTCATTATTTCAGACATGTTTTTCTTTGGAAAAGTTTTCTCGCCAATGCAGAGTCGAATCCCGTTTGACTCTGCATTGGTTTGAAAACACACATACACACACATTTTTTTTAGTTAAGGTTGGTTTTCCGCTTGCAAAGTTATATTTTTAAAAAGGAAAATACATTCTTATTCTCGCCACATCTGTGTTTTTTACAAAATTGGCGAGCATTTATACGCGAGATGTTTGTTTTTTGTATATATTTGCGCATAAAATAATATTGTCAATATAAATAAAAACGCATGGAACAAAAGAACAAAGGCAAATTGATGGCGCATCTTATCCTTGTCGTGCTGTCGTGTTGGTTTGGTGTGGCTCAGGGAGCCGTTGGGCTGAAAACCGGCAAGGTGTCGGTCAAAACTGCTGGCGAAATGCCCGCGCCGGTGTTGCTCGCCATCGAGAACCTGCAGAGTGATTTCCAGAAGGTGATGGGCTTCCGTCCGGAGTTGAATCCTGCCACGGCAAGTCCCACCGAGTTGCTGATCGTGAACGATGCAGTGGGCACGCCCGAGGGCATCGAGCCGCTACAGGGAGCCGAGGCGCACGCGGTGACGTGCGACGGCAGCCATCGCATCGTGGTACATGGCAGTGATATGCGTGGCACCATTTTCGCCATTTATACTGTGTCGGAGCAGGTGCTGGGTGTCCCGCCGCTGTGGTATTACTGCGATTGGAAGCCTGTACGCAGGAGCAGCATCACGACCAACATCAATGTGTATTTTGACGAACCGCAGGTGCGCTTCCGTGCCTGGTTCCCCAACGATACCGACCTCTTCACTCCTTGGCGTGCCCTTTCGAAAGACAACAATGAGAAGTGGCTGGAGACCATGCTGCGTCTGAAACTGAACTGCGTGGAGCTGGAGACTACCGTGGGTTATCCCGACTACAAGATGACCGACGAGGCAATGATGGTGAGCCGCATGGGCATCGTCCTTACTTCGCATCATCACGTTGCGCTCAACAACTCGTTTGCACGCTGGGACGAGTACTGGCGTGAAGTGCGTCATCAGGAACCGCCGAAGCCCAGCATCCACCGCTTGCTCGACTTGATAGAATTCTGGACCTACAATGTCAAGACGGTACATCAGTCGGGTATCGAGAACCTGTGGCAGGTGACGTTCCGAGGTCGAGGCGACCAGCCGTTTTGGGCATTCTTCGACGATGCTCCCACCACCGACAAGGAGCGTGGCGAGGTCATCACGATGATGATGCAGATACAGGTGGACCTCATCAAGCAGATTACGGGCGAGGAGGATCCGTATGTGCGCACCACGTTCTACGACGAGATGTCGAACCTTCTGGCACAGGGTTATATCCAGCCGCCGAAGGGCAAGAATATGGTGTGGACATACGTTGCTGCCCGACGCGACCACTATCCGAACGATGATGTTGTAAACTTCGACCCGTCGCTGGGCGTCAAGCTTGGCTACTACTTCAACTATCAGTTCACCTCCACCGGTTCGCACCTCGCTGCCTGTGAAGGTCCCTGGAAGATGGAGTTCAACTACCGCTATGTCAACAGCAAGTGCCCGCTGCTCTTCTCGGTGGTCAATGCAGGCAACATCCGCGAACATCTTACCGAGCTTGCAGCCAACGCCAAGATGATGTGGAGCTATGACCAGTATGATACCGACCGCTGGCTCACCGACTACTGTGCGCAGTATTTCGGACAGAAGAACGCCAAGGCAGCTGCTCAGCTTTATCGCGATTTCTACAATGCCTACTGGCAGCCAAAGCCCACTGAGTTCCCCGGACTCGGCAGCCGTCAGTTCAACTTCCAGGATATGCGCTATGCCAGGGCAATGGACCAGATACTTGGCCGTTTCAAGGAGTACAGCGACAATCCTTTGCAGGATATCGGCTTTGAGAGTGTCAAGGGCCGCACATTCCGCATCCAGGGCAGCAACCAGGTGGACACGCTCCTTGCGAACATGCAGCAGGCTATGAAGCACTTTGACATCGTCAGCCAGCGTTGCCGTGCCATGGAGAAGCGCATCGACAGCCGGCAGCGCACCTACTTCCATGATAATCTCACCGCACAAGCCGAGTTCATGGCGCATCTGAGCCACGCGCTCTATCACTTCGTGACTGCCTACAAGCAGCAGGACGACAAGCAGACATTGCGCCAGAACATCAGTGCATCGCTCGACCACGTGAATGCAGCAAAAGCGTCTCTTTACTCTACGCATCACGGTGTCTTCTCCGAGTGGTACACCAACGACCGGCTCTGGGGCTTCGAAGGAAAATTGAGAGGCCTGCAGCGAATACTTGATGAAACACAACCCTAATACGACGAAATACAACTCTAATACAACCTAATAATCATGAATGCAAAAAAACTACTGATAGCTGCTCTGCTCGTCCTTCCGATGAGCGGCATGGCACAGACGATCGTGAATGCCGTGGATTGCGGCATCATTGGTGATGGCAAGACAAAGAACACCGAGGCCATTCAGCGCACCATCGAAATGCTGACGGCAAAGAAGAAAGGCGGAACCATCGTGTTTTCGGAGGGACGATACCTTACGGGTACCCTTGAGATGAAGAGTAATGTCCACTTCGTCCTGGAGCGTGGGGCAGTGCTCCTCGGCAGCACCGATATCGCCGATTACCGAAGCATTGAGCCAGTCGATGCACCTAAGTCGAATCGCACGGGCGACAATTCGAAACTCGCATTGCTGGTATGCTACAAGGCACAGAATATCAGCATCACCGGCGAGGGAGCTATCGACGGTCAGGGCCGCGAGCTGGCACTTAACGTCGATAGCATCCTCTATACCACCGACGAGCGTTATCGTCGGGGCGGTGGTGGACGTCCGCAGGAGATCTACAGGCCGAAGATCATCAACTTCATGTTCCTCGATGGTTATGAGATGCGGGGCATCACCATCCGCAACTCCGCCTGCTGGGTGCAGACCTACGAGATCTGTTCGAACCTGAAGTTCGAGAATGTCACCGTCGTAAGCCGTACCTTCTGGAACAACGATGGTTTCGACCTGACGGACTGTCGCAATGCCACCATCAACAACTGTTCGGTAGATACGGGCGACGATGGTATCTGCCTGAAGTCGTATTACAATGACTACTGCTGCGAGAACATCCGTGTCACCAACTGCCACGTCACGTCGTCGTGCAATGGCTTGAAGCTCGGCACGGCATCGTTCGGCGGTTTCCGCAACATCGTGTTCGACAACATTGACGTGGTTGACACCTATCTCTCGGCCATTGCCATCGAGAGCGTGGATGCCTGCGACATCGACAGCATCACTTTCCGAAACATTCGTGCCACGAACACGATGAACCCCGTCTTCATCAAGCTTGGCAACCGTACCGACGGCCCTGCGGGGCATGTGCGTGACATCCTGATCGAGAACGTCACCGCCACGGTGCCTTTCCTGCGTCCCGACCCCAAGGCCGAAGCACGCGTCTTCACCAACGAGGGATTCCACAACCCCATCCCATCGCCTATCACGGGTATGCCCGAGCAGCCCATCGAGCGCGTAACGTTGCGCAACATCGACATCACCTGTCCTGGGCACGCTTCGACGGGAATGAACATGGTGCCGTTGTGGCGTGTGGAGAGTGTGCGCGAGAACCCGCGTGGCTATCCTGAATACACGATGTACGGCGAACTTCCATCGTGGGGATTCTATGTGCGTCACGTGCGTGACATCAGCTTTGAGAACGTCAACATGAAACTGGCTGAGCCCGATTTCCGTCCGGCTTTCGTGTTCGATGATGTGAAGAATGCACGTTTCAGCAACGTCGTTACTCCCAAGGCTGACCATGCACAGCTGTATTTGCATAATGCGGATTTGAAGGAAGCGGAATAAAAGTTCTTATTAGAGCATGAAAAGATTGTGGATCTATCCCCCAAGGTGCGGCAAGGCAACCCTTGTCGTGCTTTGGTTTGCAGCATTGATATTCAGTGGTGCGAAGTGCCTGGCTTTGGCAAATGTCACGGCCGGCAATGCCGAAAGTCATGGCACCGAGACGATGTATCTTTCGGGTACGGATAAGGACCATCGTGTGCCCTGGCAGTTCTTCTGTACCGATGGTGCACGCAGTGGGCAATGGACCACTATCGATGTGCCTTCGTGCTGGGAACTGGAGGGCTTCGGGCATTACAATTATGGTCACGACCGACCGCCTTATGACGAACAAGGCATCTATCGCACCACATTCTCCCTGCCATCGCGGTGGGAACATCGGCGTGTGTTCATCGTCTTCGAAGGCGTGATGACCGATGCTGAAGTGCTCATCAACGGAGAGCTGGCTGGCCCCATCCACCAGGGTGCCTTCTATCGGTTCAAGTATGACATCAGCGACATCGTACGACGGCAGGGGGAGAACTCGCTGGAGGTAACCGTCAGCAAGGAGTCGTCCAACCAGAGCATCAATGAGGCCGAGCGCCGCGCCGACTATTGGATATTCGGAGGCATCTATCGGCCCGTCTATCTGGAGGCACAGCCGTCGGTTTTCATCGACCATGTAGCCATCGATGCGCGTCATACGGGCGAACTTCATGCCGATGTGCTGGTCAATGGCGCTAAAGGTCTGCAATATACTGTTGATGTTGCCATCCTCGATGAGGAAGGACAGCAGGTCGGAAAGTCGCAACAGGTAGGGCTGCGGGCCGATAGTGCACAACTGGCACTTTCCGTCCGTTCGCCCAAGACGTGGACTTCCGAGACACCCTGGTTATATACAGCGTGTTTCAACCTCTATCTGGATGGGCACAAGGTGCATTCCGTCAAACAGAAATTCGGATTCCGCACCATCGAATTCCGCGAGCAGGATGGTTTCTATGTCAACGGCGTGAAAATCAAATTCAAGGGCGTTGACCGTCACACCTTCTGGCCTGAGAGCGGACGCACCATCAGCAAGGCATTGGCTGTCGAGGATGTCAACCTTATCAAGGAAATGAACATGAATGCGGTGCGCATGAGCCACTATCCGCCCGATTCGTATTTCCTCGATGCCTGCGACTCGTTGGGGCTTTATGTCATCGACGAACTGACGGGCTGGCAGAGTGCCTACGACAGCCTTTCGGCTTGTCGGCTGGTGCGTGAAATGATTGAACGCGATGTGAATCATCCCAGCATTGTCATCTGGGCCAATGGCAACGAGGGCGGATTCCCGAAGGCAGCTCGCCCTTGGTACAAGCGTCTCGACATTCAGCAGCGCCAGGTGGTGGAACCCTGGTCGCGCTATGATGGCACCGATACCCACCACTATCCGCGTTTCGGCCCCGCCAAGGAGCGTGCCACCCGTGGCGATGTGGTTTATATGCCCACCGAGAGCTTGCACGGCCTTCACGATGGTGGTCATGGTGCCGGACTGGAGGACTATTGGGAGATGATACGAACTACACCCACCGCTGCAGGACAGTTCCTTTGGGACTTTGCCGACGAGGGTGTGGTGCGGCATGATCTGAACGACAGCATCGACGTATTCAAGGACAAGGCCCCTGATGGCATCCTTGGCCCCCACCACGAGAAGGAAGGTTCATTCTTCACCATCCGCGAAGTGTGGTCGCCCATCCATGTCGAAGCACCTCAGTTCGATACTTTCGATGGCACGCTCACCATCTCCAACCGCTATCACTTCACCAACTTGCGTGACTGTCGTTTCAGTGCCTCGCTGATCAATTATCCTTTGCCTATGGATGCAACGCAGCGACAGGTGCAACTGCTGAATGTGGCATCACCCGATGTGGCTCCATGGACGGAGAATGCACAACTCAAAATCGACCTGCCTGCCGACTGGCGCACCTCGGATGTGCTGACATTGACGGCGACCGATCCGCATGGACGAGAGTTATATACTTGGACATGGCCCATTGCCAAGCCTGCTCAATTCACCGCGAGATTGCTGCCGGAGCACCTCAAACCCCTCAAGGGCAAGCGGGCAAAGGCTGCTATCGAGGCGGCTGAGTCAATCCTGCATCCCCGCTTTGTCGGTATCGACACCGCCAATGCCACCATGCGTTGGACGGCTCTCAGCGATGGCTGGTTGCGTCTGGACTATTCATTCGTGCTGGATGGCGACTACGACATTGCCGGCATCACGTTCGATTATGATGAGGCCGATGTGACGGGAGCCTCCTTGTTGGCCGACGGCCCTTATCGCGTGTGGAAGAATCGCATGAAGGGCGTTTCCTATGGTCTGCATCAGAAGGCGTACAACAACACCATCACCGGACAGAGCTGGGACTATCCCGAATTCAAGGGCTATTACGCACACTTCACCGCAATGCAGCTGCACGGACACAACCGGCAACTCACGTTGCTATCCCCCACTGAGGGAATATTCCTGCACCTGTTCACCCCCGAACGTCCCCAATACATGAGCAAGAATGTCGATCCGACATTCCCCGAGGGACAACTGTCGCTGCTCCTTTGCATCCCTGCAATAGGCACCAAGTTCTCGCGTGCCGAAGATGAGGGACCCCAGGGCACCAAGGCTCATTTCGACCACTACAAAGTGGAGGCAACGGCCTATTTGAAACTTGACCAGACTGCCGCCGATAACGCTATGTCTGACTCCCGACCGTTGTTCCTCGTTCACCCTGAGTTGTCGGCAAGCCAGAACACCGCTTATCGGACACCGACTCGCGAGCTGACTCCACCGCCTGCGGGGAAACATCCTTTCCACATCAGTCATTACGGGAGGCATGGTTCGCGTTACATGATCGAACAGCATCAGTACGACGAACCCTTCAACATCCTGTCGGAGGCAGCTGATTCCAGCCGGCTAACATCTGCGGGACAACGGGCATTGATGATTGTCGGAAGGATGCGGCAGGAGGCTGAGGGACGTTTGGGCGAACTGACACCACTCGGAGCCCAACAGCATCGCGAGATAGCACGTCGCATGGGCGAGCGCTTCCCCGAAGTGTTCGTTGGCGAGGAATCGTGGGTCGATGCACGCAGCACCATCGTCGTACGCTGCATCCTTTCGATGGAGAACGAGCTGCTTGGCTTGCAATCCCTGTTCCCCCACTTGCGCATCAGCCACGATGCCAGCCAGCATGACATGGCCTTCATGAACATTCACGACCGGGCTTTGCAAGCCAAGCGACGCCCCGAAGCTGTAAGGCGCGAACAGGAGGACTTCAACCGCAGGCATGAATATCATGCCCACCTGATGCAGACATTGTTCAACGATTCCGGCTATGTGGCCCGTCGTGTGAATCAACCCCAGCTGAACTATCTCCTGTTTCGCCTTGCCTCCAACCTGCAGAACTGCGAGTCGCGCCACGACATGACCCTTTACGACCTGTTTTCCGATGAGGAGATATATGGAAACTGGTCGATGCAAAATGCCTCATGGTTCATCGACCACGGATTTTATTCGAAGAATGGCGCGATGCAACCCACGTCGCAGCGCGCCTTGTTGCGGCGCATCATCGCTGATGCCGACAGTTGCATTGCACTTCCCGCTTCAGGAGCCATGCTTCGGTTCGGACACGATTCTACGGTCATGCCGCTGGTCTGCCTGATGGGACTGAATGGCTTCGGCAAGATGCAGGACAGCCTGGAGGAGCTTGATGCCAGAGGATGGCGCAACTATGAGGCCATTCCGATGGCTGCCAACATCCAGCTGGTGTTCTATCGCAGCAGTCCCGCCGACGAGGACGTGATGGTCAAGGTGCTGCTAAACGAAGAAGAGGCCACACTGCCCTTCGATTCGCCTACGGCTCCCTATTACCTTTGGCGTGAACTTCGGCAGAAGCTGCTTCAGGCATGCGAAACTTAACTTTCTTTTAACACGATTTATCGCGAATTTTCATAAATTATCTTTATGCGTCTATATTTGGACCAATATACGAAACAAAAAATTCATGTGAATTCATGGTAATTCGTGTTAAGAAAAGCCACATTTAATTATCGTTAATTTTGGGTTCATACATAAAATATAGTCCAGCATGAAATTTCACGGAACGATTCGATGCGCCATGACGGTCGTACTCCTTGTGTGCGGCTGTATGGCAAATGCTCAGACCCTTTCCGTCTATTCCCATCATGAAGACACTCATGTGACAATCGATTTCCGCGCTCCGCAGCGCGGTTGGCTCGATGTGCTGCACCTCACACTCCCCACGGCGCTCCTCGACCGAATGTCCACAGCTACGGTCGATATCATCGGACAGGGCGACTGTCCGCTGGCACAGCAGGCCCATGTGGAGGATGGCGTGCTGACGTTCCGCAACCTCGACTTGCGTCCCGACAACGGCATCGATGTGCGCATCGTCTTTCCCGAAGCCCGTAAGCTGATGTCGGAAGCTTCCGCCGTTCCGCAACCCGTCATTGCCGACTGGCAGATGAGCACGCCCGTGCTGCCCGACTCGATTCAGGGCAAGGCATACGTGGTGCACGACCCTCAGCGGACGTTCCATGCCTTTGCCTCGTTTGTGACGAAACGTCCCATCCGTCGTCAGCGCTTCGATGCACGCGCTTTGGGTCTGAAAGGCGACGGCACGACCGACGACACCGAGATGCTGAACTTCGCCATCCAATGGCTTCATGAGGAGGGCGGTGGTGAGATTGACTTCCGCGACGGCACCTTCTGCATCCGCACAGCCCAGCTCAAGAGCCACGTCTGGCTGCACATTGCCGCCACAGCCACCATCAAGGCCCTGCCTGGCATGGACGAACCCGAAGACACATGGTTCGAGGATATCAGCCACAATGCCGGCAACGGTTCGCTCGACTCCACTCCCTACGACCCCTTTGGCAACTTCCTGACCAAGCAGGATGTAGGCCACTCGTTCTTCCGCAACTGTATGTTCTATGCCCAGCGCGAGGAGGATATCCGCATCTATGGGCAGGGGCGGCTGACGGGCAACGGCGTGATTGACACGGGCAATGGCGCACTGCGCAATCCTACAGGACGCCGTGCCGACAAGATGTTCTCCTTCAAGCTCTGTCGTGACATCGAAGTGGGCGGCGAGGACTGCCTTGCCGATATGTGGTACGACGAGGCTGCCGATGAGCCTGCCTACCTCCTGCCCGACGGTTCGCTCAGCGTAGCCGAGAATCGCAAGATGCTCGACGTGGATCAGGGCGGACACTTCGTCATCCTCGCCACGGGCACCGACAACATCCGCGTTCATGACATCAACTGCGGGCGTGAGAGCACCAACCGTGCGCGCGACATCTTCGACTTCATGGCCTGCAGCGACGTCCATGTGACCAACATCTACAGCCGCTCCAATGGCGACGACATCGTGAAGTTGGGCAGCGACTGTTCGCTGGGATTCACCCGCAAGTCGAGCGGTACCTACGTGCGCAACATCGTGGGTGACACCAACTGCAACCTGTTCCAGATAGGTTCGGAGACTGCCGACGACATCACCGATGTCTATGTCGATAACATCCTGGTGCTGGCCACCAACAAGGCAGGCTTCAGCATCTCGTCGAACGACGGAGGTCGTGTGGCACGCGTCTATCTCAACAGCGGCAAGACGGGCTCGCTGCATCATCGCTCGGCGATGCATCGCACACGCACGCCACTCTTCCTCAGCATCTCCAACCGTGCGCGTGTCATAGGTGCTGAAGTGCGCGACTACCATTTCCGCTTCAACGAAGGCGACGAGCTGCGGCACGAGCTGCTGGTGCGTAACCGCAGCATCGGACGTGTGGAGGACATCGACCTGCGCCACATCGACTGCGACGAGGTCTATGCAGGCAGCAGCCACTATGACAAGGTGCGCTGGCATCCCTACGACGGCACTCAGCCCGAATCGACACCCATCATCGCCGGCTTCAAGGTGCCATCGACAGATATGGTCGAAGGCGGTCTCGACTTCACACTGCCCGACGGACGCATGACGGGCTACATCGAGCGGGTGCATCTGGAGGACTGGAACATCACCGTGAAGGGAGGTCATCCCGCTGCCGATGCCACGCTGCTCTGCCCCGAGATAGGCGTGGGCAAGTTCAACATCCGCGACCTGAAGGTGCAGCCCTCCTACGGCCTCTGGAGCCGCCACGTGCGCGGTCTCACGCTCATCGATATGACGTTCCACACCGAGCAGCCCGATGGCCGTCCTGCCGTCATCACCGATGATGTGGAAGGCTACCACACCAACCGATAACCCCATCGCTTAACACCTTTTAATAAATATTTCTATGAAACGTCTATTCTTTATTTCAATGCTTGCCGCATCGAGCTTTCTCACGATGCAGGCACGCCCCGTACTGCCCCCACTGTTCACCGACAATATGGTGATTCAGCAGCAGACTGATGCGCCCATCTGGGGCGAAGCCAAATCGGGAGCTACGGTCACGGTGATTGGTTCGTGGAACAATTTGCCTGTCACGACCACAGCCGATGCCAACGGTCGGTGGCGCACCACTTTGCGCACTCCAGAGGCTGGTGGCCCATACTCCATCACCATCAGCGATGGCCAGCGCCTGACGCTCAGTAATGTCATGGTGGGCGAGGTGTGGCTTTGTTCGGGCCAGTCGAATATGGAAATGCCCATCGACGGTTGGGCTCGCGTGAACAACTATGAGCAGGAAAAGGAGGAGGCCAACCAATATCCCGACATCCGACTGCTACAGGTGGTGCAGCATGTGGCTACCCAGCCTTCCGACGATGTTGTTGTGACCGAAGGCGGTTGGCAGGTGTGCTCCGCCAAGAGTGTCAAGGAATTCTCGGCTACAGGCTACTTCTTTGGCCGTGACCTCCACAAGTACCGCAACGTGCCCATAGGCCTTATCAATGCTTCGTGGGGAGGCACATTCATTGAGCCGTGGACCAGCGCCGAATCGCTAGGTACGCATCCCGACATGGAGGAAGCCGTGGCAACGGTGCAATCCATACCCACCGATCCTGCCGGACAAGCCGCTTTCTATGGCGAAAGCATGGGACGCTGGATGGTGCAGGAGACCGCCCTTGACCCTGGCTATAAGGAGGGTCAACCAATCTGGGCTGCACCCGACTTCGATGACTCGTCGTGGGACGTCGTTGCGCTGCCCAAGGAATGGGGCGACATGGGTCTGGGCAATTTCGATGGCGTGATGTGGTATCGTCTGGCCCTCGACATCCCAGCCGACATGGCAGGTCGCGACTTGCTGCTGTCGCTCGGACAGGTCGATGACATCGACTATACCTATTTCAATGGCGAACTGGTGGGTCGCAGCTTCGAGTTCGGACAGCAGCGGTTTTACGTCGTTCCTGCCCGTCTGGTCAGGAAGGGGCGCAACGTCCTCGCTGTGCGGGTTATCGACAACATCGGTGGTGGCGGCATCTATAGCGATGCCTCGAAGCTCGTCATAGGTACATTCAGGAAAGTTGGCAAGGGAAAGGCTGAAAAGAAAGTGTTCGTGCGTTCGCTGAGTCTTGCTACCGACTGGCGCTATAAGAAGACCATTGCCATGAGCACCATGCCTCCTGTCCCCAGCTTCCGTCCCAACCAGCCCAATCAGGTGACGGTGCTCTACAATGCCATGATTCATCCGCTTGTGGGTTTCGCCATCCGTGGTGCCATCTGGTATCAGGGCTGCAACAACGAGCACAAGGGGTACCAGTATCGCGAGTTGTTGCCGCTGCTCATCCGCGATTGGCGCGGCAAGTGGGGCTACGACTTCCCGTTCTATATTGTTCAGCTTGCCAACAACAAGAAGTTGCAGGAGGAGCCGGGTGATGACGAGTGGGCAGAAGTGCGCGAGGCACAGGCCATGGCCGCCCAGCATGTCGAAAACTCGGGTCTTGCCTGTCTGATTGACATTGGCGAGGCGGGTGACATCCATCCGCGCAACAAGCAGGAGGTGGGGCATCGTCTGGCCCTCGTGGCTCGCGCCAAGACCTACGGCGAGACTTCGCTCGAATATTCAGGCCCTGTGTATAAGGACTACCTCATCGAGGGCGACCGGATTCGTATTCTCTTTGACCATGCCGATGGCTTGCATCCTGCCGAGGGTACTGTGGTGAAGGGCTTCGCCATAGCGGGCAGCGACCACAAGTGGCATTGGGCGGATGCACGCATTGACGGCAAGTCAATCGTCGTTTCCAGCCCGGAAGTCCGCCATCCTGTCGCTGTGCGTTATGCATGGCACATCAATCCTATCTGCAATCTGCAGAATGCTGCCGGATTGCCGGCGGTTCCCTTCCGAACGGACGACTGGCCTGGCATTTCGATCAACAATCATCAGGCAGACTGACGTTTTGCCATAAGTGCCCGGATGTTGCCATCCAACCTTCATTGAATCGATTGATAACACATTACAAAGTATCAGCAATATGATTAAACAAGCAACATTGGTCGGCTGCATGACACTGCTGATGGCGGTGGCAGCCAACAGTCAGACAATGACTGAGTGGGACAACCCGCAAATTTTTCAACTGAACCGCGAGACGGCGCACACACTGGAGCTGCCGCAGACCAACGGTGACTATCTGCCTATCGAGCAGTCGCCCTACTACATGAGTCTGAATGGCACATGGCAATTCCAGTGGCAGTCGTCTCCCGATGCCGAGCCCGAAGCGTGGACCGACATCGAAGTGCCTTGCCCCTGGCAGATCTACGGTTGGCGCAACGGCAAGTCGTGGGACAAGCCGCTCTACATCAATACGCGATATCCGTTCACCTACGACAAGGATACGTGGAGCGTGATGACCGACCGTCCCGACGATTGGACCTATACGGGAGCCATGAAGAACCCTGTGGGAACCTATCGCCGTACGTTCAATGTGCCCAAGGCGTGGAAGGGCCGCGACGTGTTTGTCCGCTTCAACGGTGCCGGTCATGGCTACTACGTTTGGGTGAACGGAAAGTTCGTCGGCTATGCCGAGGACTCGTTCCTGCCTTCGGAGTGGAACATCACACCTTACATCAAGAATGGAGCGAACACACTGACGGTACGATGCTATCGCTTCACCAGCGGCTCGTTCCTCGAGTGCCAGGACTACTGGCGCTTGACGGGTATCGAGCGCGATGTGCTGCTCTGGTCGGCATCGAAGAACCGCATCAAGGACTACTTCTTCCGCACACCAACGCTCAATAGCGCCCTGTTGGATGTCGAAGTGGAAGGCAAAGGCACAATTTCCGCCACCTTACGCGACGGTGGGCGCATCGTGGCTTCTGCCACTACCGAGGGGCGTACCCTCTCATTCGAAAATCTTAAGGATGTGGAGCCATGGAGTGCCGAGACACCGAAGCTCTACGACCTCTGCATCACCCTCATGCAGGGCAAGAAGGTGGTGGATATGCGTACGCTGAAGGTAGGTTTCCGCACCGTGAGCATCCGCGACGACGGTGCGCTGCTTCTCAATGGCAAACGCATCGTGTTCCATGGTGTGGACCGTCACGACCACAGCCAGTTCACGGGGCGTACTATCTCGAAGGAGGAGATGCTGCAGGATGTACTCACCATGAAGCGGCTTAACATCAATGCCGTGCGTACATCCCACTATCCCAACAATCCGTATTTCTACGACCTCTGCGACCAGTATGGCATCTACGTGCTGGCTGAGGCCGATGTGGAATGTCATGGCAATATGGGCCTGTCGAAGGAACCCGCCTTCCGCGAGGCTATGGTGGAGCGCAACGTACGGCAGGTGCTCACTTACCGCAATCATGCCTGCATCTTCGGTTGGTCGTTCGGCAACGAGAGTGGAAACGGCGACAACTTCAAGTCGGTGGCCGACAATATCGCCAAACTCGACGACACCCGCATCACCCATTATGAGGGTAATTCCCAATGGGCAAAGACCTACAGCCGAATGTATGCCGGTCTGGACGATGTGGAGAAATATGCCCGCGAGGCACAGCAGCGCTATCAGAACGGCGAGCGCGGCATCAAGCCCTTCATCATGTGCGAGAATACCCATGCCATGGGCAATTCGATGGGCAACCAGCGCGAATATTTCGACCTCTATGAACGCTATCCCGTTCTTACCGGCGAATTCATCTGGGACTTCAAGGACCAGGGATTGTCCGACGGACGCGACTTCCTCTATGGTGGCGACTTCGGCGACAACCCCAACGACCGCAACTTCTGTTGCAACGGTGTCGTGCTGCCCGACCTCTCGCTTTCGGCCAAGTCAATCAACGTGAAGAAGATCTATCAGCCTGTGGATTTTGTGATGGGACGCGATGGCACGGTGACCCTGAAGAACAAGCGACTGTTCCGCACACCCCAGCAGGACTACAACATCCTGTATGCCTACTTCGACAACGGTATCCAGCAAGGTCAGTGGCAGCCTATGAACGGTGAGGCGCTGCAGGTCGATAAGCGTCATTCTGCCATCCGCTTCAGTGTTCGCCAGAAGGAGGCTACTCCATGGGCAGAGCAGGGCTACGAAGTGGCAAGCGAGCAGTTCGACTTGCCGGGCCTCGGTCTGAGCCCGAAGCGTGAGGCTGTACCCGTTGCTGGCGGCCAGCCGCTGAGGGTCGAGTCGCTTGGCGATGCGCTGGTGGTCTATGCTGGCAAGCATTCCTACGGCTTCATGAACGGTCAGATTGTCGATGAACAAAGTCAGCCGATCTTCGAACTGAATGCCTTCCGCGCACCGCACGACAACGACAAGGCGAGCAGCCGGCGCTGGGACGAGCAAGGTCTGCGTGACATGGTGTGCAGCAACGTAAAGACTTCCGTGGAGGAAAGCAGCGACAAGGTCACTGTGTCATTCACCAACGTCTATTGCACGCCAGGCAACTCGTTCAGCTTCACCACCAACGAGACCTTTACCATCCTGAATGACGGTACCTTGCTTTTCACCTCCGATATCGAACCCAGTCAGACGGGCAGCGAACTGCCACGATTAGGCTATCGCGCTATCCTGCCGGGCAGCATGGAGCAGATGCGCTGGTTGGGCAGAGGCCCTCACGACAGCTATCGCGACCGCAAGGAGTCGGCATTCATCGGCCTGTGGGAGAGCACCGTGACCGAACAATGGACGCCTCACATCCTGCCGCAGGAGACGGGCAACAAGGAGGACGTCAGCTGGTTGGCACTGACCACTGCCGAAGGCCGTGGATACCTCTTCGTGGCTCCCAACATGATGGCAGCAAGTGCAGGTCATTGGGACGAACGTGCCATCTATCGCGACCGCGAACATCGGTTGAAGCACCCCAGCGAGGTAAGATTCGAGAACCGCACCTATGTGAACCTCGATCTCTATAATCGCGCTTTGGGCAATAACAGCTGTGGCCGCGACGTGATTGACAAGTACAAGATTCCCGCCGAACGCGCCCACTTCTCGCTCATCGTGAAGCCTCTCGATAAGTCACTCAGCAACGAGGAACTGTCAGGTGTGGCTCACGTCACCTTGCCAACGGCAGCCAATGAGGGCCTCGATCGCCATGACTTCTTCTATGCCGGCGAGCGTCCCGACCATAAGATGTTTATGGTGAAAGGTGGCAAGGTCGTGTGGGAGTATGACGATCCGCAGGGACGTGGCGAAATCAGCGATGCCGTGCTGCTCAGCGATGGTCATATCCTGATGGCTCATCAGCACGGTATCAAAGAGATCGACAAGAATAAGAAGGTGGTGTGGAGCATGGATGCGCCCAAGGGCTACGAGATACACTCTATCCAGCCTATCGGACGAAATAAGGTGCTGTATGTGCAATGCGGTGACCCGCTGGAGGCTGTTGTCATGGAGGTTCCTTCGATGAAGGAGATACGCCGCATACCCCTGCCCTACACCGATGGCGGTTCGCATGGTCAGATGCGCAACATGAGGCTTACGCGGCGTGGTACAATGCTGCTCGGCTCGTTCCAGTACAAGGCCGTCATCGAGTATGATGCCGATGGCAAGGAGCTGCAGCGTTACGATGCTCCTGGTGCCTGGGGCGTGGAAGAACTGGCAAACGGCAATATCCTCGTAGCCAGCAATCAGGGCTATGTGCGCGAGTTCAACCGTCAGGGAGAGGTCGTTTGGGAATGGAATTGGAAAGAGCAGGGCCCCCTTTCGCTCTTCAACGTGAACGGTCGTCTGGAGCAGCGTATAAGCGGCCAGAAGGCGCATCGCTTGCCGAATGGCAATACGATGATCACCAACTGGCTGAATCTATGGAGTCCCGAGACATCCGACCCTGCCTATCCTGCTATTCAGGCTATCGAGGTGACACCTGCTGGCGAAGTGGTGTGGCAACTGCGTAGCTGGCAGGATCCTGCCAACCTTGGGCCCTCGACCACCATCCAGCTGCTGTCGGAGCCTGTCAACAGGCGTGCCCTCTTCTTCGGAAAAATCCGTTGATGGGGGCAGGCGCCGGATGTCACGAGTTTATTGCGGCAAGGGTCGGGCACTACCCATCGGGATGAAGATGAACTCGATGCCCTTTCCGTTCTCGGGGTCAAGGTTGCGACTGTAGCGCATGGTGCGTGATGAGTCCCAGTGCTCGAAGACCCCGAGGCTCTCTACAGGGCGACCCTCCTGCACATACTGTGTGCCCGAAGGAGCGTGCTGGGGGTCAGCCATCTCGATAAGGTAGTCGCTCGCCTGGTTGCGAACCAAGACGCGCGGCACATCATAGTAGCCCGTTTCGCGATTGTCGATGCTTTGAGCATAAAGCAAGTCGAGGCCGACACTTTCGAGTGCCACCTCGTCGAGCGAGGCAAGCAGCGAGGCGGGCCATTCTGTGTTCTCGTAGGGCTCCACCTTGTTGTAGAAGGGTGCATTGGGGAAATGGAGCGGGAACGAGGCGTGCTTGCGTCCGCAGTAGAGGCCGTCGAGCATATAGAGGATGGTCTTGGCTCCGAGGTTGGGCGAGGCGTTCAGATCGACCAGCGGCGAATAGGCATGAGGCTTTCCGTCCTGCTGCGTGTTGAGGAAATGATGCATCTCCCACGGTGCGCGCACGCTGCCGGCATGGCTCTTGGCGGTCATGGTGAGGGCAGTCTGCCCATCGTCGCCCATCTCCATGTAGTTGTAGGGATAGCTGTGCAGCTTGAGCATGGCGAGGTTGACGAGGTAGGTGGCTTCGCAGACCTGACGGGCGATGAGGCGTGCACCCGAAAATTCTCCGGCCGAGAAGTCGATGGCCTCCACCCAATCGGGCCGCTGGAGCAGCGAGTAGTCACCCGTCTTGGGGTTCACGGGCTGGTAGTCGCGCACTCCGGGCTCATCCTGCACGAATCTCACGTCGGGGAACTCGCCCCACACGAGGTTCAGTATCTCGGCAGGGATGGGGCGGCGGGCATCATAGACGATGATGTCCTCGGGGCGTACACCGCCGCCGTTCACCAGTTGGCGCACCATGGCAAGGATCACCTGCGGGGCTTCGTCGCTCATGTTGCTTAGCTCCTCGCGCGCCTTGGAGTTGTTGAGGTTGACCTTCACAGCCACCTTTTCGCCGGGCTGGTAGGCTCCATCGGTGCGTCCGAAGCGATGAGCGTGGTAGTAGCCGAAGATGCGTTGCCAGGCTTCACTGTCGCTGTCGGTGCCGGTGAGACGCTGAAGGGTGGCCGACATCATATCGCAGCACTTCTCCAGGTCGGTGTTCTCGGGCAGGAACCATTGGTCCTCCTCAAGCTGCCAGCGGCCTTTCCAGCTGCACACTTCGGGATAGCGCGTCATCACTACGCGGCCTGGGAAGATGCCTCGGGCTGTGCCTATGGGTTGGTTGCTCGGTCCGGGACGCCACATGAACTCCTGCACCAGTACGGAGTCGGGCAGGGGCTGGGCATTGGGATAGCGTACGGTGTCACAGCTGCCGCTGCCGGGATGCTGAAGGCTTGGCAGGGGCATGGGTGTGGGTTCGGATGCCTGCCGGCACGATGTTGCCAGTGCCAGCAGTGCAATGAGAATGGTTGAATAACGATGCATGGTGATTGGGTTATTAACGGGTTTGTACTACAATGTAGCGCAGCGGGTCGCTGCCGGTGTTCTGGATGCTATGACGCGAGCCGTTGGGGCACCAGCATGTGCTTAGCGCGGGCAGTGTGCGGCTCTCTCCGTCAACGGTGACACGGGCTTCGCCTTGCAGGATGAAATAGACCTGACGGCCTGTGGTCTGTGTGGCACTGCGCACTTTCTGGTCGCTCACCACGTGAAGCACGGCATCGAGTCCGTTCGAGAAGTCGTTGTTCAGGTAGGTCAGCGTCTTTTCGGTAGGACTGACCTCGTGGAAGGCTTCGTCGGAGCAGGGCACATAGCAGTCGGTCATGCGGTAGTCAGGCTTGCTGCAGCTGTAGGGCTGGGCAATCGGGCCATTGGTCTCGCGCTTGAACATGACATAGCGGATGGGGAAGCGGTTGGTGGCACGACGGATGCTGTGCGCCGACTGGGCTGGGGCGTAGAATGCGTCGCCCGGCTGCAGCTCCTGTTGCTCGTCGTTCATGGTGACAATGCTGATGCCATCGACCATCACAAACAGCTCGTCGGGATTGTGCCGGTGGGGTGCGTGGGTGCCGGTGCCGCGTTCGACGTACGACATCTTCACGCTCAGCGTATCGCCGAAGCCGCCGATGGGCACGAACCAGTAGGCGTAACCGGGGTCGTTGGGATTCACGTCGTACGGGGAGAATGTGTGCGTCAGGCGGGCAATGTTTTTGCCCGTGACGCGATTCAGACGGACGAACTTCACGCCGTGGCGCGGAATACTGCCCGTGATGGGACGGTTGCTCAGTCCGAGGTCGCGGTGCTGCCACAGGTCGCGTACGCTATAGTCGCTGCCGATGGTGTGCAGTTCGTCGAGGTCGCTAAGGTTGAAGTTCAGGTTCCAGGCTGTCTCTCCACGGTTGAAGAAGATGACTGCCCATCCGTCGTCGGCAAGGCGTTTTACCCAAACCTCATGGTCACCACCCTGCATCGACACGTGTCCCATCTGACCCAATGGATCCTGGTTCACGGCGATGGCCTCGCGGTTGAGCAGTATGCCCAATGTCTCGTCGCTCATGTCGGTGAGGTCGTTGCCTGCCACAAGCGGAGAGGCAAAGAGGCACCAGAGCGAGAAGTGGCTCACCTGCTCGTCGTAGGTCAGTCCTCCATTGCCCACTTCGAGCATATCGGCATCGTTCCAATGGCCGGGGCCTGTGGTCTGCCAGAGGGGTTTCATCATATCGACAATCTCGATCACGCCATTGCCTCCCCATTTCTGATGGCCTGTCCAGGCATCGATGATGTCGCCTGTGGAACGCCAGCTGTGGCCTATGCCTTTTGCCCACGTCCAGGGTTTGGAGCTGCCCCATTCGCAGAGGTTGAAGACGATGGGGCGGCCTGTGGCCTTCAGTGCCTCGCGCATGGTAAGGTAGGCTGTGCGATGGTTCGCGCCATTGTTGTTGCAGAAGTCGTATTTCAGGAAATCCACACCCGTCGCTGCATAGAAGCGGGCATCCTGAAACTCGTGTCCCTGGCTGCCGGGTCGGCCGGCGCAGGTCTTGTCGCCCACGCAGGAATAGATGCCGAACTTCAGCCCCTTGGAGTGAATATAGTCGGCCACGTACTTCATGCCGTGGGGGAATGCCACGGGGTCGCAGACGATGTTGCCATCGGCATCGCGGGCCACTTGCCAGCAGTCATCCACACAGATGTATTCGTAGCCCACATCCTTCATGCCGCTTGCCACCATTGCATCGGCGGCATCCATCAGCACCTTCTCGTTGATGTTGCCCTGGAAGCGGTTCCAGCTGTTCCAGCCCATCGTGGGGACGGGGGCGAGCTGCTCCCACTCTTCCTGAGTGATGGGTGTCACTTCGTCGGGCAGTTCCTTGATCTTGATGTTGCGGTACCACACCTCGTCGCCGTGATCCTGCAGCAGCAGGTAGCCCGACTTGTGGTTGCCGAAGTTCGGCCAGTTCTTGTATTTGCTGTATGCCACAAGCGCGTTGAACTCCTGGGTGTTGCGCTCATATTCCAGCAGCTTGGTGCCGTTGAGCCAGTGCTCCACGTGGTTGCCGCTGACGATGACCTGTGCCGTGTTCCATGCCGTGATGTCGAAGGGCTTGTCGGTGGGGGCGGGAATGAGGTCGTAAAGCGAGCCCAGCGTGCGGTTGCCGTTGACGCCTAACTTGGCATCGGGATGCCGCAGGTCGTCGAGTATCTGGAACTCGCATCCGATGGCAGAGCCTTCGCCCTTGTTGAGCGTAGGGTCAACGAAATACTTGATGCCGCTGTTGGCGCCTTCGGTGATCTTGAAATCCACGCGGAGGATGAAGTTGGTATAGGTGCGGGTGGTGACGATGTCGCCGCCGAAGGCCGACTCCTTGCCGCCGCTGGAGTGAACCTTGAGTATGCCATCCTCGATGGTCCATCCCTTCTCGGGGAAGTTGTCGAGTTTGGCACCGCGCCAGCCGTTGGTGGTTGTGCCGTCCCACAGCAGTTTCCAGCCCTCCTGCTGCTCCTGCGGGGTGAGCGTATTGGGCGTTTGGGCGTACGTTCCGTACGTCAGTGCAGTCAGTGCTGCCACAATCATCAGTCGTTTCATAAATATATGGAATTTGGTTGTTTTTTAGGGAAAAAGATGCCGTCGGTTACACCCCTGGCATGACCAGCAGCGCATCGACGGCAAGAAAGTGTTGTTAAACTAATCTATTGAGCTCAATTTTTATATCACGTCCTCATCGGCAACGGCATCCTGCCAGTTGTCGAATTCGGGAACGGAGGGATCGTAGCCGGGATAACCGAAGTTCTGGTGAAGTTCGGCATCCTTGTTCGAGGTTTTGGCTTCATCGGGTATAGGCCAGAACATATTTCTCTTGTCAATACGATAGTTGATGGCACTCTTGTTGGCAGTGACGTTCTTGGTGATACCGTCGTTATAGAAGTTCTTGGTGATGCAGCGCTGGTACCAGAAGCTGCCGCCGGTCTTCTCTGTTCCGCTCTCCTGGGTCAGGTTCGACAGGCTGTAGGTGTTGCCGGCCTTGTCGCGCTTGCCGCTGATGGCGAGGTCGAACGATGCACGCACCAGTTCGACGTGACGCCACTCTTCGAGGTAGAGTTCGCGGGCACGCTCGTCGAAGATGTCGTCAATATCCACGGCGGTATAGAGTTGTTCGCAATGTGCTCGACGACGGATGATGTTGACGTCGGCTGTTGCGGCGGCAATGTCGCCAAGGTAGAAGTTGGCTTCGGCACGCAGCAGATAGGCTTCGGCAAGACGATAGAGGTAGAGGTCGCCACGGCTGCCCTTCTGTGCTCCACGGAAACCGTCGCTTGAGAGGTTGGCCTCCTGCACGGCGTCGAGGTAGTAGAACTTGTAGAGCGGGATGTCGTACCAGCGGCGGATGGTGTCGTTGCAAAGCAGATTGCCGTTGGCATCAAACTTCTGCAGGGGCTTGCCGTACCACTCGGTGTCGGTGGGGTCGTTGTACTTCAGGTTCTCCATGTGCATCCAGTTGCCCGCCTCCTCGCTGCGGCGAAGGTCGCCACGGTCGATGTTGTCGCTGCCGGCGGTGTTGGTGGTGATGTCCCAAAGGCCATACTGTGCCCATGTGCATGGACGGAACGAGGCTACGCCACGGCCAATCACACGCTGATAGTCGGTTTCGGCACGCCAGTTGCCATTGCGACGGTTGTAGTTCTGCAGTGCCTGCTTGCCAGAGGGGCTCTTGATGGCATTGTTGAAGACGAAAGGCGACATACAGCGCTCGATGGTGTAGCCCACAAGGTTCTCTCCCGAGTTGGGGATGCCGAGAATCAGCTCCTTGTTGGCGGTGTTATAGACGTTCTCGCCACGGTGCATATCCCAGATGACGTTGCGCTCTACGGTCCATGTCCTGACGTCGCTGTTGCCTCCGGCGGGCTGTACCTCTTCGCCGAATGGTTCGGTCATCAGGGCAAATCCGCTGTTGTCAATCAGGATGTCCAGCTGCTGCTTGGCTTCGGTGAATTTTCCTTCTGCCATCAGGATCTTGGCCAGCAGGAAACGGCAGGCTGCCTTGTTGACATAGCCGCCGGGGTAATCGTTGGAATATTGGCCGATCTGCTGGTCGGGTACCCACTCGACGGCCTGCCTCATGTCGCCCTCTATCATTTCGAGGATGGCTTCACGCTTCGTTGACTTGTAGCTCTGCTTGGGCACTTCGAGCAGCTTGGTGATGAGGGGCACATCGCCAAACTGATGAACCAGCGCGTAGTAGCGGAAGGCGCGATGGAAGTAGGCTCTGCCGATGTAGGCATTGCGGGTGGCTTCGTTGAGCGATTCCACTTTTGGTGCATAGCCGATGATGGTGTTGGCATACTTGATGCCGGCATAGTTCTCGTTCCAGAAGTGCATGATGCTGTGCATGTGCGTTCCGTCGTCGCTGGCACTGAGATAGCCGCTGCTTGGAATCAGGTCGTTGGCAATATCGTAGATGCCTGCCTGCTTGTCGGTGGCTGCCACCACAAGCATATCGGAGAACAGGAACTCGGTGGCCACGGGCAGCAGCACGTCGCTGGCGGTGGTGTAGTAGAGTTTCAGGTTGCGGTCGGCCTGTGCCAATGCAGCGCTCAGACCTGACTCAGTAGAGAAGGTTGTCGTAGGTTCGAAGAACGACAGGGGGTCTGGATCCAGGGCACTGTCGCTGCAACTTGTCAGTGCTATCGTTGCACCGAGAAGCGTCATTCCTAAGATTCTATTGCAATATTTCATTGTTTTCATATTCTTAAGAGTTTAGAATGTTACGTTGAGACCAACAGTATAGGTGCGGGTGGAATAGCTCTGGTTTTCCGGATCGCCATATATCCAGCGGTCGCCGTGGATGGTGCCAAGGTTCTTGACGTTGGCATAAATCTTCACATTGCTGAGCTGGGCAGCCTGTATCCATGCCTTGGGCAGGGTATAGGAGATTGACACATTGTCGAAGCGAACGAACGAGCGGTTGATGTAGTAGTGCGGCTTGATGCCGTTGGGACCCTGTGCATTCATGCGCGCATAGTCCTTCTCCGGATGGTCGGGAGTCCAGTATTTCTTCCAGGGCTGGTTGCGCATACCGAAATCGAGGAATCCGCCGCCGTTCTCATTGTTCAGGAAGGCATCGCCTTCGGAGCCACCCCAAAGGTCGCTGGCATTCGACTTCCAGCCGAAGTGTCCGTAAAGGCTGAAGCCGATGGAGAGGCGCTTCCACAGGGTGAAGTCGTTGCGCATCGAGATGCGGGTCGGAGCGGTACGCTTGCCTAAGAATACCTTGTCGTCGTCGTCATAATATGGAGTGGTGGTGCCGTCGGCATTCTTGATGTCGTTGTCGGGGTTGTTCCATACGATGGGGTCGCCTGGTATCTGGCCGTACTTGGCAGCCTCTTCCACCTGGTCCTGCTGCCATACGCCGAGAACCTTATAGTCCCAGATCTCGTCGATGGCATGGCCGATGAACCACTTGTTGGTCAAGTCGTCCTGCTCCACGCCGTTCTCGTCGTAGTTGCCGTACAGATGCTTGATCTTGTTGTTGTTGTATGCAAGGGTGAACTGTGTGCGCCACTCGAACTTCGGAAGGTCGATGTTCAGGGTATTGAGCGTCAGTTCCAAGCCGCTGTTGTCCACGCGGCCAAGGTTGGTGGTGATGTTGTCGAATCCGGTGAACTTCGGCAGTCGCTGGCTCATGATCATGTCCTTGGTCTGCATGAAGTATCCTTCGATTGAGCCTGTGATACGCGAACGCAGGAAGCTGAAGTCGAGGCCGATATTCCATGCCTGCGACTTTTCCCACTCCAGGTTAGGATTGGCGAGACGGTCCACACGAAGGTAGCTCCTATCGACCACTGCACCGTTGATGATGTAGTTGGCCCATGTGCCTGTAGTCAGGTTGGAAAGGGCAACGTATGGGTTGGAGAGCGAACGGTTACCATTCTTACCAAACGAAACGCGCAGTTTGCCGTAGTCCATAATGTCGGCCCATTTCCAGAACTTCTCGTTCGTGAAGGTCCATGCTGCGGCTACCGATGGGAACGTGGCGTGAGGATTGTTCTGTCCGAAGGCAGAGTATCCGTCGCGGCGCACACTGGCGGTCAGCAGATAACGGTCGTCGTAGGTGTACTGCACGCGAGCCAGCAGGGCGTCGGCGGTTTCATGTGTGTCGTCGGTGCTCCAGGTGGTGTTGTCCTTGTCGCCAGTGGTGGTGTAGTGGAAGCCCAGTGCATCGGAAGGCGTGATGTTGCGGGTCTGCAGGTTGTCACTCCAGTATTTGCGGTCTTCGTATTCCTGCACGAGGGTTACTGCTGCATAGTGCTTTTTGGCAAATGTCTGCTCCCACGAAATCGTATTGTTCAGTGAGTAGTCGTAGCGCTTGTTCGAGTTGCGGTCAACGCCTCGGCTTGTCGGGTTGGAGTCGGGCTGTGCCTGCGAGGTGAAATAGCGGTTGTAGTACCACTGATAGCGGGGCGAGATGTTGAAGGCGTACTTGATGTTGAACGGCAGTTTCACCGTGGCATTGATGATGGCATTCAGTACGGTGTAACCGCGTTCACGTTCGCGGTATTGTGCCTCCCAGTCGGCCTGCGTCTTGTACATCGTGTAGCGCACGTCGGTCAGCATATATTGCAGCAGGTTGCCGTCGGCATCGTAACGGTCGGCGTAAGGGCTGATGTCCATCAGACCCGAAGGATCGTTCAGCGTGCCATCGGTGCGCTCCTGGAAGTTCACATTGGCACCCAGCGAGAACCAATCGGTCACTGTGCCATTGATTTTCATGTTGGCGCGGTACGATTCGTAGTTGTTGTGGTAACGGGCGCCCTGATTGTTCAGATAGCCGGCCGAGAGATAGTAGTTCACCTTGTCGGAGGCACCGCTCAGGCTTGCATTGTAGTCCTGCTGGAATCCAGTGCGATAGACGTAGTCCTCCCAGTCGATGGTCTTGCCTGCCACCAGGTTGTCGGCAAGGTTGCCGAACATATTGATACGGTGTGCCCAGATTTCGAGGTCGTTCATGCCTGAAGTGCCGGCATCATAGCCGCGCCACTGGTCGAGGGTCACTCCGGCGGGCAGGTCGTTGGGGCCGCGATAGTATCCCACCTTGTCCTTCATGGTCTCGGTCTGATAGGTGGCAAGGCGTCCGCTGGCATCTATGCCGTAGGTCTGCATCTCGAAGTAGTCCACCTTGTGCTGCAGATATTCCTCGGGCGTGAACACACGCTGATAGCCTGCACGGGTGACTGCGCCGAAGTTGGCGGTGACGTTGATCACGGGCTTTCCAGCTTTTCCTTTCTTGGTGGAGATGATGATGACACCATTGGCTGCCTTCGCACCATAGACGGCGGCTGAAGAGGCATCCTTCAGAATGTCGATCTGCTCGATGTCGTCGGGGTTGATCTCCGAAAGCTCGCCATAGAACTGCATACCGTCGAGGATGATCAGAGGATCGTTGTGTCCACCGTCGGTATATACCGAACGCTGTCCACGGATGTTGAGCGAACCGCCGCCCTTGGCGTCGTTGCTGAGACCTACACTCAGGCCGGCAGTGCCGCGCAGCACGTCCTGTACGGTCTGCGGATTCTCCGATGCAATGCGGTCGGGTCGGATCTGAACGACTGAGCCCGTAAGGTCTTTCTTCTTCACGGAGCCGTAACCGATAACCACCACGTCTTCCAGTTGGGCCACATCCTCCTGAAGCACAATCTTCATTGTGCCGCTGGTGATGCGTACATCCTGGGTCTTGTAGCCAATGTAGCTCACGGTGAGGGTTGCGTCTGTGTTCGAGACATTGACCGAGAAGTTGCCATCGATGTCGGTGATGGTTCCGTTCTTCGACCCTTTTTCGAGAATTGCTGCTCCGACAATGGGTTCGCCATTGGCATCGACCACCAATCCGCTGACAATCGCATTCCGTTGGGTTGCTGCTCCCTGTGGGTCAGCGGCCATCGGTGCAACATTGCTTGCCTCGGCAGAGACAGGCAATGGGCATAGCATAATCCCCAAAAGGGACAGTGCCATCCATTTTGACTTTCTAAATAGCTGTCTGCACATCATAAGTTAGGTTTATTAATAATATTATGTGAAAAGATGTATTAGCATTAAGATGGCTTAGCAGTCGTTGTAAGATACTCGCGGACTATCACGGAGGTTCGCAAGCAACAATCTGTGTGAATCTGTGCACATCTGTGTACCCTTACATTCGAAATGGACGCTTCTATATAACAACATCGAAAAACGCGGAGATGACTACAAAAAATTTTCGGACTTTTTCGTTTTTTCGTCCTTTTTCGGAATAACCAACCCCCATCGTTTTTTTGGATTCCGAAAACTACGAAAACATCGAAATCAACGAAAACTTTATTATCTCACTTTTTCGAGTTTTTAGATGTTATAATTCATTTTTGTTTTCGAATGTCGAAAAGCACGCTGCAAAATTACTGTAAAATGCTATGTTCGCATATCATCTTTTTGCCATTTCTGTTTTGTTTACAGATATGGCAGAAAATCATACAACTTTTTCGCAGTCAATTCTCCCGAAACCGCGCAAGCATTCTGTCGTGCCTCACCGTCATGTGTTTCTGAGCCATTCCCAAAATCACATTCCACGATTGGAAATAGTGTTTCTGCTTTTATTATCAGGAATTATCGAATCATTTGGGTCGCTTCGCTCAAAATTCCCAAAAAATTTTTCGGACATTTTCGTTTTTTCGTCCTTTTTCGGAATAACCCCCATCGTTTATAAGTATTCCGAAAACTACGAAAACATCGAAATCTACGAAAACTTATTTCATCCTTTACGTGTTTTAGATGTTTTTCGATCACGGATCACACGAATCTTACGGAATTATTTCGCGTCAAGCATCAGTGGCTTCCGTCCTGAGTGCGACGCAGAAACGCACTCAGGCCTCCATTGGGAACCGCTAATTTTCAGTGTCTTCGGTGTATTCTGTGTTCGATAAAAAAAGAACGTAGGAAGTATCTGTCACGGAATATCTTTTATCTGCCACGGAACACACGAAAGACACGGAATGTTGTCAGACAAGCTTGTAGAAGTCTTCCCATCCTTGACGTGGTGGCATTCCGGCAAGGAGAGCATTGGCGAACTCGTTGTTGGTGAACTGTTTTGTTCTGGCATCGAAGAACAGCTGGGTGTTGAGCCGCTGGGCAATGACACCGAGGCAGAATACCTGGCTCAGCACACCATTTATCTCGAAGGGCGAGCGCGTCTTCTCTTCTCCCCGACAGGCGCGGAGGAAGTTTACATAGTGATTGGATGGGCTTTCGGGCACTTCGGGCAGATGGTGGCTCCATTCCTCGGCCTTGGCAGAGGGGAGCATCTTGAGCGTGCTGCCGTGACTGCCGCCCTTGAAGACGAGGTCGGGCGTGTAGATGATTTTGCCTGGGTTGAGGTTCATCTTGGGCGTTTCGCCCATGTTGGTGGCGGGCACATTCGGATTGAACTCCGATGAGCCGTAGTTGCTGGGCAACGGAGGAAGGTTGTCGAGTCCGTCGTACCAGGTGATATCGACAGGAGGCATTCCACGGCGTGCGGCGAAGCGGAAGAGGAGCGTTGATGAGAATGGGTAGAAGAAGTCGTTGTGCCCGTTGGCATACTTCATCGTGATCTCGTAGGGCAGTCCCAGGTCGAGGAACTCGTGTATGGTGTCGAGCAGGTGAGCACCCCAGTCGCCGAGCGCACCCATGCCGAAGTCGTACCAGCATCGCCAGTTACCCTGATGGTATCGCTTGGAATATGGATGCCACTGGCAGGCACCGAGCCAGGTGTCCCAGTCGATGGCATCGGGCATGGGGTCGCCGTCGGGCAGATGCTTCATGTTGCTGTCGAACGAGTGCCAGCGGCGCGGGCTGTTCATGTGGGCAGTTACGGCGGTGACATCCTTGATGATGCCGGCTTCCTGCCATGCCTTGAACTGGAAGTAGTTCGCCTCGGAGTGCCCCTGGTTGCCGACTTGCGTTGCCAGCTCGGGGTGACGGCGCGCCATTGCCATCATGAGCTCTGCCTCGTGGAAGGTTCGGCACATGGGCTTCTCAAGATAGATGTGCTTGCCATGCGCCATTGCCATCATTGCCACGGGGAAGTGGGTGTGGTCGGGCACGGCGGCACAGACGGCCTCGAAGTCGGAGCTTGCCTGGTCGAACATCTCGCGGAAGTCCTTGAAGCGCTTGGCCTTGGGATATTGGTTGATGACGCGCTGGGTGTGCGGCGCTCCCATATCGACATCGCAGATGCAGGTCACTTCTACCATGCCCGTCTTTTCGAACTCGGCAGCGTCCTGGTCGCCGCGATTGCCAATGCCAATCAGGGCCAGCTTTATCTTCTCGCCGCTCCAGACTGGTTTTTGTGCCTCGGCTACGGCTGCTTTCATCACGTTGGGGGTACTGGCGAGGGCAACACCTGCTACGGCCGTGCCCATCTGTTTCAGAAATTCTCGTCGGGTGGTCTTCATATTGTTTGGATATTAGATGAATGAAAGCAGCGGCAAGGTGTGCCGCTGCTTTCCATTGATCTGTTACGTCGATTAACGTTCGCTCTCGTCGGCTACTGCATCCTCCCAGTTGGTGAATACGGGGATGGAGTCGTCGTAGCCTTCGTAACCGAAGTTCTGGTAGAGTACGCCCTTTGAGTTGGCGGTGATGGCCACCTCAGGAATAGGCCAGAAGATGTTCTGGCGACCGAGCGTGTAGTAGAAGTCGGTCTTCGAACCATTGACTACGTAGAAGGTGCCGTCGTTGTAGCCACCGTATTTGGTGACGCGGTGATACCACCAGCTTTCGGGACTGGTCTTGTCGATGCCCTGACCCTTGATGATGCCATCCATCGTATAGACGATGCCATCGCGGTCGGGGATGCCGGTCTGCACGAGGTCGTAGGAGGCGCGAACCATCTCGTCGTGACGCCATTCCTCGATGTAAAGCTCGCGGGCGCGCTCGTCGAATACATCATCGATGGTGACGTTGCCCGTATAGAGCAATTCACTCTTGGCGCGACGGCGGATCTTGTTGAGTTCCTCGCGGGCACGGTCGTTCTGCTTCAGATAGACGTAACATTCGGCGCGGAGCAGGATGACTTCGGCGAAGCGATAGAGGTAGAGGTCGCCGATGCTGCCCTTCGAGACGCCGTTGTACTGCGTGTTGGATGGGGTGTCGCGGTCGGCATCGTAGGCGTAGAGCTTGTAGAGTGGTGCCTGATACCAGCGGCGGAGCGTATCTTCGCAGAGGCAGTTGCCGTTGTCGTCGAAGAGGCGCAACTTCTGACCGTACCAGATGATGCCGTTCTCGTCGGGCTTCTTGGTGTCGTCGTGGTTGTAGGTCATGTCCTCCATGCGGAACCAGTTGCCCACACTGTGGTTGTGGCGCAGGTCAACGGTGTCACGCTTGCCATCGATGATCCAGAGTCCGAACTGTGACCATGGAGAGGGGCGGCGCGAGCCGATGCCACGGCCCACGGCGTGCAGCCAGTCGGCCTTGGGGTCGTAGCTGGGGCTGTTGAAGGCATTGTTTGCAAGCGCCTGCTTTCCGCTGGGGGCGTGTACCTTGCTGTCGAAGAAGAAGGGCATCCATGCACGCATCGAACGCCAGTCGCGGACGTTGACACCGCTGTTGGCGAGGCCGTAGATGAGCTCCTTGTTCTCGCTCTTGAACACGTTCTCATGACGATGCAGGTCCCAGATGACGTTGCGGGTGACGTGCCATGTCTCATCGGCCAAGGGCTGGACTTCCTCGCCGAATGGCTCGGTCATAAGCTGGTAGCCCTGTGCCTCGATGGCATTGAGCTGCTCAAGGGCCTTGTCGAACTTGTAGTTGGCCATGTAGATCTTGGCAAGCAGCAGACGGCACGCAGCGTTGTTGACATAGCCGCCCTTATAGAATTCCGTATAGTTGCCTGGAGCCTGATTGGGCACCCATTCGACAGCCTTTTCCATATCGCCCTCGATCATCTGGAGGATCGTCTCGCGGGTGGTCGATTTGTAGTTCTGCTTGGGCGTTTCGGGCAGGCGGGTCAGCAGGGGCACGTTGCGGAACTCATGCACCAGTGCATAGTACCAGAACGAACGATGGAAGTAGGCGCGACCCATATACTCATGAAGAAGTTCTTCGGAGAGGCCCTTCACTTCGGGGGCATACTGCAGCACGGTGTTCGAATACTTCACGGCAGCATATCCCTGGTTCCAGTACCAGTAGATGGCGTGTTCGGCCTGGTCGTTCAGCTCCGTATTTCCTACGGTGCTGGGCTGCAGGTTGGCGTTCATGTCGTTGAACGATGCGGCATTGCCGGTTCCGATCCAAAGCATATCGGAGAACTGGAACTGGTTGAATGCTGCCATCTTGTCGGCACCCGAGGCCCAGCAGGTCTTCATGTTCAAATCGCTCTGCGAAAGGGCGGCAGAGAGTCCCGACTCGGTGGTGAAGGTCGCTGTCGGCTCGTAGAACGACAGTGGGTCGGGGTCGAGGAAGCTGTCCGAGCATCCTGCAAGTGCAATGACTACGGAAGAGAGCAGCAGTCCTGACTTCATATATTTCATTGTCTTCATATTGCGGATAGTTTATTAGAATGTAACGTTTAGACCAATGTTGTAGGTACGGGTGGAGTGCGACATGATTTCGGGGTCGCCGTAAGTCCAGTCGTCGGAATGGAAGTTGCCCACGTTCTTGATGTTGCCATAGATCTTGAGACCGGAGATCTGAAGGTCCTTGACGAGCTTCTTCGGGAAGTTGTAGGCCACCGAAATGTTGTCGATGCGCACGAACGAGCGATTCACATAAAGATGCGGGTGGTCGGCGCCGCTGGTGCCGTAGGCATCGATACGGGCATACTTGGTTGACGGGTTGTCGATGGTCCAGTATTCCTTCTTGGGCTGGTTCTGCATCTTATACTCAAGGAATCCGCCGTCGTTGTCGCGATTCATGAAGCGGTCGTAGTTGAAGGCGTTCTGCGAAGCCTTCCAGCCGAATATGCCATACAGGCTGATGCCCACCGAGATGTTCTTGTAGAGGGTGAACTCGTTGCGCATCGACATGCGGTAGGGGGCGGTGCGCTTGCCGATGAATACCTTGTCGTTGTCGTCGTAGTAGGGAGTGACTGTGCCGTCGGCATTCTTGATGTCGTTGTCCGGGTTGTTCTGGATCTTCGGGTCGCCTGGCTCCTGTCCGTAGCGCTTGGCCTCTTCGATTTCGTCCATCTGCCAGATGCCGGTGATCTTGTAGTCCCAGATCACGTCGATGGGTTGTCCGATGAACCACTGGTTGGTCTTGTCGTCGAGCTCCTTGCCGTTCTCATCAAGGTCGCCGTAGAGCTTCTTGATCCTGTTCCTGTTGTACGAGAAGGTCAGCGACGTGTTCCACTTGAAGTCACGGGTGTCGATGTTCTTGCTGCTGATGGCAATTTCGATACCGCTGTTGTTCACCTGGCCGAGGTTGGTGGTGATGTGGTCGAAACCTGCAAATGCGGGAAGGCGCTGATCCATGATCATGTCCTTGGTTTCGGTGAGGTACCAGTCGATGGTGCCGGTGATGCGACCGTTGAGGAAGCTGAGGTCAAGACCCGCATTGTAGGCGGTTGACTTCTCCCACTGGAGGTTGGGGTTGCCGAGGCGATCCACGCGCAGGTAGGTCAGGTCGTGAACTGCACCGCCGTAGTAGTACTGTACGTACTGGCCTGTGGTGAGGTTGGAGAGCGCCAGATAGGGATCGGCGAGCGAACGGTTACCGTTCTTACCCCATGAGAGGCGGAGCTTGCCGTTGTCGAGCACATCCTGCCACTGCCAGAACTTCTCGTTGGTGAACGTCCAGCCGAGGGCGAAGGCGGGAAAGGTGGCGTGCGGGTAGTTGGCACCGAATGCACAGTAGCCGTCGCGGCGCACGCTGGCGGTGAAGAGATAGCGGTTGTCGAACACGTACTGCAGGCGGGCCAGCAGGGCGTCGGCGGTCTCGTGGGTGTCGTTCACCCTCATGGAGCTTTCCGACAGCGTGGCACCGGTTACGCTATGGAATCCGAGGGCATCGGTAGGCAGGATGTGGCGAGCCTCGATGCGGTCCTGCCAGTAGCGGCGCTCTTCGGCCTCCTGCACGAGGGTGACGGTGACGTCATGCTGGTCGTTGAACGACTGCTGCCAGGTGATGATATTGTTGAGCGACCAGTCGAAGCGCTTGGCTTGCTCGCGGTTCACGCCACGGCCGCTGGGGTTGCTGTCGGGAAGGTCGGCCGACATGAAGTAGCGGTCGTAGTACCACTGGTAGCGGGGTGAGCCGTTGAACTGATAGGTGATGTTGAACGGCAGCTTCACCTTGACGTTGAACTGGGTGTTCAATACGGTGTAGCCCTTCTCAAGTTCCGTAAAGTTGGAGGAATAGTAGGGAGGAGTGGGGCGCTGGGTGTATTCCGAGTTGTCGAGAATATAATGCAGCCACTCGCCGTTCTCGTCCTTGTCGCTGGCGAAGGGGCAGTAGTTCACCATGTCGCCGGGGCTGAGGTTATTGCCGTCCGAGCGGTTCTGGAAGTTCACGTTGGCGCCGATGCTGAGCCAGCTGCTCACGTCCATGTTGGTCTTCATGGCCACACGAACCGTTTCGTAGTTGTCGCCCTTGAGCACGCCCTGGTTGTTCACGTAGCCTGCCGAGAGGAAGTAGTTGGCCTTGTCGGTGGCACCGCCCACGTTGACGTTGTAGTCCTGCTGGAATCCCATGCGATAAACGTAGTCGTCCCAATCGACGGTCTTTCCGGCAAGGGCGTTCTGGAGGGCATTGCCCTTGAAGTTGATACGACGGAGCCAGATCTCGCGGTCGCTCTGGTCGCCGTTGGCAGTATAGCTGCGCCACTGGTCGATCGATACGCCGGCGGGCAGGTCGTCGGGGCTGCGATAGTAGCCGGGGTTGGTCTGACCCTTGGCGTATGCCGACCACTGGCCGTTGCTGTTCACGCCGTAGGTCTGGCGCTCGTAGTAGTCCACCTTGTGGGCGATGAACTCATCGGGCGAGAAGTACTCCTGATAGTCGGCACGCGAGGTGAATCCGAAGTTTGCGGTTGCCGAAACGGTGGGGGCACCGTTCTTGCCTTTCTTTGTGGTGACGATGATGACACCATTGGCAGCCTTCGCGCCATAGACGGCAGCCGAAGAGGCATCCTTCAGGATGTCGATCTGTGCAATGTTGTCGGGGTTGATTTCCGAAAGCTCGCCATAGAACTGCATACCGTCGAGGATGATCAGCGGCTCGTTGTGACCGCCCGACGAATATACCGAACGCTGGCCACGGATGTTGAGCGAACCGCCGCCCTTGGCATCGTTGCTGAGGCCGACATTCAGGCCGGCAGTGCCACGCAGCAGATCCTGTACGGTGGAAGGAGCTTCGTTGGCCAATGCCTCGGGACGGATCTGAACCACCGAACCTGTGAGGTCCTTCTTGCGGGCAGTGCCGTAACCGATCACCACCACGTCCTCAAGCTGCTCGGCATCCTCCGTGAGGACGATGTTCATGGGTGCAGCCGTCGAACGGATGTCCTGCGAGGTATAGCCGATGAAGCTGACCGTGAGGGTTGCACCGGCATTGGCTACGTTGAGTGAGAAGTTGCCGTCGATGTCGGTGATTGTGCCGTTGGTCGTTCCTTTCTCAAGGATGTTCGCGCCGATGATGGGCTCGCCGTTCACATCCACCACCGTGCCGCTGACTCTTGCATTCCGCTGGTTGGCAGCTCCCTGGGGGGCGGCGTTCAACATTCCGCTGCTGCCTTCTGCAGCCACGGAAAGAGGGCACAGCATCATCCCGATGACGGGAAGCGCCAGCCATGTTGCTTTTCCGAAAAGTTGTTTCATCACAAAAACAGGTTAAATTTAAAGTTAATATATTCGCGATAATTCGTGTTTGAAATCAGTTAAGTTTTAGGTTTTCGGTGCAGGAACACACAAATTCAGTGGGCAAAACTACATATTTTCCACCAATCAAACTACACGCATATTCGCCATAAATGTCAATTTTACAGATTTGGCAGGATTCTGCACACATTCACCCACATTTTTCGCTGTTTTTGTGAATAATTCATCCTCTTTTCACTTTCACGGCGGCCACTTCCTTATTCCAAATGCCGATCATGTTAACCTTTCCCTTCATTTCGTCCGCCACGTCGTCGGGAAAATGCCAAAACGGGGATTGATGCAAATGTTTTCATTTCAGTTTTTTCGGTTTAGCAAACAAAACATACCAACGAGTTATTTCAAAATCAATTCTATGGTTGTAGTTCCATCGGCAGGCGCTATCGGCGCATGGACAGGCTGCGTCCTGCCGTTC
>CAJOLH010000032.1 GCA_905235375.1 uncultured Bacteroidales bacterium
AAAGAATTTTGACCTTGAGCTTCCCCTTGGAATCTCGTACGAATACAGGCACTTCGTTGTCGATGCGCGCTACACGTTCGGCCTCACTGAGATCTTCGATCAGAGCAAGGTTGATCTCGACAGCAGGAATCTCACGTTCCAGTTGTCTATCGCCTACAAGTTCAACCTCAAGCGCAACTGATAGCATCTCATCGGAACGTCTCTGACAAGAAAAGCAGAAACACTATTTCCAATCGTGGCATGTCCCCCAACGTACGGTAGAGGATATGCCACGATTGTTGCATATCCGCTCACGTTCGCTGGAGGACATGCTGCGACGGGATGATGTCCTCTAACGTCCGCTGAAGGACATACTGCGACGGAATGATGTCCGCTAACGTACGCTGGAGGATATGCGACGACGGGATGATGTCCGCTAACGTCCGTTGGAGGATATGCGATGACGGAATGATGTCCGCTAACGTTTGTTGGAGGACATGCTGCGACGGGATGATGTCCGCTCACGTCCGTTGGAGGACATGCAGAGACGGGATGATGTCCGCTAACGTTCGTTGGAGGATATGCGATGATGGAGGGATGTCCGCTAATGTACGCTGGAGGACATGCGGCGATGTGATGATGTCCTCTAACGTCCGCTGGAGGATATGGTTCTACAGAATGATGTCCTCTAACGTTCGTTAGGGGACATGGTGCTATTTGCGAAACTTGAGTTATTTATTCCACTTCATTCCAGTCGAGCCGATAATCGATGGCGCGGATGCGGATGGGCTGTCCAAGTTCATCCATCAGCAGGTTGAGCTGCTGAAGTGCAGGAAGTACACGCTCGAGCTGTTCGCGGAACTTGCTATGCAGGATGTAGAAGGTGGCCTGCATGTTATGGTTCATGGAGAGCGTGACGGCAATTCGGTACTGCTGCTTGCGCAAATGATAGCGGATGCCAGTGCCCTTGAGTTTGTCCTTGAGTATGGTTTCGATGCTCAGTTCGCTGAGCGAGCGCTTCTTGGCACGTTTCTCGCAGGTATGAACCAGCTCCTCCCACTCGTTGTTCCACTGTGAGAGTTCGCTTCGGGAGACACCGTTGATGATTAGTGCCTGCTCGAATTCGCCATAGGGGGCATAGCTGCGGGGAATGCCGCGCAGACTGCGGGGATGATGTGTCTTGACGTATTTGTCGAGGAGGTATTCGCGTTTGACGCGGAGGATGTCTTTTGTGCCAATAAGGGCATCGACGATGAGTGATTTAATGCTTGGTACTGCCATGATTACAGAGATAAACGCCAGCTATGGTCATGAGGCAGCCGAGGATGGCAAGCCACGTGATGCGTTCGTTGAGCACCAGATAGGCGGCGATGAGTGAGGTGACAGGATTGAAGTAGAGATAATTGCCTGAAGCGATGATGCCGATGCGTCGGATCACGATGTTCCAAAGCAGGAAGCAGCCGAACGATGCGATAAGACTCAGGAAGAACAGCGTGCCCAAAACGGTGGGATTGAGCAGGAGCGACCAACCTGCGACGGGTACTACATTCTGGCCGAGGCTGCAAAGCTGGCTTTCGCCATGGTACATGCCCCAGATACAGATGGGCAACATGGTGACGACGCCCCAGAAGAACACCTTGCGCGTGATGATGATGGACGAATAACGCCGCTCGACATTGCGGATGACGAGGCTGTAGAAACCCCAGCTGACGGCAGCAGCAAACGAGAGGAGGATGACCAGCGGGTCGTCGTCGAGGACGAAGACACCATTGAAGACTACCAATGCCACGCCAACGACAGCCACGAGTGATCCTCCGAGAAACCGCGTAGAGAGATGCTCGTCATGATGTACCATGCGGTTCATCAGGGCGGTGACGATGGGTGTGGTGCCCACAATCAGTGCGACAGTCGAAGTGGCTGAAGTGAGCTTCACGGCAGTGTTCTCCGACAGGAAATAGAGCGAACCGCCGGTGATGCCGAGAATGATGAACAGGAATTCGTCCCAAAGCACAGCCTTTGCGGTGCGTTTCCGCTGTTTGTGTCGGCTAAATGACATCGGCAGCATCAGTACCCATGCCAGCACGAAGCGCAGGCACATGATCTCTGCTGGGTTCAATCCAGCATTGAGCAGCACCTTCGAAGCCACGAAGGTGCTGCCCCAGATACAGGCGACAAGGAGTGCTATTATATGCCAGAACATATCATCTGATGGAGAAATCCATCCTGCCGGGTTTCAGCCCCTTGGCGCTGACGGTGAGTGTGGCATCGCCGAGCAGGGTGCCGGCTTCAACGACGATGACACATTCGCCGTGGAAGGCCTTCATCGTGGGATGGGTGAAGGTCTCGATGCTGGTGGCGTCGCCATTGCAGGCCGAGTTGTAGCGGGCTACGTATTCGCCCTTGGCGGCCTTGATGCCGCGCTGCGGTTTGCCGCTGACGTTGAACTGCAGTTGCGCGTCGGCATCGGGACAGAGATTGCCGTCCTTATCGAGCACGCGGGCGGTAACAAAGGCCAGCTGGGGAGTGTCGAGCGTGTTGCCGTCGAAATCGACAGGCGTGACGCTGAGTTCGGTATTGCTGGCGGCTGCATCGAGGGTCAGTTCGATGTGGTCGGGCTTGCCTGCGGTGCGGATGACCTGTTCGGCAGCCTTGTTGCCCTGCGCATCGTAGGCAATGACCTTCAATTCGCCGGGCTCGTAGCGAACATCCATCCAGCGCAGACGATAGCGGTCGAGACGATTTTCCCCGTAAGGCGTGTTGGGATCGGCAAACAGTGAGGAACCGCCCCACGGCATAGGCTCCGAAACACGGTGATTCAGATAGGTGTCAAGGCTGACATCGTACTTTCTGATGCGGCCTTGGCTCTTCCCGTTGACGAAGAGTTCGGCTTCGGGATAGTTGGTGTAGCAGAAAACGGGAGTGACCTCGCCCTCGCGTCCTGGCCATGTCCAGTGGGGAAGCAGGTGCAGGGTCTCCTGTTCGGGCGCCCAGTGTACGCGGTAGAGATAGGCACGGTCCTTGGGAAGACCTGCGAGGTCGAAGATGCCGAAATAGCTGCTGCGAGAGGGCCAGTACTCATCGTAGGGCGTGGGTTCGCCGAGGTAGTCGAAGCCTGTCCAGACAAATTCGCCGATGACCTGCGGGCACTTGTCCTGCCACATCCAGTCGTCGTCGGGTATGTTGCTCCAGATGCACGATTCCAGGTCGTAGCTGGAGATCTGTCCGTCGTCGTAGGCTGTGCCATGCACTTCCTCTACGGGGAACTTATAGACGCCACGGCTTGAGATGGTGGAAGCCGTCTCCGAGCCGAGGACGATGCCCTTGGGCGAGTTCTCGATACCTTTTTGATATACATGGAGGCGATAGTTGAAGCCCGGGATGTCGGTTGCCTGCCATACGCCGCTATACATCGGGCCTTCGCCGCGATCCATGCCCTGGGTGCAGGGACGTGTGCCGTCGAGCTGATGAATCAGCCCTTGGAGGAGCTGGGTGTACTTGAATCCCGTTGCACCGTTCTGCTCGGGGATCTCGTTGCCAATGCTCCACATGACGATGCTCGGGTGATTGCGGTGGACGAGGACGAGGTTGGTGAAGTCGCGCTTCCACCAGGGCTCGCCCGTGCGGTTGACGGAAGTCTCGTCAACCTGCTCGAAGAAGCGGCTGTAGCCGTTCCTGCACTTGGGATAGACCCACATGTCCATCGATTCAGCCATGACCATCATGCCCATCTCGTCGCAGATGTCCATCTGCCAGGGTGCAGGCATGTTGTGCGAGGTGCGGATGGCATCGCATCCGATTTCCTTGAGGAGCGCCACCTGGCGACGGAAAGCCGACTTGTTGAACGCCGTGCCTACGGGACCCATGTCGTGGTGGAGGCAAACGCCACGGAACTTGCGGAGTTCGCCGTTGAGCTTAAAGCCCTCCTCATCATATTCTATCTGACGGATGCCCACCTTCTGGCTCTGTTCGTCCCACACCTTGTCACCCTCGGTCAGGCGCGTGGTAAGGGTATAGAGCGCGGGTTGCTCGGGGCTCCAGAGTTTGGGATTCCTGATGACGAGGACGTTGGTCGCCATCTTTGTGTCGTTGACATCCATCCAATGTTCGGCCACGAGTTCGCCCTCCTCATTGGTAAGGAAATGCCCAATCTTGAGTTCCTGATTCTTCCCGATATCGCCTCTGACCTCAGAACTAACGGTGATGCGTGCCTCACGAGCCGAGCGGTAGTCGGGAGAGATATAGGAAACCATGGTGGTGCGAGCGAAAGTACCCCAGGTCTTGAGCCCAATCTCCTGTGAGAGGAGCAAACGTACTGGGCGATAGAGTCCTGCGCCGGGGTACCAGCGCGATGACTCCTCGATGTTCTGCAGGTGCACGGCGAGGGTGTGTTCGCCGGATTCAGCGGGGATCTCCAGCTTGAAGGTATTGTAGCCGTAAGCCCAATAGCCTACATCCTTGCCATCGACATAGACATGCGGCTCGGACATGGCGCCATCAAAGATGAGTTCTGCATAAGCATAGCCTGCGGGGATGGTGAAACGTGTGCGATACCAGCCTTCGCCGATCCAGGGCAGACAGCCCGAGCGACCGGTCTTCTCGGTGGCCTCCTTTTCGCCGTTCTGCTCAATGCGAACCACCTGCTTGTCGATGTCCTTGTCGAAGGGGCCGCTGATGGCCCAGTCGTGCGGAATGGTAACCTGTTGCCAACGGGAGTCGTCGAACCCCGCTGCTTCGGCTCCTGCCACGGCACCTTTCTGGAAGCGCCAGCCGGAGAGGAGTAACTGCTCTTGGCTTTGTGCCGAGAGTGAAGTGAATACGAACGCCATCATCAATAGCGTGGAGAATAGGTGTTGTTTCATATTTCAATTGATTTGTTGCCAGATGTTGGGTGCAAAGATAGTGATTATTCCGATACGAGCCAAATTTGACATTGGAATTTGCTATCTTGATAGGCCAAATTTGTAAATTGTGGGCGAAAATCGTGTTGAAATCGCTTTAAAACCATCTTTAAATGCACGTATTCAGAATAAAAGCGTTATCTTTGCGCGCTGATTTAATCGTCAGTGGCATCCTCGAAGAGCTCTTGTCCGAAATTCGAGGCGCTGCCAGTCTTTTATTTAATTTATTTTTATTTATCCCAATCAACTAAATGGATACTTTATCTTTTAAGACCATTTCTGTGAACAAAGCAACTGCACAGAAGGAGTGGGTGGTTGTGGATGCTACTGACCAGGTGATGGGCCGCTTCTGCTCGAAGGTAGCCAAGCTGCTCCGTGGAAAGTACAAACCATCCTTCACCCCTAACGTTGACTGCGGCGACAACGTAATTATCATTAACGCCGACAAGATCACGATGACCGGCAACAAGTGGACTGAGCGTGAGTGGCTCACCTTCACCGGTTATCCCAGCGGCCAGCGTGTACACACCGCCGCAAGCGTAGTTAAGAAACAGGGTTACGAGGCACTGTTCCTCACCGTACTCAAGGGTATGCTCCCCAAGGGCCCTCTCGGCCGCAAGATCCTCAAGAACGTTCGCGTATATGAGGGCAGCGAGTACAAGGAGGTTGCACAGCAGCCAAAGGTAATCGACATCAACAAACTGAAGTAATCAACACCAAAACAAATTGAACTATGGCAGAAGTAATTAATGCAATTGGTCGCCGCAAGGCCGCCGTAGCCCGCGTTTATGTTCAGGCTGGTGCTGGTAACATCACAATCAACCACAAGGAGCTCAAGTCGTACTTCCCCTCTTCGATCCTTCAGTTCGTCGTGAAGCAGCCTCTCAACGAAGTAGGCGTAGCTGAGCAGTACGATATCAAGGTGAACGTCAAGGGTGGTGGCTTCAATGGTCAGGCTGGAGCCGTTCGTCTCGCTATCGCACGCGCACTCGTCAAGATCGATGCTGAGCACAAGGCAGCACTTCGCAAGGCTGGCTTCCTCACCCGCGATCCCCGTGTCGTTGAACGCAAGAAGCCAGGTCAGCCCAAGGCTCGTCGTCGCTTCCAGTTCAGCAAGCGTTAATCTTTGGTTAGCGCAAAGCGTAATTTAAATAAGTACGGGCGTACATCTATTTAAATAACGCGTTTAGTATCTAAATCCAGTCGGACCCGTCCTGATGACGACTACCGGCGGATTGAATAACAAGAATGTAAACAAATAAAACAATTTTCGACATTATGTCACGTACAAACTTTGATCAACTTTTGGAAGCCGGCGTTCACTTCGGACACCTCAAGAGCAAGTGGAACCCAGCAATGGCTCCATACATCTTCATGGAGCGTAACGGCATCCATATCATAGACCTTAATAAGACAGTTGCTAAAATCGACGAGGCAGCTGAGCAGCTCAAGGCTTTGGCCAAGAGCGGCAAGAAGGTGCTTTTCGTCGCAACCAAGAAGCAGGCCAAGGAGATTATTGCCGAGAAGGCACAGGCTGTTGGCATGCCTTACGTTATCGAGCGCTGGCCAGGCGGTATGCTTACCAACTTCACCACCATCCGCAAGGCTGTGAAGAAGATGGCTACCATCGACAAACTCACCAAGGACGGCACTTACGATAACCTTTCGAAGCGCGAGCGTCTGCAGGTCAGCCGCCAGCGTGAGAAGCTTGAGAAGAACCTCGGTTCGATTGCCGACCTTAACCGTCTGCCATCTGCAATCTTTGTTGTGGATGTTATGAAGGAGCACATTGCAGTGGCTGAGGCCGTTCGCCTGGGCATCCCTGTATTTGCTATGGTTGATACCAACTCCAACCCCAAGGGTGTGGATTATGTGATCCCCGCCAATGACGATGCTACCAAGTCGATTGCTGTGGTTGTAAACGCCATGTGTGACGCCATCGCTGAAGGCATTGAGGAGCGCAAGGTGGAGAAGGCCGACCAGGAAGCTGCCGAGGCTTCGGGCAAGACTGGCAAGAAGCCAGCTGCACCAGTAGTAGAAGAGGCTACCGAAGAAGAGGAGGCCTGATTTGATTTTTAATTCTAAAAAACTGAAAGAAATTATGGCAGTTTCAATTGCTCAAATTAAGGAACTCCGCGAGATCACCGGTGCCGGTATGCAGGATTGCAAGAAGGCCCTTGAGGTGACCAATGGTAACATGGAGGAGGCAGTGAAGGAGATTCGCAAGAAGGGTCAGGCTGTGGCCGCCAAGCGTGAAGCCCGTGAGGCTTCCGAGGGTACGGTTATTGCTCGTACCGATGGCAATTTCGCAGCTATCATCGCCCTGAAGTGTGAGACCGACTTCGTTGCTACCAACGAGCGTTTCGTTGCCCTCGCCAATAAGATTATGGATCTGGTTATGGCCAACAAGCCTGCCGATCTGGATGCAGTTTTGGCTCTTCCCACCGAGGATGGCACCGTGAAGGACTCTATCGTAGCTCAGATCGGTGTCACTGGCGAAAAGATGGAGATCGGTAACTACGAGCACATCGAGGGTCCCGCTGTTGTAGCCTACAACCACTTCAACCACAAGCTTTCTACTATCGTTGCCTACAACGAGGATGGTCCTGCTGAGGTTCTTAAGGATGTTGCCCTTCAGGTGGCTGCAATGAATCCTGTAGCTGTGAATGCTGATGAGGTTCCCCAGAAGAAGAAGGATGACGAGCTCGCCGTTGCTATCGAGAAGACCAAGGCTGAGCAGGTTGCCAAGGCTGTCGATGCAGCCCTCAAGAAGGCTGGTATCAACCCCGCCCTTGTCGATTCAGAGGATCACATCGAGAGCAACACCGCTAAGGGCTGGATCACTGCAGAGCAGGCTGCACAGGCTCGTGAGATCCGTGCAACCGTTAGTGCCGAGAAGGCTGCTAACCTGCCCGAGCAGATGATTGCAAACATCGCCCAGGGTCGTCTGAAGAAGTTCTTCAAGGAGAACTGCCTTGTTGAACAGGAGTTCATCAACGACGCTAAGATCAACGTTCAGCAGTATATGGACAAAGCCCAGAAGGGTCTTACTGTGACTGCTTTCCGTCGCGTGAACCTCAACCAGGATTAATCCCATCTTCTACAGCCATCCATCCTATCTGTTGGAGGCTGTAGATTCCCACGGGGTGTGGCGCAGTTGGTAGCGCGCTACGTTCGGGACGTAGAGGCCGCCCGTTCGAGTCGGGTCACCCCGACCATGATAATGGTCAACAAAAAAGCTCTGAAGATTCGTTTCTTCGGAGCTTTTTTGTTGGTCTTGGGGCTAGATGTTCTAGATAGTCTAGATTATCTAGAGTGTCTAGAGCATCTAGATAATCTAAAGGCTTACTTCTTGGTAAACTTGAATCCGGTCTTCATTCCATCGTAGCTTCCGGCGATGGCGCTGATGGTGGAGTTGAAGCCTTTGCTGATGGTGGTGAAGAGGTTGAGGGCCTTGGTGCTGTCGAAGCAGAGGCTCATGTTGTTGCCACTGATGGTGACGTATGCCGTGAGATTCTGTCCTGTGGCTGTAGTGATCGTGATGGTCTTGCTCTGGCGGTCGAAAATATAGGTGCCATTGAAGGAGCGGGAGCCCATGGTATAGGTTACACCTCCGTTATTGTCGAAAGTGAAGTTGACACGTCCCGCGCGGATGCCCATCATGTTGTAAATTGAGGCGAGCTTGTTCTCGACCTTCGTGGCTGCTGTAGCTCCACCAGCCTTGGTGAGGAGGTTTTTGCTCTCGAACTGGACGGCAGGTTCGTTGTAGCTCCATGAGCCGACAAGGTTAGCCTGTGTAGTGGTGGCACTGCCCGTAACGCTGGAAATGATGTTGCCGAGGACGTTGCCAACGTTGCTTTTGGTATTTGATGTGGAACTTGAGACGGCACCATTGATCACGGTGCCTAAGGCGTCGCTGCCCGATGTGTTGCCCGAGGCAATGCCTGAAAGGATGGATTCGAGGAAGGATTGGGCCTTGGCTTGCTGACCCATGATGCTTGCTGCTGCAATCATGCAGATGATAATAATACGTTTCATTGTTGACTTAATATAGTTTGGTTGATGATGTTTATAGGTTGTTGTTCTTGTCATCGAAGGCGGGACGGGTGAAGCGTTGATTACAAATGAGCAGCGAGTCGCCCGGATCCATCGTGCTGGGTTCGAAGAAGCGGTTGGTGCAGTCCTCCCATGCCACGAACTGATGGGTGTGACGGCTCACGACAATAAACTTGAAGCGCAGGGGGAACTTCAATGAGGTGCGCGGGATGCTGACGCTCCAAAGATTTCGGCTTATCTGTTGCATGACTAGGGCTTTCTCGGGCTGCCATGCGCCCAGCTCAGGGACGTTGCCGATGAGTGCAAGTTCCCACTCGTCCTTGAGGTTGCCGGCTTCACAAACCATCGTGAACTGATCGGGCTTGAGCACATCGACGGCAGGAAAGGGCTGGTCGGACATCATCGCCTTGTTGTGCCTGTTCGGACGGAAGGCGAGCGAGAAGAAACTGCGAATCTGAGGCAGTCGTCGCCAGCTGTCCCAGATGCGGAGGGTAGGAACGCCCTCGGCCTCGGTGATGCCTTCGATAAAATGACCGTTGCCGTATTCGTTTCGTACGACGTGGCGTTGGTAAGCCAGTACGTAGTGATAGGGCTTGCCGATCACTTGTTCGGCATCGATATCGACAAACCAGTTCCCACGTCCATCGTTGTCCATTTCGATGGTCTCTTTGGGAAGTTTTTGCCCGAACTTCGGTTTACTGCCTGTGGTGACGTAGAGTTGTGCGCCCCATTGTGCCTGGTATTCGACGTGAAGAGAGATGATCATGGTTGTGCGTTAAGGGGATATTAGTAGGGGATATGAAGGGATATTAGGGGATATTAAGGGATGTTACTATTGCGTGGAGGATTTCGGACTAAGGAAACATTCGTCCATTAAAATCCTTTCATATCCCTTGGAATCCCTTAATATCCCTTAGTTCTCAGAAATTGAATCCTAAGCTGAAGCTGATGGTGTTGCTGCGGACTGCGCTGTCGTAATTGCTATAGCCGAAGTAGTTGTACTGGTCGCTTGCCAGATTGACCAATCCGCAGTCGTAGGCAAATTCGAGGAAGAAGTGATCTACTCCGAGTCCGCATCCCATACGCAGACCTGCATCGGTGCGTCCGAGCTGACCTTCACCATCAGAGAAGGTGTCCCAACTGTCGCTGTAGCCGCCTTCCAGAGCCTTGGTCTTGCCTCCGATGCCGAACGACAGGAAGCCGCCAAAGAATGGATGGAGGCAGACACCGGCATTGTGGTACTGAACCTCATACTTGAAGACTAGCGGAATCTCGAACATGTGCATATTGGTCTTCAGGCGGGTGCGTATATTTAGATCACGCTCGAAACCCTCGAGCTTGCCACCCTTGAAGGAGTAATAGAGACCTGGTTCGATGATGACAGGGGTTTTGCCGAGATACCAGCCGAAGACGACACCGATGCAGGCACCCGACTGGAAGTCGCTGGAAATGTCGTCAGAGAAGTCGCTGGCACGGAGTGAAGCAGCATTATAGCCGACACGGATACCTGTATAGTCATCCAACGAGGCGATGCTGTAGCCCAGCATGGCAGTGTTGGCAACGGCGTGAACGTCATGTATGCCACGCGAGAAGCCATCGCTACGATAGCCCTGACGATGATGGCGATGACCAGGCTGAGCCATGACTGAGGTGAAGCCCACTGCAAGGAGGATCAGCATAGTGCTGAAGCGGATGATTGTCTTTTTCATAATCGTAATAGGTTTTATAGTTTCTGTTTTTATTCTGTATTATGACAAAGGGAGGGGGGGTGCGGTTTAATTGTGACTGCTTTTTTCAACCAAGAAGGCGCGTATCAATCAATCTTCGCTGAACTGCTTCAGCAGGGCACGGTAGGTCTCGTAGAGATGCTGTCGCGACATCATTCCCATGTATTTGCCCTGGTGGTCGATGACGGGCAAGGTCCATGCACCGGTCGTGTCGAAAAGGTTCATTACCTCGGCCATGTTCATGTCCGACGGAATCTTTCCCTTTGGGCCAATCATGATGTCGCCCACTGACATCCGCTCGTAGAGACGGGGTTGGAACATGATGTTGCGGAGGTCGTTGAGTGTGACGATGCCTACAAAGGTGCCATCCTCGTCGCAGACTGGGAAATGGTTGTGCCCCTGCGTGGAGATGAGCCTGACGAGTTCGCCAAGCATCATCTGCGGATGGAGCACAGGATAGTCGTGCAGGATGAGGTCGTCCATGCTGAGCAAAGTGAGCACCGCCTTGTCCTTGTGATGGGTGATAAGCTCGCCTTTGAGCGCAAGACGACGGGTGTAGATGGAGTACGGTTCGAAGATGCAGATGGTGCCGTAGGAGAGGCACGATGCAATCATCAGGGGAAGGAAGAGGTCGAAGCGGCCTGTCAGTTCGGCCGAAAGGAAGACACCCATGAGTGGGGCATGCATCACACCCGACATCACTGCTGCCATGCCCATCACCGCGAAGTTCTGCTCGGAGAGGAAGGTGAAGATGCCAGCCTTATTGAGCATATAGGCAAAAAGGAAACCGGCGAAATTACCCATGAACAATGATGGCGCAAACGTGCCGCCGCAACCGCCACCGCCATTGGTCGCAGCTGTGGCAAACGACTTGGTGAGCATCACGAGGAAGATGAATCCCGAGAGCACCCAGAATGATGCATTGGGGATGCCAAGGACGTGGTCGAGGTCGTAGAAGATTGATCCGGCGGTAATGTCGTGGTACTGTCCGTTGTAGATGTGCTGAATGGCATCGTAGCCTTCGCCGTAGAGTGGAGGGAAGAGGAAAATGACGATGCTGAGGAAGAGGCCACCGATGATCCACTTCTGCCAAGGGCTGGTGATCCTCTTGAAGAAATCTTCGGCGACAAACGTGGTGCGGGTGAAGTAGAGAGAGGCAAAGCCGCAGAAGATGCCGAGTAGAATCACGTAGGGAAGACGTTCGATGGAGAAGTCCATCGTCTCGGTGAAGTAGAAGAGGGCACGCGAACCTTCGACGATATAGGCCACCGAAGCGGCAGTCACCGCCGAGATGAGCAGCGGCATGATGGAGTAGGCAGTAAGGTCGAGCATCAGTACCTCGACGGTGAACAGCAGTCCAGCAATAGGCGCCTTGAAGATGCCGGCGATGCCCGCAGTAGCGCCGCAGCCCAGCAGAATCATCAGTGTATGCTGGTCCATGCGGAAGAGCCGCCCCAGATTGGAGCCTATTGCCGACCCCGTGAGGACGATAGGAGCCTCGGCACCTACCGATCCGCCGAAGCCGATGGTTACCGATGATGCGATGACCGAGGTGTACATGTTGTGCGCCTTGATGATCGACTTGCGTTGCGAGATGGCGTAGAGGATTTTGGTCACGCCATGCCCGATATCATCACGCACCACATAGCGGACGAATAGGCCTGCAATGAGGATACCGATCACAGGATAGAGCAGATAGAGGTAGTTGGCACCATTGACCACGAAATACATCGTAAGCAGATGCTGAAAGGTATGGATGAGCCATTTCAGGATCAATGCGGCAGATGCCCCCGCCAGTCCTGTGAAGAAGGCGAGTATCAACACGAATTGTTGCTCGGTGAGATGTTCCTCTCGCCAAGTGACAATGTGTTCGACCATCTTATGCAATAATCCAAACATTTCGAACCTTTTTCGAGCCTTTCTTTACCTCGTTTATGTCAGCAGCCATGTTTGGCTGCTTCCTAACCCCTCGAACCCTTCGAACCCCTCAAACCCCTCAAACCCTTCAAACCCCTCAAACCCTTCGAACCCTTCGAGCCCCTCAAACCCTTCGAACCCCTCAAACCCTTCGAACCCCTCAAATCCCCTTTCCCGTAAGTACCGTTCGCACCGTGAAGCCCAGTATCTTCAAATCGACGGCAATGGAGCAGTTGTTGATATACATCAGGTCGTAGCGCATACGTTCGACCATCTGGAAGACGGTGGAAGCATATCCATACTTGACCATGCCCCATGACGTGATGCCTGGCCTCACCTGCAGGAGCTTGGAATAGTAGGGGGCAATGTCCATGATCTGACGGATGTAGTAGTCGCGTTCGGGACGGGGTCCTACGAGGCTCATATCGCCCTTCAGCACATTCCAGAACTGCGGTAGCTCGTCGATGCGGTATTTGCGCAAATAGCGTCCCACCTTGGTGATGCGTCGGTCCATGGTCGAAGAAAGTCGCGGACCGTCCTGTTCGGCATCGGTGCGCATGGAGCGGAACTTAAAGATGCGGAACGGCTTACCCGAACGTCCTATACGCCACTGGCTGAAGAACACTGGCCCCTGGGAGTCGCGACGAATGATGATGGCCACGATGAGGAAGAGCGGCGACAGGAGGGTGAGCGCCAAGGCTGAGCTGAAGATGTCGGCAAAGCGCTTCAGATTGCGATTGAAGGGACTCAGCAGGTCGGTGCTGTACTGCATCATGGGCAGGGTGGTCAGCGAGTCGGTGTGAACTTGTCCGTTGAGAATCTCCTCGTTGCTGGCCTTTATGCGAATGGGCAGTTCGAGGGGCATCAGTTCATAGACCCGATGGTTGATGATGCGAGGATCGTGTCTGTCGGGGGCAAGGAGGAACGCTTCGATTCGGTTTTCTGCGACCACCTTCCTGATCTCCTCATAGCTGGCAGTGTCGGGCACCGTCTTGATGATAAGGTAGCCGTTCTGCCTTTTCTCGGCCTTCAGTTCGCGTTGCAACAGCTGCGCTGCCTTGCCTTCGCCGATGAGCAGGGTTCTGAGGCCAAGGCGGCCATTCTGGATTTGCCCGTTGACACGATGCGTGATGAAATAACGCGCCAGATAGACGGGGACAAAGATGCAGCCGAACAGGGTCAAAAGAATCTGCAGATAGGTCTTGGGCGGGATGTGGACAATCTTCAACACGGCGATATCCTCGTCGTTAATGAAAGGCACATCATCAATGACCATGGCAAAGAATGCTACCAGCGTACCGACGACGATCGACCAGAAAGTCACTTGCAGTTCATCGGTCTGTGACTTGAAATAGGGGTTTTGGTAGTAGCCCGAAAATGCATAGAGCGCCAACCACGCAAAAGGACCGAGAATCAGGTTGAGTTCGACTTGCGGCAGTGTCAGGTATTCATGAAGCGTCGGCACGGTGAGGAACCCCGTGATGTCAAATCGGTAAATGTAGAAGCACAACCAGCCCAAAGCAGTGGCCAGCAGGTCACTTATGATATACTTGATGCGTTGTGCGTTTTGATTCACTTCTTAACTTTTCAAACCTTTCTTAACCCTTCGAACCTTTCGAACCCTTCGAACCCTTCAAACCTCTCGAACCCTTCAAACCTTTCAAACTTTTCAACCCTCTCGAACCCTTCAAACCTTTCAAACCTTACCTAATCACTTGTACTTCTCCGCCATCTCCCACCTTGATGATGCTGGAGGGAGCTGGATTGGCGGTTTCGTTTTGACGAAGTGGAATAATGTAGTCAACGGCCTGCTTGATTTCGTCGCTGATGTCGGCGAAGCATCGTGCTGTAGGCTGTCCGCTGATGTTGGCACTGGTGCTTACCAGCGGACGTTTGAGACGTGCGCAAAGGGTGTGACTGACGGGTTCGTTGGTGATGCGCATTCCCATCGTGCCGTCGTCGGCAATGAGCTCAGGTGCTACGTTGCGAGCGCGTGGAAGGATAAGTGTCAATGGCTTGTCGGCCACCTCCCACAGGTCCCAGGCAATGTCCGGCACACGCGAGAAATAGTAATCGACACGCCCAATGGCATCGACCAGCGAAAGCATGGCTTTCGAATCGGAGCGGCGTTTGATCTCGAAGATCCTTCGGACGGCTTCGCTGTTGGTGGCATCACAGCCCAGTCCCCACACGGTGTCGGTGGGATAGAGGATGACACCTCCATGGTGAAGCACCTTCAATGCTTCGTCAATCGCTTGCTTGAACTTCTGCTTTTCTTCTTCGTTCATGTGGCAAAGGTACGAAAAAAAACACAAACCTGTTCACTTTTTACGCAAAATTTGGCTCTCGACCTCCATTTTTGGAGATTTCAGGTCATTCTTAGGGCTTTTGAGGGCCATTTCCCACGTTCTTGTGGAGTGGTGGTGGACAAACTTCCAGCATATAGATGGCATCAAGAGCCCATGTGGATATGCCGTTGGTAGAGAATCGGTCGGGCGTCTGTATGCCTCGTTCGTATTCCACCATCGTGTTTTGGTAGAGTTCATCACGAGGAACCGTCGTCGGCTCAAGAGCCGATTGCCAGTGGGCGTATGCTGCCAGTCGTGCCATCGGATAACCATTGCGCTTTCCCCTGATTGCGCGCTGACGATACTCGGTGCAATAGTTGAGCCAGGTCCGTCGCCAGGCATCAGGAACTTCGTCGATGAGCAGCAGTTCGCCCATGAATTCGGTGCCTCCCATGAGGGAAAGCAGATGGTTGGTATTTTCCATCTTCGGGTCGCCTTCCCAACTCAGACGTCCGGTGGCAGGGTCGTAACCCAAGGCCTTCGGTCCACTGAAGATTCCCAAGGGCATCTGACTGATACTCTCCATGCCGTTGAGCATCTTCGTCCAATAGTGCGGATTCAGCGTGCGTTCGTATTCGGCCATCCAGTTGGCGGCGTATGCCATCCAGTCGGGTCCTACGCGCAGTCTCGCTGGTGCGGTGCAGGGATACATGCCACGAGGTTCGGCCAAACGCATCGGGTCGATGCGATAGAGCAGCGTGTCGAGGTCGCGTTGTGCCGACATAAGTTCGCCCAGTCGCTCGTCGCCTCCGCTCAGATAATAGTAGAAGCGGTTCCAGAGCGCTTGGCTGATGCGGGCTTCCTTCGAACCACATCCCCAATGACTGACGTTATGACGCGAACCAAGCCCCTTGAACGGGCCGTCATGATAGACATCGACCTCGCTGGTGTGGCGAGTCATGGCCACTGCCATTCTCCACAGGTCGGCACGACCCGTGCGTAGGAAGTTGTACCACAACATCATGTTGGAGGCCAGTTCCGTATTGTCCCAGGCAAAGCCGCCGATGTCGTAGCGCCACTCTTGACGCTCGTTGTCGTAGGCGTGCATCACGTCACCGTAGTTCCAGAATCCGTACCAATGCCGTCGCTCCACTTCGTTGACATAGAAGTCCGACCAGTAGGTCAGTTGTCGTTCGATGTCGGCGTACATAGGGTCAGGGAGGCTCCAAACACCAAAAGCGCGTTGTGCATGCAGATACTGGGGCGTGCAGATGAGTTGCGGTTCCTGTGTCAGCGTATGGAAAAGCGAAGTAAGTGCTTCGTCGCCCGGATATCCCAAGGTGGGACGAAGCATCACGGTCGATGTGCGTCCGATTCCTTCGGGTGTGCTCATGCCTTCCTGGATATCCTCGTAGGATGCTTCCAGGCCATGGGCTTCAGTGTCGTAGTGGCGCATATCCATCGGCTCAGCTTCTGGGCTCCACAGGTAAAGCGACACGGTTGCAAGCGATTGCGTAGCCCCTTCGATGAGGAGCGTCGAAGGATAACTCTGCCAGAAGTCGTGCATCGCCATGGCAAGTCCACGGCCTGCTTCACCAACGAAACATCCTCCCGTGCTGCGTCGTCCATTGAGTGTGCCTATCCAGGGTGTCTGCGGGGCAGGCTTGGCACTCTTGCGAATCGAGAAGCCTTCATCGAGAAGTTGTGACAGGCGATAGCGGTCCCACGTCGCCCAATCGCGGAGATACCCCCGGTTGCGGTCGTCGAATGCCTCGGGTTCGGGCAGGGCTTTGCCGAGCATTTGCTGGTGATACATCTCTTCGGACCCTCGTCCGTTGCCATCGAGCGAAAGGGAGCGACGTCCGGTGACGGGTTGCACGGGTTCATGCCAAAGCCTGCCTTCGTCGAGCGTGAACGCCACATGGCGGTTGTAGGCTGGCTGCTGAAGGGGAACGTCTGCACGGATGCAGAGACTTTGCGGTGCAGGTTGATTGCCGTCTCGATTATATACGAGCGAATGGACTATGCGGAGGGTAGGGGTTCCCGCATTGAAGTAAAGTCGCACGATGTAGGGGAGTCCGTCGGTAGTTCCGCAGCATTTCACTACAATCTGCTGCTCGCTTTCCCGCTCGATGCAGATGCTGTCGGTCAGCCCATCCTTTTCGTCGAGGCACACGCGCAAACGCTGGCACGTCAGCTGTCCTTGGTACAGCAGACTGTCGAGCAGGCAGCCCTTTCCTGCAGCGTTTGGCAGAAAGATGAGATTGTCCCCATTCTTTATAATGTATTGTTCTGCCGTTTTGCGGAGTTCCAGTCCAAACCGTGTGCCGTTTTTCTGCTTGTCTTTTTTCCTTGCCTTGATTTCCTGGGCAGATAATTGTCGCAGCGTATAACTCTCGGCATTTGCGGCAAGTCCTGCGAATCCTGCCCATTTCAGCGAACCGTCAGGCCAGTAGGCCAACGGATAGCTTTCGATGTCACATTCATTCAGGCGGAACTGGTCGTTGGGCTGCACCTTCCCTCTTTCGAAGGGAACGCCAAAACGCACGGCTACTGTGTCGTCAGTCGGACGTTCGATCCAATGCAGGGTGATTCCGGTGGAAGGCGATTCGGAGAGAGGTTCGGTGCGACAAGAGAAGTTTGTGAGGCGCACTCGGCTCCAGGTGGTACGCACGCCGAACCATCCGCTGGTCAAAGGCTGAGGATCGCGGAAATCCACGAGACATTCGCCGTCGATGAAGTAGCGGATGCGTATGCCATCGGCTTCGATGCGAATGTGACGCCACCGGTTGGGAACGTTCAGGTGTGGTTCGTCGGTGTATTCCTGCAGAATGGCAGGCACTGGATAGGAGTCACCCCCTTGGTTGGCCTCCCCTTGATATCGGCGGAAGCGGGTCGTCTTGTTGTAGTTGCCACCATAGCCCAGATAATACAGTTGCAGGGTGTAGCAATTCTTGAAGACACCCTTACGTTGCTTCAGGCGCGTAAATACCGAGCCGTCCTTCACCACGGGGTCGGAAGCCATCCAGAAGCAGTTGAGGTCGCTCACGCGGTCTCCCTCCCTCCCCTCGTCCATCAGGCAGGCGTCGTATTCGATGATGGTGCGTCCTGCTATCTTTTCGTTGCGCCAGATTGTCATCCCCTTGGGCGAAACCACTTCGAGAGTATCGCCAAGGAATTGGATGCTATAGTCGGGCGACTCGCTTTCTATGGTCCAATGGGCGGCAAATGTCTTGCTGTCGAGGTTGGACGACAACAAAAGGTTGCCGGCAGTAAGAAAGCCGGGCAAGAGCAACAGGAACAAGGTAAGGGACAGTGCGCGCATGATGGTATAAGTGTGGGAGGAAAAGGCAGCAGTTGTTAAAACAACCCCCGCCACAGAGTCTGAAGCGGGGGCATATAGGAATCCGAAAGGGGATTAGAGGTTTGGATTGACCTTGCTCCACTCCGAGATGGGAGGAACAATGTCAAGGGTCACGAGCTCATCGCGCATCTTGCAGAGGTGCTCGTACGAAGCATCGAGGCTGGCCATCTCTTCGGGAGTACCCTCTGGGCAAACGTAGGTGCAGCCACGCTCGTCCATGGTGGTGTCCATAGCCATCATGATGTGGTTGTACTTGGCATCGTTGCAATAGGTGCCTGCTGGCCAACGGAAAGGCTCGCCACCCATCACCGAACGAATCATCTCGACAGCGCAATACGATGGGCTCTGGAACGAGCTGCGGCCACGGAGTTCGATGATCTTGGCACCGCCTTTGGTCACGGCCTTCTTCATTTCTTCCCACTCCTCGTTCGAGAACTCAGGTGTGCCGACAATATCAGAAAGGGTGCGATTGCCAATCTTCACCTTGCTTCCGAAGACGGCCATCTGCTCGCCGTGTCCGCCAAAGGTGCGGCAACCGGCAATGCTCGACTGCAGTACGCCAAACTTCTTGGCCAATGCACTCTGCAGACGAGTAGAGTCGAGGGCAGCAAGGGTAGTGACCTGGCTGGGCTTCAGTCCGGAGAAGAGCAGCGTTACCAGACCGGTGAGGTCGGCAGGGTTGAAGATGATAACAACATGTTTCACATCGGGGCAGTATGCCTTGATGTCCTCGCCCAGACCGCGTGCGATTTCACAGTTGCCCTTCAGCAGATCCTCGCGGGTCATGCCTGCCTTGCGTGGAGCGCCACCCGATGAGATGATATACTTGGCATCGGTGAAAGCTTCCTTGACGTCTGTAGTCCAGGTGATGTTGGCACCCTCGAAACCACAGTGGAACATTTCCTCGGCTACGCCCTCAAGACCGGGAGCGTAAACGTCATAAAGGCAAATGTTTGGGGTCATTCTCATGGTGAGAGCGGTCTGTACCATGTTGGAGCCAATCATACCGGCGGCGCCAACAATAACGAGTTTGTCGTTAGTCAAATAAGTTGCCATTGCTTTTATTGTTTTAATGATAATCGAATATTGTATTTATTGCTTGGGAATATAATAACGTTGCAAATTTACTATTTTAAAATGTAATTTACACAGAAAAAGCAAAATAATGAACTTTCGAGGTACATTATTTTGCTATATAAGTCTGCTTTGAAAACTATATTTGGCATTTTTCGGCACGCAATACATTGACCGTGTCACTCGCATCGTAGGCATATCTACTTCCCTGCCTGGATGTTGACGATGACGCGTGAATTGCTTGGGTCGTTGCTGATGATGGTAAGGTGCTCATTGATGCTGCGCTTCTTGGTTTTGGCAGGATTGAAGGTGACGTGTAGCTTGGTAGCTTCGCCCGGCTTCAGCGATGTCTTGTCAAGGGTGGTCTGGAAGGCTTCAGCATCATCGTACTGCACTTTGCGTATCTGGAGTGTCTCCTTGCCTGTGTTGCGCACGGTCAGTTCCCGTGTGCGGGCATTGTTGCCGCGCTCAAAGTCGATGATGGTGTTCGAAACTTCAATCTCGGGTGCGTTCTGCCGCTGCTCCTTGGTAAGCTTGCTGAAGTCCTCCCAGATGTCGGCCAGCAACGTGATGTGATTGTTCTTCATTCGCGTCTCCTGCCCTTGCACATAGATGTCAATCACATCCGTACGTGTGCCCCAGTCCTTCACCTTTTCGGTCTCGAACGTAACCAGCACACGGCCCTGTTGCTTGGGTTCTACAACTTCGGGGTCGCAGTCGATGTGGATGTGTTTGGGCACATTGCGGTAGGTGAGCGTCATGGGGGTGTCGCCCTCATTGTACACAGCGAGGGTGCGGGTGCGGTTGTTGCGTCCGGGATAGACATCGAAGAAGTTGAGTGTAAGGGTCTTCACACGCAGACCTCCGCCCAGTTCTTCGGTAAACGTCTCGCGCACGCCTGTGGCACTGATGACGTTGCCGGTGATGGTGAGCAGCACCTTCTCGTTCTTGGCATCGTTCGAATAGACGTAGATGCTCTTGTCGAACGGACCGGGACGACCTTTGGCATGATAGGTGACGACAATCTCGCCTTTCTCGCCCGGACGCAACGGTTTCTTGGGATGCTCGGGGGTGGTGCATCCGCAGGTCGCTGTGGCGCGGGTGATGAGTAGGGGAGAGTCACCGGTGTTGGTGAATTCGAATTTTGCCGTCACGTCGCCATCCTTCTCCTGAATGGTGCCAAAGTCATGCGTGTTGGTCGTGAACTTGATTTTGGCATCGGCCCAAAGAAGGGAGACTGACGTGACGAATACGAACAGAAAGGTGATAAGTCTTGGTTTCAAGGACATGAGATGTTGGGGATGATTACTTCCTTATCGCATCGATGATGAAGTCGATGGCTGCTGGCAGTCCCTCTTCGCTCTTGCCGCCGGCCTGTGCGAAGTGAGGTTGGCCGCCACCGCCACCGCTGATGAGCTTGGCAGCACCCTTCACCAGTTGCCCGGCATTCAGGTTGCCCTGCTTTACGATGTCATCGCTGATGGCAACGGTGAGCAAAGGCTTGGCCTGGAAGGAGGTGCCTGCCACGACGATCATGTTCTGGTTCTCCTGGCGCAGCTGGAAGGCGATGTTCTTGATGGTGTCGGGTTCCATGGGGCGGGAGATTCTGATGACGCGTATGCCGTTGACCTCAATGGCTTTCTCGGCAAACATCTGTTTCAATTGCTGCTCCTGCTGCTTCTTGAATTCGGACAGCTGCTGCTTGATGAAATTGTCTTCCTCAAGCTGATGCTTGATGGCGCTGACGAGGTTGGGGGCATTGTTGAACATCTCTTTCACATTGCGAATCATGTCCTGCATGTTGTCGAGCATACCTTCGACAGCCTTGCCGGTGATGGCCTCGATGCGTCGAACGCCTGCGGCTACCGACGACTCCGACAGAATGCGGATCATGCCGATGCGGCCGGTGTTGCTGATGTGGGTGCCACCGCAGAGTTCGATGCTGGGGCCGAACTTCACGACGCGCACTTCATCGCCGTACTTCTCGCCGAAGAGGGCGATGGCACCCATCTTGCGGGCCTCGTCGATGGGCATGTTGCGATGCTCTTCGATGGCGATGCCCTCGCGCACCATCTTGTTGGCCAGATGCTCCACCTCGCGGATCTCGGCATCGGTCACCTTCTGGAAGTGGCTGAAGTCGAAGCGCAGGCTCTCGTTGCTCACGTACGAACCCTTCTGCTCGACGTGAGTGCCCAGCACCTTGCGCAGGCAGTAGTCGAGGATGTGGGTAGCCGTGTGGTTGCATTCGATGGCAATGCGCGACTCCTCATCGACCTTGGCCACTACGGGAGCAGTGATGTCCTGAGGCAGTTTCTCGACGATGTGAACGGCGAGGTTGTTCTCGCGCTTGGTGTCGATGACCTTGATCACTTCACCTTCGCCGAAGACGAGTACGCCCTTGTCGCCCACTTGTCCGCCCATCTCGCCATAGAATGGTGTCTTCTCAAGCACAATCTGATAGAAGGTCTTGTTCTTCTGCTTGATGCTGCGGTAGCGCAGCACTTCGGTCTCGGCCTCCAGGAAGTCGTAGCCCACAAAGTCGGTGGTGCCGGCATGGAGCTCCACCCAGTCGCCGTTCTCGACGGCAGCAGCGTTGCGTGCGCGTTCCTTCTGAGCCTGCATGTTCACCTTGAAGCCCTCCTCGTCGATGGTCAGCGCATTTTCGCGTGCGATGAGTTCGGTGAGGTCGAGTGGGAATCCGAAGGTGTCGAAGAGTGTGAAGGCATCCTTGCCGTCAATCACGGTCTTGCCCTCGGCCTTCGTGTCGGCCATGATGTTCTCAAGACGCTTGATGCCGCCTGCCAGGGTGCGCAGGAAGCTGTCTTCCTCCTCCTTGATGACCTTCACGATGAGTTCGTTCTGGGCCTTCAGTTCAGGATAGGCATCGCCCATGGTTTCGATGAGTACGGGCAGGAGCTTGTAGAGGAAGGCATCCTTTTGTCCGAGGTAGGTGTAGGCATAGCGCACGGCACGGCGCAGGATGCGGCGTATCACGTAGCCTGCCTTGGCGTTCGAGGGCAGTTGGCCGTCGGTGATGGCAAAGGCGATGGTACGGATATGGTCGGCAATCACACGCATAGCCACGTCGGTCTTCTCGTTCTCGCCGTAAGCAAGTCCGCTGAGGGCACCAATCGCTTGGATGATGGGCTGGAAGACGTCGGTGTCGTAGTTCGAAGTCTTGCCCTGCAGTGTGCGTACCAGACGCTCAAAGCCCATGCCCGTGTCAATCACGTGGGCAGGCAGCTTCTCAAGGCTTCCGTCGGCCTTGCGGTTGTACTGCATGAAGACGAGGTTCCAGATCTCGATCACCTGTGGGTGATCCTTGTTGACAAGCTCGCGGCCCGGTGTTGCAGCCTTCTCGGCCTCCGAACGGCTGTCGTAGTGGATTTCCGAGCAGGGGCCACACGGACCTGTGTCGCCCATCTCCCAGAAGTTGTCGTGCTTGTTGCCGTTGAGGATATGGTCCTTCGGCAGGAAGCGTTCCCAGATGGCAGCAGCCTCGTTGTCGCGCTCCAGGCCTTCCTCCTTCGACCCCTCGAAGACGGTGGCATACATGTTCTTCGGGTCGAGGTGCAGCTTGTCAACCAGATACTCCCACGCCCACGAGATGGCTTCCTCCTTGAAGTAGTCGCCGAACGACCAGTTGCCGAGCATCTCGAACATCGTGTGGTGGTAGGTGTCGTGTCCCACCTCCTCCAGGTCGTTGTGCTTGCCGCTCACGCGCAGGCATTTCTGACTGTCGGCGGCACGGCTGAACTTCTTCTCGACATTGCCGAGAATGATATCCTTGAACTGGTTCATGCCAGCATTCGTAAACATCAGGGTCGGGTCACCCTTGAGCACCATCGGGGCCGAGGGGACAATGGTACAACCCTTCGAAGCAAAGAACTTCAGGAAACTCTCGCGGATTTCTTTAGCGGTCATCATTATTTGTATTGGAAAAATTTTCAGGGAATCAGAAGCGGAAATAGATCTCGCCCCAGATCTCGTTGAAGTTCGCGTCGTCACCGAGTGAGCGCTTGTTGTTGTAGTTGTATTGGATTTGGAACATCAGATTCTTGTGAAACTGGAAGTTGGAGATGAGCGAGTACATGTTGTGCGAATTGCTCCACTCCTTGCCCAGGCGGTAGCACTGGTATTCGGCAGCAAGCTTCCACCAGTCATTGACGGGCATACCGCCTATCACGTACCACGCATCAGCCTTGCCGAGGTCTGACTGGCCGTGGCCCCATTCGCCGCGCAGTGTCCAGCCCTTGTTGTCGTACTTCAGGCCGAAGGCATAGCGTTCCTTGGTGTGTTCCTCGCCATTCAAAACGTAGCCGCCGTGCCATCCGAAGAATCCGATGAAGAGGTTCTTGACGGGTTGCACCTGGATGGTTCCGATCAGATCCTTCTTGCCGTCGGCATCGCTTGCGTTGATGCCCTGGCCGTTCCAAAGGCCGATCTGATAGTGGATGAGGTCGTAGCCGCCCTTCATTTTGCCGAAGTCACCTTGTATCTGCACGCCCTGGTCGCGTCCGCCGTCCGAGTCGGAAGGGCCGCCGGCAGCCTTCTTCACATAGTCGTCATGTCCGGTGAGGGCCTTGGTGAAGAGCGAATAGTCACCTGCGGTGATGTCCCAGGGGTTCATCGGGTTTTCGAAGCCGAATGCACGCTTGTACTGGCCGACCTTGATCTTGAAGAAGCTGTAGTGCTGCCATTCGATGAAGACGTCCTTCATGTGGAATGAGGAATTGTTCGTCTGCACCTGGATGCGATACTTGAAGTCCTTGAAGATGGTGCCGTCAACGTATGCGCGGATGAGGCGCTGGTTGAAGCCTGCACCGCCGTGCGAGCCGTCCTGGTCGCTGTAGGAATAGCGTCCGATGTAGTAGCCGCCGAACTTGGGAGCCGATGCAAAACCGGTCACGGTGCGACCGTACTGGGGCTTGTCGTCCTTCGGGGCGGGTCTGTCAGGACCTCCATGTCCGCGACGTGGACCGGGACCCTGCGGATCCATGGCGTTTTCGATGGCCTCGTTGAGCATCGAAGTAAGGAATCCCGAGGGTTCATCCTCCGAGGATACCGTCGTTGGGAACTCATTCGTGTCAGTCACGTTGTTTTCAGGCTCATTGGCCCAAACTGGCAGTGCAAATGCGAATGCAGCAGCAATGGTTAAGAGTTTTCTCATAGTAGTAATGTCTTTATTGGTTGTTTTTGTTTATCAGAAAACCAGGAACATCCAGCAATAACCGATGACAAGGCCAAGCAGACCGATGATCAGGCCTACCTTTATCATGTCCTTCTGCTGAATGAAGCCTGTAGAATGGGCAATGGCATTCGGAGGCGTCGAGATGGGCAGAATCATCGAGACGGAGGCAGCAATGGCTACGCCGATGAGCATCTGCGACATACCGCCTTGTGTCAGCGTGCCGCCAGCTACCATGGCTCCGGCAACCACGCCAAGCACGGGCGTGAGAAGCGAGGCAGCAGCCGAGTGGCTGATGAAGTTCGAGAAACCATAGCACACCAGACCCGAGATAACCATCACGAGCATTGGGCTCCACTGGTCAAACGGGATGGAGTTGACAAGCACTTCCGAAAGTTTGGTCGTATTCAGGGCCACACCGAGTGCAAAACCGCCTGCAACCATCCAGAGCACCGACCAGTTGATTTCCTCAAGGTCATGCTTGGTGAAGACACCTGTTGCTGCAAAGATGGCAACGGGGAGCAAGGCAACGATGTTGGAGTTCAAGCCTAAGTTCAGCAGGTCGGCAAAGCACCAGAGGAAGATGGTGATGATAAATGTCACGATCACGATCCACGATTGCTGGTTGGAATGGAAGTGTCCCGTGATTTCCAGCTTGATTTCCTTCTGTGTGAAGGGGAACATGATGCGGAGCAGTATCCAGCCCACAATGAGCAGGCAGGCCACCAGAGGCACCATCTTGAGCATCCATTCGCCGAACGAGATGCTGAGTCCCAGGTTCTCATTGAGGTAACCCAGCACAATGGTGTTAGGAGGTGTGCCGATAGGCGTGGCAATGCCTCCGATGTTGGCTCCGATGGGAATGGCGAGAGCTAAGGCGGTGCGGTCCTTCGAACCTTCGGGCATGGCACGCAGCACGGGAGCCAGGAAGGCCAGCATCATGGCTGCGGTAGCCGTGTTCGACACAAAGGCCGAAAAGATGGCAGTCACCACGATGAAGCCGAGCAGAACGGTAGAGGGCTTGGTGCCGAAGGGTGCAAGCAGGTTCTTCGCAAGCACTACGTCAAGCTTCGTCTTGGTGAGGCCGATGGCGAGCACAAAGCCGCCGATGAAGAGCAGGATGGTCGGGTCGGCAAAGCAGTGCATGATGTTCTTGTAGGGAACGTAGATGGCATCCTCCACGCCCATGAACGGTGTCAGTCCTTTGTCGGATATGGTGAATAGCATGACCACAATGATCAGCACCGAAGTACACCACGAGGGGATGGCTTCGGTGAGCCACATAAAGGCTGCAAAGACGAAGATCGCTATGACGCGCTGTTGGACAGCATTGAGTCCCTCAATGCCGAAGAAGTCGGTGGGAAGGAAGGCAATGACAAACGCGAGGACGATGGCAATAATCATTCTCAGATAACTGCTTAGCTTGAAACGTGTCTTTGACTTCTTCTTGTGGTAGGAGTGCACCAGATGGGCTCCGTGAAAAGTTTTGAACATTGCTTGTGTAGAATTTGTAAAATATTGATGTGTGCGCTCGCGCGCATTGAAACGGCGCAAAGATAGTTATTTTTCGCCAAAAAACCTTTGCACCTTTTCCACTTTTCTTTATTTTGATAGGTAAAAAGTATGCATAGCCAACTCTACATATCATTTTACTCAAGTTGCGCTGCCACATATCCCATGGTCCATGCGGCCTGCAGGTTGAACCCGCCCGTCACTGCATCCACATCAAGCACCTCACCCGCGAAATACAAGCCTCGGTGTTCCTTACATTCCAGGGTGTTCGGGTCGATGTTTGAGAGTGATACACCTCCGCAGGTGACGAATTCTTCCTTGTATCGGCTCTGCCCGGCGATGCGGTAGGTGTCGTTGCACAATGTCGCCACCAGCCGGTTGAGCTGCTTGCTGCCCATTTCAGCGCAGCGTCGCTCTGGTGCTATCTCTATTTTATTTAAAATGTAGGTCCACAGGCGCTGTGTGAGTATATGCACATTGCCTATTTGTTTCCTGGGTTGTTCGTTCAGTTGTTGCTGCAGCAGTTTGCGTACCTCTTCCTCATTCATGCCGCCCATCCAATTCACCGAAAGGGGAGCCTGGTAGCCTCTTTCTGCCAGCCAGCGGGCTGCATAGCTTGACAGGCGGAGTATGGAGGGGCCTGACAAGCCCCAATGGGTGATCAGTAACGGCCCGTCGGCCTTGTAGCTGGTGCCGGGCAGACGCACTTCCGCTTGCTTTACGACCACGCCCATCAATGCGGTGATGGGGGACGTGCCTGCTTCGTCTCCGATGTTGAACGTGAATAGGGAAGGGACGGGAGGAACAATCTCCAAAGCCAGTCCCGAAAGGAAATCCAGTCCCGATGCCTTCGGTGAACCGCCGGTGGTTACTACCACGTTGTCATAGACGTCACTTCGGCTGTCGGTGTATATCCTGAATCGGTGCTCTCCACAGGGCAATATCTCCTTCACGCGCTGGCTGGTAAAGATCCTTGCTCCTTCAATCCCTCTCAGCAGGGTTGTGACAATCTCCATCGCATCCTGGCTCTGCGGGAAGACGCATTGGTCGTCCTGCGTCACCAGTCGTACCCCTTCGTTTTCGAACCACTGCATGGTGGCGCGATGATCGAATCGCTTGAACAGACGCTTCATCAGGTTATGTCCCCTCGGATATACCTGGTTCATGCTTCGTACGTCGGAAAAACTGTTGGTCAGATTGCAGCGCCCGCCGCCCGTGATGGCGACCTTCTGCAATGGCTTCTTCCCGCTCTCGTATAGGTCGATCTGCGACTCAGGGCTGAGTCTTTTCAAGATGGTGGCGCAAAAACATCCGGCTGCGCCTGCGCCTATGATAGCTGTTTTCATGCTTCTATATAACAACATCTAAAAACGCGAAAACTAAAAAATTTTCGTCCTTTTCGTTTTTTCGTCCTTTTTCGGAATAACCCCCATCGTTTTTTTCGGATTCCGAAAACTACGAAAACATCGAAATCAACGAAACCCTATTTCATCCTTTACGTGTTTATATGTTTTTGATCACGGATAACACGAATCTCACGGATTATCTGTCTGCCCAAGGGAGACCAGTGTTCATTCCTTCGCCGACCACTGGGCGGATAACACGGATCCTTGTCTCGGCCTCTTATCTCTACAGACTTATTTTTTTTTCTCTACGGACTTCAAGGACTTAATGGACTAACCCGGGGGTGCGCAAGCAAAAATCTGTGTTCATCTGTGGGATCTGTGTGACCTGATTTATCAGATTAGCGGCTCGGTCAAAAATAAATCCGTTCAATCCGAGAAATCCGTAGAGGAAAGGACTATCATTGACGTGCGCAAGCAAAAGTCCTTAAAGTCCCCAAAGTCCGTAGAGAAAATAACTCCTTGGCGACTCGCGGACAATCACGGGAGTGCGCAAGCAAAAGTCTGTGTCCTTACATCTCTACAGATTTCCCAGATTTATCAGATTAGCGGCTCGGTCAAAAATAAATCCGTAGAGGAATGGACTGTCATTGACGTGCGCAAGCAAAAGTCCTTAAAGTCCCCAAAGTCCGTAGAGAAAATAACTCCTTAGCGACTCGCAGACTATCTCGGGAGTGCGCAAGCAAAATCTGTGTGGATCTGTGTGAATCTGTGTGCCCTTATTCGGACATTCATCCGTTCAATCCCCATGATCCGTGAT
>CAJOLH010000033.1 GCA_905235375.1 uncultured Bacteroidales bacterium
TACCTTTCAACTTCTCATATCGCTTGGCGTTAGCTGTGGGAAGCTTTCGAAAATCGAGTTCATCCAAGGATGTTTGTGCTTTCTGGAAATAATCGATGGCCTGAGGTGCATCGCCAAGCTCGCTATAGACGCGCCCTGCATAATAATAGGCTTCGGGAAGTTTGTTGGGGTCACCTCCGTGCTCATAGTATTGCAGGATGTCGAGAATCAGACTGTCGGAAGTCAGGGGCAGGTCTGCCTTGTCCTGCGCCTTCAGGGTCATCAGGTCGTAGAAATGACGAACAGAAGGCTGCGATGTCGACATCTCAGCCTCCACACTCCGAAGCAGTGCCACCGCACTATCGGGATTGACATACGACAAGCTATCAGCAGCTTCGAGAACCGCTGGATACTGCGGCCCTCGACCGCATGAGGAAAGAATGGAAATAGACAGAACGATTGCCAGCAAATTGTGGGCAATGCCTAAATAACAACATGTGTACTTCAACTGATGTATTCTCTTCATAAGAACATAGACATAAACACTGGCACCAACAAAGTGTCACCATCCTTACGCATGTCCTTTGTATAGACGAGATAGCTATGTAGAATCCTCTCAGAAAACTTCTCTTTGAACTTGTCAAGCGATGCATGTGTCTTGTACCCTGATGATTTCACCTCAATTGGGCAAATTTTGCTGCCGCGAGACAACAGGAAGTCTATTTCATAATTGCGCCTGCCATTTTCCGTTGGCCATGTGTAATAGAACAATTCGTTTCCTGCGGTCTTCAACATTTGTGCTACGACATTTTCATACACGTATCCAAGATCAGCTGACAGCTTGTCATTGAGCAGTTTCTGGTAAATTATATTTTCTGTGATCTCCTTATCCCTAAAGGCAAGCGTTATGAACAGGCCAGTATCATTCATGAACATCTTAAATTGGTTGTAGGAAGCATGCATGGGGAAACCAACATTCGGATCACTCGCATGACGAGAAAAGAGCACAACTTGAGATTCTTCCATCTCCTGTAGAAGTTCCTCTATCCTATCCCTTTTCCCGTTCTCGATAACGCTGGAAACCTGATACCTTGATGCGTTGTTATTCAGTTGTCCTGGTATAGCATAAAACATTCTTGTAGCCTTGCCTGTAGGATCAATCTTTCGGAAATCATCGGCGTAGAGTTCCAGAATATCCCGTTTCACCAGATCTACTGCTTCCAGATTGTTGCTTTTAAGGTATTCGTTTACAGCTTGGGGCATTCCTCCGATAAGCATGTAAAGACGAAAATCACGAAGCAGTGTCCTTGTAACACCATCTCCCAAAGATCTTTTTGCCAAGAATGCTTCATGCAGAAGGGATATCGTCACTTCATCACCCAATGCCCAACGAAATTCTTCATAATCCATTGGGTAAAGAGTTAGTCTTGTCTCTTCGCTCGGTATGCGAATGTCTTGAATATTCTTCTTGATCGAAATAAGAGGACCTGTTTCAATGTAATCATACCGATGGTCTTTCACCAGTTTTCTAATTGCCTGTCGAGCCAAAGGGCAGTTCTGTATTTCATCAAAGATGATAACGGACTTTCGCGGAGTAAGACGCTTATGATAGTGGAACTGAAGTTGGAAAAGCAGCTGGTCAAAATCCGAAATGTCTTCGAACAGCTCCTTGACCTCCTGTCGGGCTTCTGTGAAATCGATTAGAATATAAGATTCATATTCTCGTTTGGCAAACTCTTCAGCAATTGTAGATTTTCCCACACGGCGAGCTCCCTTGATGAGTAAGGCTGTACTTCCATCCCGTTCCTGTTTCCAACGAAGCATTTTGTCATACAACTTTCGTCTAAAAATTCGTCCTTCCATATTATTGAGTTTCACTAGTGTCCAATTAAAAATTTAACATTAGCTGAAGCCCTTCAAAAGTGGGGTCATCAGTAGCAAATTGCCACTTTCGACCTGCTTCGAAGAAATCCCTCAGAGGAATCTTCTCATAGAGCGAACCTTGCAGAACACGTAGGACTTCGTACATATCTCTGCCTAAGTTCAGCTTATGTTCGGCAATTGCAACAATACAGTACGCGGCAATTGCAGTATAAATCTGAATCTGTATGGCATTCTCATTGTGGCCGAAGAATTCCTTGATGTGCAGATGCTGCTTCATCCATTTGAAGAAAAGCTCTACCCTCCAGCGGTATCGATACAGAAGCGCGACCTGTTCGGCGGACACATCCCGATTGTTCGTATAGAAAACGAAATCGTTTTCACTTTCTGCATCGCGATAAGTAACCCTTCGAAGATTCTCGGGATACTGGTACTTTGTCTTTAAGCCATCCAGACGGATAATCTGGTCGGTCATAACACCTGAGTTCGGATCTACGACTCGATCCTCAATCACATTGAACCGCATGTGGCTCTTTTCTCGGACGACAAAGTATGCGTGATATGTATTATGTATCGAATAGAGCATTGGTGTAACCATATATGCTCTGTCGAAAACATAATAGGAACCAGCTACATATGGGACTTCTTTCATCACTTTCGAGTCATGAAGACTCGCTTCGGTGTAGATGAAGAAAGCCGGGATGTCGGTTTTGACATCGAACAAGGTATGAACCTTGGCTCCGGCTTTCTCATGATGTAGCTTCAACCATGGAAACCGGCTCAGGCATAGTGAAAGAGTTGTAGAGTCAAATGCATATACATCGCCATCGATGAACTCATCGAGTTCGGTGGATCGGCCGACTCTCAAATCTCTGGCTATCTTGACCAGTTTCAATGCCATCTCTCGGAAGATCTCCGGGTCTCTGTTCATGTTTGCATAGGCCAATGTGCTCTTGCAAACTGTGCGACCCATACCCATGTGATGGAGACAGGATTGATGGTGCATCAAGACGGATTCCAAGTCTCTCAGGCTTTCCCTCTCTGCCAGTTGTGCGTATACCATTACGCAGAACTGATTCCAACAGGTAAAGGACTTGACGTACTTATTTCCGTCAAATTTCTTGACGATTCGGTCGAACACATCCTTCGGAACAAAGCCGAGGAGCTGACTGAAGATGTAACTGCCTTGGTTCATTTTGCTGACATTTTGCTATTAGACCAAAAGCTCAGCAAAAAATTAAATTTCAAAACCACCGCGGCATATTTTCATTCGTCAAGTATATTAATTGTCAACTATTTACATTAACAAAAATTGTCCTTTTATTGGACAGCAGTGATTGAGTTTTTATGGTGCAAAGATAATGCTTTTGCCGAAAATCGCATAATTTTTTTCGTCAAAAATGCCGAAAATCGCACTTTTTTCGCTATTTTGCCGAAAATCGCATAATTTATTTTACCAAAAATGCCGAAAATCGCACTTTTTTCAGACTTTTTCCATTATTCTAAAACATGCTTAGCACAATCTTTCCCATTCTTCCTTCCTTTCCGATGTTGTAAAACACTGAAGGCGCGGCACCAAACGATGCCGCGCCTTCGAATTTGGCGGATAGAGCAAGAAAGGACTGACTTATATATGCCTTGTGGTGGAAATGGTCAAGTTATTTCAAGGCAAGACAGGCTAACGAACACTATCGAGCAACTCCTGCGAGGGACACTCGTAGTTGGTGATGCCCAGCTTGATGGCACGCAGCTTGTCGAGGTCATGAACGGCAGGTTCCACATCGTCGGGAAAGGGAAGGCAGGAAAAGGTCTGGAAGTAGAGCAGGCAGCCATCCTTCCACCACTGGGCATCACGCGCCTGGATGCGGAGGCGGCGCTGGATGTCGGCAAACGTGTCGGCATCGACCTGACCCTGGCAACGCTCCCAATCGCGCTGCATGGCGCGAGCTTCATCGAGGCCGTGCTGATAGTGGTGGCAGAGCGCATTCCACAGGTTTTCGCGAACCACACGGTCACCGCAACGATGCTGGATGGTCTTGCCCCAAGGCACATGATGGAACCAGAGCAGCAGCTCGTAAGGACAGGTTTCAGGATCGTCGAGCAAGCGGGCATAGTCGGCAGGATACTGGCCCGTGGCATTCGAACCCGACGAGGAGCGATTGAAGCCCAGTCCCTCGCGGTCGGCACGGGCATAATAGCTGGGCATCCAGTCGGGACGCGCTCCCGGGATGTCACAATAGGGCTCGGGTCCATAGTGGTGACCCCAGGCAAACTGATGATGCAGGCCGAGCGGCATCATGTAATCGACAATGGTCTCACGACTGCGCAACATCAGGCTCTTGACACTAGCAAGCGCCTTGGTGGCTGCAGCATCGTGGCAATCGGGGAAGAGCGTGAGGCGCGCCCACTCGTCGGCAATCTGACAGGCCGAGAGTTCGTCGTTCCAAGCCAGACGACCGAAGGCATACCAGTTGCTCTGCGCCATGACGTTGCCGCACCATGAGGGACTGTTGCCCACATTCGAGACAGCACTGATGGCGGTGAGCGCACGGGCGGGACTCAAGGCATTGTTGATGGGACAATGGGCGACATCCTTGACCTGCTGGAGGAACTCAGTCCACATTGGGGCGAGATAGGCAATGTGATTGCTATGGCCCAAATACTCCTGCGTGATCTGCCACTCTGCCATCTGCCGCGTCTGGGGCATGGCGCCGAAGAGCGCACTATAGGCTTCGCGCGGCTGGAAGTCGATGGGGCCGTTCTTGATCTGAATGATCACATTGTCGAGGAATTGCCCATCGAGCGGCTGGAACTCGAGATAGGCCTGCTTGGCTCGGTCGGGATCGGATGGGCTATAGACGAAGGCACGCCACATGACGATGCCGCCAAAGGGCTTCAACGCCTTGGCCAGCATGTTGGCGCCCTCGGCATGGGTGCGACCGAAGTCATTCGGACCGGGCTGACCTTCGGAGTTGGCTTTCACGAGGAAGCCGCCGAAGTCGGGAATGAGCTTGTAGATCTCCTTCACCTTGGCAGTCCACCAGCGCTGCACATTCTTGTCGAACGGGTCTGCTGTGGAGAGGCCGCCGATGACCATGGGTGAGGCGAAGTTGATGGCGAGATAGGTGCGGATGCCGTAGGGACGCATGATGTCGGCCATCTTCTGGACTTCGAGCAGGTATTCGGTGGTGAGCACCTTGGGCGAAGCGTTGACGTTGTCGGGCACGTAGGCATTGATGCCGATAGAGGCATTGGCACGCGCATACTGGCGCAGACGTTCGACCGAAGGAATCTCAGGCGCATCCTTGGGATGGAGCAGGTCCTCCTCGTTGACTTCGCCATCAGCGTTGCGCCGCATCTGGTCGGCACTGTTGCGCCAAAAGATGGAGCGACCGGCATAGCCGCGCTCGATGGTGCCGTTGAGGTTGTCCCAATGGTTGAGAATGCGGATGTCGTAGGACGGACTTTCGACTAAGGAAGTGTCGCGAACGTTGGCTCCCGTCTGCTGCAAGCGGATGAGGTGGTAGGCACCGTAGAGCAAGCCTACTTCGGATGCCGACCGGATGGTGGGTGTCCCCGCCTGAATGGTGATGCTGAACGAACCGGCCGACAGGCCTTTCATTGACTTGTTGACCTGCAGGACGGGAGTGCCCCCCTTCCACTGCTGGGCGAGCTCGGCCTTAGCAATGCCGAGGGTGTTGGTGGCGGCGGGTGCTGTTCCCTGCAACCAAAGTTGCGAACCATCGTGGGCTGACACAATGTTGAACAGGAAAAGTGACAGCGATGTCAGTAATGTCAAGTGCTTCTTCATGTCAAATATTATATAGGTAATTATGATAGCAGATAAATGTGCTGCAAAGATAAAGATTATTTGATGAAAAAACAAGAATTAGCGCGTCTAAAATATATATTAACGTAATTTCTGAACTCGTTCTGCCTGAAAAGTCCCCGTGACAAAGGGAAAAATCGTCACTTTTGTCAGGATTTTGAGCAGAATATCTTGCAACTTATGGAAGTTAAATATTTTTAACATTATGACTTATTGTATAAGATACCATAAATGGACAAACGATTGCATTCAGCCCTTTAGGATATCAAGCGTTTTTACTTATTGTACAAAAAGCGATAACCCCATATTTGGACGAGGAAAAATAAAGTCAAAAATATTTGGTTGGAAAAGAAAAATGCCATATCTTTGCCACGCAAATCACAACTGAAACATAATCCTATCACAGATTTGCGCTCGATTTACATTATCTAATTCAATACACACGATTAACATGGATCAGGAAGCCCTGAACTTCGACCCGCACGTCTCGGTTGACTGTGTCATACTTGGGTTCGACGGCGAATCGCTGCAAGTGCTCCTGTCCCGCCGTGGCAATGAGGTGCCTGAGGAGCAATACAACAACCTGAAGCTCCCTGGGCGCCTCTTGCACACCGACGAAGATCTGGACGAGGCTGCCCTCGACATCATCACCAACGTAACAGGCAAGCATCATCCCCTCGTCAAGCAATTCCGCGCGTATGGCTCACCGTCACGCACATCGAATCCGAAGGACGTGCTTTGGCTTGAAAATGCCATCAAGCAGAAGATTGGCCGCATCGTCACCATCTCCTATCTGTCGCTGATGCGCATCAACAGCCGCACGATGCTCCTCAACGACAGCGATGCGCAGTTGTGGTACCCCGTGCACGACCTGCCGCCGCTGGCCTTCGACCACAACCAGATCATCCAAGACACACTCGACGAGCTTTATCGCATGGCAGGTCAACAACCACAGATGCTCTTCGAGATGATGCCGGCCAAGTTCACTGCCGCACAGTTGCGCCGGCTGCATGAGCAGGTGAGCGGCAAAAAGATAGACGTGCGCAATTTCGCCAAGCTCGTGATGAACAAACCAGGCATCATCCCCTTAGACGAGTGGGAGCAGAATGTGAGTCACAGGGCTGCACGCTACTATCGTTTCAAACCGTGAGAGAAGGATTAAGCATTAACAAATAAACATCAAGAATTATGAATCTGCTATTAGGATATGACGTAGGAACGTCGTCGGTAAAAGCGTCGCTCGTAGATGCACAGACCGGAAAGACCATAGCCAGTGCACAGTACCCCGATACGGAAGCTCCCATTCTCGCCAAGCAAGCCGGATGGGCCGAGCAGGAGCCCGAGATGTGGTGGGACGAACTCGTCCATGCCACCAAGCGCGTAGCGGACAAGGCTGCCGGCACCGCTTCGCTCAAGGACGTAAAGGCTATCGGCATCTCTTATCAGATGCACGGCCTTGTATGTGTTGACAAGGAAGGCAAGCCACTGCGTCCCTCCATCATCTGGTGCGACGGGCGTGCTGTGCCCTATGGCAGCGCCGCCTTCGAAGCTATCGGTGGCGACAAGTGCCTCAGCCATCTGCTGAACAGCCCCGGCAATTTCACCGCAGCCAAACTGGCTTGGGTGAAGGAGAACGAGCCGGAAGTGTTTGAGAAGATCCATAAGATCATGCTTCCCGGTGACTATGTGGCAATGCGCCTCTCGGGCGGAGACAAGAAGACCACCGTCTCGGGACTGTCGGAGGGAATGTTCTGGGACTTCAAGCATAATGAGGTATCGAAAGACGTGATGAACCACTTCGGCTTTCCCGACTCGCTCATTGCAGAAATCGTTCCCACCTTTTCGATTCAGAGCCGTGTCTGCAAGGCCATCGCCGACGAGCTCGGCCTGACCGAAGGCACTCCAATCAGCTATCGTGGCGGCGACCAGCCGAACAATGCCCTTTCGCTCAATGTGATGAAACCTGGCGAAGTGGCTGCCACCGGCGGCACATCGGGCGTCGTCTATGGTGTGCTTGGCGAAGTCAACTACGATCCGCTCAGCCGCGTCAACACCTTTGCCCATGTGAACCACAACCAACCCGACACGCGCCTGGGTGTGCTTCTCTGCATCAACGGCACCGGCATCCTCAACGCCTGGGTGAAGCGCACCATCGCCCCCGAAGGCATCAGCTACAGCCAGATGAATGACCTTGCCGAAAGTGTACCTGTAGGTGCTGAGGGGCTTAGCGTCATCCCATTCGGTAATGGAGCCGAGCGCGTGCTTCAGAATGACGATCGCGGAGCAAGCATCCACGGCATCAACTTCAACATCCACAAGAAGGCGCACATCGTACGTGCTGCCCAGGAGGGCATCGCATTCTCGTTCGCCTACGGCATGGAGGTGATGGCAGGCATGGGCATGGACATCAAGACCATCAAGGCCGGCCACGCCAACCTCTTCCTTTCGCCCCTCTTCCGCCGCACCTTGGCTGCCGTGACAGGTGCCACCATCGAACTCTACGAAACCGACGGTTCGGTGGGCGCCGCCTACGGGGCAGGCATTGGCGCAGGTATCTACAAGGACAGCGATGATGCCTTCAAGACCCTGAAACACATTGCCACCGAGGAGCCTGTGAAAGACGCTACTGCCTACAAGGAGGCTTACGCGCGTTGGAAGGCGTGTCTTTAATCAACCAACATCCACAGAACGAAAGGGAGCCAGCAGGACTCCCTTTCGTCAGTTAGCTCTAGCTTCGATGAAAAAAATCCTTTTTGTGCCATTATCGCTACTCTGCTGCACTGCCCTGTCAGGACAAGTGATCATCAACGAGGTGATGCAATCGAACATCGACTGCACGATGGACGACATCAACGAGTTTCCCGACTCATGGGTAGAGCTCTACAACACGGCGGGGAGCACCACTGCCATGCTCTCGAACTATTCGCTCGGCACGCAGCGTGATGGCAGCGATGCCTATCAGCTGCCTGCGCGCGGACTGGTTCCGCACGGTTACATCCTCGTCTATTGCGACAAGGAAGCAACGGGTCTGCACACCCCCTTCCGCATCGATTCGGGCAAGGAAGCTGGAGTCTATCTCTTTGACGCTGGCGGCCAAATCATCGACTCGGTTCTCATCGAAAAGAAACAGCCTGCCCCCAACATCTCCTACGGTCGTGCGACTACAGGCTCGAACAACTGGGGCTATCAGTACATACCAACTCCTGCCACCGAGAATTGCGGTCAGACCTGCTCAGAAATATTGGGCGAGCCCACGTTCAGCGAGCATGGACGCGTACTGACCAGTGCACAAAGTCTCGAACTCACGCTCTCACTGCCCGAAGGCACACCTGAGGGCACTGTGATTCGCTACACGACCGACGGCAGCGAACCCACCAGCAACAGCCAGGCTTACACGTCGCCCATCCGATTCTCAACGACGCGCGTCATCCGTGCCAAGCTCTTCTGCAACGGCTACCTTTCGCCCCGTTCCACCACGCAATCGTATCTGTTCCTGGGTCGCGAGATGACACTGCCGGTGGTCTCGATTGTCACCGACAACAAGTACTTCAACGACTCGAAGATCGGCATCTACGTCGATGGCACCTACAGCAGTTCGAAGAAGAACTACGAATACAACTGGCGCAGGCCCATCAACTTCGAATACTTCACCGAAGCCGACAGCCCCAGCCAGCTCAACCAACTGAGCGAGACACGCGTGGCAGGCAATGCTTCGCGCGGCAACCAGCTCAAGACCCTTGCCGTGTATGCCAACAAGCGCTTCGGCGAGAAGCACCTCAAATACGAATTCTTCCCCGACCAGCGTCCGGGAATGAACAAATACAAGTCGATCATGCTGCGCAATGCGGGCAATGACTTCGACTATCTGTATATGCGCGATGCCATCTGCCAACGGACGATGGCTTCGCACGCCGACCTCGACTGGCAGGCATGGCAACCTGCCATCTTCTTCCTGAACGGCACCTACAAGGGCATCCTCAACATCCGTGAGCGCAGCAATGCGGCCAACATCTACACCAATTACGACGGGCTGGAGGACATCGACATGGTCGAGAACTGGTGGGATCTGAAGGAAGGGACATGGGAAAACTATAACAACTTTGTAGAGTTCTACACCGAGAAAGGTCACACATGGGACGAATACGACAAGCTCATGGACCTCGACGAGTACATCAACATCATGATCATGAACCTCTACTACAACAACTTCGATTTCCCAGGCAACAACTTCATGATGTGGCGACCCCGCGAAGAGGGCGGACGCTGGCGTTTCGTCGCCAAGGATGTGGACTTCGTCATGGGACTTTACGGGCAGGGCAACTCCAACTATCCAATCTTCAACTGGCTCTATAATCCCAACTACGACTACAACCACAACTGGGGCGCGAACAGCTACGACCATACGCGACTCTTCCGCCGGCTGATGGAGAACGAGGACTTCCTACGCACCTTCACCGACCGCTGTGCCATCTACATGGGCGATTTCCTCAACTTCGATGGAACTTGGGAGGTATGGGAGCCGATGTACAATTACATCAAGACCGAATATCCCAACCACCGCAAGCTCATCAACCAATGGTGGCCCAACTACGACACCGAACTATCCAATGCACAAAACTGGCTCAAGGGGCGCACGTCGAATTTCTATTCACATCTAGCCGACTACTATTCGCTCGGCACCCCTATCATCACCGACATCAACAAGCTGATGGCAGACACCACACTGGCAGACTTCACCATCACCTTCAATGGAGTTCCCCTGTCGAAAGGCAGATTTGACGGCAAATATTTCCCAAGCCGCGAAGTGACCATCGAAGGCACGCCCTCACTTGATGAGGACGGCAATCCCATCGGCTCGCGCATTGTTACGGGATGGACCGTGGTGACCTACAATAACAGCACGTACTCGTCGCAACACTTCGACGGCCCTACTTGCCAATTCACCATGCCAGCCTCGGCAAGCCGCATCGCCATCAATGCCTCCTTCGGACAAAACGAAGGCCTCGAACAGATTTACGATGATGATTACAACAGTTTGCCTGCCGACATCTACGACCTGAACGGCAATCGCCACGAGGCCATGCAGCGTGGCATCAACATCATCCGCCAGTCCAACGGCAAGGTCAGGAAGGTGCTTGTGCCATAAAACGATCCGGGTATCCGAAACAAATTCAGCCGCAGGCCTTGTGGGTCTGCGGCTGAATTTATTCGATAGCGGGGAGTACATTACTTCACCGTAAGCGTCACCACACTGTGGGCGGGCAACGTCACAAGCAGCTGGCCCTTCTTATCGACCTTGGCACCCTTGAAAGCAGCGGGCTTCACCTCGTCGGCCTTGCCGAAGTCATTATGCGCATGAACGTCAGCAGCGGTAATGATTTCGCCCTCGACACTCTTCACCTTCATTCCGTCGATATTGACAGCGACGACGTGCTGGTTGCTGAGGTCCATGTTGGTAAGCGAAATGTGCATCACACCATTCTTGTCGCACGACACGGTGCGGCTCACAGTCGGAATCTGCTCACGTGCATTCACGCTGATATAGTTGCAGACCAGCTCGGAGGGGACGTAGGTGGCTTCCTTGTGGATGTTATACATCTTGAACACATGATAAGTCGGCGTGAGCACGCAGGGATCCATCGGATTCTTCTCGTTGGTCAGAATCATCGACTGCAGCACGTTGACCACCTGAGCAATGTTGGCCATCTTGATGCGGTCGGTATATTTGTGGAAGATGTCGAGCGACGAGGCCGCCACGATGGCATCGCGCATGGTGCTCTGCTGATAGAGCCAACCGGGGTTGGTGCCTTTCTCGACGTTGTACCAGGTGCCCCACTCGTCAACGAGCAGACCGATACGTTTCTGCGGATCATAACGATCCATCACACGCATGTGATCGACGATGCAATCCTCAATCTGCAATGCCTTCGACACAATATTATAATACTCCTGATCGGTATAAGTGAGGGCCCAGCCCTTCTTTCCCATTGGTATGCCGGTCTCGGGATCGTTCTCCGTGCCCCAGTCGCGCACGGCATAGAAGTGTACCGAAATACCGTTCATCCTATGTCCGATCTTGCGCATACAGACATCGGTCCAGTTGTTGTCGGTCGAATTGGCTCCCGAAGCGATGCGATAGAGGCGGTTGTCGCCGTAGTTGCGCGCATAGATGGCATAGCGACGATAGAGGTCGGAATAATATTCGGGCGACATTTCTCCGCCACAGCCCCACGATTCGTTGCCAACGCCGAAGTACTTCACCTTCCACGCCTTGTCGCGTCCGTTCTTGCGGCGCAGCTCGGCCATTGTGGAATTGGTGTCGGAGGTCATGTACTCCACCCACTTGGCCATCTCTTCGACCGAGCCGGAGCCCACGTTGCCCGAGATGTAAGGTTCACAACCAAGCATTTCGCAAAGGTTCAGGAATTCGTGGGTGCCGAAGGAATTGTCTTCCACCGTGCCTCCCCAGTTGTTATTGACCAGACGCGGACGATTCTCCTGCGGGCCGATGCCGTCCATCCAGTGATATTCGTCGGCAAAACATCCTCCGGGCCAGCGCATCACTGGCACTTCGAGGGCTTTCAAGGCCTCAAACACATCTTTGCGATAGCCCTGCACATTGGGGATGTTCGAATCGGGGCCTACCCAGATGCCTCCATAGATGCAACGCCCGAGGTGTTCGGCAAACTGTCCGTAAATCTCTTTCGGAATCACATTCTTGGCCTGATCGGGATGAACATTCAGCTGCACATCCTGCGCCAGGGTCGAAAGCGGCAGCAGCAAGCCAACTGCCAGCGACATGATAAGTTTCTTCATAGGTTGATGTGTATTAAAAGAATTAGGAATGGATTAGTTCTTCATTGATGTTGCAAATATAATAAATATAATCAATTTCACAAAAAACTTCGCTCCTTTTTTCTTCAATTGAACGTAAATTATGCAATAATGCAATCTTTTTTTCATGTATTCTTGCCAACTATTCAAAAAAACATTATCTTTGCAGCATCCATTTCGAGAAAACGAAAACAAAAGCGGATAATAATGAAGGGGTCGCAGAGCTCAAAATTATAGAAAAATTAAATCAAAAAATTATAAGAAAAACGAGTCGATATTTTTTCTGATTTCGGACATTCTTCTTTTGATAATTTCTAAAATCAATTTTCATATAATTTTGAGCAAAGCGACCTCTAAAATATAGTTGTCATATAGAAGCAAATTATTCCAACACAATACTATCTTTAAAATATGAAGACACAAATCATTCTTCTGGCAGCACTCACCGCCCTGCCACTTTTTGCCATCGACAATGCTACGGTTAACAGTCCTGATGGCAAACTTGAAGTAAGCCTCGGTATAAGCCACGGGCGACCCTATTACAGCGTGACCTACGATGGGTTGAAAGCCATCAACAATTCCATGCTCGGCCTTACGACCAACGAACAGAATCTCACAAGAGACCTCAGCATCAAAGAGACCGAAATCACCAACATCGATGAACGATACAAATTGGATCGTTCGAAAACAAGCGAAATCCATTACATCGCCAACCGTATGCTTGCTACCCTCACCACATCGCAAGGGCAGGAACTGCAGGTGGAATTCCGTGTGAGCGACCATGATGTCGCATTCCGCTATCTGCTTCCCAAACAAGGAGAGACGGGGTCAGTGCGCGTCACCTCCGAAGCCACCAGTTTCAGTTTCCCCGACGGCACTACCACCTTCCTCACTTCGCAGAGCGACGCGATGATAGGCTGGAAGCGCACCAAGCCCAGCTATGAGGAACTCTATTGCTGGGATGCTCCGATATCGCAAGGTTCTCAGTATGGTCACGGCTACACCTTCCCTTGCCTCTTCCACGAACGCGGCGTCTTCGGCAATGCTGCCGACGAGCTATGGGTGATGATTAGCGAAACGGGGCTCGACAGTCACTACTGTGGCTCACATATCAGCGATGTCCATGCCAATCCGCTGGGCGGAGGCGGCATCTTCCAGTCTTCGCACCTTAACACTTACACCATCGCCTATCCGATGCCCGAAGAGAACAATGGCATTGGAACAGCGGATGCAGCCATCGCCCTCCCTGGCGCTACACCTTGGCGCACAATCACAGTAGGCCGCAACCTGAAGCCCATTGTCGAGACGACTGCACCCTGGGACAATGTGAAACCCGTATATGAATCCAGTCATCAATACAAGATGGGCCGTGGCACATGGAGCTGGATTCTTTGGCAAGACAACTCCATCAACTACGACGACCTCTGCAAATATGTCGATCTGGCCGAAGCCATGGGCTATGAGTATTTGCTCGTCGATAACTGGTGGAACAGCAATCTTGGCAAGGAATCGGACGGCACGGCCAAAGACCCCAACAAGAGCATCGAGAAACTGATTGAATATGCACATTCGAAGGGTGTGGACGTCTTCCTCTGGTACAGTTCCAGCGGATATTGGAACGACATCGTGCAAGGGCCAGTCAATCGCATGGACAACAGCATTGTTCGCAAGCGCGAAATGAAGTGGCTCGAAAGCGTCGGTGTGAAGGGCATCAAGGTCGATTTCTTCGGAGGAGACAAGCAGGAGACCATTCGCCTTTATGAGGAGATACTCAGTGATGCCGACGACCACGGACTGATGGTTATCTTCCATGGCTGCACCCTACCCCGAGGCTGGGAACGCATGTATCCCAATTATGTGGGTTCGGAGGCTGTCCTTGCCTCCGAGAACCTCATCTTCGACCAGGCGCACTGTGACCTCGAAGCCAAGCATGCCACCCTTCACCCCGTGCTGCGCAACGCCGTGGGCTGCATGGAGTTTGGTGGATCGTTCCAAAACAAGTACATGAACCGAGACAACCGACCGCGCGAGAATCGTCATGTCAATACACGTCCGTGTACCTCTACATTCAGTCTTGCCACAGCCATCCTTTTTCAAAACCCCATCCAGAACTTCGCACTCGCACCCAACAATCTTGAAGATGCCCCTGAGGCAAGTATGCAGTTCATGCGCGAAGTGCCTACCACCTGGGATGAAGTGCGCTTTATCGACGGCTATCCCGGCAAATATCTTATCATGGCTCGTCGTCATGGCGACACATGGTATGTAGCTGCTATCAATGCCGAACCACAGAAACTCGTCATCAGCCTTGATCTCAGCGTGCTCGACGCGTCTTCCTTCACCCTTTACAGCGGAGGAGACAACCCCACCGCCAAGCCCATGAAGCTCAAAGGCGGCAAGACCCTGCTCACCCTTGCCCCCAACGACGGCATCGTCATTGTGGCGAAGTGAACAATAGGAAGGAAAACCTACAACAAGCCCCGAAAGACTTTCTCTTTCGGGGCTTGTTAATTAAATCTTGTCGTTTTGTATCATTGAAACCAAGTCGGGACGAATCTCGGCATAATCTTTCGATTGCAGATATTTGCGGATAAGATCCACGTGATGCAGATTGTGCAAATCCGAGCCGACGAAACTGATCATACCCTCATCCAGAAGGCGATAAGCCATCTTTTGGGTCGATTCGCCATAGTAACCTGAGAAACTGAGGATATTGCATTGAAGCTCCACTCCGAGGTCCAGCAGGTGCTCATAAGGCTTCAGACCACGGCTCGAATAATAGTGAAAACGCTCGGGATGAGCCATGATGAGATACCAACCTTTGTCCTGCAGCTTGTAGATCACATCATCAAGATTGAGCAAAGGCTGCTGGAAACTGTTCTCTATCAAGATATATCGATCCTTAAGCGGACGCAGCTTGCACGACTCCTCTCCCCACTTTCCCGTATTCATCATGTTGATGAAGCTCTCATCAAGACGATACTCGAAGCTGAAATCCTCACATTCGACAGGAATCTCTTCCTCGGCACACAGGGACTTCAACTCATGGAACAGCGGAAAGATCCTTTGTGGCGTATTCATATAGCTTGGCTCAGTATGATGAGGCGTGAAGATGACACGTTCAACACCGAATTCATGCAATGCTTTCATATATTGCAGAGAGAACTTCATCTCAGGCGAACCATCGTCAACGCCTGGGATGATGTGACAATGCAACTCACGCTTATATGGCAGTGGAAGCATCTCCCTTTTTTTATGAAACCAGAATTTTAAAAACATGCTATTATCTTAATCTTGGGATGCAAAGGTAACCCTTTTTCATTTTCCAAACAAATTTTGCAAAGGAAAAAGTACATTTTTAAAGGAAAAACACCAACTTTGAGGGTATTATTGCTATTTTTAAATGTTTTTTAGACCAACTTAACCAACAATTCCGTATATTTGCACCGGTATTTGTCGCACTTTCAAACGTCCGATTCCAATAGCCACGAAATATACATTTTATTACATTTTTAATTACCTAAACAAGAATGAAATCTACATTCATGAAGGTCGGCGCAATTATTGCAGTGACCACTCCAATCCTTTTGGCCGCATGTTCTGCTCCCCAGCAGGCCAGGGAGGTCAATCTTACAGCGTCTGGTCTTGATCCAGAACAGTTCGTTGACACCATCAACGGCAAGCCAACAGCCCTCTACACCCTCACCAATGAGAACGGCATGGAGGTATGCGTCACGAACCTTGGTGGCCGCATCGTCAGCATCATGGCACCTGACAAGGACGGCAATCTCCAGGACGTAGTGCTTGGTTTCGACAATGTGAAGTCCTATGCCAACCTTGACGGCAAGACACCTTCCGACTTTGGTGCTGCCATCGGCCGTTTTGCCAACCGTATCAACAAGGGCAAATTCTCTATCGATGGCGTAGAGTACGACCTCGTCAAGAATGACCACGGCAATACCCTGCACGGCGGACCCACCGGTTGGCAGTATCAGGTGTATGATGTTGTCGATGCCGACAGCTCAAGCATCACGCTCCAGATTGTCAGCCCCGATGGCGACAATGGCTTCCCCGGCCAAGTGACAGCCAAGGTGACCTATATCCTTAACGACGATAACAACCTCGTCCTCCTTTACAACGCCGTCACCGACAAACCTACGGTCATCAATATGACCAACCACTCGTATTTCAACCTCAGTGGCGACCCCAACAACAGCATTACCGAAGACTCACTGATTATCTTTGCCGACAAGATGACTCCCATCGATGACAAACTCATCCCCACGGGCGAATTCCGTCAGCTGACTCCCGACGATCCCTTCAACTTTATGCCCGAACGTGGCAAACCCGGCATGAAGCTCATCGGAAAGGACATCAATGCTGACGACGAACAGGTTAAGTTCGGCAACGGCTTCGACCACAACTGGGTGCTCATGACTCCTCCTGCCGACATGACCGACCTTCCGCTCTGCTGCGTCCTGATGAGCCCCAAGAGCGGCATCGTCCTTGTAGAGCGCACTTCCGAACCCGGCGTACAGGTTTATTCGGGCAACTTCCTCGATGGCTCCGTGACCGGCAAGAAGGGCATCAAGTACCAGCAGCGCACTGGCATCTGCCTTGAGACACAACACTATCCCGACTCTCCCAACAAGGGTGGTCTCGAAGGTTGGCCCAGCTGTGTGCTTCGTCCCGGCGAAGAGTACAACTCAATCACCGTCTTTGAGTTCCACACCACCGACGAGATGCTGAATGGCCCACGCAAGCACGGCCCACGCCCCGAATGAGATCGCTGAGTTTGCTTCGGCGGAATATTCTCTATTTCATCAATAAAGCAAATCATTTTCATATTCATTTATAATACAAAAAACACAATGGCACAAAAACAAGAACGTAACTGGGTAGCTATCATCACGATGTTCTTCATCTTCGGCATGATCAGCTTCGTTACCAACATGGCTGCTCCATTTGGAAATATCTGGGGCTTCACCTACGAGTGGGCTGGCATGGCCGGCAACCTTATGAACTTCGTCGCATACCTCTTCATGGGTATTCCTGCTGGCAACATGCTCATCAAGTTCGGCTACAAGAAAACCTCCCTCATCGCCCTTGCCGTAGGTTTCATCGGACTGGGTGTCCAGTGGCTGTCGAGCAAGGTGGGCGCTGACGTGGCTGTCTGCGAAATCGGCGGACAGATCTGCGCACTCAACCTCTTCATCTACCTCTTGGGCGCTTTGATTTGCGGCTTCTGCGTCTGCATGCTCAACACCGTAGTGAACCCCATGCTTAACCTCCTCGGCGGTGGCGGCAACACCGGCAACCAGCTCATCCAGGCAGGTGGCACCATCAACTCTCTCACCGGAACCCTCACCCCAATGCTCGTCGGCGTACTCATCGGTACCCTCACTAAGGAGACCACCATGGCAGAGGTTGCTCCTCTCGTCATCGCCGGCATGGTAATCTTTGCCGTTTCGTTCATCATCATTTCCTTCGTCAAGATTGAGGAGCCACAGGGCGACCTGTCGAACGTAACCTACGAGCGCTCTCCGCTCGCCTTCCGTCACTGCCTGCTCGGAATCATCGCCATCTTCTTCTATGTAGGCATCGAGATTGGTATTCCTAACGAGATGAACATGTGGATCAGCCGTCTCCCCTTCGAGGGTGCTGCCAAGATAGCCGGTTCGCTGGCTGCCACCTACTGGTTCCTCATGCTTTGCGGACGTTTCCTCTCCACCATCATCTCCGGCAAGGTTTCTACTCGTGCGCAAATGATTACCGTTTCTTCGGTAGCCATCCTGCTCCTGCTCTGTGCCATCTTTACCGGCGACATCAACATTTCGCTCTTCGATGGTGAAGTACCTCTCTCTTGCCTCTTCATCTTCCTCTGCGGTCTTTGCACCTCCATCATGTGGGGCGGCATTTTCAATCTTTCTACTGAAGGGCTCGGCAAATATACAGCCAAGGCTTCTGGTCTCTTCATGACCATGGTAGTAGGTGGCGGCGTCATGCCATTCATCCAGGACAACGTCGTACGTCCCGCTACAGGTTATCTCGGATCCTACTGGCTCATCATCGCCATGATTGCATACATCCTGTTCTACAGCCTCTGGGGCTGCAAGAACGTCAATAAAGATATCAAGGTCGATTGACCTTGATATCTTTGGCTGAATGCCTCAGATCTTTCTGAAGATTTCCTATTACACTACACACAGACACTAACATTTCAATTTACCAATAATCGACATGGACGTATTAACCGCACTGCAAAACAGTGGTTTCAAAACCATTGACTTTGTCATCCTGGTTATCTATCTTATACTCTTGGTAAGCCTTGGCCTTTTCCTTAGCCGCAGCAAAGATGGCAAGGAGAAGAGTGCCAACGACTACTTCCTGGCAGGCAACACGCTCACATGGTGGGCTGTAGGTGCATCACTCATTGCTGCCAATATCTCTGCAGAACAATTCATCGGTATGTCAGGAACAGGCTTTGCCGATGGCATCGCCATTGCTGCCTATGAGATCATGGCCGCTGTGACACTCGTCGTAATCGGCAAGTTCCTCCTGCCTATTATGCTCAAACAGCGTATCTTTACCATACCGCAGTTCCTTCGCGAACGCTATAACGATGGCGTTGGCTTGGCTTTCTCTATCCTCTGGCTCTTCCTCTATGTCTTCGTCAACCTGACCTCCGTGGCATGGCTTGGCGCATTGGCCATCGAGCAGATTCTCGGCCTTCAGGGCTTGGCAGTTCAGATCTTCGGTGTCACCTTCTCCATCCGAATGATCATCATCTTCCTGCTCTTCCTCATCGCTGGCATCTACTCCATCTATGGTGGTCTGGCATCTGTCGCATGGACCGATGTGATGCAGGTGACCTGCCTCGTAGGCGGCGGCCTTATCACTGCCTATTTCGCCCTCAAGGAGATGGGAGTTGTGTTCGATTCTGATGCTATGGGAGCCCTCAACAAGATCTACACCGACCTCACCACCGGCAACTACGCTCACGACACGCACTTCCACCTCGTCATCCAGCAGTCGCACAATCCAAGTGCCTTTGCCAACGTGCCTGGTATTGCCGCCGTTGTGGGTGGCGTTTGGCTCACCAACTTAGGCTATTGGGGCTTCAACCAGTACATCATCCAGAAGGGTCTGGCTGCCAAGAACATCGAAGAGGCCAAGAAGGGTCTTATCTTCGCCGGTTTCCTCAAGATTTTGATTCCCTTCATCGTCGTGCTCCCCGGTATCTGCGCCTTTTATATTGCTCAGCATCCCGAGTCCTTCTCTTCGATGAACCTTCAGGGCAAGATCAACATCCCCGATGACGCTTATCCTTGGCTCATCCGCAACTTCACACCCGTAGGCATCAAGGGCTTGTCGTTTGCTGCGCTCACCGCTGCCATCATTTCATCGTTGGCTTCGATGTTCAACAGCACCTCCACCCTTTTCACCATGGACATCTACAAGAAGTACATTGAGCCAGCTGCAAGCGATAAGAAGCTCGTCAACGTAGGCCGACTGACCTCCGTCGTGGCACTCTTCATCGCCCTCTTCACCGTGAAGCCGCTGCTTGGTGGCATCCCGCAGGCATTCCAGTATATCCAGGAGTATTCGGGCTTCATCTATCCCGGCATCATCACCGTCTTCGGTCTGGGTCTGCTTTGGAAGCGTGCCTCCTCGTTGGCAGCTGTCTGGACAGCCATCATCACCATCCCGTTCGGCGTGCTCTTCAAGATTTTCCTTGGCGACGTGCCCTTCCAGTTCCGCGCCGGCTACATCTTCATCATCCTCGTCAGCTTCTTCATCATCATGTCACTGCTCGACAAGAAGTATGTTCATGCCGAGGAGCCTGCTGCGGTTGACAAGGCAATGATGAAGCGTTGGGCCAAGATTCTGGGTGGCGCAGGACTCTTCATGATCATTATGGCCATCATCGTGGTTTGCATGGGCAACACCAACGACCTTACCTCTTATTTGAACGATATCGGCTTCCAGGCCTTCATCTTCTTTGGTGTACTCGTAGGCTGCAATGGTGTATGGCTTTGGAGCAATGCCACCAGTTCGAAGAAGGATCCGAAATCGCTTCCTATCGACCTCGGCATCTTCTCCACTACCCGAGGCTACACCTGGGGCACCATCGGCATTTGCACTATCACCCTGATCCTCTACGCCGTATTGTGGTAAAACACGATGAAACGTGAGAGCCTGAAGGGCTAACGAAGAGGAGTTGAAGGATCGATTATTCATTGTGCCCCATTTAAGCAAGGCATGACTATCGGCCCTTCCACTCCCCTTTAATATTCTTTTTCACACACCTTTTAGTACCTCTACCCAATTAACACCAAAATCCTATGCTTGAAGAATTAAAGAAACAAGTCTTCGATGCCAATATGGAACTTGTGCGCCAAGGTCTCGTCATCTACACCTGGGGCAATGTCTCTGGCATCGACCGCGAAAAAGGCCTCGTTGTCATCAAACCTTCGGGCGTTGACTACGATGTCATGAAGGAGGAAGACATGGTTGTGGTCGATCTCGAGACCGGGAAAGTTGTCGAAGGCACCCTGAATCCGTCGAGCGACACGCCTACCCATCTCGTCCTCTATCGTGCATTCCCCAACATCAAGGGCGTCGTTCACACACACTCCACTTATGCCACTGCCTTTGCACAAGCCGGTTGCGACATCCCCAACATCGGCACCACCCATGCCGACTATTTCTACAAGGACATACCCTGCACCGACGATATGACGGCACGTCAGATGGCAGAATACGAGAAGGAGACTGGCATCGTCATCGTCAACAAGTTCCAGCAACTTGGCATCAATCCCGACCACACCCCCGCCGTTCTCGTAAAGAACCACGGCCCGTTCTCTTGGGGAACCTCTCCTGCCAATGCCGTCTATAACGCCAAGGTGATGGAGCAGTGCGCCAAGATGGCTTTCATCAGCTTCAGCGTCAACCCCAACACTACAATGAACCCGCTTCTCGTCGAGAAACACTACATGCGCAAGCACGGTCCCAATGCCTACTATGGTCAGAAAGGACAGAAACACTGATCAATTAACAATTAACAATTAATAATTAACAATTTTAATATAATGGCATTTGAGAATTTAGAACTCTGGTGGATCACTGGAGCACAATTATTATATGGTGGCGAAACTGTAAAGATCGTCGATGGACATTCGAAAGAGATGGTAGCAGGTCTCAACCAGTCTGGCATCATCCCAATCAAGGTCGTCTATAAGGGCACTGCCAACTCCGACAAGGAAGTTGCAGCCATCATGAAGGCAGCCAACAACGACGAGAAGTGCGTAGGCCTCATCACCTGGATGCACACCTTCTCGCCTGCCAAGATGTGGATCCATGGCTTGCAGCAACTGAACAAGCCTATGCTCCACTTCCACACCCAGTACAACCAGGAGATTCCATGGGACACCATGGATATGGACTTCATGAATCTCAACCAGTCGGCACATGGAGACCGTGAGTTCGGTCACATCTGCGCACGTCTGCGCAAGCCTCGCAAGGTTGTTGCCGGCTACTGGAAGGATCCGAAGGTGCAGGAGCACATCGCCGTCTGGGCACGCGTTGCCGCTGCCGTGGCTGATGCCAAGGATATGCTTATCCTTCGTTTCGGCGACCAGATGAACAACGTAGCCGTAACCGATGGCGACAAGGTTGCCGCCGAGCAGGTGCTTGGCTATCATGTGGATTATTGCACTGTCAGCGAGCTCATGGGCTACTGGAAGCAGGTCAAGGATACCGATGTCGATGCCCTCGTCGAGGAATACAACAAGAAATATACCATCGTTCCTTGTGAGGCAGGCGAAGAGATTGGCAAGAAGAAGATCTGGAACGCAGCCAAGGCCGAACTTGCTCTCCGTGCCATCCTCAAGGACAAGGGCGCCAAAGGCTTCACCACCAATTTCGATGACCTTGGCAGCTGGGACGATCCCGACAGCGAAGGCTTCGTAGGCTTCGACCAGATTCCTGGTCTCGCATCACAGCGTTTGATGGAGGAAGGCTATGGCTTCGGTGCAGAAGGCGACTGGAAGTCGGCAGCCCTCTACCGTTCCGTATGGTTCATGACCCAAGGCCTGCCCAAGGGATGCTCGTTCCTTGAGGACTATACCCTCCACTTCGATGGTGAGAAGAGTGCCATCCTTCAGAGTCACATGCTCGAGGTTTGTCCGAAGATTGCCGTCAAGGACGAGCCCATCCGTCTTGAGGTTCATTTCCTCGGCATCGGCGTTCGCAAGCAGCAGACCGCCCGCCTCGTCTTCAACTCGCAGACAGGCTATGGTGTCACTGCTACCGTGGTCGATATGGGCAATCGCTTCCGTCTCATCGTCAACGACGTGGATTGCATCAAGCCGAAACCACTTCCCAAGCTTCCTGTAGCCAACGCACTTTGGATTCCACAACCCAACTTCGAGGTTGGCGCTGGCGGTTGGATTCTCTGTGGCGGCACCCATCACTCCATCATGTCCTACGACATCACACCTGAATATTGGGAAGATTATGCCGAGATGCTCGACATCGAGTATGTTCACATCGACAAGAACACCACCCTCGAGTCCCTCAAGAAGGATCTCCGCATGAACGAGGTTTATTATCTGCTCAACAAGGCACTGAGATAATTTTAGTTTTTAAATAATATGACAGCAAGACAGACTATTGTATCCGGCAAAGCGGTGCTTGGCATCGAGTTCGGTTCCACCCGCATCAAGGCCGTCCTCATCGACCAGGAGAACAAGCCCATTGCCCAGGGCAGTCACGAGTGGGAGAACCAGCTCGTCGATGGTCTCTGGACCTATAGCACCGAAGCCATCTGGTATGGCCTCGAAGATTGTTACGCAGACTTGCGCCGCAATGTCAAGAGAGAATACGACTGCGAAATCGAGCAGCTCGCCTCCATCGGCATCAGTGCCATGATGCACGGCTACATGGCATTCGGTCCCAATGGCAAGGCTACACGTTGGGCACCAGCATCTGAGGATGAGAAGATCCTCGCACCCTTCCGCACATGGCGCAACACTAACACGGGCAGGGCAGCTGCCGAACTCAGCAAGCTCTTCAACTATAACATTCCTCTCCGTTGGAGCATTTCTCACCTCTATCAGGCCATCCTCAACGGCGAAGAGCACGTCAAGGACATCACCTACCTCACCACCCTCGCTGGCTACATTCACTGGCGTCTCACCGACAGGAAGGTGCTCGGCATCGGCGATGCCTCTGGCATGATTCCTGTCGATCCCGACACCAAGACCTACAATGCCGAGATGGTGCGCAAGTTCAACGAGTTCGTTGCCCCCTACGGATTCCCTTGGAAACTCGAGGATATTCTTCCCGAATGTCTCGTTGCCGGACAAGATGCAGGTGTGCTCACCGAGCATGGTGCCCAGCGCCTCGACGTGTCTGGTCACCTCAAGGGCGGCTGCCCGCTTTGTCCTCCCGAGGGCGATGCCGGCACCGGCATGACTGCCACCAACAGCGTGAAGGTTCGCACAGGCAACGTTTCGGCTGGCACCTCTTCGTTCTCGATGATTGTGCTCGAAAAGGACGTTACGAAGCCCAACGAGATGATTGACATCGTCACCACTCCCGATGGCAACCTCGTCGCTATGGTGCACTGCAACAACTGCACCTCCGACATCAACGCTTGGGTGAAGCTCTTCAAGGAATATCAGGAACTACTCGGCGTGAAGGTTGATATGAACGAAGTTTATGGCAAACTCTACAACCATGCTCTCACAGGAGACGCAGATTGTGGCGGTGTCATCTCCTACAACTTCATCTCAGGCGAGCCCGTTGCTGGCCTTACCGATGGTGGCCGTCCGCTCGTGATGCGTTCGCCAAACGACCGCTTCAATCTTGCCAACTTCATGCGCGCCAACCTCAATGCCACCATCGCCGTGCTCAAGCTCGGCAATGACGTACTCTTCAAGGAGGAGAATGTCAAGGTCGATCGCATCACTGGTCATGGTGGTCTCTTCAAGACCCCTGGAGTAGGTCAGAAGGTTCTCGCCGCAGCACTCAACTCTCCAATCTCTGTGATGGAGACAGCAGGCGAAGGCGGTGCATGGGGTATCGCTCTCCTCGCTGCTTTCCTCGTCAACAATCCCGACAAACTCAACCTTGCCGACTATCTCGAGAAGGTTGTCTTTGCAGGCAATACGGGCATTGAGATCGCTCCCGACCCAGCTGATGTGGAAGGCTTCAACCGTTACATCGAAACCTACAAGGCCTGCATCCCTGTCGATCAGGCTGCTGTGGATTACAAGAAGTAGTAGGTTCTTCGTACATCACTAATAATAGGGACGCGCCAACCGACGCGTCCCTATTATATATATTTAAAATGTGTCTAATAAGCCTCGACCATTCCCACAACCTTAACGCTAAGCACCTCCTCTCCCACTTCGACATTTGCTTCACGTGGGAAATAGATGGGCATATCCTTTTGGAGCGGGAGAATACGGAGTTCGAGAGAAGAACATCCGGCAGGCAAACGCCACAAACCATAGACAAACGGACGTCCATTGTAGAAATTGTCGTCAATGAATTTCCCATCGGCATAAAGTCTGGCCACATCGCCACGATAGTCAATGCGAAGCAATTGATGTTCCACCTCGCTGAAGTCTCCAGAAATATCAATGCGATAAACCGCAGCATTGTCAAAATCGTCATCCGACGGCTCTTCGGCGGCCTTGTTCACACCCATCGTAATGTTACGCACTGGACCTGCATCCTTTTCCTTCTTCACCGTTACAGCCAACGCATTGTTCACCTCGTTCGGCGACGATGTCAGAAACAAATGTTCGGCATCCCAACTGTTCAGCAGATAGATATTCCGATAGACGGGTGTTTCCGTTCCCTTGGCTTTCAAGCCACGCAGCACTTTCCCATTCTGTAATGCTATCACCGTTGGAATACCCGCGATTTGCTCCATAAAGATTTTTCCATCACACTTAGCTATGAGTTGGGCAGTAGCATATCGTATGCCATCGATGTTGACGGGGAACACACACATCGTGCCTGCAGGAATAGACAGCATAGGCAATCTCACACCGCAAGCCTCCAACTGCACTTTCTTCTTTGCTGACAGATGTTGCAGTCGCTCATAGTTGTTGATGAAAATGAATCCACTGTCACCCTGCGAACGATACGACCAGCGAAACGTCGAATCATCTCCCTTGGCTATATCCTGAGGCGAGGGGAATGTAGCCTCCATCGGAGCCAATGTTTCACCCCAATCCTGCATGAATAGGTGGAGCTTGCGGAGCATGAAGTAGTGGGGGTAATATTGGCCGAATTCTCCGAGCGGTGCCTGGAAGTCGTAGGTTTTGACCGGCAAATCGTTGTAGTTGGTAGCCACCGTGCGCTGCATCTCATTCATCCAAGTAGAGCCTTCGGGATTTGTGCCTCCATGGTACATATAGTAACCCAGCAGATTCGAACCACTGCCCAACTTCACCAAGGCCATCGAATAGGCGTCTTCCGGATAGAGATAGGGACGGCGGTGATAAGCGGTCATCATGCCTCCTCCCAATTCACAGGTGAAATAAGGATAAAGTTCATCACCCGCATTGAGTTTCTCGCTTTGTTCTCCGAGTTGTTCGGTGGCAATGGCCGTCGATGACCGAAACGACTTGAAGTTGAAAGCCTTGTAGTAGTTGCCAGCAGTTTCTTCGATCGACCGTTCCCAGAAACCGTCAGCATAGTCGCCATAAAGCGGCAGCATCTCTCCGTATGGAATAGGTGAAGCCAGTTCCGGCCATCCAGTACGGGTATAGAAAGGCAGGTCAAAGCCGATCTTCTGGGCGATCTGTTTCAAGGCCATCAGATAGGAACCATGTCCTCTATATTCATTGTCGAACTGGCAAGCCATCAGCGGACCACCATCTTTCCATTGCAAACCCTGCATCTGCGTGAATATTTGCCGATAGAGACGCTCGACGAGCGAAAGGAAGACGGGGTCTTCGGAGCGCGTTCTGCATCCTTTCTCAAACACCCAATCGGGAATGCCGCCATTGCGCGCCTCTCCATGGCAAAACGGTCCCACTCGCAGCACCACAGGCATCCCTTCGTCCTTGCATACTTCAATGAAGCGACGCAAGTTGCGCTGTCCGCTCCAGTCAAACACGCCTTCACGTTCCTCGACATGATTCCAGAACACGTAGGTTGCAATGATGGTCACGCCGCCCTCCTTCATCTTCCGCACCTCGTCGGCCCACTCATTGGCGGGGACACGCGAATAGTGAATCTCACCCATCACAGGGCACACTCTCTTGCCGTCAATCAGCAGACTCTGTTTATCCCAGCGCACATCGGGAACATCAGCCGTTACTGATGCATAACAGGCCAGCAACAACAGGATTATAAAATAAAATCTTTTCATAATCGAAATATAATCTATTTCCCCACGTTATGCCGCGCCTCGCAACCCTTGCATAGCGTGATGAATTAACTGTTTATTCGGAGAGAATGGTACTATGTCAAGTAACGATGCAAAGATACAAATGATTATTATGTCTTGTTCAAAAAATCATAAAAAAGTTGACTATCCAAACCTCTTTTCTTGTTTTTTAAGGACAAATATAATTCCAATATTCTATTTTTAAGTACGTTTCTTTGGTTTATCTTTATTCTATTAAGTATGTAACCAAAATTAATGACAATTATATGCGTCTTTTTCTTAACACGAATTATCTTGAATATTCATGAATTATTTTTATAACGTCATATCGCGTCAATGGTCGTAGAACTCAAACATCGTTTTGTTATCGACAATCTGAGTTATTTATGAAAATTCGCGATAATTCGTGTTAAAAAAATATGTATAATTAATTATGAATAGTAACTTATAGAAAATAGCGTTTATAAAAGATTAATTTATATAAATTCGGCAACATATTTAGTTTATTGCCAAATTTATATTAACTTTGCACCCGAAATCAAGAAAATATGAACGTATGTAAGATAAAAATACTGGAGATTGCCCAAACGAACCACACGATTATATCCTTCTTAATGCTGATGATAGACACTGAGTTTCTATTGAGATAACCATCCACAAAATGTGCCAAAGCTACGTTGTCCGTTTAGCTTTGGCACATTATGTTCTGGCATCACAGTTTGAACTTATAGCCCAAGGTGATGGAGAGGCAGCGGTTGTGCGCTGCGGCATCATCTTCGACATCATCCATGCGAGTGAGGCCGAAATAGTAGCGTGCATCGAGGGTGATGTTCTTATATTCGTAGGAAAGACCAACGGGGATGCCGAAGACTACACTCTTGCAGATATCCGAACCCTCGAAACCAAATCCGGAAATAAAATAGTTTGATGATGGATTTGAAATATCCTCATAAGTAATTTTATCGAAATCTGGAACTGTAGTCCCTGCCATAATAACCGTTCCATTCTCCTTGTCGTTCACCAGGAATCCGACCTGTAGGCCAGTCTTGATTGCCAATCCCTTCCATACATAGAAGTTAGCCAGCAACGGTACGTTGACATAGTCGGCCTTAAGTTTGCCTTTTAGATTTAGCATGGCAGCCACTTTCCGTCCGTTGTCATCAACTCCATATTCTTCAAGTGTAGATTCAAATTTGGCACCTTGTTGGGAATACATCACCCCTAAAGAAACGCCGAGCCACGGTGTAACGCCATATTCGGCCTCCACACCTCCCGTGAAGCCGACTTTAGATTTGTAGTTAACATCCTCGTCAACAGAGAGGTCTGACACATTGATTCCAGCCATCGGCTTCAGGGAAAATTCGCCCACCTTGTTCTGGGCGGTCGTTGTCACTGCGCAGAGCGACATAGCGGCAAATAGAATAGTAATTCTTTTCATTGTTAGACTTTTTGTGAAAAAAATATATGATAAAACTCCATAATAAAGAAAAACGTGGGCAACAATCTCTGCTTACCACGTTCGCCCGGCCTTTCCACGTGCCATAACCATCTTGATAAGTAACGATGATAGCCCACGTAGATGTGTATATGTAAACTCTCTCCTCTCTTCTGGAATAGTAATAGTCCATAAAAGAGTTGAGATGCGAATATCACATCACGCAGACGTTCGTTGCTGTTATCTTCGATGGTTTATAGTTCTCTGAGGTGGAAAGTTCGGCGAACTATTTTGAAGATAAACGTCGAATACGTCTTTCTTAATATATGTATCACTAACACTTTACCTAAAGACTTACAACTGTCTAAGCGGTATCCACAAATGGACTTCAAGTGTCAGATGACGGTGCAAATATACGAAATAATTTCAAATCTCAAATAAAAAATAAGAAAAAACTGCCCAACAAAGCAGCTTTTTCTTATTTTCAAGGTCGTTTTTGAGCAAATAAAGCAACTTTAGAGTATTAAAATCAATGGCGAATCGACAAACCGCCAATTCCTCAGTCTGCATCTTTAAGCAGCCACTTCCAACAAGGAACAACATCAATACATACTCCTCCACTTTCAATTTGTCGCTCCGTATCCCATGTGACTATTACTCCACGATAATCCTTGAAGGCTTTCAGGAATTTTATCAGTCCGCCCACTTCCCGTTCGTATGTGTCGTGATCGTCGATGTTGTAGGAAACCTGAATGGCCAAGTGCTGTTCTGGAATGCAAAAGTCCACTTCTATACCTTTATTATAATAATATAGCCTCAGTTCTTCTTTGGTGTTGCGATAAAGATGATTAAGGTGGAGGGCAACCAGATTCTCCAATAGTTTCGTTTCCCCGTTGAAGAGGAAAAGGTTAAGGATACCATTATCGGTAAAATACCGTTTCACCAAAGTCTGTTGTTCGCTCAGCGAAGAGACAAGGTTGGGAATAGAGAATGTCAAATATGCATCCTCCATATAATCAAGATAGTCTTTCAGAACCATTTGGCTAACAGTATCCCCCGTCGATTTGACTATATTTACTAATCGTTTTAATGAGGTTGGCTGCATCACACTATCGGCCAGTTTTCTCGCCAATAGTCGAAGGATCCTCGAATTGCGAACCTTATTGCGCTCAACAATATCACCCATCACAATTTTCTGATAGAGTGACGTCAACCATTCGCGTTTGTTCGATTTCCCAAAGGATTCTGCAATTCCTCCGTTATAGAAATATTCTCCGAAATGTCGAACCACGCTCAACTTGCAATCTGGTTTATATTCCCAATTACGTTCAAGCTCTACGCCATGAAAACGAAGGTATTCCCCGAAAGAGAATGGAAAGATTTCGCGAGCGATGTAACTTCCTCCCAAAGTCGTGGCTATGTCCTGGCTCAGCATCTTTGCATTACTGCCTGTAATCATCACACGATACTTGGATTCAGTCAATCGACGAGCGAACTTCTCCCAACCTGTTACATTCTGGATTTCATCAAGATAAATCAGAGGACGCTTATGTCCAAACATCTCGAAATAGGAATCGAGTATCAGACCCAACTCATCCGACACGATAGAAGCAATTCGCTCATCTTCAAAATTGATGTAGAGAATATCATCGACGCTGGAGCTACCCTCGGCAATATGTTTCTGCATATCCTGATAAAGGGTGTAGGATTTGCCTGCTCTTCGGATTCCAATGAGTACATAGCTTGTGTTCTCTTCAAACACCATGCCTCTCCGAAGCAAATGCAGTTCCTTTATCTCTTGCTGTTTCTCGCCAATGAGGGTCTTAATAATCTGCTTATTCATATTAAATATTAAAGTATACTTTGTTAAAATGACGAAAAATATTAAAGTATACTTTGTTAAAATGACGAAAAATATTAAAGTATACTTTACGCTTGATGAATCATCATGCGCGTTACAAAGGTAAAAAGATAAATTTAGAAATACAATTTCTTAAGCGAATATTTCATCAATCAACCAATATTTTGCCGAAATTGTATTGTATAATTGGCAATTACAGTTCTTGTTCCGCACACAACCCGACGAGGATGGCATCGTCATTGCCCGTCGAATCGAAGGAGATGTCTATGCCGTCTGCGACCTGCGTCCAGTCATCGGGGCCACTGCCTTCGTAGCGATAGAAGAAGGAGAAGAGATTGCCGTTGCGCTCGATGCGGAGATAGACGCGGGTGACGAAATCAGGAAGTTCGGTCTCGGCAAGGAGGTCAACGCCCTTGTCATTGATGCGGCGCAGGGCGAGCCCCGTCGAGATTCGGCAGAAGAAATACTGCGAGCTTGCTCTCTCCAAGACCGACAAAGATGCTGAATCTTCGTTTGAGACAAGCCTTTCCGAAGAAGCGACCTTCGACACAAGCAATCCCGCCGCATCGCCCTCATGAGGTTCGAAGAACATCTCAACCATTACGGCGAATTGCTCCGACCGAATGCGACGTGCCACATAGCATGGAATCTCCTCTCCCTGCCTCGATGACACTTTGGCACAAGGCAGCGCAATGCCGTGAACAATCGTCTCTGGACGTTCATCGACATAGGCCATACCCGACACCGGTCCATTAGGTAGCAACCACTCTGGTCCCAAGTTCAGCGAAGGAAAGACGGTCGTATCGGGCACCGATTCCTCGCTGCCAAAGTCGGCTTCATACGCGAACTGGCTGAACACGGCACAGTTTTCGTGTGTCGATGAACAGCCAGCGCAAATCAATGCGGTCAAGAATGTCAAGAAAATGACAAGTGAGCGCATATTCATGGTTTTTATCACGAATTAGCGAATTTGAGAATTATAATTCTTAAGTAATTATTTAGAATTAAATATACATATTTTTCTTTTAACACGAATTATCGCGAATTATCATTAATTACTCAGATTGTCGATGACAAAACGATGTTTGGGGTCGCTTCGCTCAAAATTATAAGAAAATTAATTTTTAAAATTATCAAAAGAAGATGGCCCAAAATAGCCGTGACAAATTTCGTCCCGTTTTTCTTATAATTTTTGATTTGATTTTTTTATAATTTTGAGTTCTACGACCATTGACGCGATATGACGTTACAAAAATAATTCATGTATATTCATGAAAATTCGTGTTAAGAAAGCCACATATAATTATCGTAAATTTTGGTTATATTTAAATTCTATAATTCTCAAATTCGTGATAGAAAATCGGGATTACTCGTTCCCCACCTTAGGCAGCTTGGCAAGACTTTCGGCGATGGCCTCATCGCTGGGGATGACGTCGTTCATCACGCCATCGTTGAACTGCTGGTAGGCCACGAGGTCGAAGTAGCCAGTGCCCGAGAGGTTGAAGACGATGGTCTTCTCTTCGCCGTTGAGTTTGCACTTCAGCGCCTCGTCGATGGCGACGCGGATGGCGTGGCTCGACTCAGGAGCAGGAAGGATGCCCTCAGCGCGTGCGAAAATCTCGGCAGCCTCGAAGACGGCAGTCTGCTCGACGGCGCGTGCCTCAAAAAGTCCGTCGTGATAGAGTTGTGCGAGGATGGGGCTGATGCCGTGGAAACGAAGACCGCCAGCATGGTTGGCCGAAGGAATGAATTGCGAGCCGAGGGTGTACATCTTGGCCAAGGGGCAGATCATACCCGTGTCGCAGAAGTCGTAGGCAAACTTGCCACGGGTGAAGCTGGGGCACGAAGCGGGCTCAACACCAATGAGGTGATAGTTGGCCTCGCCACGAAGAACCTCACCGAGGAATGGAGCAGCGAAACCGCCGAAGTTCGAGCCGCCACCGAGACAGCCGATGAGGATGTCGGGCTTGATGTCATATTTGTCGAGCGCCTTCTTGACCTCCAGGCCGATGATGGACTGATGGAGCAGCACCTGATTGAGCACCGAGCCAAGCACGTAGCGATAGCCGGGGTTCTTGACTGCCGTCTCGACAGCCTCCGAGATGGCGCAACCGAGCGAACCAGTAGTGCCGGGATGGTTGGCAAGAATCCTGCTGCCCACCTCTGTGGTCAAGCTGGGCGAAGGAGTGACGTTGGCTCCGTAGGTGCGCATCACTTCGCGACGGAAAGGCTTCTGCTCGTAGGAAACTTTTACCATGAAGACCTTGCAGTCGAGGTCGAAGTACGAACAAGCCATGCTGAGCGCCGTACCCCACTGGCCAGCACCCGTCTCGGTGGTCACGCCCTTCAGCCCCTGTGCCTTGGCATAATAAGCCTGAGCGATGGACGAGTTGAGCTTGTGCGAACCGGAAGTGTTGTTGCCCTCGAACTTATAGTAAATCTTGGCTGGCGTTCCGAGCGCCTTCTCCAGGAAGTAGGCACGAACGAGTGGTGAAGGACGATACATGCGATAGAACTCCTGCACGGGCTTCGGGATGTCAAACCACTTTGTGTCATTGTCGAGTTCCTGACGATTGAGCTCCTCACAGAAAATGGGGTTCATCTCCTCGAGGGTCAAGGCATGACCATCAGCTGGGCTGATGAGCGGTGCAGGCTTCACTTTCATGTCGGAACGCACGTTGTACCACTGGGTAGGAATCTCGTTCTCTGCCAGATAGATCTTGTAGGGGATTTTCTGTTCCATAGTCAGAATAGTTTAGTAAAAGGAATCAATTTATATAATAATGAGTAAGAGTATCAAACAACCTTCTTGAGCCTGCTTGCCACATCGATGATGCCTCGGATGCGCTCACGAAGCTGCGCAATAGCCTTGACTTCGGAAGGATGGGTCAGGAAGCGCAGGGAGCGGATGACGTTATGGGCGCGCTGCGAGTACCACCAAGCGAACTTGCCAAGCGGAATCCACAGGAGGATCCAGACGATAGACTGCCACCAGAGACCCCAAGCCAGACCCATCACGAGCAATGTGATGAGGGCGAAAAGCGGATAGAGGATGACGATGGAGAGGATGAGACGATAGGAGTTGGTAAACATCTTGTCCTCCTTGAGCAGTGCAAGAGGTGCCCAGTAGCAGATGATGTGCGGCCACAGGCTCACCACCCAAAGCGGCAGCAGCAAGAGGCAGAGTGCGCCCCAAGCCAATGTCCCTGCCCATGAGGGAGGAGCAGCCATCATGGTGTCCTGGATGCCCAGCTTCGCCTCGCGTTCCATCAGCTCGTCGATCTGCTCGACAAGATCCTCTTTGTCCATCAGAGGCTTGATCTGCTCCACATAGACCTTGTCATGGGCAAGCCGTTCGGGCAAAGTCAGGTTCTTCATCGTCGCAGGGTTGAGAGCCGAACGACGCAGGAAGTCCTTCTCGGCATAGTGATCCTTCCCCTCGTCGAGCATCATGCTCTGGATGGCATTGCGCATCCTGCGGGTCACTTCGCGCATCACGCGGTAAGGATGCTCCTGATACTCGGCATAGTAAGGTTGCAGCGAAATGGGTTTGCCCACCATCCAAAGGAAGTCGTACTGCGCATCGTGATATTCACTGTAATGGTGCGCCGTGGGCAGAATCTTGATGTCCTCCTTCCAGTCGTTGTACTTGGCAGCGTGGAATGCCATACGAACAAGTCCGGTCGAGAACGGATCGAGGTAATGGCCCTGCGTATGACCCGATTCGGGGAACACCAGGACGTTGCGCCCCTGGTTGATGCGGACGGCAAGGCGGTCGAATAGGCGATAGTTCTCTTCAAGCGATTCGCCTCCCTCCCATCCCATACGGAATGCTGGCATCAGACCGAGCCACGACAAGAAGGACGTGATGGCGCCATTGAGAGAAAAGACGTTGGCACGCACCACGAAGTGCTGCAAATAATCAACAGGATAGGCGAAAGCGATATTGATGGCATCGTTGGCTGCGTTCTGATGATTGCAGGCGATGAAATACTTCTCCCCTTTCGCAGGGATGTTCTCCTTGCCTTCGGTATAACGATGGCGAACCATCAGCGTACTGTTGATGAGGTTGATATACGACTTGTAAAGCACCAAGCCTGGCTTTTGTAGGGAATGTTTAGTTGCCACAGAATGACAAATTGTTTGAGTTGATGAAAAAACAAATATCGGGCGCAAAGTTAGTCATATTTGAGCAAATAGCCAAATAATCGGCCGAAAAAATAGCCTTTCAAAACAAAAAGCCAATATATTGGTAACATTTGAGCACTTATTTTGCCAATCAAAAGGCTTGACGAAGGAAATAGCTCAATCTCGGCCGTTATTATGCTTTCGCGAAAATTAGTAGCACAATTTCGGCCAACATTGTGCTATTGCGAAAATCATTAGAACAATCTCGGCCAACATTGTGCTATTGCGAAAATTAACAGAACAATCTCGGCCAACATTGTGCTATCGCGAAAATTAATAGAACAATTTCGGCCAACATTGTGCCATTGCGAAAATTAGCAGAACAATCTCGGCCAACATTGTGCTATTGCGAAAATTAATAGAACAATCTCGGCCAACATTGTGCTGTTGCGAAAATCAGTAGAACAATCTCGGCCAACATTGTGCTATTGCGAAAATCAGTAGAACAATCTCGGCCAACATTGTACTATTGCGAAAATCAGCAGCACAATCTCGGCCGATATTGTGCTATTTCCTTCTGACTCGCTTTTCTATCTCGAACGAAACACCGAATCGACTGGCGACACGCAACAAGCTCTTATATGAACGCCATCCGCAACGCTTGGCCACCTCTTCAAATCGTTGAAGGCTGACTTCATTCTTATACGAGTCTTTCACCTGTTTCGAGAGTAGGAATCCATCGGGTGCGTCCTTCGACTTTTCTGTGACGAATTCCTTCACACTGCTGAAACCAGCCTTCTGCTCTTCCCAAAGGTCCTTGGCCTGTAGCAGGCGCCAATGTTGAACGATGTCCTTGACCTGCATACCTGTCAGCAGATTCACGGCTTCGCGCAACGACCGATCGTTCACATCAAGGAACAGGGCGATTTCGTTGGCTTGAATCGTTCGGGTGTTATTCAGCGCAAAGATCAGCGCATCCATAATGAGTTCTCCTGTAGGAGTTTTCCTGTTCTTGTAAAGTTCCTCTACGTTAGTGAATTGTTTTAATTTGATCATAAGTGTATTTATTAAGACGTTTTTAACAACTTTACTTCAGAGGGTCGCTTCGCTCAAAATTATAAGAAAATTGATTTCAAAAATTATCAAAATAGGAAGCCCAGAAGAGACAGCTGAGATTAATAACGACACGTTTTTCTTATAATTTTCTGATTTAATTTTTCTATAATTTTGAGCGAAGCGACCACTCAATGTTATATCTTGCTTTTGTCTTCGATATTACGAAAAGGACGCTTCTTATAGCAACATCGAAAAACGCGGAAATGACTACATAATATTTTCGGATCTTTTTCGTGTTTTCGGACTATAATACTCCCCATTTTTTGGACAACTGCAAAAAAATGTATATCTTTGCAGCACCAAAACAATTGAGAGATGAACTACAAGAAGAAACTTACCCCCGA
>CAJOLH010000034.1 GCA_905235375.1 uncultured Bacteroidales bacterium
ATACTCTACGGCGTGAAGCCCAATGCCGATGGTTCGATCGTATATCGTGCAGTGTGTGCAGCTCCCGACCTCGAGACCTTTGCACCCTACGACGACGGACGCTGGAACTGGGAACGTTGGTTCGAATGGTGCCAGCAGTGGAAAGAAGGGAAACCTGTTTTAGTAAGGGTAGTAAAAGGGGAGTAAAAGAGTAGTAAAAGGGGAGTAAAAGAGTAGTAAAAGGGGAGTAAAAGAGTAGTAAAAGGGGAGTAAAAGGGACGATAGTACTGTTGGGACGTTTATTCGAACCTCTCGAACCCTTCAAACCTTTCAAACCACTCAAACCCTTCAAACCTCTCAAACCCTTCAAACCTCTCAAACCCTTCAAACCACTCGAACCCTTCAAACCTCTCAAACCCTTCAAACCACTCGAACCCTTCAAACCACTCAAACCTATCCATAAATGAGACACGCATTACCCGCCCTGCTCCTGCTCCTTGCGCTGCCTTTACAGGCAGAGATCAAGGAGAAGGGGTTCATCGACTTCAGTTATTGCGGCTATCACGCTTCGGAAGACAGCATCCCCCTGGCTGAGGTCAAGGCTTACGTGGACATGTCGGCCACCATCCAGCAAGCCATCGACTACGTATCGTCGCTGCCCATAGGTCGCGACGGTCTGCGTGGCGCCGTATTGCTGGGACCAGGTACGTTCGTGCTGACGGAACGACTTGCCATCGAAGCATCGGGCGTGGTACTACGTGGATCGGGAAGAGACATCACCGTGCTTCGCAAGGAAGGCTTCGACCGAGGTTCACTGCTTCGCATCGAAGGCCGCCCGAACAAGACCTACGGCAAGGATACGCTGTGGGTCAACGAGGTGGTGGACCTTGGCACCAAGGAGATTAGCGTGGCATGGCCGAAAGGCGTCGGTGTCGGCTCTTTGGTCAACAGGCAGGTGGAGATCGTGCGACAGAGCACAGCCCCCTGGATCGAAAGGGTGGGGTGCCGCATCTATGGAGGCGGCATCGATGCCTTAGCGTGGAAGCCCGGTGACATCGACTTGCTTTGGCGCAGAACAATCACCGGCACGGAGGGCAACATATTGCAGTTGGACGCACCGCTTACAATGGGTTTTGACCCCAACGAGGAGGTTTCGTACATCGACAACAAGAAGAAGCTGCACGAGCACGTTCCCTTGAGCCCCTGCTACATAAGAGTCATTGACGACCGAGGGGAAATCGGCGAATCGGGCATCGAAAACCTGACACTCGACTCAGGCTTTGACCCAAGGAACACCCACGACGAAAACCACTGCTGGACAGGCGTCTCGATTGAATATGCATGCGACTGCTGGGTGCGACTGGTCAACTTCCGACACTTGGCAGGAGCGGGTGTAGCGATGCAGGCTTCGGCACGTCGCATCACCGTGGAGGACTGCCAGTATCTGGAACCTGTGAGCGAGAATGCAGGCCTGCGACGCACATCGTTCTACGTGATGGGCCAGCAATGCCTCGTGCAGCGCTGCTATGCACGTCAGGGACGTCATGACTTCGTGACCGGCTTTTGCGCTGCCGGGCCCAATGCCTTCGTGCAATGCGAGGCTGAAGAAGCGCTTTCGTACAGCGGAGGACTCGACTCGTGGGCCTGCGGAACGCTCTACGACATCGTGGAGATCGACGGTCACGACCTTGTGATGAAGAACCTGGGGCAGGACAACAACGGTGCGGGATGGAATGCAGCAGCGAGCGTGGCCTGGCAGTGTTCGGCTGCCGAGATCCATTGCTACAGCCCCGACACCATCAACACCAACCGCGCCTACGGTGCCTGGGCACAGTTCTCAGGCAACGGATACTGGTCGAACAGCAACAACCACGTGCAGCCACGCAGCCTCTACTATGCACAGCTAGAGGAACGACTGGGGGAGAAGATGGTGGTCAATCCGCGCATCCTGATGCGTTCGACCGAGGCTTCGAGCAGCCCCAGTGTTGCGAAGGCAATGGAGATGGCGATGGAGGCAAGGAATGTGCCCCGGCAGACGCTGAGGGAGTGGATTGAGGAAGCACAGGAGATTCCAGTGGAGGCTGGGGAGGAGGCAATGGGTTTGAAAGGTTCGAGGGGTTGCTTCCTTCGGGGCGCGCGAGCAGAGCTCGGAGCGAAGGGTTCGAGAGGTTGCTTCCTTCGGGGCGCGCGAGCAGAGCTCGGAGCGAAGGGTTTGAAGGGTTGCATCGAAATAAGCAATGGACTACTGACACAAGAGGGAGAAATCCTGCTGGGCGGACGCTATCAGACACCCTGGTGGAACGGCAAGCTGCGGACTTCGTACCTCCACAGCAATGCCTGCAAGCCTGCCCTGACGCGCTTTGTGCCCGACCGTGAAGGCACAGGACTGACCGACCGCATCGACAGCGTGGTGGCATGGATGGAACGCGAAGATATCCTGGCTTGGGACCAGAACTACGGCCTGTGGTACGACAGACGACGCGATGACCACGAGCGCATCAGACGACGCGATGCCGACGTGTGGGCGCCCTTTTGGGAACAGCCTTGGGCCAACACGGGCCAAGGAGAGGCTTGGAACAAGCTTTCGCTCTACGACCTCACGCAGAACAACACCTGGTACTACGACCGCCTGCATCGGTTTGCCGCGCTCGCCGCACCCTTGGGCAAACTCCTCTACCTTGAGCATTACTTCCAGCACAACATCCTCGAAGCCGGTGCACATTGGGTGGACTCACCCTGGCGACCCACCAACAACGTGAACGAGACCGTCTTTCCGGAGCCTGTGCCCTTCACGGGCGACAAGCGCATCTTTGTGGCCGAATGGTTCTACGACGAGCAGAATGCCCACATGGCCGACCTGCATCGACAGTATATATGCCGCAATCTGGAAGCCTTCAAGGACCTTCCGAACGTGGTTCATTACATCAGCGAGGAATATACAGGCCCCCTGCATTTCACCCGATTCTGGGTGGAGACCATCCGCGACTGGGAACGGGAAACCGGCAATCATGTGCTCGTCGCCCTTGCCGCCACGAAGGACGTGCAGGACAGCATCCTCAGCGATCCCGCCATGGCACCCACCATCGACATCATCGACATCCGCTACTGGCACTACAAGACACCGGGAATCGCCGGAAGCCGTAGCGCCAAGGATGACGGCAAGGACGTCTATGACCCCCAGGGCGGCATGAACCTTGCACCCCGGCAGCATGCCCGTGTGCAACCCGTCGGCAATGTGAGCTTCGGCGACGCCTATCGCGCTGTGTGCGAGTACCGTCAGCGCTATCCCGGGAAAGCCGTACTCTACTATGCCCAGAACTATCCCGAACAAGCCTGGGCCATCCTGATGGCAGGTGGATCGGGAGCAGGTGTGAAGATTGCCGACACGACTTTGCGCAAGCAACTCGTCACAATGCACGTCGAAGGTGCAGCTGACCGCGAGGATGCCAAAGTGCTGCAATCGGACAATGCTGCCCTCGTCTATGGGTTGACGGAAGGAACCCTGCAGCTCACGCACCTCACCCCCGGCACCTATCTGCTCAACGAGATAGACCGACCGACAGGACAGACACTTGGCAAGCCCCAGCGCCTCACTGTCAAGTCCGGCACATGCACCCTCACCATCGCCCCCGACCGCATCTGCTGGCTGCGGAGGAAATAAAACAACGTCATGCCCACCTGCAAACTTCTCACCCTTGTCATTCCCACCTACAACATGGAGGCGTTCCTTTCGGAATGTCTCAGCACACTCATTGTAGGAAAGGAATACATGGACCTGCTCGAAGTGCTCATCGTCATCGATGGCGGCAGCGACCGCTCGGCACAGATAGGACAGGAATTTGCCAACCTCTACCCCGACACCTTCCGCGTCATCGTCAAGACGAACGGCAACTACGGCTCGTGCGTCAATCGCGGCATTGACGAAGCAAGGGGCAAATACATCAAGACACTCGATGCCGACGACAAGTTCAAGACTGCGCATCTGTGCCTATTCCTCGATCATCTTTTGAAGCACGATGCCGACATGGTCATCAGCGACTATGCAGGGTGGAACATGGTAACAGGGCAGGTGGAGGACTTTGAGTACAAGCTACCTGCATCGGACACCTTCGGCATCGACCAACTGAATTTCTCCGTCGATGTACCCCTCACGATGCATGCCGTGGCCTATCGGACCTCAGTACTTCGTGACATAAGTTACCGGCAAAGCGAAGGCATCTCCTACACCGATCAGGAATGGATCTTCATGCCCATCGTCGGCGTGAAGACCATCACGCATTTCCCCCACATCCTCTACATCTATCGACTGGGGCGTGCCGGGCAGACCGTCGATATCAACGTGTGGGTATGCCATGCCAACGAAGAGATCATCGGACTGAAAAGGATGGCGGAGTTCTACAAAAACGAGAAGGACAAGGTGAGCCCCGAGGCAAGTGCCTTCCTCCTGTACCGTCTGAAATGCCGCACCGAAGCCACCTACCGCCACATCTTCATCCGTTCCATTGGTTCGGTCGATGAATCGATTGTGCAGGACCTCGACACGTATGTGGCCGAAAATATCCCCGAAATCTATCCATCGCTCGAAAAAGCCATGACCTATCATGGCATCAACATCATCGGAATGTGGCGCAGGCATCCTTCGCTCTACAAGGCATACCTCAGCATCCGAAGTTTTGCCAACAAGGCTTTCAAATCCCACAGTTCGGCTATCGGTGCGACTCCAGCCCCCTTGTTCAGCCCACCGACGACGACGGATCCCAATGACAACGAAACGCCGGAAGTCAGCATCGCGATACCCGTTTATAATGTAGAGAACTACATCGAAAGGTCGATGCTTTCGGCCTTGAACCAGAACTTTGCCCTTCCTTTCGAGATTCTGGTGCTCGACGATTGCGGCACCGACAGGAGCATCGACATCGTGAAGCACCTGATGGCCTCACATTCCAGGGGACACTGCATCAGAATCCTGAGGATGGAAAGGAATATGGGACCTGGAGCAGCACGAAACGTGGCCCTCGCGGAAGCCCGAGGCAAGTATTTCTTTTTCCTCGATTCGGACGACCTGATGGCACCCAACTGCCTGAACCACCTGCATACCTTGGCCGAAAAGAACCAGGCTGACTTCGTGGTCGGTTCCTCCGACCAGATTGAAAACGAGTTCCCATCACCCCGTTACAACCTCATCGACCACGTCATTCGCAAGGATGCTGCGGGCGTCCATTTGTTCATTCATGACATCTTCATGAATATCGAGGTCTGGAACAAACTCTACCGAATGGATTTCCTTCGCAAGAACAACATCAGAACCACACACACCATCATGGAAGATTCGGTTTTCGACTTCCATCTGCGTGCGCTGGCAAAGGTGATTGTCCTCTCGTCGGAGGTGACCTATTTCTACAATGTGCGCGAAGGTTCCATCATGACTTCACGTTTCGGGCACGAGACGTCTGACGAAACCATTTTCGTCTATTGTGACATCATTCATCATGTGCAAAAACTGATACGGGAGAAGTATCACGACATCGAAGGCATCTACGACCTGTATGGCCTTCGACTCGCCTATTCGTTCTATTCCTTCAATCAGATAAAGATAACCCCTTCGCAGGAAAAGTACATCGACGAGCAGACGAAGGGATTCAACGCGTTTATCCCCAACGCGCACATCCTGAAGTTAGGAATCCTCCGCTACGCGTATCTGAAATGCAAGCTCACGGGCGAAGACTGGCGAACATTCGGCGACGTGTATGCCGAAAGATTTACAAGGAAGAAAAGGATTATCGCCCGGATTTTCTCCTGGCTTTGAGCAAACCACAACACTCACCTCACTCTCAATACTCAACACTCAATACTCACCACTCATCCCATGCTTCAGCTAATATCGTTCTTCGTCATCCTATTTGTGGCCATCTGGGCCAACCTGCACATCTGGCAAGCCCATCTTCGCCAGTTCGCTATGGGATGGCAGGTGCTGCATTTCCTGCCTGTCACCATGCTGCTGATGGCTATCATCATCCTGACCATTCGGGGAATGAACACGCTGCTCTTCCGCACCATCTTCACAGTGCTGCTCTGCATCATTCTGCCCCAGCTGCTCCTGCTCTGCTTCTGGGGGGCGGGCAAGGTCGTCAGCAGTGCGGCTTCAGCGCTTGGCGCGATAGGCCTCGCTGTGGCCTTCGGAGTTTCGGCAGCCAGCCTGTATGGGATCGTATGGGGCTGGCGTCACCTCGTGGTGAAGCAGCAGGTCATCACAGTGCCCGACCTGCCTGCAGCGTTCGACGGCTTCCGCATCGTGCAGCTGAGCGACGCGCACCTTGAGATGTTCCGAGGGCAGGAGGGCTTCATGCGCTCGCTGGTCGATAGCGTGAACGCTGCACGTCCCGACCTCATCGTCTTCACGGGCGACCTCGTGTCACGACAGAGCCAGGAGCTGCTGCCCTTCATGGACATCCTCTCGCAGTTCCACGCACCCTACGGTGTGATGTCGGTGCTCGGCAACCACGACTACGGCATCTACGCCCCCTTCCGCGCCGATTCGCTTGCCGTCGGGCAGGACCTGCAGCTCCTCAAGGAGCACCAGCGGCAGATGGGTTGGGACCTGCTGCTCAACGAGCACCGCCTGCTGCGTCGAGGCGATGACCGAATAGCCGTCATCGGAGTCGAAAATCAGGGCAAGTCGAGCCGCGTGCAGCGAGCCGACCTGCCCCATGCCATCGAGGGCGTGCCCGACAGTTGCTTCAAGCTCCTGCTCTCCCACGATCCCTACCACTGGCGGCACGGGGTGACCGACACCACCAGCATCCAGCTCACCCTCGCGGGCCACACCCATGCAGCCCATTTCCGCATCGGCAGCTTCTCGCCCTCACAGCTGGTCTTTCCCGAATGGGGCGGTCTCTACCGCCAGGGCTCGCAGCAGCTCTTCGTCTCCACCGGCCTTGGCGGTATGCTCGCCTTCCGCCTCGGTGCATGGCCCGAAATCAACGTACTGACGCTTCGAAAGGAACAATAAGTCTCCTCTCGAAGCGTCAGTTTTTTTAGTCCGTCGGGCGGCAGAGCCTACTCACGGGTGATGGTCAGCACACCGTCAGCGCAACCGCCCGTCAGGTCGATGGTGAAGACGTAGGTGTCGTCATCGGTGAGCGTCGCATCGGGCAGCAGATAGAGGTTGCCGTCATCGTGCCCGTTGCCATCGCCGATGCCGAACGTGTCGCTCGTGGTCGAAAGGTGGTAATCCGAAGCCGACCCCTTGAACTCAGTGCCCCAGGCTGCCTGTCCGAAGAACTTGAAGTTGATGTCGGCACTATTGAGCTGCTGGCCAACGGTAAGGCTGATGCGGTGCACCTTCTCGCCGATGGGGGTCAGACAGTAGTCGTAGTCCTCGCCCGTCCACCAGCTCTGCACGTTTGAAGCCTTATAGTTAGGCTTGCCCACGCCATTGTTGCCGATGATCCAGATGGCGCCTGTGCCGTCGGCATTGAGCCGGCCGCTCGACGTGCCGTCCATCACCCAGATGCGGAATGCCAGGTTGCTGAAGTCGGCGGTGATGTTGTAGGTGCCGGTGATGCCCAAGAAAGTGAACGTGCCGTCGGCGTTCTTCACGAACCAGTCGCGGTCGTAGAACCAGCGGCTCGAATTCATGATCGACTCGCCTGCAAACTCATACTGATGTCCCTGCACGAGTTCGCCCTGATAGACGTTGTCGGTCTTGGTCAGCACGATTTCGGTCGAAGCGTTGGGATCCGATTCGGTGGGGCCGTAGGCGTAGGTCAGCACATTGAAGGAGACGTTGTTTGCACCCTTGTTGCCATTGAAGGTTATGACGTCGGTCGTGCCCTCGCTGATGTCGTCGTTGCCCTGCCCGAAGGTGATCTCCGTGCCGTTGGCACCGTCCTTCGGGGCCACGAAGTAGCCCTTGAACGAGCGGTTGGAACTTGTGTAGCTGCCTGCGAAGAGATAGGGGTTGGCAGCATCGGGCAAAAGGGTAACAGGGCTTCCTACCGAGGGAACAAACGTCAAGTATTCGTAATGGGGGCGGGCAAGCTGCAGGTCGATCACCTGCTCGGTCTTAGACAGCCGGATGTTCTGCAGCACGAGGCGAACCTGTGCGGCACCGTCGGGCACGGCCTTGTAGAGCGGGGCATAAAGCCTCACGCCATAGGTGCCGTCGGTGCGGGTGCGGATGGTCTGCGCCGAAACCTGCTGGCCACTGTATTCGAGATAAGCCTTCAACGTGGAGAGGCCAACGCCCTCGGCATCCGAACATGCCACCGACAGGAAGATGCTGTCGCCATAATGAGCCGACGGTGCAAGGTCGCTCACCATCAGGACGGGCTGACCTGCGGCATTGTCGTCGTCATCGTCGCAACTGGCGGTGGTCAGGATGGTTGCCATGGCCAACATAGTTGCCAAGGCCGCCGTGGAAGAATGGAATAGGTATTTCATAAGATGTAACAAAAATCAACGATAATTATATGCGTCTTTTTTTCTTATCACGAATTATCATGAATTCACATGAATTTTTTGGTCCATATATAGACACATCATGATAATTTATGATAATTCGCGATAATTCGTGTTAAAGGAAAATTATCGACCCGCCATTCACTTGTTCCACTTCACCGACGTAACGCCACCCGCAGGGACATTGACGCGCACGTAGCTGCTGCCATCGCCCACATTGATGGTCTTGTCCTCATCGCCCGTGTTGAGGATCACGGCGCCGTAGGTTCCATCGGGATTGAGGAAGCAGGCGCTGATGATGTTCTGGCTGGCGATGTTGCGGCTTGTGCCCAGTCGAACGGCACCCGTTGCGGCAGCCACGCTCATGTGGGCAATGATGTAGTAGTGCGAGTTGCGGGTGTAGGTGCGGTAGTTCGACGGATCGATGTCGATGGCACCGAAGCACGTCTGGCAACCGCCGTCGAGGTTCGGGCCCATGTTGGTGTCGAGCATGAAGTTCCACACGATCACAGCCCGGCACATACGGTTCACCGTACCCAAGGCCACATTCTTCATGTCGGCTATCAAGCGGGTGGCGAGGTTGCGACCGTCGTTCCACGTGCCGATCGAGCTTTCGGAGAAGATCAGCGCCTTCTGGGGTGCCTTCTGATAGATATCGACGAGCTCGTCGCTTGTGCCGCCGTAGTCATGATAGGCTGCACCTGCCACCAGTTCCGAGCCTTCGTAATCCTCGCCCAAGGTGTTGTAGATCTTCACCGGATAGTCGTCCTGATCGCCCACGTTGTCGTAGTTGTAGTTGTGGTCGAACACGTAGATCTGCGTCTGCAGACCTGCACGCTTGAAGGCACGCGCCATGCTCTTAACCAGCTGGGCCTCTTCGTCCCAAGGCATGTAGCACGAGGCGCAGTTGGCATGGTTCAAGGGCTCGTTCTGGGGTGTCACTGCATGGATGCGGATGCCTTCGCCCTGGAAAGCTTGGATGAACTTGACGAAATAGTCGGCGTAGGTGTCGTAGTGCAAGGGGCTGAGGTGACCATCGGTCCACGAGTCGTAGGGACGCATGTTCACCAGGTTATCGACCTTCATCCACTTGGGGGGAGTCCAGGGACTGCCAATGATCTTGAGGTCAGGATTGATGGCAAGGATCTCCTTGAGGATGGGGATCACGTAGTTCGTCTCGTCGTTGAAGAGGGCGAAATGTTCGAGACCCTCCACGTCGCACAGCGAATACTCGGTGCTCGAGAAGTCGTTGCAGCCGATCGAGATGCGGCAATAGCTCACGCCGTAGCCCGAAGTGGTCGAGAAGGTGCGCGTCAGCAGGTCGTTGCGATCCTCGGGAGTCATCTTCAGCAGGTTGTAGCACGAAGAATAGGTGATGCCATAGCCGAAGCCGTCGATCGACTGCTGTCGCTGGCTTGGGTCGAGCTGGAGGGTGAGGGGTGAGAGGCTTTGTCCGCTCACCACATCGGCAATCTCTTCGTAGAGACTGTATGCACCGTCGGACGTCGTGGTGAAGACCACTGCCTTGCCCGACGTGGGCTTGCCCGTTGGGTATGGCTCGGTCATATCATCGAGCTCCGTATCGGAATTGTTGCTGCAGGCAGCGAGGCAGGCAGCAAGAAGTATGCTGATCATGTTTATCATTCTGTTCATAAGTATATCTTACTGAAATTAACCTAACAATCAATTATCAATTTTCAACAGCGAAAATTTAATTGTTAATTATTAATTGTTAATTAATAACCTGGGTTCTGTACTAAGTTAGCATTCTGGTCGAGAGCAGTCTGCGGGATAGGCAGCAGGTACGAATTGGCGTCGAAGGTCTTCTTCTGCGCCAGGCGTCCGTTGTCGCGGGCATAGACGGCATTCATCACCTCCTCGACCAACCCATTGCGGCAGAGGTCGTACCATCGCTCGCCTTCCATGGCAAGCTCAAGTCGGCGTTCATGCATCACCGCACGAATCATGGCATCCTGACTGGAAGTCTTGTCGCTGGCGAGCGGAGCAAGGCCAACGCGGGCACGAATCTGGTTGACCAGCTCGGCAGCCTTTGCGAGGTTGCCCGTATAGGTGTAGGCTTCGGCCTCGATGAGGATGATGTCGGCAAGGCGGCACTTGTAGATGTTGTTGTAGCCCGAACGCAACTTATACATGAACGCATAGTTGGAAGCAGGATAGTAATTGCTCCACGTGCACGACTCGAAGTGAACAGTCTGGTCGAGACGGATCTGGTCGCCTTCGCGCTCGAAGTCACTGACAAGGTCGCGCGAGGGAGTCACCCACTTTGCCCAGGTGAAATAGTAGTCGGGGTTCTCAAGGCAACGTCCGAACATCCACGATGCCCAGGTGCCTGCGCCCACATTCCAATGCAGTTCGAGAATACCCTCCGACGTGTTGCGCTTCACACAGTCACCATTGTCGAAACCCCACAGCGTCTCGTAGTTGGGTTCGAGAGAAAGTCCTGGGGTGCCAATCACCTTGTCAGCATATTCGATGACCTTCGAATAGCTCTGCGGAGTGCGTTCGGCATAGACCTTGGCGAGGTAAGCCTGGGCCACAGTCCTGGTCATGATGGTACGATCACCTACAGAGAATTCCGGCGCATACTGTGCACCAAATTCGAGGTCAGCAATGATTTGTGCATACGACTCCTCGGGAGTGTTCTTGGGCGGGAAGTAGGTGGGATAAACCTCTTCCACATTGTCAGCAGTGATGGTCTTTGCGATGGAAGTGATGATGGGGAAAGAACCCCATTCGCGAGCCATATCAAACATCACGATGGCACGGAAGATGCATCCCTGTGCCTTCAGCAGGTTGTATTCGCTTTGAGTGACCTGTCCATTCTCGAGCAACTGGTCCACACCATTGATCAGGACGTTCGACTGTGCGATGTCCTCAAGGAAACGGGTCCAATCGCGGCTCAATACCGAATTGCTGGCATCGATGGCATTCGACTCGTAAGGCTCCACTTCGGCGCCCGTAGTACCTGCGTAGGCATTGTCGGAATGTGACTCGGCGAGCAGAAGCTTATCGACAAACCAGTGCTCCACACGGTTGCGGAACAACTCATAGAGGTTGGTCAGTTGGTCTTCGGCAGCCTGCTTGTCCTTCAGGACGGCAGTGCTCTCTTCGGTTTGTGTGCCTTCGGTGAGCTCTGTTGGGGTTGAGATAGGTTCATAATCGAGCGAGCAGGCTGTTAACAATAGCGCCATAGCACCACTCAGAACCATTTTGATATTTGTCTTCATAATGATTACGCTATTTTAGAATTCAACTTTCAAACCAATGACATACGAGCGGCACATCGGATAGGTTCCCCAGTCGATGCCCTGTACGGCACCACTGTTGCCATACTGGTTAACCTCTGGATCCATGCCCGAATAGCTGGTGATGGTCAGGAGGTTGGTGGCACTCACGTAAGGCATCAGTCGGGTCAGGTGCAAAGGCTTGAGCACCTTGCGAGGCACATCGTAGCTCAACGAGATGTCCTTCACACGGAGGTAGGAGCCATCTTCGAGGAAATAGGTGGAGTTACGCAGGTCGAACCCGGCCTTGGGTACGTCGGTAATCTGACCAGGCACCTGCCAGCGGTCGAGTACATCGGTGGTCTGGTTCTTGCCGTCGTACATGCCTTGGGTCTCCATTTTGCTCACGTTATACACATCGTTTCCGTAGGTTCCCTGCAGGAGGATGCTCAGCGTCACGCCTTTCCAACGGAACGTGTTGGTCATGCCGTAGGTGAAGTCGGGATTCGGATCGCCGATATAGGTACGGTCGGAAGCACTGACGATGCCGTCGCCGTTCACGTCACGGTAGTTGAGTTCACCTGTCTCAGGATCGACACCATCTGCAATATAACCCCAGAAGCTGCCGAGGGGCTTGCCAGGCGTATTGCGCACTACGTATTCGTTGACGTAATCGGTGGTCATGGCGTTGTAATAAACCTGTGTCAGCATCAGACGGGTCAGCTTGTTGCGGTTGAAGCTGATGTTGAAATCGGTATCCCACTGGAAATTGCCTGTGAAGTTCTTTGAGCTGACGCTGAACTCCCAACCCTTGTTTTCGATGTCACCGCCATTGTAGGTGAGGCTGGTAGCAGCAGCCGAACCAGCAGGCAGAGTGACGGTCATAAGCATGTCGGAAGTCTTCTTGTAGTAATAATCTACTACGAAGGTCAAGCGACTGCGGAGCACAGTCAGGTCGAGACCGATGTCGGTCTGAGTGGTGGTCTCCCACGTCAACTCGGGGTTGCTCAAGGTCGATTGCGAACGGGTAGGTACGGCATTGGCATCGTGACCCTCACCAAACCACTGGATGCGGTTGATGTTATATGCAGCGAGGTAAGAGTAGTCGCCCAGTCCGCTCTGGTTACCGGTCTGTCCCCAGCCACCACGAATCTTGAGGTCATCAAGCCAGTCGATATCCTTCAGGAACGACTCCTGCGAGATACGCCAGGCTGCCGAGAAAGAAGGGAAGTAACCCCAACGATGACCTGGAGCAAGCTTCGACGAACCGTCGGCACGGAAGTTGGCTGTCAGCAGATAGGTGTCCTTGAGGTTGTAGCTCAAGCGGCCGAAGTAGGAAAGGATGGCCCAGTCGGATGCCGACGAGCCTGTACCTGTCCAGCTGATCTTGTTGGCACCATTCAGCGTCTTGATGTCGGCATCGGCATAGTTGGAACCATTGATCCAGTTGTTGCTGTATTTCGAACCTGTCCACGAGGAGCCTGCCATCAGGTCGAGGCTGTGGATGCCAAACTTGCGCTTGTAGTTGAGCACATTGTCCCAAACCATCACGGTATTGATGGAACGCGAGTCGTAGCCCGTACCATAGTTGTTTCGTCCATCGCCTGTCTTGATCGGGTCAAGGAAGTTCGTCGTGGTACCCTGTGTGCGGTCGAAATTGAACTGGCTGGTGAAGGTCAGGCTTTCGGGAAGCAGCGTGATGACGGCTTTGCCTGTGCCAAGGAACTTGTTCCACGAAGTCTTGTTGTCCTCGGTGCGCGAAAGGTTTTCGGCAGGCGAAGTGATGTTGACTCCATAGAAGTTGTTATAGTATTGGCCTGGGTCTTTGGGGTCCCAAACGGGGGCGTAAGTGGGCGTGTTGATGATTGAGGTGATCACACCGCCTCGATTCGAACCTGTTCCCGAAATGATGCCCGTTCCCTTGAACGTATAGTCGCTATAAGCCATGCTGGCGCTGACGGTGAGCCACTTGCTGATGTCGTTGTCGATGGTGGCACGCACATTGTAACGACTGAAGTCACTCTTCTTGAGCACACCATTCTCTCCCGTATAACCACCCGAGAGGTAGTAGCGAAGCTTTTCGTTGCCATTGGTCACCGAAAGCTGGTAGTCCTGGGTGAGGCCAGTGCGATAGACCTCATCCTGCCAGTCGGTGCGATCCACGAGGTTGGCGGGCAGTTTCACTAAGCCAATCTCGTCCTGCAATTCCTTGTACTGCTGGGCATTGAGCGGAGTCTGGTTGTTGCGCACGGTGTTCATGCCCACATGTCCGTTGAAGCTCACCTTGGCGACGCCTTCCTTGCCCTGCTTGGTGCTGATGATGATGACGCCATTGGCTGCACGCGAACCGTAGATGGCTGCAGAGGATGCATCCTTGAGCACCTGGATGCTCTCGATGTCGTCCGCGCTCAGATAATCGATGTCGGTAAGCGGCACTCCATCGACCACGTAGAGCGGGTTGTTCGAACCGTTGAGCGACGTGGTACCGCGCACACGAATGGTGGGCGACGAACCGGGCTGGCCGTTGGCCTGCGTAATCTGCAAGCCTGCAGCCTTGCCCTGCATACCAGAGACGGCACTCACGATGGGGCGTGTTTCGAGGTCCTTGGTCGAGACGGTCGAAACGGCTGTGGTCACATCCTTGCGCCTTACCGATCCATAACCGATCACCACCACCTCATTCAAGTCGGTGCGCTCTTCTTCGAGCACCACCTTCATGTTTGTCTGGGCTTTCACCTCCTGAGTGGTGTAGCCGATGTACGATATTCGCAGCGTGGCTCCTTTGGAGACAGTGAGTGTGAACTTTCCGTCAATATCAGTCACAGTACCATTGCGTGTACCAACTTCAAAGACAGAGGCCCCTATAACCGACTCGTCGTGCGAATCGGTCACAACACCATTCACTGTAAGATTTTGTGCTGAGAGAGCCACGGCGAACATCATGGCCACGAGCGTCGTTAGGACGCGTCGGGCCACCGATGTCCTGTGCTTCATTTTATTGATAATGTTTTATTTGATCAAAACAACCTTGCCGTCAATCACGTTCAGACCCGTCTGACGTGACTGCAGTTTACGACCCATCAAGTCATAAACAGAGCCACGGGCTACACTTGTCTGCAGCAGGGTAATACCCGAAGTCTTGTCGGTGATGGTTAGCTCGGCACTCTGCTCGTCACCAGCGACCACGAGGACAACATGCACGTTGTAGTTGTTGCCTTCCTCACCGATGGTGAAGTTGTTGTCGTTGTTTCCACGAGCGCAAGTGTAGGCACTGCCAAAGCTGAGCTGGGTGAGACCATCCTGTGCGAGGAAGCACTCCCATGTCTTGTCGATCGAAACCTTGAACTGCTGACCGCCAGGGAACGATTCGATGTCGGTGGTCCAGCTGCCGTCGCTTTGCTGTTCGAGGAATGCGGCAGAGCCCGTGTTCCATCCCTGGAACGAACCTACGAGACCATAAGAATGTTCAACAACAGTGCTGCCTTCAACAAAAATGGTAGCGTTGCCATCCTCGAGGATGGTGAGGGTGAACTTGCCATTCCTCAGAACTACACCTGATGCAAAACCTGTGTTGTCACCATTCTTATAAAGATTGTAGGTGTTACCTGGCTGCATATCCATGCCTCCGCCACCCAAGGCATCGGTCCAGGAATTGTTCTTCACAATCTTCCAATCGCCATAAATCTCATCAATGGAAGCGGTATAGACACCTTCACCCTGCGACTCGAACTTAAGCGGATTGTTCTCGAAGCTCCATCCCTGCCAAGTGCCTACCATCATGTATTCATCGACCTTTTCGACAGGCTCACCCACGGGGATATCCTCATCAGCCGTGATACGGAAATAGTCGAGCGTGTTGTCAGAACCAGGATAGAACTCGAACTTTACGTTGTGGAGTGTCACGTTGTTGTTCTCTGCTCCGATATAGATGTTGTTGCCATTGCCATCCTCAATCCACTTGAGGGTGTAGTCCGTACCTGTGGCAATGGGCTCGCCAATGCCATACTGATAGGTCCAGCCATCTACCGCAGGATTCTTGATGATCTTGAATCCCCAGGTTCCAGTAGTAAACTCAGCCGCAGTAGCCGCGTAGCCGCCATCCGACTCTGCGAAGGTAATGCAGTTCTCGGTGAGACTCCAACCATTGTAGTCACCTGTCACGATGTAGGTGTCCTGTGCGTTTGCCATACCAACGAAAGCAAAGGCAGACATTAGAAGCGTAAAAATTTTCTTCATAATTGTTAGATTTTAGTTATTGATGTATATAATAATGTACACGCGATGGAGGAAACATGCTAATAAAGCTGGTTTGCGCTGCAAAGATACGGCATTTTTTTGACATTTGCACACCAACAAAGGCAGTAAAGTGGATAAATTTATGGGGTAAATTCGTACAATAAATTGTTTATTAATGGAATAAGAATAAATTATTGGTAATTCAAAGTGGATTATAAATTATTTTATTGAATGCCTTTTAAGCCAAATTGGGTTCTTTATCATGTCGTTTTTGTCAATTCTGCGCAACAAAACATAGTAAAATGTGCGCAATCTGAACCTCCATCGGGCAAAAACCATACGAAAAGTTTGGAGGCTATCGCTCCGATCCCTATCTTTGCGTAGCAACCAACCCCAAAATGCCTACCGACATGAAGATGCCGAAACCTATTGCCATTTGCTGGCTGCTCGTCCTAACAACGAGCACCCGCGCCTACGAACTGGATTCAATCTACAACGTTCTGGACAGGGAGATTGCTCGCGCCGATGAATATGTCGTAAAGAAGGAACAGCATCTCTCTTCGCTACGCGAACAAATCAAGAAGTGCAGGACACTCGAGTCGCAGTATGAACTGACATTTCAACTCTACGAAGAGTACAGTCCGTACGACGACCAGAAGGCTAAAAGCGCTTTGGCAGGGTGCCTGGATTTGTCGCGACAGATGAACGATGCAACACGCGAAGCCATCGCCTTGAGCTTCCTGGCCTATCAGAATTCGCTGAGCGGATACTATTCAGAAGCCACCCATTGGCTGTCGGAAGTGCACGAAGACGAACTTGAAGAGCCTGCCGTCGGGTATTTCTACTATGCCTGCACACATGCTTACGGCGAACTGGGGCGTTATAGCGACGATGAGACGATGAGCCAATATTATTACAGCCTATCCGACCAGTATCGCGACATGTTTTTCGAAGTGGCCGATACCACCTCGACATTCTACTACGAACGTCTGCTGCTGTCACTGCTAAGTTTGGGGCAGGCCGAACGTGCCGAAGCAAAATGCCAGCAATGGTCGGCAATGGTAGAGCCCGCCAGCCACGAACATGCCATCATGTCTTATTTCCGTTCGGAATGCTGCCGCTTGCTTGGCGACGAGCTGGGGAGACGCTACTGGCTGGCCTTATCGGCTGTCAGCGACTGCCGAAATGCGGTGACCAACCAGGCTTCGCTTTGGACACTGGCCGACCTCACGTCGAAGGACGGCGACCTGGAACGCTCGAATCGATATATCGAATATTCCTGGAAATGCACGACACTGTTTGGCGGCCACACGCGTTCGTGGCAGGTGTCTCCCGTAATCACAACCATCAACAATAATTACCGCGAAAAGCTGAGCAGAAACAACCGCTTGCTCACTATACTACTGGGAGCCGTGAGCCTGTTGGCAATACTGCTGGCAGCTTCGTTCCTCTTCCTTTACAAGCGCAACCAGATGCTTGCGGCTACCCGGAACGAACTGCGCCGAATCAATAGCAAGCTCAATCACCTCAACGCCCAACTCAACGGCTCTAACCAGCAGATGATGCAGGTCAATGCGCAACTGCACGACTCCAACCGCGTCAAGGACGAATATATCGGCCGGTTCCTCGACCTTTGTTCGCGATACATAGACAAGCTCGACGCTTATCGTCTGAAAGTCAATCGCCGCCTCAAGGCCAACCAGCTGAAGGAACTCCAGCGAATGACCAGCAGCGAGGAACTGCGCGAGACCGAGACGCGCGAACTCTTTGCCAACTTCGATGCCGCCTTCCTGCGCCTATACCCCAACTTCGTCGAAGAGTTCAACACCCTGCTCCGTCCGGAGTTCCATCAGCAGTTAGGTCCCGACAGCGAACTCACCACCGACATGCGCATGGCCGCCCTCATCCGCCTCGGCATCGACGACTCTGCACGCATCGCCGCATTCCTTCACCTCACCCCCAATACCATATATAATTATCGCGCGCGCCTGAAGTCACGCGCCGCCGGCAGTCGCGACGAGCTGGAGGGCAAAATCCGCGAGATCGGGTTGCAGAGGGAGGAATGATGAAAAAAATCGGTTAAAATAGTGAAGAGATGCGCGGGAAATGGAGAAAAATGCGTATCTTTGCGCACTGAATGACAAAAATCGAACAATGAACAGGATTTTGCAAGTGCTGATGTTAGCACTGCTGATTGGCCAGGTTGCGCAGGCTGAGCGTCCGCGTGTGGCTTTGGTGGTGGGTGGCGGCGGTGCCAAGGGTGCAGCTGCCATCGGGGCACTGAAGGCCGTGGAGGCTTCGGGCGTGCCCATCGACATGGTGGTGGGCACATCGGCAGGAGCCATCATCACGGGGCTTTATGCTGTGGGCTACACGGCGGCAGAGCTCGACTCGATCTACCGTGCGCAGGACTGGATCTACCTGCTCAGCGACGTGGCGATGCCGCGCCTGAAGCCATGGAGCAGGGTGAAGGGCGTGCCGGGCATGATGCGCGGCGAACGCTTCACCCAGAAGCTCGACTCGCTGCTGGGCGGGCGATGCTGCCCCTTCGACTCGCTGCCCATCCCGCTGCGCTGCGTGGCGGTGGACGTGAGGGAGTTCAGCGAAGTGGTGCTCGACAGCGGCAACGTGGCCGGGGCCATCCGTGCCAGCATGTCGGTGCCCCTGGCATTCACGACGGTGGAGCAGGACTCGATGCTGCTAGTGGATGGCGGCCTGCTGAACAACCTGCCCGTCGATGTGGCGCGGCGCATGGGTGCCGACTACGTGATTGCCATCGACCTGATGGATGCCAGGCGCGCCACGCAGCAGTCGCGCGGCGAGATGCACACGCGCGGCCTGGCATCGATACTGGAATGGAAACTGGTGCGCCCCGACCTCGACAAGTACCAGGTGAACCGTCGGGATGCCGACGTGCTGATCCACCCCGACGTGGAGGGCTTCAATGGCGCAAGCTTCTCGGAAGACGATACGCGCCAGCTGATAGCTCGCGGCGAGGAGGCCGGGCGTGCTGCGATGAACAGGCTTGCTGAGATTCGGCAGCGGGTGCTGCCTGAGGAAAGGGGGAAAGGTTCGAGAGGTTCGAAGGGTTCAAAAGGTTCAAGAAGTTCAAAGGGTTTGAAGAGTTCGAGGGCGCGTGCCTTGCGTTTTGGTTCAAAATAGTCGTGACCAATTTTGAGCGAAGCGACCATTGACGCGATTTGACATTTTTACACAGTTTTTCTGAAAAACGCTGATTTTGGAGTCGTGATTATATGTTCTTCGGCTGTTTTCACATCTTTTAACAGCTTTATGAATACATTTGGATGTTTTTGTATTTATCTTTGCATCACGAAACACACATTTACATACAATTTAAAACCGAAATCATTCCACTTTTGAACTATGGCAACAGCTTTGATTTTCATTGAACTCGCCATCGTCCTCGCCTTGATCTTCGTCGGAGCCAGGGTGGGCGGTATCGGCCTGGGCGTATTCGGTATGCTGGGCGTGTTCGTGCTGGTCTATGTCTTCGGCCTGCAGCCGGGCAAGGCTCCCATCGACGTGATGATGATCATCATGGCTGTGATCGTGGCATCGGCGGCAATGCAGGCGGCGGGTGGCCTGGACTGGCTGGTTGGGCAGGCGGCGAGTACACCATCGTTTCTCCCAACGACCACGTGAACTGCGGACAATCGACCAATGATGCTTACCCAACGTCGTTCCGACTGGCCTTCATTCTTATGAACAAGAACCTGATCGGCGCCCTCACTGGCTTGATCTCCGCTTTCCGCTATAAGGCTGACGAGTACCAGAACGACATCAAGATGGGTCGCACCCAGATCCAGGATGCCGTGCCTATGACATTCGGACAGGAGTTCAATGCATACGCAGCTAACCTTGAGGAAGAGATCCTCAACCTCGGCCGCAACATCGACCTGCTGCACGAAATCAACATGGGTGGCACAGCCATCGGTACAGGCCTGAATGCAGCTCCCGGCTTTGCCAAGCTTTGCGCTGCCAACCTCAGCAAGCTCACCGGCGAGAGCTTCATCGCTGCTCACGACCTCGTAGAAGCTACTCCCGATACAGGTGCTTACGTCAGCTACTCTGGCGCTTTGAAGCGTCTGGCTGTGAAGCTTTCGAAGATCTGCAGTGACCTTCGCCTCATGGCTTCCGGTCCTCGCTGCGGCCTGCACGAGATCAACCTCCCAGCCATGGCTCCCGGTTCTTCGATCATGCCTGGCAAGGTGAACCCAGTGATTCCTGAGGTTGTGAACCAGACCTGCTTCAAGGTGATTGGCAACGACACCGCTGTAACCTTTGCAGCTGAAGCCGGCCAGCTCGAACTCAACGTGATGGAACCCGTCATCACCCAGTGTATCTTCGAGAGCGTCACTTGGTTGACCAACGCCATCAACACCCTCACCGAAAAGTGTATCCTCGGCATCACCGTCAACAAGGAGCACTGCAAGGAAATGGTTAAGAACTCTATCGGCATCGTTACTGCCCTCAACCCCATCATCGGCTACAAGGCCAGCACCAAGGTTGCCAAGGAGGCAAACGAAACCAATCGTTCGGTTTACGACATCGTGCTTGAAAAGGGCTTGATGACAAAGGAAGAACTCGACGCTGCGCTTGATCCCGTCAACATGCTTCAGTCGCACAAGCTCGCTCCCAAGAAGTAATACTTTCTCAACATTTATTGCCTTATACCTTATAACAAGGGCTGCGATTATGCATCGCAGCCCTCTTTTCATTATTTAAAGGAGAAAAACAGATAATACTTGACTAAAAGATGTGCCGACATTCATAGGCTACTCTGACTGGCTGATAGACGCGCACATAATCGACGAAGTAGTGGATGGGATAACGTGCATTGTCAGGAGTACCTCCGAGACGACCCAAGGCGAGATTGAGGATCAGATAAAGACCGAAGTCCTTTTCGTCCGACTTGAACGGATTCTGACGATTGCCTTGCCATCCTTGATTGCGTGTCTTCTGAAGTTCGATGGTGTTGAGCAACTCTCCATCCACGTAGATCTTGAGATATCGCGGTGTCCAATCGAGCCTCCACACATGGAACTTCTCAGTCCAGTGCAAGTCTTTCTTTTCGAAATGACTGATGGGCTTATAGCCTTCGTCCCATTGCCCGTCATAGTGCTTCGTGCCACCCCAGCAGGCATTGGCCAAGATGCCGGGACCACCATACTTGATGTAGTACTCCATGATGTCAATTTCACCGCATTCGGGCCACTCGTGCTTGTTCCCAAGCAGCCAGATGGCAGGCCAAGAACCCGATGCTGTGGGAATCTTGGCACGAATCTCGAAGCGGCCATAGCGAAAAACGTGCTTGCCCTGTGTGGTGAGACTGGCCGACGAATAGTCGGCATAGCGACGCTTATGACGCCAATTATCGACCTGAGGATAATATTTCTTGTTCATCACCCGTTCGACACGTCCTTCGATGTCGAGCACGCCATCATGCACCGTGGCATTGTCGGGCTGATAGTACTGCAATTCCTCGTTTCGTACGAAGCCCGTCTCATAAGTCCAGTCCTTGCCAGGGCGACCTTTGCCCTCGAATTCGTCGTGCCAAACCAGACGATACCCTTTATACTGGGTAACATCGCTGGCATCGGTAGGGCGATAAGCCTTTCCAGCTGGCCACGGGCTATCATCCTCGGTCGGCTTGACGCTTTGGCCAAAGACCAAAAGCGGCAGAACGAGGACGACAGCCGTAGTGAAGATTATCCTACAGTTCATGCGGCATCAAAGCTTGATCTTGAGCATCACGAAGCTATAAGGTTCGATGTCGAGCGTCATGCGAGGCTTCACGTTGATAACGTCGCGTACTGGCGTAACAGTAATTTTGCCGAAGGTGTTCCCATCGTCGGGATTTCCCGAAAGAACTGTGCGCTCGGCAACCTTCTTCATGCCCTTGAAACGGGAAAGATCGATGGTAGCAACCTTCTTGTCGGCGCTGGCATTGCCCACCTTAACGAAGAGTTCGCGCGTCTTCACGTTGAGCACAACACTTTGCTCCTGATGCTTGTCGGCACCCTCGATGCGGACGCAATCGCCATAGTAATACTGACCGGCCGATTCGCCGAACATCTGCTGCACATAGTAGCTGCACGTGGGATAGACGCGCTCGGTGTCGAAGTAGATGAGGTCGGGCGTCCAGTTGCGGTTGTCCTTGCTGGCGAAGAGAGGAGCATAGGAAGTCATTTCGACCACATCGGCGTTACGCTCGACGTGCATCAGATAAACGGCTTCGGCCAAGGCATCAAGCAGCTGGTTGTCACGTCCGCGATTCTGAGCCGAATATTCGCCCAAATAGACCTTGGTCTTGCGGTCGCGAGGATAGTTGTCGTACTGGCGGCTGTCGAGATAATACTGTGTAGGCTCGTAGTAATGCTCGTCGATGATGGGGAGACCAATCTCTTCGGCAAACTTCCATGAATTATCATAGTCGGGGTTGCCAGGGTGCGAACCAGGACCGGCAGTACCCACAATGATGATTTCGGGATGAGCAGCCACAACACGGTCGTAGATGTACTTGAAGCGCTCCATGAACTCGGGAGAGATGCGTTCCTCGTTGCCGATGCCCAGATATTTCAGATTGAATGGTGCAGGATGTCCGGCTTCGGCACGCAGGCGACCCCATTTGGTGGTGACATCGCCATTGGCCCATTCGATGAGGTCGAGGGCTTCGTCAACCCATTCGTCCATCTCGTCCATCGGACAAGCGTCCTGTGCCTGGTCCTTCATGCCCCAACCACCGTTGACGCCCTGGCAGCTCACACCGCAGGGGAGGATGGGAAGCGGCTCCATACCGATGTCCTCGCAGAACTGGAAATACTCGAAGTAGCCAAGGCCCATGCTCTGGTGATAGCTCCAGGTGTTCTTGAGCTGCTTGCGCTCATGCTTGGGGCCAAGAGTGGTCTTCCAACGGTAGGTGTCCCAGAAGCCGTCGCCGCCACCATGCACCACGCAGCCGCCGGGGAAACGCATGAATCGCGGATGGAGCGCCTGCAATGTCTCGGCGAGATCCTTGCGTAGGCCATGACCCATGAAGGTGTCTTCGGGCATCAGCGATACGGCATCGATGTCCAATTCACCCACATTGAGCACAAGGATCTGAAGGACGGCATTCGGGCAATCTTCTGTGGGCACAAGGACGGCTTCCACCTTATTCCAATCGGGGCTTACGACCTTTACGGTCTGGTCGGCAAGCAGCTTCGGCTCACGGCCTGGAACAACGAGAGCAATGCGCACTTCCTTGGCCTTGCCGCTCACGTTGCGCATAAAGGCCGAGAAGTCGTACTTGGCGCCAGCCTTCACGTTCATGCCGTTGAAGCCATCGTTCTGGAGGCCAACACCCGTCCAGCCATTGAAGTCATAGTAGTGTCCTACGCGCTCGATGAGGATGCGCATATAGTTCAGATTGTTGACGTGCAGCGGGTAGGCCTGCAGCGTTGTGATGTTGCCAGCCGAATGTCCGGGACGGATGAATCGCCAGGCCGTGCCGGGGCCCCAGCCGGCGTGCTCTCCGGCATTGTATTCGAAGGCCCCGTTCTGCACCAGTTCGGCGTAAAGGCCGCCATCGGCAGCGTTGCTGATGTCTTCGAAAAAGATTCCAATCAAGTGATCACTGATGGTCTTTCCTCCAGCAGGAGGGGTCATGGGGCGTTGTGCCCAAAGGTTTGCGGCTGCCAGGAGGCAGGCACCGAGAATAGCTGTTCGTTTCATGTCGATATAGATTTATGAATGTGATTCAAGCTTTGGGGTGCAAAGATAAGGAATTATTCGTGATTCTCCAAATTTTGGGAAATAAAAAATCCCACCTATGGTAATTGCAGATAGCGGAAACGGTGTTTTTTGCCGATAAGGTACAAAAAATTGGGGGCGAATGGATTACTTTTGGTATTTTTTATTATCTTTGCGCCATCAAGAGCAAGTAGATTACCTATATTTATAAGACTATGAAACTGAACCTGCATCTGACCAACAAGCTGGTTACTCCGGAAGAGGAGGACGAAGCACGCTACCCGTGGGCATACAACAAGAAGACCCAGTGGAACGACCGACTGATCAAGCGAGCCATCATCTGGCTGAGCGGGCGCGTGGGGAAACCCGTGCTCAAGCTCACTGCACTCGACTACGAGAAGAATAACCTGAAAGACCTGCTCGAAAAGTTCGAAAAGGCGGAATATGCCAACCTTTTCATCTTCAACGAGCTGCAGCACACCATCACCGGATGGCCGGGCGGTAAGCCCAATGCTGACGACAGCCAGCGTCCCGAGCGTTCGGCACCCTACCCGAAGCGTGTAGCCGTGTTTGCACCGCATCCCGACGACGACGTGATTTCGATGGGCGGCACCGTGCGTCGTTTGGTTCAGCAGAAGCACGATGTACACATCTGCTACGAGACTTCTGGCAACATTGCCGTGGGCGACGAGGAGGTGCGCCGCTTTATGCACTTTGTCAACGGTTTCAACCAGCTCTTTGCCGACAGCAAGGACGAGGTGGTGCGCGCCAAATACAAGGAGGTGAAGCAGTTCCTGAAGGAGAAGGGTGAGGACGAGCCCGACAACAAGGATGTGCTGACCCTGAAGGGACTGATCCGTCGCGGCGAGGCGCGCATAGCTTGTGAATACAACGGCGTGCCCAAGCAGAAGATCCACTTCCTCGACCTGCCGTTCTACGAGACGGGGCGCGTCATCAAGCGTCCGCTTTCGATGGATGATGTGCAGATAGTCCTCGACGTGCTTCGTGAGATCAAGCCTCATCAGATCTTCATCGCCGCCGACCTTGCCGACCCGCACGGCACCCATCGCATCTGCACCGATGCCGTGCTTGCCGCCATCGACCTGGAGCGCCAGGCCGATGCCGAGTGGCTCAAGGACTGCCGCATCTGGATGTATCGCGGCGCATGGGCCGAATGGGAGATCGAGGATATCGAGATGGCTGTGCCAATGAGCCCCGAGGAACTGCGCGAGAAGCGCAATTCGATTCTGAAGCACCAGTCGCAGATGGAGTTCGCCCCGTTCCTCGGCGGCGACGAGCGCCTCTTCTGGCAACGTGCCGAAGACCGCAACCGCGACACTGCCAACCGCTACGACGCCCTTGGCCTGGCGAGCTACGAGGCCATCGAGGCCTTTGTGGAATACAAGCTCTGAGGACTCTTCGCCAACATTGAAACAAAGCAAGACGAAGCCCGCACATCACGATGATGTACGGGCTTTAGCTTTGCGTTCTATTTCGTCGGCCACAAGCATAACGTTGGCAGGAGGTCGTTGATGCTGTATTTCGTCCCGCATGAAGTCCATATAGGGTGCCACATGGTCGAAGAATCGGTAGTAGCCTTCGCACAGGTAATTGAGACCGGGGTTGCCGTACCGATCATGTTCGAACCGATTCTTGGGGCACTCGCCATGGCAGGCAAATTCGTAGCGACATTCCCTGCACGCCCGGGGCAGGGAGCCGTGCTTGATGTCGCTGAATTGCTGTTGTTTTGGCCCATAGAGCATCTCGGTGAGCGTCTGTTGGCGAATGTTGCCGAGCTTATATTCGGGAAAAACGAAATGATCGCACGAATAGACGTCTCCATTGTATTCCATCACGCCAGCATGGCCGCAATCGCGTGCAAAGACACAGATGCCGGGGGGCACTCCGCACCAATTGGCAAGAGTGCAGTCGAAATATTCGACGAAGACCCGCCCCACGTCATGCCGCACCCACTGGTCGAAGACAGCGATGAGGAAATCGCCCCACTGGTCGGGATGGACAGAGAAAGGAGCCAAGGGGGCATCCCCGAGGGTCATTGAAGCAAGCCGGCGTCCATCGGGATGGGCGACAAGGCGTTCTACGACGGGAGCAAACTGGAGATATTGGCAACCAATTTCGCGAAAGAACTGATAGAATTCGAGCGGATGGTCGGCATTGGCAGCATTCACCACAGCCATAGCATTCCATTCGACCTGATGCTTCTGGAGCAGTTCGATGCCTCGCATCACCTCGCTGTGAGTGGGGCGGTTGCCGGCAGTAAGGCGATACTGGTCGTGGTACTGCTGCGGCCCATCGATGGAGATGCCCACCAGCCAGCCGTTATCGTGGAAGAACCTGCACCATTCGTCGTTGAGCAGGGTGCCATTGGTCTGGATGCTGTTGCTCACAATCCGCCCCTTGGCATAAGCACGTTGATAAGCCAAGGCTTTGCGATAGAAACCAATAGGCCGCAGCAGAGGTTCGCCGCCATGCCACGTGAAGACGATCTCGGGCTGGGTCTGTGCCTCGATGTACTGCCGCGTGAAGAGCTCAAGCAGCTCGTCGCTCATCTGATGATGGGACGTTTCAGGGTAGAGCCTCGACTTCTCAAGGTAATAACAATAGCGGCATCGGAGGTTGCACCCTGCACCTGCCGGCTTTGCCATCACGTAGAGCGGTCTTGAAAAGGGAGAGATGGTTTCCATGAAGAATTTGTTTGCAAATTGATATGCGATTCTGCCTATTGGGCACAAAAACAGCCGATATTTTCAATTCCTGATAGCTGAAGTTTGGATAAATCGGAAATTATTGTTATATTTGCACCAAGAACACAATCAATCATTACTATTGTAAAAACCATAATACCAACTTATCATATGTCACTCAATCATAGACACAAGATCGCTGTCATCGGCATAGGTGCAGTGGGGTCGGCCGTATGCTACGGACTCATAAATCAAGGAATCTGCGATGACCTTGTCCTCGTGGACGTCAACAAGACAAAGGCTATCGGCGAAGCTATGGACCTGCGTCACAGCATCGAATATATGGGCAGAAACATGAAGGTCCGCGCTGGCGAATACAAGGACTGCGGCGATGCCGATATTGCCATTATCTGCCTTGGTACGCCTCAAAACTTGCTCAAGCGCGATGCCGAGGGCAACGTCATCCGCAGTTCCATCCTCGAGGTGGCCTGCAAGATGGTACGCCCTGCCACCGAGGAACTCATGCGTTCGGGGTTCAATGGCTACATCATTACCATCACCAATCCTCTCGACACCATCACCCAACTCATCTGGCGGATTTCTGGATTGCCCAGCAATCGTGTCATCGGCAGCGGCACGTCGCTCGACACCGCACGTCTCAAGTGCATCCTTGGCGAAATCATCAACGTCGATCCGCACAGCATCAATGCCTACGTCATCGGAGAGCATGGACCCACGGAATTCATTCCCTGGAGTATTGCCAGTGTGGGAGGCAAGTCGATGAACACCATCAAGGCCGACAATCCCGACCGTTTTGCCGACCACACATACGAAAGCATCCTCAAGAAGGTGCAGGTAGCCGGGCCGAAAGTGGTCAACAAAAAAGGATTCACGAACTACGGTATAGCCTCATCGGCAATAGCAATAGCTCGTGCCATCCTTTACGACGAATGTCGTGTCATCCCCGTTTGCACATACCTCGAAGGACATTATGGTTTCAGCAATGTCTTCACCAGCGTGCCCGCCATTATTGGTGGCGAAGGTGTGCATGAAATCATCGACCTGCATCTCACCGACGACGAGATGGAGCAGTTCCGGCATTCGGTTGATACAATCCGAGAGGCCAATCTGGCCGCACAGGCATACCTTTAAGGGGGTTGAGGGGTTTGAGGGGTTTGAAGGGTTCTGAAGGGTTTGAAGGGTTCTGAGTGTTTTATACAAACCGTTCAGAACCCTTTTTTACTTACTTACTAAAGTTTCCCACACCCTTATAAAGCGAGTGTAGTGAAGAAACAGCCCAAGCCCCCTTTACAGGAGGCTGGCATATGATCTTTGAAAAAACTT
>CAJOLH010000035.1 GCA_905235375.1 uncultured Bacteroidales bacterium
GTCAGCAGCAACCATCTTAACAACGTTCACGCCCTTCTGAGCGGCATCGAGCTTGCGGCCCTGAGCGTCGTAGAACTCTACGCTGCTCACCTTCTTCACGTCAACATTGTTGAGACCTACGCCACCCTGTGGAGCTGGTGTAACAGTTACGTTGCCCTGAAGGTCAATGCTTACTACGTTCGAGTAGTTTGCAATGCCATCAACGGTGTAAACAGCCTGAATACCAAGTGTGGTCAAAAGATCCTCAGCAACCCAGATTTCACCCTGGTAAATATCCCAACCCTCAGTGAAGGTGTAAGGAACCAACTCGATTTCCTCCTCAAGGAATGGGAATACGTCTGGAGTAAGGGTGTAGATCTCATCATCGAGGTAGATGTAGTAAGCAAGATATTCGGTGTTGAGGAAGCGACCATTCACATCATAAGGATCAATCACGTAGTCAAGAACGTACTGTCCATAACTTGAACTATAGCTCAGCTCGAGATCGTAAGGATCGGAAGGAATAGTTGGGGCATTGACTGGCTTGCCAATCACAAATTCGAGTGAATAAGTTTGAAGGCCTCCATCAGGATCGAACAGACCTACATAATAGTCCTTGGTGTCATCGGTCACAGCGGTGAAAATTTCGTTCTCAGCATCATAAATAAGCTCATAGTCGCAAGGATAGAGATAGAGATAACCCTCCTCATCTTCAGTGCCATCAGTATAGAAGCCAGCGAAGGTGAGGTAACTACCTAAGCCAACATACTGAGCAGGGAAGGAAACCTTATTACCGGTCAAGGTACCCTTAACCCAACCTTCGTATCCACAGGCAAGGTGATCCATATAAACATCATTGCCATCGATGTAAACCTGGCCAGTCAAAATTTCCTCATATATGCCAAACATGCTTGCAGCATAGCTCTTGTAGATGTACTCCTCGGGCTCTGCACCTTCAGGAAGCTCTACAACCTCTGTAGGACCATCGTATGGCTTATAGGAGATGGCATAGGTGTAGTCGAAATAGCCAAGGAACTCGCCGTTCTCGTCCAAAGCGCAGAGGCCGATCAGATGCTGAGGAGCCTCATAATCATCGTCGATATATACATTGTCGCCATCCTTCACGAAAGTAAGTTCAGCTATACCAATGATGGTTCTACCAGACTCATCGAGAAGCATCTCCATGGGATAAACATTGTAGGGAACATCTTCGCTCACAAGTGTAGCAATAGGCACATCTGTTGGGATAGTTACGCTGGTTCCATCGGTCGAAATATTGCCCTGTACCCAAGCATCACCATCATTGAAGACATAAGGCCACATGTTGCTGAAGTAGATCTTCGAGCCATCCTCGCTCGTTGATGCACTTACTGCAACAGCACTATAATAGTAATCAGAGAAAACATAAGGCTGGATTTCGCCTTCAGGAGTAACTTCGGCCTTTGCGCGAAGAGCACCGGCGGTAGCATCTAACTTGACAAAGTCCTTCAAGTTAGCACCGATAACGCCCTGAGCCTTCAGCTCCTTGATGGCATCATGAGACTTAGCCTGCGAAGCAAGCTTTGGAGAAGCAGCGGTAGCGCCCAACGCAACGGTTGCAGCAGCTACAAGAAGTAATAATTTCTTCATAAAGTTAGTTAATAATTAGGGTTAAAAAAATGTATCAGGATTTAGGGCATCCGCCCGACCGATCAGCGCTGGAAGCTGATGCGGCCGTTGCGAATGATTAGGCCAGTATTGCCCTCGGAAACCGGGCGACCCTGGAGGTCGAACGTCTGCTCAATGCCTGTTGCAGCCTCAGAACGTACCTGCTGAATACCGGTAAGACCCTGAATGCTGGCAACCTTGGCAGCCTGTACGATTTCGCCCGAAGCGTGGTTTAACAGCAGGACGGCAGCCCAAACGTTGTCGCCATTGGCAACGGCGGGAAGCTGTGCTTCGTACTCGATATTATAGACTTCGCCGCGAACAAGCTTGGAAGGAACGAAATCGCTGGAGCCTTTGACGGAAGGATAGATGGCACGTGCCACATCGTCAATCTCAATGTCGCAATGGCTCGGCAGATTCTCGAAGCCACCCATGGGACCCAAGCCGCCTCCCGAATAATAGTTCGACTGATTGATAGGCAGCTTATCCTCAAGCAGGACGAAGGCCATATCGAACTGCGCATTGTCGTTGTTGACGAGCGACTCAAGCGCTACCTCGAACTTCACTGTGCTCTCATCCACGAGGCGGGCAGCGAGATTCAGGCTGGTTTCGCAGAAGGGATACATATTCTTCAGGTACGATTCCATATCTGCGCTATTGGGGTCAATGATCCTCGTTCGGTTGACCACTGCACTTGGATAGCCGGTGATTCCCGTATCATGACCCATCCAATAGTCATAGGACGATACGACATATTCGTCACCATTGTGGACACCGATGCCGATGAAGGTTTCGGGATAGTTCTCACGCATATAGGCCATACCGACCAGACCACGCACGCAATAGCCGCACCATGCACCGGTAGCCTCCTCAGTCACCATGACGCGCAGGAAGACTTTCTCGCTGAGAGTGGTGGTCACGCTGAAATTATTGTCAGCCTCAAATTCATCCTCGGTGCCATCGGCCCACTTGAGGTGAATGTCAACCTTGACGTCTCCTTCTTCGGTCAGCGTCTCGGTAGGAACTTCGACCTGCAGGTCGGCCTTGTCGCGATAGTTGAGCGTGCCGGGATAAGTATAGCTATAGACCACGTTTCCGTTGATACTGAAATCCAGCACAGGACGCTCAGCCGAAACCAAGGCAGAGTTGACAATACGCAGTTTCATCTTGATAGGATTGCCGACCTGCGTCATCGTGTAGAGTGTGCTGGCCGAAACGATCGACAGGTTGTGCTGCGGCAGGTTGTCACCCTCGATGGCACCTTCAACCGACAAGGAACCGAGATTACGCGACGAGAAGTCAGTATAATTGTCATTCTTTCTAATCCAGCAGGCGTCGGGATTCGTTTCGCCGACGAAAGAGATGACATTGAGTTTCTTGCTTTGGACAAACTCGAAACCGATCCAAAGCTCCTCCTCTTCGCCCGTAATCGTATAAGCCGATGCAAGGGGAATAAAGTTCCATCCATTCGAAGGAGCTGAAAGCGTACCTGTGGTGATGCGATCGCCGTCCTTGCTGAAAGCAATCCAACCCGTAAGAGTCTCGGGATAGGACGAAGCTTCTGGCAGACCAGCACGAACACCCGTCAGCTGAAGTCCCTTGAAGGGCGCAATCATGGAACCGGGGATGCGGATAAGTTCGCCAATCGTGGCATTCGAACCTGTCTGACCCGTAACCGTACCATTGCTGGAGGTGGCAATCTGTCCATCGCAATAGCCAACGAACATCTGACCTTCAGCATTCAAGGCATTGAAAGAAATAAACGAGATGGCAAGGACCACCAAAGAGAGTAAAGATTTTCGCATAAGCAAATATATTTATTAAAGAACATAAACCTTTCGACAGGTTATCAAATGGGGAGCAAATGGTCAGCAGAAAATTGGATTTTACATCTGTGCCACAACTTCACAAAGACGGGTGCAAAGGTAAAGCAAATTTCAATCCTTTCCAAATATTTTTAATACTTTTTTAAGAAAAAAGAAAAAAAAACTAACTTTAGCACAAAAAAACAGGGAAAATGGAATAATTTTCTATATCAGAAAGCGGGAAAATTCACGGCTTGGCTATGCCTACTCATCGACGACGATGCAATGTTGCATATAGTCGCGCACCACCATGTGATGGGTCACCCAGATTAGCGTCTTGTGCAGTTCCTGCTGCTGCAGCTCCTCAAGAATCTGTCGTTCGGTGTTCGGATCGAGGGCGGAAGATGCCTCGTCCAGAACGAGTATCGAGCCTGGTTGGAGCAATGCACGCGCGATGGCGATGCGCTGCGCCTGCCCTTCGGAGAGTCCGCTCCCCTTCTCACCGCACAGCGTGTCGAGCCCACGAGGCAGGTCATAGACGAAGAGGGCGCTGGCGCGCGACAAGGCATCGCGCATCTCGTCGTCGGTGGCATCGAGCTTGCCGAGCTGGAGGTTGTCGCGTATGGTGCCGCTCAGGAGGCTGTTGCCCTGCGGCACGTAGGCGATGGCACGCTCGTCGGCATCCAAGGGGAGGGTATTGCCTGCGGTATCGATGAGGCGAACCGTCCCGCTCGTGGGTTGCAGCAAACCGAGGAGAATACGCACCAAAGTGCTCTTGCCGCTACCTGTCGGGCCGATGATGGCAGTGCTCGAAGCGGGAGCAAAGGTGCAGGAATAGTCATGCAGCACGTCATGGTCGCCATCGGGATAGCGATAGCAGACGTTTTCGAGCTGCATACCCAGGATGACGTCCGAAGTCGAAAGGCCTTCATGCTCCTTATGCGAAAGGCTGTCCTTCTCCTTATATATATTACGCGTGCGTACGGGGTTCTCAAGTTCCTGCAGGCGTTCGCCGGCAGTCGTGGCACGCACAATGGCGGGGAAGAGCGACGAAAGATTCAGTATCGGGCTCTGCACCTGACCGACGAGCTGAAGCAGGGCGGTCATCATACCGTAGGTCACCGTTCCCATCATGATACCGTAGGCCGACCAGACGAAAGCCGTGTAGTAGCCCACCATAAATCCGGAAGAGATGAGCAGGCGCGTGCTGATCGAGAAGCGCAGGCGGCGCGAGAAGGTACCGAAGAGATGATCCTGACGCTCGACGAGCCGTTCGATCATCAATCCCGTGCGACGCAACGAGAGCAGGAGCGGACGGTTCTCGACCGACTCCTGGATATGGCTTTGGATGTCGGCCTCCTCATGACGTATCTGCCGAGTGAGCTGACGCATCGTCTTGTAGTAGATCTTGGTAAGCACAATCGCCACGGGAACGATGACGAGCACAATCCAGAGCAGACGCGGTTGCAGACTGAAGAGGAACCATGAAGCAGCCAACAGTTGGAATGTGGCGAGGAAGACATCGGGGATGTCGCGCGTGATGCACTCCACCACGACACGCAGATCCTCACCGATACGGCTCATCACGTCGCCCGACTTTCGATCTTCGCGTCCATGCCAAGGACTGTTGAGCACATCGTCGAAAAGACGGCTACGCATGGCGTTGACCAATCCCTGACTGACGCGCCCGTTCACCCAGATGTTCAGGCCGCGCAAAGCCAAGCGCATGAACAACATGAATGCGAGGATTCCCACCCACGTCCAAAGGTCGGCATCCATCTTGCCTGTGGCAATATCGACGATACATTTGCTGACATAGATGAACAGCAGGCCGAACACGATACTCAATACGCCAAGCGTCAGACTCAAGAGCAACTTGAGCCTGAATCCTTTGCTTTGTTCATAGAAGTATCGCAGCTGGTTCAGCATGAGTTATGTCGATGTTCAAGAATTCGCTTTCTTTTTTATCACGAATTATCGAATTTAAGAATTATCGTTTGCTGATGTCTTTCGAACTCACTTAATTCGATAATTCTCTAATTCGTGATATTAATCATTGTTCATACCTTTATAGGCAACCATAGCAGCCTCGGGATCCATGTTGCAATGCAGTTCGTAAAGGCTGACCTGCTTGGAAAGTTTGCCCAAGAGCTGCATGGTGTGCATGGTCACCATCGGGTCTTCGGTGCGGAACGATTGTTGCAGGAGCGTCGGGAAAGCGTCCTGCGTCGTGAGGGGATGGATCTCGTTCTCCAGCCCACGACGGAGCACAACAATGGCCTTCAAGGGCACGGCGATGTTGTTGCTCAAGTGGTGCTTGCCGTCCCAAGGTGTGCCGTAGGCGATGGCTCGATCCCCTCCTATCTCGACGAGTGGCTTGTCGTCGTTCACCATCACGGCACGCTCGCCGAACAGTTTGCGCCAAAGCCGCACGTGCGTGCTCTTGCCCGTTCCGCTGAGCGCCGTGAACATATACGCCTCGCCATCCACCGCCACGACCGACCCATGCATCAGCAGCACATCGTGCTCAAGGAATGCCTCGGCTATCTTGCGATAGACGGTCAGCGTCTCAAGATAAGAATTCGGAAATTTGCACGGAGGCAATCCTTCGAGCTTGCGCTGCTCGTCGCTCAGTTTGTCTTCTTCGGCAATCTCCTCCAGCGTCGTCGCAACTTCAACCTCCGGCTCCAGTTCGATACGATAGTCGGCACACATCAACTGCACCTCTTCGTAGATCGAAGAGATGCGGACGGGGATATTGGCGAAAAGATAGGTACCAGTGAACATGGAAAGGGGAGTAAAAAGGCTTTTATGGGGAGTAAAAGGGTTAAGAGAGGTTCTGAAATCTCGGCATTTCGGAATGCCGTTATTCCGGTATAACGATATCACGAAAATCCGGAATAACGGAATAATGAAAATCCGGAATAACGGAATAATGAAAATCCCTCTATTTTATTCATCCAAAACTTCCGCCTCGCGAAGCTTCTGGATCAATTCGGCCACATCGTGACGCAGCTGCTCTTCGGGCACTTCATACGTCTCGAGCATCTTCTGGACGAGCTGTTCCTCGGTGATGTCCTCACGCAGGAACTCCATCATGTCCTTGGCGCTCTCGTTTAGGCTCATCACGCCGCGATAGCGTCGGGCATCCTTGCCCACAGGCACGGCAGCCCAGAAATCGGTTACCTCTTGGATGGCGAAATTGTATTTCAGTTTCATTGCTGTTGTTTGATTTGTTTGCGATATTTACGAATCATCCATTTGGTGTGGAAATACACCAACACCGCACGGATGGGGAAAAAAGCGCACCACAGGAAGACGTAAATCCTGTACTTCATCGGCACGTGGGGATGCTCCTTGGTGGCTCGCACATGAAGTTCCTTGCCATCGCGCGTTACCGACTCAAGTATTCCGATGATGTGCCGGTCCTGAATGCCCGTCTCGGGTCGCCACTGGTTGTCGCCGCACATCACGTAGTCGTTCTTGCGCACCCAAAGCACACGGTGCATCACATACTGTCCGTTGTCCCTACGATAAAGGGGGACATCCCACATCTTGAGACGTCCCTCAGGCTTGGGTGCAATGATCAGCAGGTCATGATGCTGACGCAGCAAAGGCATCATACTCGTGCCCACATTCGTATAGACCAGTTTGCCCTGATTGGCAAGAATCTCTTCGAAAGTCATTCCTCAGCGGTTCAGACGGGCATGTTGCCATGCTTCTTGGGTGGGTTCGACTTATTCTTGTTGCGACAACATTCCAGTCCCTGGATAAGTGCCTTGCGTGTGTCGGCAGGTGCAATGATGTCGTCGATAAAACCAAGTTCGGCAGCGCAATAGGGGTTGTTGAACTTTGCCTCATACTCCTTGATGCGCTCGGCCTGCTGTTCGGGCGTCTCTTTGCGATAGAGGATCGACACGGCACCCTTGGCACCCATCACGGCAATCTCGGCACTCTCGTAGGCGAGGTTGACATCGGCTCCAAGCTGCTTGCAGTTCATCACGATGTAGGCGCCGCCGTATGCCTTGCGGGTAATGAGGGTAATCTTTGGCACCGTGGCTTCGGCAAAGGCGTAGAGCAGCTTGGCACCGTGGCGGATGATGCCGCCATGCTCCTGATTCACGCCCGGCATGAAGCCCGGAACGTCCTCGATGGCAATGATCGGGATGTTGAAGCAGTCGCAGAAACGCACGAAGCGCGCACCTTTCTCTGATGCGTCGATATCGAGGGCACCAGCCAGCACTTGAGGCTGATTGGCGATGAAACCGACGGTGCGACCTGCCATGCGGCCAAAGCCAATGACAAGATTCTTGGCAAAGTTGGGAGCAATCTCGAAGAAGTACTGGTGATCGCAGACGGGCTCGATGATGTCCTTTATATTATAAGGAATGTTGGGGTCGGCAGGCACTACGCCCTCCAGCTCATGTACCTGACGAGTCACTTCGTCGGTCTGAGGCAGGGCGGGTGCATCCTCCATGTTGTTGTTGGGCAGGAAGCCGATGAGCTCGCGGATGGTCATCAGACATTCCTCGTCACTCTCGCAGACGAACTGGCAGACACCCGACTTGGTGCTGTGGACATCAGCACCACCGAGGCTCTCCTTGTCGCAGTCTTCCTGCGTAACCTGCTTCACTACGTTGGGGCCGGTGATGAACATCTGTGCCTCGTCGCGCACCATGAGGATGAAGTCGGTGAGTGCTGGCGAATAGCAGCTACCACCGGCACAGGGTCCCATGATGGCAGAGATCTGCGGGATGACGCCCGAAGCCATCACATTGCGGTAGAAGATGTCACCGAAGCCCGAGAGGGATTCGATGCCCTCTTGGATACGAGCACCGCCTGAATCGTTCAGTCCGATGATGGGCGCTCCATTGCGGAGCGCAGCGTCCTGCACCTTGGCAATCTTGGCGGCATTGGCTGCACTGAGTGAACCACCCAGCACGGCAAAGTCAAAGGCATAGACAAAGACCAGACGACCATCAATCTTGCCATAACCGCACACCACACCATCGCCGGCCACACGCTTGTTCTCCATGCCGAAGTTGGTGCAGTGATGCTTCACGTATTTATCGACCTCAACGAAGGTTCCCTTGTCGAGGAGGATTTCTATTCTTTCACGAACGTTTAGTTTCTTATGTTCCATTGTTTTCCTTTTTGGTAGTAAAAGGGGAGTGAAAAGGGGAGTAAAAGAGGAGTAAAAGGGGAGTAAAAGGGGAGTAAAAGGGGAGTAAAAGGGGAGTAAAAAGGGAGTAAAAGGGACAATAGTATTATTATCCCGATATTATCCCGAGTTTATCCCGATATTATTCCGAAGAGAACGAAGGATTCTTTGCTAAAAAGAAAAGTAATTCTCAAATTCGATAATTCGGGATAAAAAGATCACGCATCGAGGTTCAATGCCACGAGCACCTGCTCGGCCATCACCGAATCGTTCTCGGCGCAACGCACTTCGGCCACGGTGCAAGCCTCCGACACCGAGATGTTCGACTGCATCTTCATAGCTTCGATGGTGAGCACGATGTTGCCCGGTTGCAGCTGCTGACCAGGCTCCACATAGACCTTGACAATCTTGCAGGGCATGGGTGCCTTGATCTTGTCGGCCTGCTTCTCCAGGTCATTCTTCTTGCGCAATCGCATATATTTGGCCTGCGAGTCGAGCATATCGATCTCGTAGTTCGAATAGTTCAATGCTACGCGATAATGCTTGTCCGAATTGCCCTTGATGAGCGTGGCGTTGTAGGAGAGTCCATTGTTCAGGATTGACACCTGTCCGTTGGCGAACATGCAGATATCGACGTTGTAGATCTTGCCGTCAATCTCTATCGAGACCTTGTTGCCCTCCTTGCTGAGCAGGGTGACTTCGGCCAATCGGTTACCAATCTGTATTTCCATATCTTATACTCTTAATACGCCCTTCTGGAGTCCGAAGGCACGCCAGCGGTTCAAGGCGCTTGAATTCTCGTTGATGTTGTCGGGCTTGTTCTCCTCGTAGTTCATCAGGTAGTCGATGTAGGCGGCGATGATGGCCATGTCCTCCGAATCGTTCTTGAACCCGGGGCGCGGGCGCAGGCGTTCCTGGTTCACTTCGATGAACGAGGTGTCGTAGTTGCCTTCCTTGAACTGCGGCACATCAATAATGCGGCGCAGGTAGCGTATGTTGGTCACCAGTCCTGCCACCTTGTATTCGTAGAGAGCGCGGCGCATACGCTCGATGGCATACTGCCGGCACGTAGCCCAAACGATAAGCTTGCCAATCATCGGGTCGTAGTACATCGGGATCTCGTAGCCCTCATAGACAGCCGAATCGATACGGATGCCGGGGCCATGAGGCTCGACGAGACGGCTGATGATGCCTGGTGCTGGGCGGAAGTTGTTCTCGGTATCCTCTGCACAGATGCGACATTCGATGGCATGGCCACGCTGATGCACATCCTCCTGCTTGATGGTCAGTTCATGTCCGTCGGCGACGAGTATCTGTTCCTTCACGAGGTCAATGCCCACCACCTGTTCGGTGACGGGATGCTCCACCTGCAAGCGGGTGTTCATCTCCAGGAAGTAGAAGTTCTTGTACTTATCGACCAGAAACTCGATGGTACCTGCACCCACATAGCCTACAGCCTTGGCGGCGGCTACGGCTGCGGATCCCATCTTCTGACGAAGCTCAGGGTCGAGGAAGGGCGAAGGCGACTCCTCGACAACCTTCTGATGGCGACGCTGCACCGAACATTCGCGGTCGCCCAGATGTATGACGTTGCCATGCTTGTCGCCTAAAATCTGAAATTCGATGTGATGCGGGCCTTCCACAAACTTCTCGATATAAACCGTATCGTCGCCGAAGCCCGACAAAGCTTCCGACTTGCAGGCATTGTAGGCCTCCACAACGTCCTCGGCTCGATGCACAAGGCGCATACCCTTGCCTCCGCCGCCCATCGATGCCTTGATCATCACGGGGAAGCCGATGGCCTTGCAGACACCGACAGCCTCCTCGGGCGAATTGAGCTGATCCTGCGTACCGGGCACCACAGGCACGCCTGCGGCTATCATGTGGCGACGTGCCTGTATCTTGTCGCCCATGTCGATCATAGTCTGCGGATTGGGGCCGATGAAGATGATGCCTTCTTCCTCGCAACGACGTGCGAACTCCGCATTCTCGCTCAAGAATCCGTAACCCGGGTGGATGGCATCCACCTTGTGACGCTTGGCCACATCCAGGATCTTGTCGATGCAAAGGTAGCTTTCGTTCGAAGGCGCCGGGCCGATACACTCAGCCTCGTTGGCATAAAGCACATGGCGGCTCGTGCGGTCGGCTTCGCTGAAGACTGCCACCGAGCGGATGCCCATCTCATAACAGGCACGCATCACACGAATGGCTATCTCGCCGCGATTGGCAATAAGTATCTTTCTGATCATAACAATAGAGGTTCTGAAAGGTTCGAAGGGTTCGAAAGGTTCGAAAGGTTAACCATTTGCATTGATATGCTTCAGTTTTTCAGGATTGAGCAGACGGATGCGACGGCCTTCGACCTGAAGGATGCCATCGGCAACAAGCGAGCCGAGGGTACGGATGGCGTTCGAAGTGGTCATGTTCGAAAGGGCTGCAAGGTCCTCGCGAGGCAACGCCGCATTGATGGTCATGCCATCGGCCTCGTAGCCATACTTGTCGATAAGCATGGTGATCGATTCGGCCAAGCGTCCGCGAATATGCTTCTGTGTCAAAGTGATTGTGCGCTCATCGCTGGCACCGAGGTCGGTGGCAAGGTTGCGGACGAAGTACATGGCAAGCTGGGCATTCACCAGGCAGATCTTTTCGATCAGCTCCATCGGAACGAGCGCCACCTGCGTAGCTGCCATGGCCACAGCCTCGGTCTGATGATCCTGCCGTGCAAAGAAGCTGCGGTAACCGAAGTTTTCCCCGGGACCGAACATTCGCGTAATCTGCATACGTCCGCCCACACCCAGCTTCTCAAGCTTGATGTGTCCGGTCAGGACACATACCAGATAAGTTGAACCCTCACCTACCTTATAAAGTGACTCTCCCTTGCTGTAGGATTGGACAATGGCCCTGTTGCACACAACCTGTCGCTGATCGTCATCGAGCAAGCCCCAGAAATCCTGCAAGCCGCGTCTAATGTCTGTTTCTGCCATACTGTTTTTGAATAACTGACTGAATTTTTAAAGTGTGTATGTATTTGATTTGCTTAATTACCACCGATAACTGAAGCCGATGGTCATCATTTCCTTGATTTCACGCTTGCGATCGCGCGAATCGTCGAATCGCGGATAGCAGTAGAATCGGCCCGTGAAGAATCGACTGATCCTGAAGTCGATCGTATTCTCATACTCCACCTTCAGCATACTGTAGCTGGTGAAGTAGTAGAGGCGCGAGCTCCACGTCACGTCGTCAGTGATCCTCCAGTCGAACTTGGTGGTGAGCGACGAACCTAAGACGCTCTTCGACTTATCGTCTTCGTCGATGCCGTACTGCTTGACATCGACACGATGGTCGTTCACATATTTCAGGTCGTACGAGAACGGTGCGAGCATGAGCGAATAGACAAAGCGCTTGTTGGGCGACGTGTATTGATAATCGAAACCTATCGAAAAGTTCATTTCGAGAGGCGAAAGGAACGTCGATTTGCAGACCTTCGAATTGGTTGCATAATAGTCGAAAATCGGGGTCTTGCCGTAAAGCTGTGCCGAGTAGTACCACTTCTTCCACATCTTGTAGCCGTACTTCGTGGTCAGCGTGAACTCGTTATCGTTCACCCTCATACTGTGGATGGTATCTGCCTTGGTGTAGTAGCCCGAGAGCTTCAGGTTGATTATGGTCTCGAAGGCGGTCTTCTCGTCCTCGTCATATCGGTTCACGGTAATCTTCTGTTCACCCGACAGCGACATGTTGTTGTCGCCGTTCTTGTACCAGTTGTCCGACAGCGCCGTCTGCTGCATCGTCAGCGTATGGTCGCCCTTCCAATGCCACTTGTCGGCCTTGATGACCACGGTCTGTCCGAAGTAGTCCAGATCGGCCTGGCTCAGGTCGATTTCGAGATTGTCGGCTACTCGTGTGTCGGCCATGGTCGAATGCGAGTCGATGGTTTGGCTTGCCGCCGTCGGCACGGAAAAACTGCGGCGCACGTAGCGGAACCTACGGGGATCCTCGCTGGCATAATTGAAGCGCACCAGATGCCGATACTGCTCGTTGTGCTGCTGTCGCTCGTATTGCTCCTCAAGATGCGCGACAGGCAGGTCCTCGCCGTATTGCCGGTCTTCCTCCTCCTGCACCTGCTGGTAGAACGTCAACGACGAATCGGCGGGCACATAGCCCGCGTTGATGAGCGGCAGACGCATATCGTAGAGGTATAGCATATCCGCCGTCGTGTCGGGAGGCAGGGCTTCCACCGCCCTGCGCAGTGTGTCGGCCATGATGCGTATCGCCCTGCTTCGAATACGGCCAGTGGAAGTGACAGGCTGCAAAGGGTGGCTGCGCCGCCACGAACGATAGACCGACTGGCGCATATATTCGGGTACGGGTTTCAGCGGCTGCTTCACTTCCTCCACCTTCTCCTGTGCGAGCGAATCGTTCACCTGAACAAGCGAACCCGTCGCCTGGCCGAGCGAATCAATCACCTGATTGAGCGAATCCCTTACGGCAAGCGAGTCGAGGGCGGCAGCTATCGAATCGGCGATGGCGATGCTATCCTCCACGGCAACTATCGAATCCAGTACGTCCTTCGGCAACTCTGCATAGCGGTTCACCTGAGCAGGGACATTGGTCACGACCGTATCCCCGATGAACAAATCATCAGGGAGCAATGAGTTGTGGTCGATGATCTGGGCTTTCACGCCCACGACACTAAGGACCGATATGATCAGACAGGTCACTTTTTGCATAGCAACAATGTCGAAACGATATTTCTGTTCAAATGACAAGCGATGCAGGTATGCGGCGACAGTTATAGTTCGAGGCCATGATCTGCCCGTAGGCACCTGCACTGCGAAGCGCCACCAGGTCGCCGCGTCGGGTGACAGGCAGCCGTTCGTCCTTGCCGAAGGTGTCGGAACTCTCGCAGATGGGACCCACCACGTCGTAGGTCTCCATCGGCCCGTCGGCGGGGGCGGTAAGATTCTCGATATTGTGGTGCGCCTGATAGAGCGCCGGACGTATCAGATCCGACATTCCGGCATCGAGGATGACAAACTTCTTCTTCACACCCTCCTTCACGTAGAGCACGCGGCTGATGAGCGACCCGCATTGGCATACCACACTGCGCCCCAGCTCGAAATGCAACTCCTGCCCGTGCCGCAGCACCAGGTGGTCGGCAAAGGTCTTGAAGTAGGCGGCAAAGTCAGGTATCGGGTGCTCGTCGGGGTGCTCATAATCGCATCCCAAGCCGCCGCCCACATTGATGGTCCGCAAGCTCACGCCCTTGGCAGCAAGCTCGTCCTGCAGGCGGTTGATGGTCTGGCAGAGGCTGACATACGGCTGAAGGTCGAGCAACTGGCTGCCGATGTGGAAATGCAGTCCTTCAAAGCGGATGTTCGACAGCGAATGTGCGTGCTGCACAATCATGTCGAGCATATCCATCGAAATGCCGAACTTGTTTTCCGACAGTCCCGTCGTGATGTAATGGTGGGTATGGGCATCGACGTTCGGATTGACACGCAACGCCACCCTCGCCACCTTTCCCTTGGCACGCGCCAACTCATTGATGACATCCAGTTCGGGCGCGGACTCCACGTTGAAGCAGGCGATGTCGGCATCGAGGGCCAAATTGATCTCCCAATCGGCCTTGCCAACACCGGCAAACACCACCTTCGACGCCGCAAAGCCTGCCTTCAGGCAGACCTCCACTTCGCCGCCGCTCACGCAGTCACAGCCAAGCCCCGCTGCATTCACTATGCCGAGCACCGTGGGATCCACATTCGCCTTCACGGCATAATGCACATGGAATCCCGCATAACGCGCCGCTTCGCGGTTGATTGCCTCAAGCGTCTGCTCAAGCAGTCTCCTGTCGTAGTAATAGAACGGCGTCGATACGCCTTGGAATTGTTCTACTGGAAATCTCATCAGAAAAGTGCTTCACTCAGTGCCTGCAGTGCCTTCACCTTATCCTCCTTGCGCACAAGGACCGAAATGTTGTAGTTCGAGCCTCCATAGGAGATCATACGCACTGGCACGTTGCGCAGCGCATCGACCACCTTCGACTCGAAGCCGAGGTTATCCCAACGCATATCGCCCACCACGCAGATGATCACCATGTCCTTATCAACCGACACCGCACCGAACTTCTTCAGGTCGGTCACGATCTCGTCGAGGTGCTTGTCGCGGTCGATGGTCAGCGAGACACCCACCTCCGATGTGGTAATGAGGTCGATGGAGGTCTTGTAGTGCTCGAAGATCTCGAACACCTGGCGCAGGAATCCATAGGCCAGCAGCATCCGGCTCGACTTGATGCGTATCGAGGTGATGCCGTCCTTGGCGGCTATCGCCTTAATCATGTTCTGCTCGGTCTCGTTGCTCACCAGTGTACCGGGAGCCTTCGGGTCCATCGTATTCAGCAGACGCACGGGTATGTTATACATACGGGCGGGTGTGATGCACGTGGGGTGCAGTATCTTGGCGCCGAAGTAGGCAAGCTCGGCAGCTTCGTCAAAGTTGAGATGGCGCACGGGCTTGGTGTGGGCCACTACGCGCGGGTCGTTGTTGTGCATTCCGTCGATGTCGGTCCAGATCTGTATCTCCTCCGCACGGATGGCCGCACCGATGATCGAGGCCGAATAGTCAGAGCCTCCACGCAGTAGGTTGTCGATATCGCCGTAGGCATTGCGGCAGATGAAGCCCTGCGTAATATACACGTCCTGCTCGCCGGCAGCCCGTATCTGCTCCTTGAGGTGTTCCTCGATGTACTGGAAGTCGGGCTCGGCGTTCTTGTCGATGCGCATGAAGTCGAGAGCCTGCAGGAAGCCCACCTTCACGCCCTCCTGCCTCAGGTAGAGGTTCATCAGGTTGGTCGAAATCAGCTCGCCTTGTGCAACGATGCACTTCTCCTCGTAAATGGTGAACGGACGATTGGCAAACGAACGCACATATTCGAAGATGCCCTTCATCACGCGCTTGGCCTCCTTCTTCAAGTCCTCGTTGGTGTAAAGTGCCTCAACGACTTCCTTGTATTTCTGCTCCAGACGGACAATCACCTCACTGGCGCCAACAGCATTCTGCAAGCGATAGTAACCCGAAATCTCAAGCAGCGTATTCGTTGTCCCCGACATGGCAGAGAGCACGACAAACTTGGGCTGACCGTCCTCGACGATAAGTTGAGCGACATTCTTGATACGTTCAGCCGTTCCGACTGACGTTCCACCGAACTTAAGAACCTTCATTCCTATTTAACTGTTAAGTTTCACAATGCTTGATTATGTTTCACAATACTTGAATCACACGACCCATGAATCGTCACAATGCTTTCACACGGGCGATTTACACGCGGCAAAAATACGTCTTTTTATACAATGTGCCAAATTTTTGGATAAAAAAGTGTCAAACAAATATGTTTTTAAACATTTATTTCGTCATTTCGTCACTCATATTCACCAAATACAAGCGCTTACGGGCACGTGTGAACGCAGTGTATAACCAGCGGTAAAAGTCGGGACCCAGGTGTTCGGGATTGATATATCCCAAGTCCAAATAGACGTCCTGCCACTGTCCACCCTGGCTCTTGTGGCAGGTCACGCAGTAGGCGTACTTCACCTGGAGCGCATTGAAGTAGGGGTTCTCCTTCATCGCCTTGTAGAGTTCGCGCTGGTTGCGACATTCCGGATAGTCCTGCGCCACGGCTGCCATCAGCTGCTGCTGCCGTTCCACGGGCAGATTAGGGCCATCGACGGTTAGCGTGTCGAGCATCACGATCACCTCTGTGTCGATGTCGTAGTCGGGCAGGGTGATGGCGACCTTGGCAAAACGGAACCCGTAGAGGCTAACCACCGAACGGACACGGTTCACCATCACCACGTCGCCATTGGCAATGAACGGCAGTTGATCGAACTCCCTGCCCCAGTAGTAGTTGTTCTTCACCACCAGCAGCCTGTCGCCCGAGGTCAGCTCCTCTTCGCGGTCGAGTATCTGGTTTCGCACGCCGAGGTTGAAGCGGTTGGCTCGCGCATTCGAGCGGGTGATGATGATTGTGTCGTCCAGACCCTCATCGCGGTAGCTCTCCGACAGGCAGTCCAGCAGCTCGTATCCGTCAATGCGCTTCACGTCGGCATACATTTTATAATATATAATAGGGAGGCTGTAGAGCCGCTGTGCCGTCGCACTCTCTGCGGGAGCCTCCATGCCCCTCATCAGGTTGTCGCGCAGCACCGTGGCATTGTAGAGGATGCCCGAAGTCAGCTGTTGGCGTGCCACCTCGGTGAGCTCGGTAGTCATCACCTCCAGCCCATAGCCCTGCAGCGTGCCAATGTCGAGCGCGGGACTTTGTCTTTGTCCCACGGGCGGCAGCTGGGCAGCATCGCCCACCAGCAGCAGCCGGCAGCCCTCCGCACCATAGACGTACTCAATCAGATCGTCCAGCAGATTTCCCGTGCCGAAGGGTGAGCCTTCGTTCAGCGTCGAGATCATCGAAGCCTCGTCGCAGATGAAGAGCACGCCCGTCCGCCTGTTCTCGGTCAGCTCGAAGCCCTCCATCTCCACATTGAACCGGTGCTGACGATAGATGCACTTGTGGATCGTGTAGGCCGGGTGACCCGCCATCGACGCAAACACCTTCGCCGCGCGTCCCGTGGGTGCCATCAGCTGTACGGGCATCTTCGCCTCGTCCATCACCCTCACCAAGGCTCCGACCAGCGACGTCTTACCCGTGCCTGCATAGCCTTTCAGCACGAAAATACGGTCTCTCCGTGTCTCACCAAGAACGAACTCACACAGCAAGTCTATCGCCTCTTTTTGTAATTTATTGGGCAAAAAATGCAATTTTTCAGTTAATTTTTGCCCAAAAATAGAAAATATCATGCTTTTTTTAAATTTTTTCGGGGCAAAGATATACAAAATTGAAAAAAGTTGTTTATATTTGCACCACAAAATACAAAAAATAATCAGCTGTCCAAAAAAAATACAATCCATAATAACATCATGAAAACTTTACTTAACATTCTCCTCGCTGCCTCAGCAGTCCTCCTGGTCATCATGTGCTATCAGTCATTGATGATACCTATTGATTTCAACAAAGAAGTTGCACGCCGCGACGCAGTCGTAATCCAGCGTCTCAAGGACGTTCGTACCCTTCAGGAAGAGTACCAGAAGAAGTATCATGTTTATGCCGCTTCTTGGGACCAGCTCGTCAACTTCGCGAAGAATGACAAGATTGCCATCGTCCAGAAGATCGGTACCCTTACCGACGAACAGCTTCAGGCAGGCCTTAACGAGCAGAAGGCTTGGACTTACCTCCAGGACCCCAAAAAGTATGCCAAGCAGATTGCAGAGTTCGGTTTGAGCAAAGCTAAGTTCAGCCGTGACTCCATCTTTGTAAGCGTCCTTGAAAAGGATTCTTCACTGATGCGTCCCGACTTCAACATTGATGAGCTTCGCTTCATCCCCATCTTCTTTGAAGAGCAGGCCAAGGACACCATCCTTCTCGCCACTGGCACCCAGATTTCCGCTTCTGGTTTTGAGATGCCACTCTTCGAGGCCAAGATTCCTTACGCTGCTTACCTCGGCGACCTCAACGAGCAGGAGCTCTCCAACAAGATTGTGGATCGCGAGGAACTTGACAGATATCCTGGCATGCAGGTAGGCGATGCTACCGTGGCTAACAACAATGCCGGTAACTGGGAGTAATCCTCAAAATGACAAAGGACAATATGACCATCCGGTTTATGCCGGATGGTTTTTCGTTTATTGACTGTCGCGACACCACGTCCGAACAGCTCGATGCCGCCCCCTTCCACGAGGTATCACCCGGCCCCGACTTCCAGCAGCGCCTCCACGAGGCCGTGCTCAACGTCTTGCCCGAAAGCGACACACCCCTCGACCTCACCGTCCAGATCCTCTCCGAGCGCGTCATCATCCTCCCTCCCGACACCGAGCCCGACCTGGCTGCGTCAATGTACCACGCCACACTCTCCGACCTCGAAGAGCCCGAACAAGTGTTGCTCCAGCCCCTCGCCCTGCCCTCAGGTCAGCAAGTAGCTCTCTGTTTCGGCATCGACCGCCAGCTCTACCTCTTCCTTGAGCGCAACTGCGGCGACCTCCGTTTCGAGCATCACCTCGCCACCCTCCTTCAAGGCACCCCCTCGTCCCACCTCATGGCTGCCCCATCTGCCCAACCGTCATGTCTGGCAACCCAGGTCACCCCCCAATACCTCGAGCTTGCCCTCTTCCGCGCCGATCAGCTCGTCCTTGCCAACGTCTATCGCACCTCCCAGCCCGAGAACCGCCGCTACTACGTCCTCAACACCTGGCTTTGCGAAGGTCTCGACCAGCTCAACGACCACCTGCTCATCCTCGGCAACGGCGACCCAGCCTCACGGCTCCACCAGGATTTGCGTCCCTTCATCAAGCAAATCCTTCTGCAATAATTCATGTCAATTCATGATAATTCGTGTAAAATAATTAGCGTGAAAATCATCACCGGCAAATACGGCGGTCGCCGCTTCGACCCGCCCAGCAACCTCAATGCCCGGCCCACCACCGACTTGGCCAAGCAGGGGCTCTTCAACATCCTCCAGAACCGTATAGACATCGAGGATTGCAGAGCTCTCGACCTCTTCAGCGGCACTGGCAGCATCAGCTTCGAACTGCTCAGCCGTGGAGCCGCCCTGGTGGTCAGTGTCGAAAAGGCTCGTCTCCAGCAGAAGTTTATCCAAAAGGTCGATGCCCTGCTCAAAGTTTCGAGCCTTCGCCATCAGCTCATCCGTGGTGATGTCTTCCGCTATCTCACCACACCCCCCGCCACGTCCTTCGACATCGACGGTTCGTCCGACACCCTCTTCGACATCGGCGCACCTAACACCGCGCCCTTCGACATCATCTTCGCCGACCCGCCCTACGACCTTCCCAAGCTCGACAAGCTCCCCGACCTCGTCCTCCGCCCGTCCTGGATCACCCCCGATGGTCTCTCCAGCTGGCTCGCCCCCGACGGCATCTTCATCCTCGAGCACGGCAAGGACTACGACTTCTCATCCCACCCCCTCTTCCACGAGCTTCGCACCTACGGCGCCGTCCACTTCTCCTTCTTCCAGCATCCCCGTTCCTAATCTTCACCCTTTCCAACCCCATAATATGAAACCACTTCCCATCCTCCTCGCCGCGCTCCTGCTCCTCCCCCTCAGCAGCTGCCGCAATAGTCTCGAACGTGCCCTCAAGCCCGAATCATCAGGTACGCCCTACGACCTCTACCTCGTCATGGAGGAAGCACTCCGCGAGACAGCACTCAACGACACCCTCCACGCCATCTTCGAATTTCCCATGGAGGGAACGCCCAATGGTGACGAATATTTCCGCGTGCGCCACCTCACCCCCGAGAACTTCGCTTCGCAGGTCATACGCATCGTCGCCAATGTCGCCATCGTCGATATCAACCCCAGCAACAGCGAGCAGCCCGTCGTGACCCTCGAACGCGACCCCTATGCCTACAATCAGGTCATCGTCCGTATGCACGCCAAGACCATCGAGTCGCTCGCCGACTACCTGCCCCAGATCCAGGAACAGATCCGTCAGGTCTATGTCAAGAACGAGCTGAACCGCCGCATCAAGATCATCACCAAGGAGCACCTCATCAAGCAGCAGGATCGCCTGATGCGCCTGCAGAATGCTTCGCTCTGCATCCCCCGCGCCATGGACGTCACCTGCCGTCCCGCCAAGGACAGCACCTTCTTCTGGTGTACCGACAACTTCGCTTCCAAGCAGAGCTACCTCGTCGTCTATAGCGTGCCCTATACCGACCAGAACATCTTCACCCTCGAAGGCGCTGTCGCCGTGCGCGACTCCGTCATGGGTGCCAACATCGAAGGATCCGACTCCACCCAGCACATGGAAACCAACCGCAACGTCGTCCTTCCCGAATACAAGGCCCTCAACGTCGGCGGTCATTACGTCGGCGAGCTGCGTGGAATGTGGCGCATGAAGGGCGGAATGATGGCAGGTCCGTTCATCTGCCACATTCGTCTCGATGAGCTCAACAAGCGCGTCGTCTTTGCCGAAGGCTTCTGCTATGCCCCCAACGATGGCAAGCGTCTCCTCATCCGCAACCTCGAAGCCTCCCTCTACACCCTCAAGCTCCCCTCCGACCAACTTATCCCCGAGATCGAAGTCACGCTCGAATAGTCCCCCCTTTTCGTTCCGTTTAGCGCGATGCCATCGCGCCCCCATCGTTCCCGTCGCAGCCATCCATGGCTGCCCATCACCCCTCTTCCATCACTCCCTCTTCCATTATCCATAGCATGTATCTCCACAAAATAGGCTTCACCCACGGCGACATCAACGGCATAGGCTGCGAAATGCTGCTCAAGGTCCTCCAGGATCCCGAAATACTCGAGTTCTGCACCCCCGTCATCTTCGGCAGCGCCAAGGTGCTGCGCGACACCGCTTGTCAGACCGGCATAGGCATGATCCCCCTCAACGTCATCGACAATGCCGCCGACGCCATCGACGGACGCATCAACCTCGTGCCCGTCTGCGGCGACAATGAGCCAGACATCCAGTTCGGGCAACAGACCGAAGCCTCCCTACAGGCCGAAGCCGACTCCCTCACCGCCGCCCTCGAAGCCTACGACAACGACCACATCTCCGCGCTCGTCACGCTCCCCGGCCAGCTCGACAACGACCAGTCGTCGCACGCCCTCTCCGACTTCATTCATCGCGCGCTCAACATCCACGAAGCCTCGTTCGACTGGATCATCAACGACCATTTGCGCATCCTTCAGCTTCACCACTACGATGTCACCACCGAGCTGGGCGAAGGCATTGTGTCCGAAGCTTTCCAGAACGACATCCGTGCCATCAGTCAGAGTCTGCGCTTCGACTTCGGCATCATGCGTCCACGCATCGCCGTCGTCTCCCCCCACGAGAAGCTGCACAGCGACCTTGAGGAACTCCACGAGCAGGGAGTCCTCGCTTTCGGTCCCCTCGACGCCACCGCCTTCACCCAAGGGGAATGGCAGGAGCATTACGATGGCTGTCTCTTCCACGACAATGACGAAGCCTTCAAGCAAGCCATCAGCAGCCACGACCCCGAATACAATGTCGGCTACATCTCCGGCCTGCACCTCATTCTCACCTATCCCTTTGTCGGCATACATTACGACATCGCCGGGCAGGGTCAGGCCTCCGAAGTGCCCCTTCGCCAGGCCATCTATGCAGCCCTCGACATCCTGCGCCAGCGCATCCGCTACCGCCAGGCCACACGCCATCCCCTCGAAAAGCATTGGGTTCCACGCGGACGCGATGACTATAAGTTGGACCTCACCAAAGACGAAGAATAACTCCTGAAAGCAATGTCAAGTTTCATCATCGAAGGCGGCCACCCCCTGTGTGGCACCATCAAGCCCCAGGGTGCCAAGAACGAAGCTCTGGAGGTGCTTTGCGCCGTGCTGCTCACCCGCGAAGAAGTCACCATCACCAACATCCCTGAGATTCTTGACACGCTCAACCTCATCGACCTCCTGCGCCGGATGGGTGTCGTCGTCCATCACCTCGACCGTGGCACGTTCAGCTTCTGCGCCGACCATATCGACGTTGCCTACCTCGAAAGCGACGACTACCTGCATCGCTGCATGTCGCTGCGCGGTTCGGTGATGCTCCTTGGCCCCCTCGTCTCGCGCTTCGGCCATGCACTGCTGCCACAACCCGGAGGCGACAAGATAGGGCGTCGCCGTCTCGACACCCACTTCCTCGGCCTCCAGCGCCTCGGCACCGAGTTCACCTACGATGCCGAACGCCACCTCTATCGCGTCGAATCCACCCAGGAACGTCTGCGGGGCTGCTATATGCTGCTCGACGAGGCATCCGTCACCGGCACCGCCAACCTCGTCATGGCCGCCGTCTGCGCCGAAGGCACCACCACCATCTACAATGCCGCCTGCGAGCCCTACCTGCAGCAGCTCTGCCGTATGCTCACGCGCATGGGAGCCCGCATCGAGGGCATAGGCTCCAACCTCCTCACCATCGAGGGCGTGCATCAGCTGCACGGCACACGTCACCGCCTCCTGCCCGACATGATCGAAGTGGGCTCGTTCATCGGCATGGCAGCCATGACCCGATCCGCACTCACCATCGCTGACGTTTCCGTACCCGACCTCGGCATCATCCCCGATGCCTTCCGTCGCCTCGGCATCACCGTCCTCCAGCGTGGCGACGACCTGCACATCCCTGCCCACGACCATTATCAGATCGATTCTTTCATCGACGGCTCCATCATGACCATAGCCGATGCCCCCTGGCCGGGACTCACGCCCGACCTCCTCTCTGTCCTCCTCGTCACAGCCACCCAGGCACGCGGCGTCGTGCTCATCCATCAGAAGATGTTCGAGTCGCGACTCTTCTTTGTTGATAAGCTCATCAACATGGGTGCACAGATCGTCCTCTGCGATCCCCACCGCGCCACCGTCATCGGCATCGACCGCCAGTACAACCTGCGTCATGCCAACATGGCAAGCCCCGACATCCGTGCAGGCATAGCCCTGCTCATTGCCGCCATGAGTGCCGAAGGCACCTCCCGCATCGACAACATCAACCAGATTGACCGAGGCTATGAGGCCATCGACGTCCGCCTCAATGCCCTCGGTGCCCGCATCAAACGCATCGATGATTAACCCTTCCCTCCCATGATCAAAGACTTTCACAAGACCGCCATCATAGCCGGCAACCGCTACGTCAGCTACAGCGAGATGCTGCGCCGCATCACGCTCTTCGGCCAACATACGTCATCCACCTCTGGTGCCAAGACCGTTATCCTCTGCGAGAACTGTGAGGGCTGGATCTACGCGTTCTTCAGCATCTGGCTCAATCGAGGCATAGCCGTACCTGTCGATGCCTCCGCCACGCCCGACGAGGTGGCCTACACCCTGCACGACTGCGAGCCCGAATGTATCTGGACCTCGCGGACGCGCGTTGATACGGTGCGCGAAGCCTTCCGTCTGTGGGGGCGCGAAGTGCCCATCCTCCTCATCGACGACTACGAACAGGCCAAACTCACCGACGACATCCGTCCCGCACGCATCGACTACGACTCGTCTGCCACTGCCGTCATCACCTACACCTCGGGCACCACAGGCTCGCCCAAGGGTGTCATGCTCTCGTTCGGCAACATGATGGCCAACGTCGATTCCGTGTCGAAGGAAGTGCGCATCTACACGCAGGACCGCCGCGCCATCATCCTCCTTCCGCTCCATCACGTCCTTCCCCTGCAGGGCACCCTCGTCGCCCCCATTACCACCGGCGGCGGCGTAGCCATCGCCCCTGCCATGACGGGGCCCGACATTCTCGACACCCTCAAGCGCGGCAAGGTAGGCCTCATGATTGGCGTACCCCGACTGTGGAGCACCCTCATCCGAGGCATCAAGACGAAGATCGAAGCCAAGGCCATCACGCGCGTAATCTTCAAGATGTGCCGCGCCCTCCAGTGGCGCTGGCTCAGCCGACTGCTCTTCACCTCCGTACGCCAGGCTCTCGGCGGACATCTCGACATCCTCGTGTCAGGCGGCGCAGCCCTCGACCTCGAGATTGCCATCGACATCAAGGCCCTCGGCCTCGACCTGCTCGAAGGCTACGGAATGTCCGAATGTGCCCCGATGATCTCGTTCACCCGCCCCGACGACATCGTCCCGGGTTCGGTCGGCAAGCCCCTGCCCTCCGAGAAGGTCATCCTCAAGAACGGCGAGATCTGCGTCAAGGGGCCCAACGTCATGCAGGGCTACTACAACCGGCCTGAAGAGACGCGTGCCATGTTCGACGACGAAGGATGGCTCCACACGGGCGACCTCGGACGTTTCGACGAGAAAGGCCGTCTCTACATCACCGGACGTACCAAGGAAATCATCGTCCTCTCCAACGGCAAGAACATCAACCCCTCCGAGATTGAGTTCAAGCTTGAGCAACACACCGACATTGTGCGCGAAGTAGGCATCATCCAGGACGTTGATATGCTCAAGGCCATCATCGTGCCGCAACCCGCTTGGATCCAGGGGCGCAGCGACGAGGAGCTCGAAGAAGCCCTCAAACGCGAGCTGCTCGAACCCTACAACCTCGAAGTGCCGCCCTACAAGCGCCTCATGTCGCTCTTTGTCTATCGTGGCGACCTGCCGCGCACCAAGATGGACAAGCTCCAGCGCTTCAAGCTCCCCGCCCTCGTCTCGTCGGGCGAGCACACCGACCAGGGCAAGAAGCGCATCATCGAGCCATCCTTCCCCGAGTACAAGATCATCAAGAACTACATCCAGCACGAGAAGAAGTGTCCCGTGCGCCCCTCCGACAACCTCGACACCGACCTGCAGCTCGACTCACTCGACAAGGTAGGTCTGCAGGGCTTCCTTGAGCAGACCTTCGGCATGGACATCACCGCCGAGCGCATCGCCGCCTTCCGCAACGTCCTCGAGCTTGCCGAGCATGTGGCTGACTACAAGACGCGCATCGAAGTCGAGGAGATCGACTGGCACCGCATCCTCAACGACGACACCCACAAACTCCAGTTGCCCGACGCCTGGCCCGACGACCTGCTGATCCTCTGGTTCTTCAAGCTCGCCGCCCGCCTCTATTTCCGGCTCGAAGGGCGCGGAGCCGACAACATTCCCCAGAACGGCCCCTATATGCTTGCCGCCAACCATCAGTCGTTCCTCGATGGTATGTTCGTCATGGCGTTCAACCGCCGCAAGAACGTCCGCAAGACCTTCTTCTTCGCTAAGGAGAGCCACGTCAAGCACGCCATCGTGCAGAGCATCGCCAAGCGCCACAACGTCATCGTCATGGAGCCCACCAACCTCAAGACCTCCATCCAGCGTATGGGCGAAGCGTTCAAGCAGGGAAAGAACATCATCATCTTCCCCGAAGGCACACGCACCGAAACAGGCGAAGTGGGCGAGTTCAAGAAGACCTTTGCCATCCTCTCCAAGGAGTTAGGAGTCCCCATCGTCCCCTGTTCCATCCACGGGGCATACGAGGCGCTGCCCAAGCACAGCCGTTGGGCTCGACCGTTCAAGATCCGTGTCGATTACCTGCCTGCCGTCCATCCCCAACCTGACGACACCTACGACACGATCACCCATCGCGTCCGCGATGCCATCGTCCAGAACCAGCGTAGCCTATAAGAGACCCCCTCTAATCCCCCTGCTTAGGGGGAGGAAGCAACCATTCATATCAATTTACGACAATTCGTGTAAAAAAATAAAACAATGACAATAAACGAATATCAGGAAGGTGCCCTCCGCACCGCCATCTATCCTGCCTCCCGCGCCATCATCTATCCCACCCTCGGCCTCACGGGTGAAGCCGGCGAAGTGGCAGACAAAGTGAAGAAGGTCATCCGTGACAACCACGACGAGTTCACTCCCGAACGCCGCCATCAGATTGCCCTTGAGTTGGGCGATGTCCTTTGGTATGCCGCCACCCTCGCCCACGACCTTGGCTACTCTCTCGATGAGATCTGCCAGATGAATCTCGACAAGCTCGCCTCCCGTATGCAGCGCGACCGTATTCATGGAGAGGGGGATGAGAGGTGAAAGGATGCACCTTTCCTATAAAATCCAATAATTAATTACAATATTACATACAATTTAAATTTCACTTACTATGAAAAGAGTATTATTCTTATTTCTCGCAATCTTTTTTTGTTCTATGTGTGAAGCTGACGATTTATACCAATATGGATATTATACATATAAAATCGAAAACGAGAATAAGAAACAAATTTGGTTATTTACATATTCCGATGCCGGAGAAAATACTTCTCTTAATATCCCCTCTACAATAGAACATAACAATGAAACATATTCTGTTACAAAATTAGTGGGGCCATATTCTGCACCAACTGAGTCAGATAGATATTTTATTCAGGATGGATGTGTAATAAATGATATATATTTTCCTTCTTCATTAACTGAAATTAGTTGCGTATCAAGAGAAAAAACTACGATAAAATATGCCATCTTCGAGAATGGAGACAATATTACCAATTATGGTACTTATGGAATTTTCTATAATAATAACACTCCTTTATCTTTGGAATACGTTATAATTTTCAACAATTCCAAAAAAAGGCTCAGAAGCAGTTATTTAGTCGGATCATCAAACAGCGAAAAATTTATAGAAAACGATATTACTATTAATTACAAGGATGGAACAACTGAAGCTGTTAGTATGTTCCTTTATTATGTTACAAAAGGGACCAACATTTTTGATAACACGACATTCAACAATTTAATTTCTGCACTACAAAGACGAGGAACAGATCTTAGTACCATTTCAAGTATAGATTTAAGTAAGGTAACCACAAAGTTCACCATCTCTTTTGAAGATAATCCTGCAAATATGCTACCTTTTGGAGCTCAAATCACAACAAATAAAAATGGCACTTATATCAGTACAAACATCATAGACAAAGTTAATTTCACAGCCCCAACAGATGATATAACAGCAAACATCTCCTACACCCGCACCAACACCCGAAACTGGAATTCTGTGTGCCTCCCATTCGACATCAAGGAAACAGACTTCGGTACGAAAAGCAAAATTTATACAGTCACAGCGGCATCTAATGACCAAATTAGTTTGACCAGGGTA
>CAJOLH010000036.1 GCA_905235375.1 uncultured Bacteroidales bacterium
GAATGCTTCCTCACTTTGCGCAAGCATCGTGACAGCCGACAGCGTACGCGATGCTACACGATGGAGTACTCTCACGCCCGACAGAGTGCGTGATGCTACAGGATGGAATACTCCGACGCCCGACATAGTACCCAATGCTACGGGATGACGTACTCCATCGCCCGACAGAGTGCCTGCTACAACTGCGGAAATACGCTATCGCCCGATATAGTACTTCCGCAATTTGCGCAAATACCATGACGCCCGACAGAATACCCGATGCTACGGAATGACGTACTCCATCGCCCGACAGAGTACCCGATACGATAGGATGCAATACTCTCACGGCCATCAGAATACTTGCTCCTACAGGATGGAATACTCTGACGGCCATGAGAATACTTGCCACGATGGAAGAAGCACTCTAACGGCCGACATAGTATTGATGCTTGTTTTGAGCCGAAAACCAGCCAAAATATTTAATTTATTTAATCTTTAATTATTTAATTGAATAAATAAACAAATAGAAAAAACTTCATAAAAACCACCATTTGTCGTTATATTTCGTTAAATGCCCACTGCATTTGCTTCATTTTATTCCGATAATCAGTATATTTGCGCCATTAAATCACATAACGGATATGAAAATGAGCAAAACCATCATCACCCTCCTGCTTGCCCTTATAGCCATAGCGAGTGAAGGACAAGTCCGCTACCGACTGGAAGGAACGGTGGGCGATTCGACGATGAACACAAAACTGCTGTTGAATCAATGGATGTCGGATATGCGCATGGTCAACTCCACCATCGATACCGTGGAGGTTGTCCAGGGGAAACTGATGCCCATAGAAGGAACGCTTGACGAAGCAGCAGCTTTCAATCTGAGATCAATCACAGAAAAGGGCACGATGCCAGAAATAATGTCGCCCTGTTTTTTCCTGGAAAATGGAACGACGCACCTCTATATGGATCTGCAAAGTCTCGCTCAGGATGAAGACTCCATCAGATTCCTGAATCATCCCTCAGGCACTCCTCTCAACGAGGATTTTGGCACTTTTCAAGACGCATTTTCCCCCTTGCTATATGGTGATTCCATCGAACAACAACGTCTCGACAACCTGATGCGGAGCGAACTGAATTGCCATAACGACGATGTTTTGGGAATGGTTGAACTGGCGATGGTCCTTGGCCGCACTCCAGTGCAGACTGCGACATGGCTCGACCTGATGAGTCCGCGAATCAAGGCGGGTGACGTTTGGAACCAGATGAAACTTACCCTCAGCTCCATGGGCATCCGCAAGGAGCCGGTCGAAGCCTTTTTCAGTCCGAATGTGGGCGAGAAATTTGTGGACTTCGCTGTAGAATATGACGGAAAGACCACACGTCTCAGCGACTACGTGGGTCGAGGTCAGTATGTGCTCGTCGATTTCTGGGCTTCGTGGTGCGGTCCCTGCCGCATGGAGATTCCCAACCTCATCGCAGCCTACAACAAGTACAAAGACCGCGGCCTTCAGGTGGTCGGCATTGCTGCATGGGACGAACCTAAAGCCACGTTAAGAGCCATCGAAGAAGAACATATCCCTTACCCGCAAATCATCAACTCGCAGGAGATTGCCACCGATGCATACTATATCCGCGGCATCCCCCACATCATCCTCTTCGCACCCGATGGCACCATCCTTGCCCGCAACCTTCGTGGTGAAGAAATAGACCAGAAACTTACAGAAATCTTCAAAATCAAATAGAATATGAGCAAACAGACCATCATCACCCTCCTGCTTGCCCTTGTCGCAATGGCGGGGTTTAGTCAGGAACTGAAAATGAACGAGCCAACGATCAATGACTATATCCCATTGCTGAATGCAAAGGGATATAAGGCTTATAGCTTTGATGTCAGTGCGATAAAAGACAGGAATCTGACTGTAAACTTCAGGGAATTTGTGAATGGGAAAGAGGTTGAAGATTCTCCGCGCCTTCTGATGCCTTATACCTTTGAGGCAAAAGGCGACAAACTGATCTTCGGGTTCCTTCCCTCAGAGACAGATTCATTAGCCCAATTCTGCTTCAGCTTGGAGAACACGCTTTCGTTCTCTACCTCTCTAAAACTCAAGCAAATCTACTGGGAGAGTGAGGACAAATACATTTACTCATATATCTCGAAACCCTTTGAACTCACAACGCCCTTGGAGAAGGAAACCTTCATTCCACTGGTGTGCTATTGCTCATTCTGGTATGATGCAGAGTACAAGGTGACGCGTTGCTGCGGAGAGGACATCATCAAGCCCGACCTTTCGTCGGACATCATGAAATACGTTCCCCATTACTACGTACTCGGAATAAAAATCTATTAGAACCTGAATACATTCAAGGACGCAGAACTGTGTGGAGAACTCCAAAGCAAATACGTCAATACGCTATCATAACAAAAAATATGTATGATGGTGCAGTCTTTTCCTTTAACTTAGGACTTAATAGGTAGAGACGTTATGCTAACGATGGAGATAAAAAGACTGATAGAACGATGCAGACAAGGGGATGCAGAAGCCCTTGGAGAACTGTACAAGGCATACGCCCCACAGATGCGGGGCGTATGTCGTCGTTATTTCCACGACGAGCAGATGGTGGAGGATGTATTGCACGATGCTTTTATTATCATTTTCACATCGTTTGACAAACTGCGCGATGAGCTACGGACTGAGGCTTGGATGATGGCAATCACGAGGAATGTGGCATCAAAATGCAAGGAACATCTTGAGGCATTGCCTACAGTTTCGCTTGACGAGACAATCGAAGCAGAACAGATTGCAACAGATGATGAAGAGAAGGATGTGAGAGGTGTTCCATTAAGTGAGGTCATCAAGATGATTGACAGACTCCCTGAAGGCTATGGAAAAGTGTTCCGCTTATCGGTATTGGAAGGGATGTCGCACAAGGAGATTGCTGACATGCTGGGCATCGAACCGCATTCGTCATCCTCGCAACTGGCAAGAGCAAAGAAGATGCTCCGCAAGATGATGCGGCAGTATTCTGCTGTATTATTCCTGATACTTGCTTCCCTTTTGTTCTTCCCTCTTAGGAAAGGAGAAAAAGTCGTCAAGGAGGAGATTCCTGTTGTAGTGAAGCAGCAAGAGGAATCGAAAGAATTGCCTATAGAAAGAAAGCAAGATCCGTTGGACGACCATTCGTCCGTCCAGCGAGTTTCAATCTTTGAAGTAGTTGATACTCTGCAGTCAATAATCGCCCAGACTACAGATTCCATTCCACAGGACACCTTGTCCGACATAATGGTTCAAGAGCTGATTATCACTGACTCTTTAGCGACAGACAAGTCGAAGACATTGCACAAGGAAAAGCTGCCATATTCCGATAATTTCAACCTTTACCCCAGAGGGTCGAGAAACCGGAAAGACTGGCACATCGCCCTGGCCTACGCAGGAAGTCCTCAGAACGACAGAATGCGTACAGATAACTATATGACAATGCCTTCATTCTCCAGCAGTAACACACGTTCGGCGAAACTCTACAATTGGGGAGACTATATGGAATATGCGATGGCGAATGCTCCAATGATGGACTCTGTGAGTGCATCGAATATGACACGCATTGCTATCATCAACTCCAATAATCCGTTAGAACCGCTTTTCGAGACCAAACATCACGAGCGTCCCCTGACAATCTGGCTTTCGCTGAGCCGTCAAATCAGTAATCGGTGGTCACTTGTCACAGGGCTCAACTATACCCATATGAAGTCCACCTTCGAAAGTGGCAATGAAAACACGTCGATTCATCGCACCCAGCGACTCCAATACATCGGCATCCCTCTGAAGTTCGGGTATAGGATGGCTGGTGACAATCGATGGAGTCTATACACTACTGGCGGCATACAACTTGACATTCCTGTCAGAGCACGAATCTCCACGCGATATATCTACAACGGCTCCTACGACCCACTCAAAGAATCTCCCGACATCACAACTCGCATCCGCGCGCCGTGGCAATGGTCTGTCAGCACAGGCATCGGTGCACGATATCAGATTGTGCCTCATCTGAACCTCTATCTGGAGCCGAGTATGAACTACTACATTCCCTCCTCAAACGCTATCGAAACTTATCGCACAGCACATCCGTTGCAATTCTCTTTGCCCATAGGCATCAGATTATCGTGGTAGCTATGCAGCCTTTGGACTGTTCAACAGACTATATTATTAGAAAGACCTATTTACTACACGAAAGAATATGAAACATCAAACACCCTTTGCCTGGATGATGGCGATAGCCATAGCCAGCATGACTATGACTGCTTGCAGCAGAGATAACAACGAGACCGAGATGCCTTTCAGTCCCGATTTAGTAGAAAACAGCACGCTCTATGCTTGTGTCGTTGGACAATCTGAGACACGATCATATGTAGAAGACTCTATTGTGCTTTTCACAGAAAATGACATCGAATGGTTTAACGTCACTACACGCGAAATCAAGTTCCGCGAAATGCAAGAACCGCTATACCAGCGCTTACAACCTTTCCACGAAATAAAGTTCTATTTAGGCAACAATGCCATATTCGTAGTTAGCAGTTTCGTAGGAGATTGGGATAGTAGAGTGTTCACAGACCTTGTCTTGCATTATGATGTGATTTCCGACCCCAACCAGGGCCATTATTATCTTCACGATTGCTATCCTTCTCAGTTCATCGACACTGATGAAGTGAAGGCGAATATCATCAAGAATGCTAATCAATGGGAATTGTTCACTTACTATTTGAAAAGCAAGGGAAAACTGAAAAAATAATTACTATCTCAATGCAGTCAATGGTTGCAGTTTCATACTATATAAGTAGAATCTGCAACCATTTTTTATGTACTCCATTTTTGATTATGCCTACAATGGCTTCCTCTATTTGAACAACATCCTACGACCACACCACAAGCGCTTGTCGCAATTGATGATCTACTCGACAACAGCTTGCCAATCGGCCTGCAAACACTGCAATATCTGGCAAAAGCCCGTGCAGCATCTGTCACTTCAGGACATCAAGCAAATCATGCAAAGCCGATGTGTTACCAAGCAAACGACTGTAGGTCTGGAAGGAGGTGAATTCATCCTTCACTCTCAAGCTTCGGAAATCATGGCCTGGTTTCGCGAGCATCATCCGAACTACACATTGCTTTCCAATTGTCTCGCACCAAGTCGTGTCATAGATTCAGTCCGTCTCTATCACCCCAGGCATTTGTACATTTCGCTCGATGGAGGTCGTGAGACTTACCGACGTATGCGAGGGCGCGATGGTTATGAACGCGTGATTCAGGTTGTGGAGACACTGAAGGACGAAGTGCCTCTGTCATTGATGTTTTGCCTTTCACCATGGAACTCATTCGACGATATGGCTTTTGTCATTGATGTAGCCAATCATTATAATGTAGATGTTCGTATCGGCATCTATGGAACAATGGCATTCTTCGACACGACGAGCGATTTGCTGACAGTATCAGATTATGTAAATAAGATTCCACCGAGCTTACGTCAGACACAAGAAAACTTCGACTTCGTGGCTCTTTACGATCAATGGCGTAATGGCAAACTACGATTGCGATGTCAGAGCATCATGAGTGGTCTAGTCATTCATAGCAATGGGGATGTGCCACTTTGCCAGAACCTGGATGTCATGTTGGGCAATATCCATCGTCAATCGCTCGACGAAATCTTCAACAGCTATCAGTCATGTCAAACACAGTGCCAATATTCCAAGAACTGCAACGGCTGCTGGATAAACTTCCATCGCAAATACGACATTATCCTACTTCGCAATTTGGAGCGACTGCTGCCTAAACATTTCATCGAAAAATTCTACGGGTCGTATCAGTGGAGTGATGACTCTCGCATAACTTATCACAAATTCTTTAATGAATTATGATGCAACAATTGATAAATCGATACAAGCGTTTCCAAACGAAACGTCATATCTCCCAAGTTTACCAGTATTCATACGCTTTTGTGGGCATGGGGCAACACTCACTGACCAATCTTTATCCTGTGCTTCATTACCTTGGTGTTCCATTGAAATATATCTGTGTTACATCGAAGCAGAAAGCAAAGCTGATAGAAAGAAAATACCCTCATATATTAGCAACAACTTCGATCGATGATATCCTCGATGACGATACTGTCAAGGGAATCTTTGTTTCCGCTTCACCCGAAGCTCATTTTTCCATAGCCTCGCGCATTCTACAAACAGGAAAATCATTGTTCATCGAGAAACCTCCCTGCCAAACACTCAATCAACTCGATACACTTATAAACCTCCAAAACCTTTATGGTTCACCCATCGCTATGGTTGGATTACAGAAACAATACGCACCAGCTATTCAAATTCTTCGGAAACGTTTAGGAAAGGAACAACTTATAAATTACGATCTCCATTATTTGACAGGAGCATACCCCGAGGGTAATGTCCTCCTTGACTTATTTATTCATCCAATTGCCCTCGTTTGCAGTCTTTTTGGCAAACCGGAAATCCTCGCCTGTCAACCCTTAACACGATCTTCTTATCTTCTCATGCTACGTCATCCACACATCGTCGGCACTCTTGAACTTTCAACTGCCTATTCTTGGACTGACGCTGAAGAATCTCTCAAAGTCTGTACAAAAAGTGGTATCTACCATCTTTCCCAGATGGAAGAACTTACCTTCGTTGCACATTCTTCTACCATCTTCGGCCTTCCCATTGAGAAAGTCCGCTCACGGAACAAGACTATTGAATATCTCTCCTACCGTAACACCTTTACTCCTACGCTTCCAAACAATCAAATCTATTCACAAGGATACTTCAATGAACTGCAGGATTTCGTCGATGCTGTAGAAAGTCGCAATGATAGTGTTGATTCTTCGCTTCAATCATTAATAGACATTTATGTTTTAATTGAAAACATAAAGACAGCAGATAAACTTATCCTTAAAAAATAATCTATTTCAAAGATAATCCCATAAGAATTCTATTCTTAATTTGTATAAGTATTAGTTTCTATATGATTTCACAACACCAGCCGATGCGTGATGTTGGCGGGGAGCTCCTCTTCGTAGTGCGAGACCATGATGAGGGTCTTGTCGGGACGGCGGCAGAAGGTGTCGATGACGTCGCGCACGAGGTGGCAGCGATAGGTGTCGAGGCCATGCAGAGGCTCGTCGAGGATGAGCAGCGCAGGATCCTTGACGAAAGCACGTGCCAGGAGGCACAGACGCTGTTCGCCACTCGAAAGGGTGAGGAACATACGGTCGCGCAGCTGGTCGATGCCGAAGGCACGCATCCAGAAGAGACAGGTCTCTACCTGATCGGGGCGCGGACGCTTATAGAGGCCTACGGAGTCGTGCAGCCCGCTTGCCACGATGTCGATGGCGGGACGGTTCTCCTTGTAGGCACGGTGGAACTCGGGACTGACGAACCCGATGTGCTTCTTGATTTCCCAAATGGATTCGCCCGTGCCGCGACGACGACCGAAGAGCGAGATGTCGCAGGCGTAGGCGGCAGGATGGTCGGCACAAATGAGGCTGAGCAAGGTGGACTTGCCCGAGCCATTGCGCCCCTGCAATGCCCAATGTTCGCCGCGTCGCACCGTCCAGTTGAGCCCATCGTAGAGCACGCGGTCGGTGTCGGGCAAGGGCAACGAGAGGTCGCGGATGCTGATGATCTCGTCGGTGGGACTGCCATCGACGGTGAGGTTGGCGGTGGGGAGCACGGGCAGGTCGGCAATCTGCTGCTTCAAAGCCCACGGAAGCGACGCGATGGGCGATGCCTTGAAGTCGGGCAACGAGGCAAGGTATTCGGTGCGCGTGCGCTTCGCTCCCACCCTCATTCGGTCCACCTCGACAACGTGCGTCATGTAGGTCGGCACGGTGTCGAGCATCGAGAGGAGCATGATGATCTGCACCTCGCCTGTATCGACGAGGAGCTGGAAGAAACGATTGAGCTGCTCGCGCATCGGTGCATCGAGGCCGATGAAGGGGTTATCGACGATGAGCACGCGCGGACGCTTGACGAGATACTTGAAAAGCTGATAGCGCCGCATCTCTCCACTGGAAAGCAGCACCATGCGTTTGGGCAGCAGGTCGCGCATCAGGAATGTGTCGAGCAAAGGGTTCTGCAGGAACTCCGTGTCGTCCTCACCACCTGCTGCCACGGCTTCTTCGCGCGTGAGTCCATGACCTGCCTCACGTGCCTCGTCGGCTGAAAGTCCCGTGGCCGTGACGCGACCTGAAGCCAGGGCGCGCTTGAGCACGGTCATCACAAGGGGCGACTCGTCGCGATCCTGGCTATTAAAGCGCTGCTGATAATAGTAGGGCTTCTCGACGGTGCCGAGGGCATCCTCGAAGGTGAGCTGCACGATGTTGCCATAGGCAGTGGGCCTTGTGCCGAGGCCGAAGTCATACTCCAGCCTGCCCTGCATGAGCAGGTTGCGACCCGTGATGAGATCGACGAGGCACGACTTGCCGCCACCATTGGGGCCCATCAGGGCGATGTGCTCGCCTGGTTCGAGGATGAAGTTGACAGGCTCGACCATGCGGGTCTGAGGGAGGCGGCCGAGAGCTTGATCCAAAAGAATTACTGACATGTTTCTTTTTTATCACGAATTTGCGAATTAGCGATTTTTGTGGGTCGATGTCGGTCGATAACAATTCGCTAATTCGCAAATTCGTGATAGGAATTAAATGAATTGATGCCCTTACACGTGAGCATCAATGGGTTGTTTGAGGTCTATCTCGCTGTGATCGGCATCGAGGACCTTGTACTGAAGCAGCTCCATGGACTGGTCGGTGATGAGACGCCAGGCCATTCCATATCGCCGCCGCCACTGCCAGTAGAGGCTCCTGAAGAACCAGCCCTGGCGAATGTAGGCTGCAATGAACGGATGCACATGGAGAAAGAATCTTTTCACTTTCATTTCGCCGGTCAGCACGTCGAGCTTCTCCTGCAACCTGTCGCAGAACAGGATGGAGGGCTTGACCACATGACGGCCGCCACAGACGGGGCATGACTCGGCATTCTGAATGTCCATGACGGGACGCACACGCTGGCGCGTGATCTGCATCAGGCAGAACTTTGAGAGCGGCAGGATGTTGTGCTTGGCGCGATCGCGAGCCATCAGCTCCTTGACGTGCTTGAAAAGCTGTTCGCGATGCTCCGACTTGGCGAGGTCGATGAAGTCGATGACGATAATGCCTCCCATGTCGCGCAACCGCATCTGACGACAGATCTCGTCGGCTGCTGCCATATCGACCAACAGGGCGTTCTCCTCCTGATCCTCGGCCTGCCGGCTGCGATGGCCGGAGTTGACATCGATGACGTGCAAGGCTTCGGTGTGCTCAATGATGATGTAGGCACCTTCCTTGCAAGAGACGGTCTTGCCGAGCGACGACTTGATCTGGCGCGTCACCGCGAACTTATCCAAAATGGGCTGTTCCTCGCTGTAGAGTTTTACGACGTCTGCCTTTTCAGGGGCTATCAGACTCACATAATCCTTTATCTGACTAAACGTGGCCGGGTCGTTGACCCAGATGTTCTCGAACGAGGGGTTAAAGATGTCACGAAGTAATGCCACGGCGCGGCTGGTCTCCTCGTAGCAGAGGCTGGGCAGCTTGCCTTTCATGAGTATGGTCACACATTCTTCCCAATGCTTGACCAGCGAAGTAAGTTCCTGGGTAAGCTCCTCGGCTCCCATCCCCTGCGCTGACGTGCGTATGATAACGCCGAAATTCTTCGGACGGATGGTGTCAATGATCTGCTTAAGACGTTTCTTCTCTTCGCTTGACTTGATTTTCGTGCTCACCGAAACCTTGTCCTGAAATGGAATAAGTACCATGAACCTGCCGGGCAGGGAGAGGTCGCATGTGAGGCGCGGCCCTTTGGTACTAATGGGTTCCTTGGCGATTTGCACCAGTACCTCCTGCCCTATGGTGAGAACATCGGTGACAGTCTCGTCCTTTACCATATCGGCTTCGCGCTTGAAGCGCTCGATGGGGATGAGATGCTTGCGGTCGGAGATCTGCTGCTTGACATACTTGGCCATTGTCTTGAACTGCGGGCCAAGATCCTGATAGTGAATGAATCCCTCCTTTTCGTGCCCCACATCAATGAATGCAGCGTTGAGTCCTGGCATAATCTTCTTGACGCGCGCCAGGTAGATGTTGCCCACCGAGAAACCCGAATCCGCGCGTTCGCGCTGGTACTCGGCGAGCTTGCCGTCTTCGAGGAGACCGATGGTGATCTCCTTCGAGAGTGCATCGATAATGACTTCGCTTGTCATTGTGCAAATGGGAATAAAAGGTGATGGATACCAAAAAAAACGAATTACAGTGGGCAGATTGACGCCCTCTGCAATTCGTATATTGGCTGTGGAAGCTACCTTCGGGCTATCTTCCACGTGCGTCACCACTGGTCTGATCAGTGCTTATGGCGATTCTTGCGAAGACGCTTCTTGCGCTTGTGCGTCGCCATCTTATGACGCTTGTGCTTCTTACCGTTTGGCATACCTTGTAAAATTTATTAATTGGACAAATATTGATTTTCTATTATGCTTCCTCATTGACGATCTCTCCGCTCACCTGGCCGATGAAACTCTTGGCAGGCTTGAAGGCTGGGATATTATGTGCTGGGATGACGATGGAAGTTTCCTTGCTGATGTTGCGGGCAACCTTGGTAGCGCGCTCCTTAATGATAAAACTACCGAAGCCACGGAGGAAAACGGGCTCTCCCTCGACGAGAGATTCCTTGACGGAACCCATGAACTGCTCGACCACAACGAGGACAACATCCTTGTCAAGACCTGTCCTCTTGGAGATCTTGTTTACGATTTCTGCTTTTGTCATTTTTTATGTAATTTATTAACGATTTTATTGATTTGGCGAGCAAAGATATGGCTTTTTATTGAAAAAAAAAAGAGTAAGGGCTATTTTTTTGAAAAAAATTGTATCTTTGCACACGAAAATGGCATATTTGCCAACTGAATAACAAGAAAATGAACGAAATAAGCTATCAGATAGGGCTTTGGTATGACCAACACCGGCGCGACTTGCCGTGGCGTCATACGCGGGATGCCTACAGGATCTGGCTTTCAGAAATCATCCTGCAGCAGACGCGCGTGGCGCAGGGGATGGACTATTACGAGCGGTTTGTGGCAGCCTATCCGCGTGTAGATGACCTGGCGGCAGCACCGCTTGACAGTGTGCTGAAGCTATGGCAAGGGTTGGGCTACTACAGCCGCGCGCGCAACCTCCATGCAGCGGCGCAGCAGGTGATGGCTTGGCGCAAGGAACACGGCGGGAAAGAGTTCCCCGACACCTTCGCCGACCTCATCGGGCTGAAAGGCGTGGGACGCTATACGGCAGCCGCCATCGCCAGCTTTGCCTCGGAGGAACGGGTGGCGGTAGTAGATGGCAACGTCTATCGCGTACTTGCACGCCTCTTCGACATCGACACGCCCATCGACACTGCCCAAGGGCAAAAGCTCTTCCAGCTGCTGGCCGACGGACTGCTGCCGCAAACCGTCGGATACGATGACGGACACGGCTCCTCGTCGCGACACAACCAAGCGATGATGGAGCTGGGAGCCCTGCTCTGCACACCCGCCCAACCCAAATGTTCGGAATGTCCCGTCGGCGAACACTGCCTGGCCCGTGCAGCCGGCACCATCGGCGAACGGCCCGTGAAGCAGGGAAGGACACGCGTGCGCGAAAGGCACTTCACCTACACCATTTATATATATAAGGATATGCTGTGGGTGCATCAGCGCGGCGCAGGCGACATCTGGCAGGGGCTGTGGGAATTTGTGCTTAACGAGGACGGGGAGATACCGGCAGGCATGAAGGACCAGGCCACCCTGCTGCTGGAGCGCAAGCACCAGCTGACGCATCAGACCATCTATGCCACTTTCCATGTAGTGAGGCTGCCCGATGACAAGGCCCCCGAAACAAATGCTGCCATCGCCACCCTGCCCGACGATTATCGCCCTATGACATGGATGGAATGGCAGCAGCTGGCTGTGCCCCGACTGATTGACGAGGCTAACAAGAGACTGTCAGCATGGTTTTGAACCGATTGCCTTCACGACAAGCCGCAAACGTGTAGGAACCCGGATAGAGGAGTTCGAGGCGACGGCGCAGGACGGCAAGCCCCACCCCATGCTGGGTGTCGGAGGGGGTACGGGCATTGTCATCGTTGGCAGCGGGCAGATTATTGTCGGTGGAGAACCGAAGCCCCTCGTCGCTCTCCTCAAGGCGAATGCAGATGGCATCGGTTTCGCTGGTCGAACCGCAATGCTTGAAACAGTTTTCGACCAAGGGGACAAGCAGCAGCGGAGCAATCATCCGCTCGCGGTGACGGGTGTCCGTGCTTGAAGTGCGGACCACATCGAAACGGAGACATTCGGGCCGCGCCAGGCGCAGACGCTGCAAGTCGCACAGGCGACCCACAGCTTGCGCCTCGTCGCTGAGCGGCACCTGCTCCTGCCGCGCACTGTAGGTCATGTAGCGCATCAGGCTGGAGAGACTCGTCACGGCGGAGGAGGCGCGCTCCTGGTCGAGCCAGATCAACGCATCGATGTTGTTGAGCGTATTATAAAGAAAGTGCGGGTTGAGCTGTGCCTTGAGAAGCTGGTTTTCGGACTGGGCATTGCGCAAACGTATCTCCTCAAGATTGACGCCCAGCACGACACTCATCAGCGCGGAGAGGGTGAGGAAGGCGCAAAGGCCGTAGAACAAAACCCGATAGAAACGGAAGAGTTCGCGCAGATACAGAGGCAGGAGCTGGCACATCCATGCGAAGACAATAGCCATCGACAATCCTGCCATCACCACCGCCCAGCAGCGGAAATAGAGCCATGCCAGGCTGGCCTTGCGATAATGAATCCGCAACCCGGGTTCGCGCTGCATCCGATAGTCCAACCAGACATTGACAATGCCCACGACCGTCAGCAGCACCGTCACCATGAGCATGGGCAACAGGAGGAGCAGCCATATCGTCGAGGCATAATTGAGGATGCGCTGCATGAGCAGCGCAAGCACCGTGCCTCCGATGACAAGGTAGATAATGGGGAGGATAAAATATTGAAGTCGATGGAGTTTCATACTTATTTCTTTATGATTATAAGGGATTCTAAGGGATATTAAGGGACGCTTCTCTCGGACGTGACCGAAAGGGAACAATGTTTCTTGGGTCCCAATCTCATCAGGCGAAAGAGACGTCCCTTAATGTCCCTTAATATCCCCAAACATCCTTTAATATCCATCAAGTTGAGCATTTACGAAAGTTGAGTACTTTAAGATACAGGACAATGGCGAGCAGCAGGAGTTCGGCGAGCAGCACTTCCCACCATGTGGGGGAGAAATAGAGATGTCCCCCGAGCAGCGAACGTTCCACACACCCGATGCCTTGAGCCACCCAACCCATCCAAGTGGTCAAGGCCTCGATGGGCACAGCGAGGAAATGGAGCGATGGCAGCAGCATACCCATCAGGAGCAATGACACCAAGATCGGCATCAGCGGGACAACAAGCAGACCCTGAACCCAGCCGAGCAGCGGAATCTGATGGAACCAGAAGGCAACCACCGGCGCGGCGAACCACTGCGCCGCCACCGAAAGGAGGACGAGCCGGAACCAACGGGGCAACCGGTCTGACTGTAGCCACGGCTGAAAGAGCAGTATGCCAGCCACGGCAAGGAAACTCAACTGGAAACCAACTTCGCCAACCGTCCACGGATCCCATGCGATGAGCACGAGGGCGGCGAAAGCCATGCACCTCCATGCGGACGTGGAGCGATGAAGCATCCATCCGAGCATCAGCAGGGAAAGCATCAGTGCTGCACGCACGGCACTGGGAGGAGCACCTATCTGCCATACATAGCATGCAGTCAGCAGAATCACAACGATACGCTTCAGGTCGCCCAGCACATATTGGACGGTGAGGCTGACAGATGCCAGTTGGCCAGCAACAATCTCGATGGGGCGAAAGCCCATCCAGATGACCGACATGATGATGCCGACATGGAGTCCCGAGACCGCCATGAGATGGCTCATCCCTGCCGTTCGGAAGGCACTCACCATCTCCGTTGACAAGCCCGACCTGTCACCCAGGAGCATACCCTGCGCCAGAGCGATGGCTTCGTCGGAGAGACCAAGTTCGTACAGACGTTCGAACATCAGAAATATCAAGGAATCGCGTTTCGTTCAGCACTTCCTCAATGGACATAATCCTTCGAGGCATCAACGATAACCAATACCTGGTCATAGCCCGGGCCATAGGGCGCATCGGGAGCAAAATGCTGGCATCTGCTATCGTCAAACTCTCCGATGAAGCTGAATTCGCCCGTCGAAGGGCTGTACCACCATGCCTTCTTCCGACTGCCTGAGATGCGGCTCAAATCAATATCGAGTGCGCCACCCACGTATGTATAGGCAACGATATAATCCTTGCCACGACTGGCTACCGGACGCTCGTAGCGCTTGCCGTAGTCACCCACAAGGACGCTCTGGTCAGCCACGCGATCAAAATAGGGAAGCATGAGCATCAGCCGCTTGACATACTGCATCTGCAGGAAACCGGGGTCATAGACAGCCTCGTACCAAGGTGTGGTGCAACCGTAAGCCTGACCATCGCCAGGCTGATAGAACTGCATCAGGGCATTGTTGCCGTAGGTATGTCCGCAACTGCCTGCCAGCACACTCCACCATGCATAGCGCCGACAATCCTGCGCCTGCCACTGCGGCTGGGTAGTGTCGTGCAAGCCCTGCGGGATACGTTCGTAGGAAGGTTCGGCATCGAGAATGGGCTTGAGAGGCTGGAGCTGGTGGGCAGCCTCGACGTAGCGCCAGTTGTCTTCCTCAGTCTCTGCAGTGTTGGACGTGTCGCCATCGCCGCGCCGCTGACCATAGCGGCGATGTCCCGACTGGAACATATTGAAGTCGAGCCACTCGGCATCGTTCCACCATGTCGCCGAACTGGTGCGACCAAAAGGATGATAGGTAACAAGGTGATTCCTGTCGTACTGACGAATGGTGTTGGCCAAAGCCTCCCAGACTTCGGGCTTCACGTCGCCGCGCTGGTCGCCGCCAATGATCCAGACGACGTTGGGACGATTGCCATAACGCTCGGCAAGGAACTTCCCGTAGGCCTTTGCCTGCTGGACATCCATCAGTCCGGCTTTGACAAGTCCGCCCCAAATGCAGACCATGCCGATGTATATGCCACGCTGCTCGGCCTGATCGAAGATGTAGTCGAAGTGATCCCAATAGGTGTAGGCATTCTGAAGCGTGCGCTGTGCCTTCGTGTCGAAGGGCGTGAAGTCGAACATATCGCCCTTCTTGTTGGGAATCATCGATGGCTGTCCATAGACATTGTAGGCAGGCACGCCATTGACCGTCTGCACCTGCACCACGTTATACCCTGCGTTGGCGCACTGCGTCAGATAGAAACCGACCTGTGCGCGATTAAGCTTTTCGGGCATCAGCCAGCCCGTTTCGCCCTGCCAGAAGAATGGCGTGCCATCGGCATGCTGGAGATAGAGATGATTCTCGCTGACCTGCAGACGGCCATGAGTCCAGGGTTTCTCGTAGGGAGCCGCTGCAAAGCTTACGACACTTGCGCAAAGAAGGAGGAGTGACAAAAGGGTTCGTTTCATGAGTGTTTGAGGATTAGTGAAGATAGATGGGCTAAATTTCTATGAAGTCCATAGTGAATATAGTGGCTATATTAACTATAGGGACTATAACAAGTAATTATTTCAAAAGATAGGTTTGTCCCGCCTTCGTCTGCCGCCTGATGGTCTTCTTGAGACCCGGACCTGCAATCTGCAGCAACCCACCGAGACGGGAAGTGACTTCGAGGCGCGAGACCTTGCCGTCCTTCCACTCCATGTCGATGACGAAGCCGCCACGGGCAACGAGTCCTGAGATGCGTCCTTCGTCCTTCCAATAGTCGGGAAGAGCGGGTAGCAGCTGGATGACAGAGTCCTGGCTCTGCATCAGCATCTCGGCAATGCCTGCCGTGCATCCGAAATTGCCATCGATCTGGAAAGGAGGATGAGCATCGAAGAGGTTGGCGTAGGTGCCGCCTCCCAACTTGGGTTCGTACGACACATCACGTTCGTGCGTCAGGCTCAACTGGTTCTCAATGAGTTTGTATGCGTGATTGCCATCGAGCAGACGAGCCCACAGACAGACGCGCCAGCCCATGGCCCAACCTGTCGAGATGTCGCCACGATGTTCGAGGCTGACCTGCGCTGCCTTGGCGAGTTCGGGCGTATTGCGTGCCGAAATGCGATTGCTGGGGAAGAGCCCGTAGAGATGGCTCACATGACGATGGTCATCGGAGGGATTGTCCCAATCCTCGATCCATTCCTGAAGCTGTCCCCACGAACCGATCTGCATAGGAGCAAGTTCCTTGACACGCGCCTCGTAGTGTTCGGCCGTGGCAATATCGCCCAACAAACGTGCTGCCTGAGCCACTTCGTCCCACAGATCGCCGATGAGCTGGCTGTCCATGGTGCAACCCGCCACCGTCGTAGCATCGTGTCCCTGGGGGCCATTTTCGGGCGAATTGGTGGGACAAACCACGAGATAATGATGGCGGCGTTCATAGACCATCGTTTCGTCGAAGAAACTGGCGGCACCCTTCATCACGGGATACCACTCGCGCAGGAAATCGAGGTCGAGCGTATAGAGATAATGCTGCCAAAGGTGGGTGCAAAGCCAAGCGCCGCCCGACATCCACATGCCCGAAGGAGCATTATCAACGGCACCGGTGATGCGCCAGAGGTCGGTGTTGTGGTGCAGCACCCACGCCGTGGTGTCGCGCACTCCATACATCACCCGTGCCGCATCGCGTCCCGTCTGGCTCACTTCGCGAATCAGGCGGAAGAGGGGCTCGTTGAGTTCGGAAAGATTGCAGACCTCCGAGGGCCAGTAGTTCATCTCCAAGTTGATGTTGCAGGTGTATTTGCTGTCCCACGAGGGAAGCATCTTGTCGTTCCAGATGCCTTGCAGGTTGGCGGGCTGTCCACCGGGCTGCGAAGAGGAAATGAGGAGGTAGCGTCCGAAGCGATAGTACATCGCCACAAGCTGCTTGTCGTGCGTCTGACTAAAATTGCGCAGACGTTCGACTGTGGTTCGTTCGGCATATTGGTCGTCACCAAGCCATAGCGTATTGCGATTGGCCATGGTCTGATAAGCCTCGATATGCCTGGCACGTGCCGTGGCATAGTCCTTCTGCAGTGCGAGCTGCATCTGATTAGCCGAACGGGCGCGCTCGTCGCCCTTGATCGAACGATAGTTCTGGAAAGCGGTGGCAATGGAAACGTATATGGTGGCTTCGTCAGCACCATCGACGGTGATGATGCCATTGCGGATGGTTTGACTACCCCCACATTGCTTCACCACAGCACGACCGAAATAACGCAGACGACTGCCCAGTTTCTCATGGCCGCCTGTCATGCCATGGAGGGTGATGCCCTCGGGCGCATCGTTCAGGCGGCTATCCTGCTGCGGCGTGGTCATGGTGGCCGTGAAACTGAGCTGGCCGGGACGTGATGCAGTCAGATGGAGGATGACCACACTGTCGGCAAACGAAGCGAAACACTCGCGACGATAGTGCACATCGTTGACATCGTATTCGACTACTGCCAAAGCGCTGTCAAGGTCGAGCGAACGACGATAATTGGAATAGTCGAGCTGACCACTGAAATTGACAATCAGGTCACCGAAAGGCTGATAGGGCATACCTTGATTTGTAGGCGACTTGACGTAGCGCGTGCAAAGGTCCTGCGCCTCGCGATAACGTCCTTCGAACACCATCTGGCGTATCCTTGGTATCCACTTGGCTGCCTCGGGATTGTAGTTGTTGTTGGGATTGCCGGCCCAAATGGTCTCCTCGTTGAGCTGCAGATGCTCCTGCAAAGGATTGCCGAACATCATGGCTCCCAAACGGCCATCGCCGAGGGGAAGAGCTTCAGTCCAAAGTGAGGCAGGGCGGTCGTACCACATCAGATTATGGTTCTGGAGCGGCAGACGTTGCGCCTCGCCTGCTGCGGCGAGGGTGAGCAAGGATAAGGTTAGAAAGAGGGGGGATAGGTTCTTCATGTGGGGGAGGTTAGGGTTAGAAGGGTTCGAGGTGGCTAGGGGGTTGCGATGGCATCGCAACAGACGGGACGGGAGACGGAGGGGCAAGGGGGGCGATGGCTTCGCAACGGACGGGACGGGAGACGGAGGAGGTTAGGAGAGGGAGCTCATTTCTTCGTAGTGAAGCCGCCGAAACTGCCGGTGGCGTCGTAGAAGACTTCTGCCTCGCGTTCGAGCGTGATGTTGCCATGGGTGATGTCGAGCGTCGTGAGACAGCAATTGAAATAGGGACAATTCCAGAAATCGCGAATCTCCTTCTTGCCTGCGGCGCAAACAATGCCGCGAATCAAGGCACCATGAGCCACGACAAGGACGTTTTCCACGCCTTGCTGTTCGAGGGGGATGATTTCGTCGCGAAGAAATGCTCCTGCCCTATTGACAAGGTCGTAGAACGATTCAGCGCCTTCGGCGGGATGATAGTCCTCAGGATGATGCAACAGGTTATACATCGGGTTCTGCGAATCGCCAGCCGCCTCGTCGATATTGTGTCCCTCACAGGGGCCGAAGCCAAACTCAATGATGCGCGGGTCGGTCTGTATCATCTCCTTCTCAGGTCGGCCATCGAGAATGATCTGCGCCGTCTCGACAGCACGGATGAGCGGAGAGCAATAGACACGATCGTAAGAGACGATGGGCCAGTTGCGAGCCGTGATGCGCGCCAGTTCGCGCCCAAATTCATTGAGCGGGATGTCGATGTGTCCCTGGAACCGATGCGCCTTGTTCCAGTCGGTCTGTCCGTGACGGAAAAGATAGAGTTTCACATTTATTATTTTTTATCACGAATTTGCGAATTATAGAATTATTATTGGGGAATGAAGCGGTCCAAAGCGGTCTGAACCTATTCTTGAATTATTTAATAAATTTAATTCTATAATTCGCTAATTCGTGATGAAAGAAAAATTATAATTCGTGATGATTGAAAAAATTCCTGATGGCTTCGGCAGCCTTTTCGAGCTGCATGGAGCGACTACCCTTCACGAGGATAGTTCCACCCATATTGCCAAGGGTTGCACCATCGTCGATGAGGTCCTGCACATTGTTGAAGCAACGCACATTCATGGGATGCTGCTTGGCATAGGTCAAGCCCCAGGTCTTGAATGCCTTGCAGAACTCCTCGCCCACGAGCACAATCATGTCGAGCTCGATGCCAGAGGTAAAGAGGTAATTGAGGACAACGCCATGCTCCTTCTGCGACTCGTCGCCCAATTCGCGCATATCGCCGAGGATGACGCTCTTATGAGGCGCCGTGTTCTTCTTGAATGACGACAAGGCGGCGTACATTGATGTTGCATTGGCATTGTAGGCATCCATGATGAGCTGGTTGCCATAGCCGAGATCGACGAGCTGGCTGCGCATATTCTGAGGCTCGTAGCTCTCGATGGCCTTGCCGACCTCGTCGATGGACACGCCGAAGAAACGTCCGACGGTGGCGGCAGCAAGACAATTGATGGCATTGTAGCTGCCAATGAGATGCGTATGCACAACGATAGGATCGGGAGCTTCGGTGTCGTAGATGCTGAGTGTAAGATAAGGCGAACAATCGTCCACCGTACCAGGCAGATAGGGGCGGCACTGCACACCGTAGGCAATCGCCTTGTTCAGCAGGTCGCGGTTGAACGAATCGATGAAGACCATGCCGCCATCGGCAGCTACACTCTTGTAGAGTTCGGTCTTGGCAGCAATGACACCTTCGAGCGAACCGAAGCCCAGCAGATGTGCCTTGCCGACATTGGTGATGAGTCCGTAGTCGGGATGAACGATGGCGCAAAGCTCTGCGATGTCCATCGGATGATTGGCCCCCATCTCTATGATTGCAAGCTCATGCTCGGGCTTCACCTTGAGAAGGGTCAACGGCACACCGATCTGATTGTTCAGATTACCCTCGGTAGCCAGTACGTTGAACCTACGGCTGAGCACCGTGCGTGTCAGTTCCTTGGTGGTGGTCTTGCCATTGGTGCCCGTGATGCCTATCACCTTGACAGGGGGTTGCCACTTGCGGAACTGCTCGCGATGGTAGGCTGCCAACTGCTGAAGCGCAGTGAGCACATCGGGAACGAGGAAAGTTCCCTCCTTACTGCGGCTCACATCGTCAATCACGGCGAGCGAAGCTCCCTTCTGGAGCACTTCATCCACATAGGCATTGCCATCGAAACGCTCACCTTTCAGCGCAAAGAAGATCTGCCCTGGCTCAACCTTGCGACTGTCGGTGGTGATGCTGGGATGGGCGAGGTAAGCCTCGTATAATTGCTGAATCAGACTGTTTTCCATCAGAAATAACGCTTAATGCATACCAATGAATGTGACATCTCCTTGCGCTGGATATTCCAGATGCCCTCGGGACGCAGCTCATCGTAGTGGAGGAAGCCGCTCACGTGCAATACACGTCCATTGTCAACCACCAGACCCACATGCGAGATCCTGTTGGTGCCGATCTCCATTGTAAAGAATGCCAGGTCGCCAGCCTCGCGCTCGTCGAAAGTGACTTCCTTGCCCTTCATTGCCTGCTGCGAAGCATTGCGCGGCATATCGATGCCGATAAAACGGAACAGCGTCTGGATGAAGCCCGAACAATCGACACCACCTGCCGACACACCGCCCCAGAGATAGGGGGTGTTAAGCAGCATCTGCGCCTGCTGAATCACGTACTTGGTCAGAGCCTTGCGCGACATCGAGCTGGCATGGACAGGCTGCACATAGCTCATCGACGGCACATCGAAACGGACGCCATGCATACGGAAGGTGATACCCGTCTCGTCAAGGTCGAAGATGCGGCTTCCCCACGACAGATGGGCTGAACCCGACTGGCCATTTTCGGTGCGCTGCACAGGATTGAAGGGCAGTCGAAGCAATGGAGCCTCGGGGGTGAGGTCGAGGAAACGGCGATACTCAATCTGATCGATCAGCGTGGCCGTTTTCCAGTCGATCCAGCCCTCGTAGTTGTCGCAGTCGCGCAGGATGCGGAACCAGCGCGGGATTTCCTCAAGAATCTGGAAAGTATCGCCGAAGATGAGCTGATTGGTCATCTCTGACTGTTCTGCTGCCGAAGCACGCATAGGGATATAAGGTTGGAGACAAATACCGTATTTCATATATATTAAGTTATTTCAAATTACAAATGTGAAGCCAACACATCGTTGGGCACTATCGTCATCACAGGATGTCCGTCGGGGGTGATCTGATGTTCGGGCAACGCCAACAGGCTATCGACAAGCTGCTGCATCTCCTCCTCCCCTATCTGACGTCCGTATGGGATAGCCTGCGCCTTGGCCAAACGCAGGGCAAGACGGCGGTCAAGCTCTTCGCCAATGCCATGGACCTCCTCACGTGCAGCTTCAATCATCTGCAGCATGAGTTCATGGATATTGACCGAACTATCGAGCGAAGCAGGCTTGCCGTTGACGGCGTAAGTGCCTCCTCCAAGGTTGTCAAGCTCAAAGCCCAGATAACTGAGTTCGGGAAGGATAGCCTTCAGGTGCGGCTCGTCGGCAGGCGACACCTCGATCATCTCGGGGAAGAGTTCATGCTGGGTCAGGCCCTGGCGATTGCTGATCTGGGAATGATAGCGATCGAAAAGGATGCACAGGTGGGCACGATGCTGGTCGATAAGCAACATACCACCGCGTGCATTACCGACGATGTAGCGATTTCCGACCTGCAGATACTGTACGCGTCGGGTAGATTGCGGCTTCTCGTCATCCGACAGGCTGCTCATCAGGTCCATGGCGCTGGGCAGCTCCATTCCTTCATCCACAGGGTACGTCCGCTGGTCAAAACGTGAGGGCAGGGTGCTGTCCATCCTCGAAGGCAGTTCTTCACCCTGTTCCTCCCCCTTCCGAAAGTCCTCGTAGAGCGTCTCCCAATGTGCGGCAGGTCGCTGACGGAAAGGATTATAGTCCTCGAAACGCGGACGAGGTTCGCTGCTCGACGCTGTGCCAGGCAAATACTGCGGCTCTACCTCGGGAGCATCAGCCTGGTCGAAGTCAATGGTAGGAACGGCATTGTACTTGCCCAAAGCCTCACGAATGGTAGCCATCAGGATATGCCAGCGGGCTGACTCATTCTCGAACTTGATCTCGGTCTTTGTCGGATGGATATTCACATCGATGCTTTGCGGATCGACGTGCAAATAGATGAAGTAGTTGGGTTGCGTCCCTTCGGGAATCAAATCCTGGAAACATTCGAGCACTGCCTTGTGGAAATAGGGGTGCTTCATGAAGCGACCATTCACAAAGAAGAACTGCAAAGCGCCTTTCTTGCGTGCGCCCTCGGGTGCTCCCACGAATCCCGAAATGTCCATCAGGTCGTTCTCGACCTGGAGTGGCAGCAGCTGTTGTGAAAGGCTCTTGCTGAAGAGCTGCACGATGCGCTGCTTGTGCGAACCGGCAGTAAGTTGCAGTATCACCACATCGTTGTGCTTCACCGTCATCTCGACCTGGGGATGCGCCAAGGCTACATGCTGTATCTCCTGCATGATGTTCGAAAGCTCTGTCTGGTTGCTTTTGAGGAACTTCCTTCGGGCAGGCACATTATAAAAGAGATTACGCACCTGGAAATTGGCACCCGCCGAACATACACAGGATTCCTGACGCTGCACCTGACTGCCAGCCAAGGCTATCAGGACACCAGCCTCATCTTCGTGACGACGTGTGCGCAATTCGACCTCCGCGACAGCAGCCACCGATGCCAAAGCCTCTCCTCGGAAGCCCATCGTATGCAGGTCGAAGAGGTCAGCTGCCTGCTGGATCTTCGACGTGGCATGCTTTTCGAAAGCCATGCGCGCATCGGTAGGACTCATGCCGATACCATTGTCGATGATCTGGATGAGTTCACGGCCAGCTTCGCGCAGCACAATCTGTATCTCAGTGGCATGTGCATCGATGCTGTTCTCAAGGAGTTCCTTGACGACACTCGCCGGACGCTGCACCACCTCGCCTGCGGCTATCTGATTGGCGACTGAATCTGGAAGAAGATGGATGATATCCATGCCGAAATCAGATTTACTTGATAAGATAGTAGAAGATGATGACCATCACAACAATCGCCACAGCGAGCTTGATGTAAGGATTACTACCCTTTTCGCCATCGGCCTCCTCCTTCTCCTTGCGCCGCTTGAGGTGCTTGGTGCCCTGAATGAAGGTACCACGAATAATCTCCTCAGCCTTAAGTTCCTCGTCGGGCAGTTCGCCCATCTCACGCTTCACCTTGCGCACACGTGCCTCAAGCCACTGTTTGCGTTCATTCTTGGTGAAATGACTGATATGTTCGAAACGCTTGGGTTTGCTGGTACTGAATATCGATGCCATAATAGTTAGTCTTTTTGTTCTTTTTCCTAATAACCATTCAATTCATCGTCGTCAAACAATCGGGGAATCTCTATCATATCCTCCTTCTTCATTTCGATGCCACGGAAAACATCCTTTGGACCAGTCGGACGGAGATAAGCCATCCAGCGAAAGTTCTCAAGATAGAGTATATCGTCGGTCACCAGTTGAATAGGAGTCAGTGAGCCTACGACCTGCGGCCAAAGCTTCAGTTTCTCCATCTTCTGGTTCTTGAACCACACGGTCAGGTAGTTGCCAATCATCTGATTGAGGCCGATGAGCGTCTTGTCCTTCTCCTCGGGATAGTAGATAATCTGCACGTTACCGCTCATATCCATACGACTCACCCTACCCGAATCGAAGTAACAGACAAGGTCGCGTCCCAATATCTGGTCATAATGGAGCGTGTCGATGCGCAGTGCGTTGCGCTGTGCTTCGCTGAGCGTGTCGGAATTGACAGCCAGGCTCTCGTCGTGACTTTGCGTGAGGAACGCATTGGGATGGATCATCGCCCGATGGATACCCGCGCGGGTCACGATGGCAAAGATGGAATCGCCACGAATCTGATACTGGTTGTTCCACATCACCGGATTGCCCATGAACGTGGCAAGGGAATCGCGAGCCGAATAGATAAGCGAGTCACAGACGCCCTGCAGGTCGCTGCGGTAATAGCGCACGCCATGGTAGGCCTGCATATAGCGCAACGTATCAATATGCTCGGGCATGATGCTGTCGATTACCAGTTGGGTGTTTCCAAGGGTATCGATAGCCTCAGTATGACTCAACGTGTCGGCGAGGACATGATCGATGACCGTATATGCCCGCAACGTATCGGCATGCAGGTAGAGTGTATCTCCACGGCTGAACTCCATAGCCAAGGCATGACCCGTGATGAATCCCATCTGGGGCACGCTGTCGTTTTCGATGTAGTAGGCATAGTCGCCCTTCATCGCCATGTTGTCGATAGAATCAATGGCATAGATGTCGCCCCATGCCTCACCATAGCCTTCCTTTATGCTATAAAACAATGTGTCGGCTATCGCATAGCGTCCTGGGCTTTCCACCCACGAACGCTCGTAAAGGTTGGCCAGTTCCGTCTTCGTGTTGAAATGTCCTCGGCGTGTATGCACAGTCGATGAGTCGTTGACGATACGCGAAGGTCCCAGCACCGTGGCCAGATTGTTGCGAAAATCGTAGCGAAGTGTATCGCTGAAGAGCTTGAATTGGGGAGTGAGGATTTCGTCGTCGGGAGAATAGTCAGGTGATGGCATAAACCCCATGTTCTTCCACTGTTCGTTACGATCGTAAGTCCTGCCTTCCACATCATACTGGAAGAAGGCCAGTTTCTGCTGTGGGTAGTACCAACCTATCAAACTGCGCAGATGTACCAGCGAATCGACCATAACGCCCATGTCGGGATAGTTCGCCTCCTCCACCTCACGATCGTAGGTCATGTAGCTCGTGTAAAGGTTGGTGTTGGCTGTCTTGCTGCGATGTATCAGATGAACATTGTCGTACAGTTCGCCGAACATTGCATCACCGTCGTAGAACATCGAGTCACAATAGACAAAGAGCGTGTCGCTTTGCTCCATCCTCACATTACCAAATGCAGCCATCGAGTTGGAGTTCTCGTAGAAATAGGCAGAGTCGCAATACATATAACATGAGTCCTGACGGAACTGCACATCACCACGCAGGGTCTGTCGGTCGGGATTCTCACGCTTGTCGTAGCTCAACGTATTGGCACGAAGCAGGTAAATCTTGCGCGGCTGCGACTGTTGCTGCTGCGCAAGACCCAATGCCGCAGTCAGAGCCACGACTGCGAGTGCCAATATGTCCTTTCTTGTTATCTTCAAAGAAATAAAGAAATATTGTCTCTTGGGAACTCCCGTAAAAAAGAGCACTATCGTCCCTTTTTCTCCCCTTTTACTACCCTTTCACTCCTCTTTTACTACCCTTTCTGCTCCCCTTTCACTCCCTTTCAGTCATGCTGTCCCCAGCCGGGATACTTGAAATCGTATTTCTCCCACCCTGGCTTGATGCGCACGTAGGTGGTCTTCTGCTTCTCACGGATGAAGTTTTCGATGATCTCTTCATGCAGATGCTGTTCGTAAATCTCCTTCACCGTCTGGTAGTCATCGTAGTAGGTAGCCTTGTGCCCCGGCACACGACGCTTCAGCTTAACAATAGCAACCTGGTCGCGACTCGTTTTGCTGTCCTTCATGACGAAAGGCTTCGAGATTTCACCCTCCTCCATGCGAGCTACCACACGAGCCACCTCGGCAGGAAGTTCGTCCATCGTCATACGCGCTGCGCCACTGCGGTCGCTGGTCATCATGCCGCCGCTGTTGCGCGTATTCTTGTCGCTCGACAGATAGCGGGCAGCCTCCTCGAAACTGAACTTCGCCGAATCGAGCTCCATACGCAAGGTGTCCATACGGGCACGTGCATCGGTAAGTTCCTTGGCACTCACCTTCGGGGTGAGAAGGATGTGCCGGAAGTTGGCACGATCGCCACGCCGTTCGATGAGCTGGATGATGTGATAGCCGAACTCGGTCTCGACAACCTTCGACACCTTGCCAGGTTCGGTAAGCTGGAAGGCTACTGCAGAGAACTCGGGCACGTAGGCACCCTTGGCCTTGAAGCCCAACTCGCCGCCCATGGCAGCACTGCCTGGGTCTTCGCTGTAAAGGATGGCGAGGGTCGAGAACTCCGACTCGCCCGAATTGACACGGTTGGTGAAGTCGCGCAGACGGTTCTTGATCTCATCCACCTGCTGCTTGCTCACCTGCGGCTGAAGGGGCTGAAGGGTGATGATCTGCACTTCGACCTGTGTCTCGATGAACGGAATGCTATCCTTCGGCAGACGTTCGAAATACAGACGCACCTCGCTGGGCGTGATGGTCACATCTTCGACGAGCTTCTGCTGCATCTGCTGCATGATGCCATTGTTGCGTATGCCTGTACGCCATTCGCTGCGCAACTGACTAATGGGTTTCTCAAGGTATTCCTCGAGTTTCTCCTTCGAGCCAATCTGAGCGATGAACATATTCATCTGTGCATCGACCTGCGCCTCGACCTGGTCGTCGCTCACTTCAATAGAGTCGATGATGGCCTGGTTGATGAAGAGTTTCTGGATAGCCATCTGCTCGGGAATGACGCCGTAAGGGTCGCCATCGATTTTCTCACCCTGGTAGAGCATACGCTTGCGCTCATTCTCCACTTCGCTGCGAAGAATGGCTTCATCGCCCACCACCCAGATGATCTCATCGATGATGTTTTCGGCTTCCTGTGCCATCAGTTGCAGTCCTCCGACAAGGATGACTGCCAGTGTCAATAATCGTCTCTTCATTCTAAATTATCTCAGTTTGTTCAACTCTTTCCAATTGATCTTCACATCGAATTTCTTGCGAAGTTCTTCCACCCAGATCTCTTCAAGCTGTGTCTGATAGTCAGCCACGACAGCACCGCGCACATCGGCCAGCTCGTCTGGCTCGGAAAGAACCTTTCCATAAGTCATCACGCGCGGCATCTTCTCCTTGGGTGTGAATGTTGCACCCTCGACATGCAGACGCTCAGCATCGATGCAGGCATTGTCACCTTCCGAGAAGAGTCCGTTGACGATGTGGAAACGGGGAGCCTTCGGGTTGGGCGTGAGGATGGAGTCGGTCAGGACCTCCTTGCGTACCACGTCGCTGGCTGCAATTGGGGCATTGTGGTCGTAGATGTCCTTGAGCTTGCCGAAGAGTGCATCGTCATCAGCGCACTCAATGAAAGCGCCCTTGAAGCGAGGCTTGTCGAAAGCATAATTCGAACGATGCTCGTCGAAGAACTTCTGCAAGCCCACAGTATCCTGGCTGGCCTTGTCCCATACGGCCTTGCTGCTCACGTCGAAAAGCATCAGACCATCGTGGTACTCACGATAGAGGTTGCGGAAATCAGCATTCTCAGTCTCCAGCTGGGCATCAGCCCACTCCAATACCTGTTCATCGCTCCAGTCGGCAGCCTGCTTGCGCAGTTTCTTGTCAGCCGACAGACGTGCACGGCACTGATTGACGTATGCACGCTGACCCTCCTTGATACGCTCCGGATCCTTGGCGAGCTGCTCCTTGAGCTTGGCGTCCTGTGCGCTGTCAACCGGTGCTTCCTTGCGCTTGTCGAGCAGTTTGACGATGTGCCAGCCGAACTGTGTCTCGAAAGGCTTTGAGATTTCGCCCTTCTCCTTCAACTCATAGCAGACATCGAGCCACTCTTTTGGGAAACGAGCCATACGATTGATCCAAGGATAGGCGCCACCCTTGGGTGCCGTGTAGGCATCGTCGCTGGTCTCGGCGCAAACGGCATCCCAGTCGCCACCTGCCAAAAGAACATTGTAAATCGAATCGATCTGCTGCTTCACGGAAGGCATATCATCAGGCTGCGGACCGCGTGGAGCATTCTTCATGATGTGAGCCACAAGCACCTCGCCCTCACTCTCGCGCTTGTCGAACACCTTGATAAGATGCCAGCCGAAACGCGAACGCACTATCGATGTGTGTCCGACAGGCGTAGTGAATGCTGCCTGCTCGAAGGGATAAACCATCTGCAGCGACGAGAAGTAGCCAAGGTCACCCGCATTCTGGCGGGCTGAAGGATCCTGGCTGTATTCGCGTGCCAGACTGTCGAAGCTGGCTCCCTGCTCCACCTCATGCTGCAAGCCCTGAAGTACGCCGTAGAGACTATCGACAACGTTCTGAGGGGTGCTCTCGTTGCACGAAAGCAGCAGGTGACTGGCCTTGACCTCCCACTTGCGACGTTCCTTGGCCTGTTGCAGCAGACTATCGGGCCATCCCTGAATCTGAAGATAAGGTTCGGCTATCTGCTTGCGATAACCTGCCAGTTCGTCAAGATAAGACCGGGTGGTATCTACGCCTTGGCGATAAGCCTCGGCGACCTTGAGCTTGTAGTTCACGAAGAGATCGACGTACTCATCGAACGTCTTCTCTTCGGCCACCTCCTGACCGTTATTCTTGTTGTAGAAATACTCAAATTCCGAACGCTTCACGTCCCGCCCTGCGATGGTCATCACCACAGGGTCCTTCTTGTCTGTCTTTGCTCCAGCATCCTCTGGCTGGACAGCAAGGGCCAGCATTGCTGCCAGGCCGATAATCAGTTTTTTCATCTATGCTTGTTTTATATATCCTTTTATTATTTAAAAAGCGGCGCAAATATACACATTATCCGCGAAAACTCCAAAATATTTAGGATTTTTCAACACAAATCCTTTTATTTTGCGCGCTTTTTTGTCCAAAAATTTGGTTCGTTGGCATTTTCTTGTTACCTTTGCACCGTATTTAGCAGCACGATTTAGTTCCAACACACTCCATCAGAGAACATGTATATCGCAATTTCCGGCAATATAGGAAGCGGCAAGACGACGCTCACCCAACTGCTGGCCCACCACTATAACTGGCAGGCGCGTTTCGAGGCCGTGGACTACAATCCCTACCTCGAAGACTACTACGGAAACATCGCCCGATGGTCGTTCAATCTTGAAGTCTATTTCCTTAAGGAACGCTTCAAGGATCTGTTGGCGATTGCTCAAAGCCCGACGCCCATCGTGCAGGACCGCTCAATCTTCGAGGGTGTCCACATCTTCACGGCCAGCAACTACGAGTCGGGCGCACTCTCGTCACGCGACTACCAGACCTACCTCGACCTCTTCGAGCAGATGATGTCAGTGGTGAAGCTCCCCGACCTGATGATCTATCTGAGAGCCGACATCCCCTACCTCATACGCAACATCCAGCAACGCGGACGCGACTACGAGCGTCAGATGCAGCTCGATTACCTGGCGCGCCTTAACGACAAGTATGAGGACTTCATCCGAAACAAGTATCCGGGTCCCGTCCTTATCCTCGACAAGGCCCAGTACGACTTCACCAACCCCACCGACATGCTCAAGATCTACGACAGGATCGATGCTGCCCTTGGCACTCCCTCCACCCTCCCCCTTTGATTGTGGGCAGCCCCCTCCCGTAAACTCCCGTTAACTCCCGTAAACTCCCGTTAACTCCCAATTATTCCCATGCATATAGCAATAGCAGGCAACATCGGTTGCGGCAAAACCACACTCACCAAGATGCTCGCCAAGCGCTACGGCTGGACGCCGCGCTTCGAGCCCGTTGACAACAACCCCTACCTCGCCGACTATTATGCCGACATGCCGCGTTGGTCGTTCAATATCCAGATCTACTTCCTTGCCAAACGCTTCAAGGAGGTGGTCGAGATATCTAAGTCCGAAACCGCTATCGTTCAGGACCGCACCATATTCGAGGATGCGCGTATCTTCGCGCCCAACCTTCACGACATGGGCATGATGTCCGACCGCGACTTCAACAACTACAGCGACCTCTTCGACACCATGATTTCCCTCACGCGCTTACCCGACCTGATGATCTATATCCGCAGTTCCCTTGCCAACCTCGTTGATCACATCCACAAGCGCGGACGCGATTACGAACAGACCATGTCGCTCGACTATCTCGCTGGCCTTAATCGCCGCTACGAAGACTGGATTAAGGACTACAAGGGCAACCTCGTCATCATCGATGGCGACACGTGCAACTTCGAGCAGAATCCCGCCGACTTTCTCAAGGTCACCGATGACATCGACGCCCACCTCTTCGGACTCTTCAGCGGCATACAATAAGGGGATCTCCTGACAAGGGACTGTTCACGTCCCCCGAATTGCTCATTCCGCATGAAAAAGACTTATTATTTCGCCTTTTTCCTGAGCAACCTGTTAAAAATGCCGAAACTTTTTCATAATTTGAAAGAATTATTTGCAAATATTAAATATTGTGTTTATTTTTGCAGCCGAAATTCGACATTTCACACGTCCTGTGACCAAACTACAAATCGTGACAGAAGGACACAACAAAAGGCCCAACCATTGATATTTTTCACCAATACCTATTATTTTTAACATAACCAAAACAACTTATGAATCTTAAGGATTTAGTTAGGAAAGCATCATCTACACTCGTAGTTGGAATGCTTGCTATGGCTGCCTTTGCACAAGGGCGAACGGTGACCGGCGTCGTGACCGACGAATTCGGCGAACCGCTTCCCGGCGTGAATGTAGTCGTAAAGGGTACTACCAACGGTGTCATCACTGACTTCGATGGTAACTACTCCCTTCAGGACGTCAACACCAATGACGTGCTCGAATTCTCGTTTGTCGGCTTTACCACCAAGCAGGTGAAAGTCGATGCAAATGCAAAGTTTGACATCCAGATGTTCGAGGATCAACAGAACCTCGAGGAAGTTGTGGTCGTCGGCTACGGTACAGTCTCGAAGAAGGACCTCACCGGTGCCGTCACCTCAATCAAGGCCAAGGATATCGCAGCTGTGCCTGTCACAAGTGCCTCTGAGGCTCTCACCGGTAAGATGGCCGGTGTGAATGTCACCACCACCGAAGGCTCCCCCGATGCCGATGTCAAGATCCGTGTGCGTGGTGGCGGTTCGCTCTCGCAGGATAACTCCCCGCTCTACATCGTCGATGGATTCCCTGTAGCCTCGATCAGCGACATCGCTCCTTCGGAAATCGAGAGCATCGACGTCCTGAAGGATGCCTCCTCCACCGCTATTTACGGTGCCCGTGGTGCCAACGGCGTAATCATCGTCACCACCAAGTCGGGTAAGGAAGGCAAGACACAGGTGAGCTTCAACGTCTCCTACGGCTGGAAGCAGGCCACCCGCCTGCAGAAGGTTCTCAGCCCCTACGAGTATGCCTACTATCAGTACGAGATTGCTTCGGCTACCCAGTCTGCTGGCTTCGTTTCGAATTACGGCGCCTTCGACGACCTCGAAATCTGGCGTTCGGTGGAAGGACGCGACTATCAGGACGAACTTTTCGGTCGTACCGGCAACCAGGTGCAGTACAACGCCAACATCTCAGGCGGCACCAAGGACATGAAGTACAATATCTCTTACGCCCACAGCGACGAGAACGCCATCATGCGCAAGTCGGGATTCCGCAAGGACAACGTTGCTGCCAAGATCAATGCCAACCTTAACGAATGGCTCTCGCTTGACTTCAACGCACGTCTTGCCTATCAGGTTATCGACGGACTCAGCTCCGGCACCGAGCAGGAAGGCAATGCCTCCAACTCCATCGTCGGACAAGCCATCCGCTTCGCACCCATCGACGTCCTCAGCAGCGGTGACGAAGACGAGGAGAACTCCACTTCGCAGCGTGTCGATCCATCGACCCGTCTCGACGCCACCTACAAGGTGCAGCGCCGTTTCCGTCAGGATTACAATGCGGGCATCAACTGGAAGCCCTTCGAGGGTTGGACCTTCCGCTCCGAGTTCGGCTACGGTTGGCGTTACTACAACACCGACCAGGTATATGAGGAACTGGCTGCCCGCTACAACACCAAGATCGGCTATACCACTGCTCCTCAGGCACAGTTCACCACCAAGGACTATCGCAACTGGCGAAATGCCAACACCGTCACCTACGACAACAAGAAGCTCTTCGGCAAGCGCGACCACATCAATGTCATGCTCGGTCAGGAGTGGAGCTCCAGCAACGAGGTCGATCGCGTACACACCAGCGTGAACTTCCCAAGTTCGCTCACCGTTGACGAGATCCTCGCCAACACCGCTATCGGCACCGCACTGCCCAATGAGTCGGACATCAAGGCCGACGACAACATGCTATCGTTCTTCGGTCGTATCAACTACACCATGATGCAGAAATACCTGCTAACCATCACCGTACGTACCGACGGCAGCTCCAAGTTTGGCGATGGACACCGTTGGGGCACCTTCCCCTCTGTTGCCCTCGCATGGCGACTCTCCGACGAAGAGTGGATGCAGAGCACAGCCAGCTGGCTCTCCAACCTCAAGCTCCGTCTCTCTTACGGTACTGCCGGTAACAACCGCATCACCTCAGGCCTCCTCAAGACCACCTATTCGATGGCAGGCAACAGCGGCAAGCATCCTGGCTTCAACGAGGCTAACACCCCAATGATGGAGCACGGCACTTATCTTGCCAACCCCAACCTCAACTGGGAGACCACCGTCACCCGTAACTTCGGTATCGACTACGGCTTCTTCAACGGTCGCCTCTCCGGCAACTTTGAGCTTTACTGGAACACCACCGAGGACCTGCTGATGCGTGCCAAGGTGCCCTCTTCAAGCGGCTACTCCTACCAGTATCAGAACTTCGGACAGACCTCCAACAAGGGTGTCGAATTTGCCATCAATGCTGCGGCTGTCGAGACGAAGAACTTCACGCTCAATTTCAACTTCAACATTGCATACAACAAGAGCAATATCGACGAGCTCAATTCCGATAACCCCTACCAGACCTCCAGCTTTGCAGGCTCTGCCATCAACTACACCGATGGTGACTTCCGCGTGGCCGAAGGAGGCAGCCTTGGTGAGGTTTGGGGCTTCAAGAGCGCCGGCTATTACTCCACCAACGACATTACCTACGACGGATCGAAGTGGGTGCTCAAGGACGGTGTGAACAACAACAGCTACACCTATTTCGGCACACTCTATCCAGGCACTCCCAAGCTCGAAGCTGATGGTGAGGGCAATGCCATCTTCCAGAAGCTCGGCAACACCGTGCCCACCGTCACTGGCGGCTTCGGCTTTGATGGTCGCTACCGCTGGTTCGACTTTGCCGTCTTCTGCAACTACTCGCTCGGCAACCAGATTGTCAACGGTTCGAAGCTCGTTGCTTCCTTCTTCCAAGGTTCGCAGCAGAACTACAACCTCGTCGATGACTACAGCCTTGCCAACGGTCGCTACACCTGGATCGACCCTGCCACAGGTCTCAACCTCGGTCGTCCATCACGCTCCACCATCTCCTACTATGGTGGCGCCGATGGCCTCATCAACCGCCTTGCTGAGATCAACGCCGGCGCTTCGACCTACAATCCCGCAGCAGCCTCTACCTCCGTCATCACCAGCGATGCCGTCGAGGATGCCTCTTTCCTCCGCCTCCAGAATGTTACTATCGGCTACACCTTCCCAAAGAAGTGGGTCAAGAATGTCTTCCTCGAGAGCGTTCGAATCTATTGCACTGGCTACAACCTGTTGTGCTGGACTCCATACTCCGGCAACGATCCTGAGGTTGACACCAACTCCAACCCCATGTGCCCAGGCATCGACTTCGCAGCCTATCCACGCAGCCGCTCTTGGGTGGCCGGCATTAACGTTACATTCTAATCATTTTAATGTATAAGACAATGAAAAAGATTATTGGAATTGCCTCCATCATGCTTGGCTTGGTTGCACTGACCGGTTGCGATGACTTCCTCGATCAGAATTCCCCCTCCGAGCAGAATACCGAGACCGTTTACAATTCCACCTACTATACAGGTTACGTCATCAACAAGATTTATGGCGGTCTCACCCAGGATGCTACCTATTCGCAGTACATCCCCATCGTATGGTCCACCAACTCCGACATCGAACTCGTCGATGGTCGCGGAGCATCGTCCACCACGGCTGCCAGTGAGCGCAGCTACATGAACTATATCAACGTGACCGCAGGCGGCTGGTCGAAGATTACCACACTCTGGACCGCCATGTACGGCGTCATTGAGAACTGCAACCTCGCCATCGACGGCATCCGCGACAGCAACCTCTATGCCAACGGAACCAAGGAGCAGCGCACCGTCATGGGCCAGTACCTCGGCGAAGCTCTCACCCTGCGTGCCATGCTCTACCTCGACCTGATCCGTTTCTTCGGCGACATCCCCATGAAGATGGAGCCTACCACAAGCGACAACGTCTCCGACCCGCTGACCAAGACCGACCGTGACGAGATCCTTGACTATCTGCTCAACGATCTGGCTGAAGCTGCCGAACTCCTCCCCTGGGCAGGACGCAACGGCTACTCCACCGAACACGTCACTCGTGGCTACGCAAAGGCTCTCTACGCACAGGTTGCCCTGCTCCGTGGCGGCTGGAACATCCGCGAAACCTCCAAGCCAGGCTACGAGACAGCTTCCTACTCCGACGGAACCTATCCTACCCAGCGCGACCAGAACTACCTCGAGTTCTACAAGAAAGCACTGCCTTACCTCTCCGACATCATCCAGAACGGTCCGCACAAGCTCAACCCGTCGTTCGAGAACCACTGGCAGCTCGTCAATGCCTGCGAACTCGATGTCAACTACTACGAGGACATCTTCCAGATTCCAATGCTGATGAACACCAGCGGCGAGCTTGGCTACACCATCGGCACACGCTACAATGGCGCAGGCAACGTCTATGGCTACGGCAACTCATCCGCCAAGCAGCAGACCACAGCCATGCACTTCTACTCCTACAAGCAGGGTGACCTCCGTCGCGACATCTCCTGCCAGCCCTACCAGTGGAGCAGCGGCAAGCAGAGCTTTGCCGCCAACCAGCCCCTTCAGCTCTATATCGGCAAGTGGGACCAGAAGTGGATGAACGAGGAATGGCAGGCCGTCAACGCTGTCGCCAGCTCGAAGGTGATGACTGGCGTTGATTGCGTGCGTATGCGCTATTCGCAGGTGCTCCTTATGTATGCCGAAATCCTCAACGAGCTTGCTGGTCCTGACGCCTCCTACGAAGGCTGGGCAGGCATCACCGCCCGCGAAGCTCTCGCTCAGGTACACAACCGTGCATTTGCCACCGCTCAGAACGACTACATCGCTTCTCTGCCATCGAGCAAGGAAGGCTTCTTCAACGCCATCGTTGACGAAGAGGGATGGGAGCTCGTAGGCGAAGGCATCCGCAAGTTCGACCTCGAGCGCTGGAACCTCCTCGTCGCCAAGATCAAGGAGGCTAAGCAGACCTACTACGATGCCATCGGCCTTATCAGCTACGACACCAAGGAAGACGGTTCGGCTACCAACATCAAACAGGATAACAAGTGGCCCACCAGGTTCTACTTCAACTACACCGACGATACCAAGTCCGTCATCGACTGGAATTCGGTCAACTGGTACACACTCACCGAAGGCAAGTCAGCTGCCGACTTCCACTGCACCGATTCCGTCAATGGTTGGGGTAGGTTCACCATCGAACAGTATATCACCAACATGCCCACCATCAGTGCAGGTCTTGTCGAGAATCCCACGGTCATCAACCGCTACCTCTTGCCAATCTCCACCTCTACGCTTTCGGATGCCAACAACACCATCTCGAATTCGTACGGCTTTTAATATCTTTTTGTTTTGGAGTAAAATAAAAACAAATTGAACTGAACAAATGAAAAATAAGTATTTCATCATCTGTGCATCCGCAGCACTCCTCCTTGGAGCCGCTGCCACCTCCTGCACCGAAGGTAACGACTGGGACGTTGACAGCAGCTTCAACCGCCTTTTCACACCTACCAGTCTTTCCATTACCCGTGGCGACACATACGCCGTGGTAGATTTTGGCAAGATCGAAGGCGCCGACTTCTATCAGATCGAGGTCAGCCGCGACTCCCTTTACCAGGATGATGTCTCCGGCACCTCCAACGTCTTCGAGGCCACCGAGACACCATTCACCATCACTGGTCTGGCTGGCGAGACCGACTACTTCCTGCGTATGCGTTCTTGCTCCAACAGCGGCACCCCTGCCTCCAGGTGGTTCTACTATATCGATGGTTCAAGCCGTCACTTCACCACACGCCCCGAGCAGATCATGAACCCCGTGGCCGATGCTGACCGTGATGACAGCTGGATTCGCTTCTCATGGACCCCAGGTGCTGAAGTTACCCACTTCATCATCAACGGTGGTGCGTTCAACAACGAGCGTCTCGACATCTCGGCAAGCGAGAAGGCTGCCGGCGAGAAGACCGTCACCGGCCTTGCTCCCACCACTACCTACAGCGTCATCCTCTACAATGGTGATGCTCGCCGTGGTAATGCTACCGGCACCACCGCTGCTGCTATCCCCGCCGCATCCTACAAGTACACGATGCCTGAGGGCGAGACCCACATCTCGCAGGATCTCATCAAGCAGCTCGCTGCTGCTGCCCAAGAGGCCGCTGGTAGCGCCAACTGCTCTGTCACCCTCGCTCTCCAGCCCGGTGTGACCTACAGCCTCAACGGCACCAGCGAGGACGGCTCCGATGCCTCCATCAAGTTCCCCGACGGACTCTCCATCACGTTCTTCGGACTTGCAGGCGCTGCCAAGCCTGTCATCGCTCCAAACAAGAGCATCAATCTCGTCGATAGCCACGCTTACATCCGCTTCCAGAATGTCGAGATTACCGACGGCGGTTGCCAGTACCTCATCAACCAGAGTGCAGTTTGTACCATCGCCGAACTCTCGTTCGAGGACTGCTACATCCACGACTTCGAGCGCTCCATCATCCGTACACAGGGCAGCAACGACCAGAAGTACGAGCTCATCAAGTTCGACAACTGCATCGGCTACAACCTCTCGACGGCCAATGGTTACTCGCAGATCTACATCGGACAGGACAAGTCTGTTGTTGACGAGCTCATCATCACCAACTCGACGTTCAACACCACTCAGCGTAGTTTCATCGAAGCATCGAAGAGCCCCATCTCGAAGGGCGTACAAATCAGCTACTGCACATTCTACAACATGGTAGCCAGCGGACGCTACTTCGCCGACTGCAACGGCATGGACACCAACATCACCATCTCGTACTGCGTATTCGGCAAGACCTTCGATCCTGAGGCTTCGCGCGGTGCACGTACCAACGGCACCATCGACGCTTCTGTCAACAACTTCCGTACCGCTGACTGCGTATTCGGCAGCAACAACATCACCGACCTCGAACCCAGTGAGCTCACCTCTGCCCAGATCTTCAACGATCCCGACAACGGTGACTTCACCTGGAAGATGAAGTTCTACGACGAGAACATCGGTGATCCACGATGGATTCCTACCGATGATTGATCCATCACATTCCGTGATTAACATCTGATTATTCCCAAAGGGGGCACGCTTCTGGCGTGTCCCCTTTTTTATTAATAACGACATCTATTTGTAATATTACGGCCGAAACATCAATATTACAATAAAAATCAATCCATTTTTTCAATAATATTTGGAGATTCTAAAAAATTCAATTATCTTTGCATCCGAAAAATCAGCCAAGTTCCCAAGTAAAAATCGGCCAAGTTCCCAAGTAAAAACCAGCCAAGTTCCCAAGTGAAAATCGACCAAGTTCCCAAGTGACAACTAGTCAAGTGTATCATTATCGTGACAAGAAAGGATTGGAGTGCGATGCAATTATTCATTTGAGAAATGGTTCTTATGGACTCATTGAAATCAAATTAGGTGGCGACACCCTGATAGAAGAAGGAGCAAAAACACTTAAGAAGTTAGCATCCGATATAGACACCACCCGAATGAAATCTCCATCGTTTATGATGGTCTTGACCGGATTAGGTGATTTCCCATATCAAAGAGAAGATGGTGTCTATATTATCCCTATTGGCACTCTCAAACACTAACTGGCGTTATAAACGACTTTACAATTATTCGAGACGATTGTTTGACCAATACATCACCTTTTAATTAATACTATTATGTTAGAAGAACTATTCAAGAACATTCTCGACAATGACGTTGTCAAGAAAGTGACAAAGAATCTCGGCGAGAACGAGATCGTCAACAAAGTGAAGGAAGCTGTCGCCGGCAACGACTACGCCAAGAAACTTCAGGAGAGTCTTACTTCGGGTGCTATGCTTGACAAAATCAAATCGGGCGCACAGACAGCAGGACGCGAAGCCACGAAAGTTTCGCTCGAATGCTATCAGGTAATGACCGCCGAGACTACTCCCACCGTTGATAAGGTCATCATCGGTGCAGCCCTCGCCTACCAGTTCATGCCCAACCTCATGAACCGCGACAACTTTGGTCCCATCCTCTCATTGCTCGACAATGCCGTGACCCTTGCCATCGCTTACAACCACGTCAAGACACACGTGACACCCGAGATTGAGGAAAAAGTTAATCAGCAACTCGTCGAGTGGTTCCCCAACGATGTAGCCGAGAAAACCGATGCCGATGCTCAGTTGGCAGAAACCGATGCCGAAGAGACCTTCGACGATGTTCACTGACGCTAACGTCTTCGATTTTGCCTATAGCACTTTGTAGCGCGACAGAGTGCTTCTTCGTTTGTAGCAAGCATTCTGTAGCGCATCAGAGTGCTATCTCACGCATCAGCAGACATTCTGTCGCGCGTCAGAGTGTTATCTCACGCATCAGCAAGCATTCTGTCGCGCATCAGAGTGTTATCTCACGCATCAGCAGGCATCATGTCGCGCGTCAGAGTGTTATCTCACGCATCAGCAGGCATCATGTCGCGCGTCAGAGTGCTATCTCACGCATCAGCAGGCATTCTGTCGCGCGTCAGAGTGTTATCTCACGCATCAGCAAGCATTCTGTCGCGCGTCAGAGTGTTATCTCACGC
>CAJOLH010000037.1 GCA_905235375.1 uncultured Bacteroidales bacterium
CAACACCTTCAGCTTTGACGGTGACATGCTATTGTTCCCCTCCCTTCAGGCAGGTAGCACCGTTTCCATCCACACCCCCGGCGGTTTGCTTGTGCTGAGCCGCACGGTCGCTGCTGCCGGTCAGTATTCCTTCCCCATCTCGCACCTCGATGCAGGTGTCTATCTCGTCTCGGTAAATGGTCTAACCTATAAAATTGTGAAGCGATGAAAAGATCCATCATTATAATTCTATCCTTTCTCTTTATCTGCCTTCTCTTTGCCTATGGCTTGAATGCCCAACATGGAATCGTTGTATTTGGTAAGGATACATTGTGCATTAACAATATCAATCTGGAAAATATATCTCATGGTGAAGATGAAGTGTCATTAAACTGTGTTGATACTATTATGAAAAGAAGAATATCGGAACTGGACAGTATTAGCATCCTGAAAATACCTGAATTGCTTGTTATCGAACAAGGAATAGGAGATTGGTCAGAGATGCGAATGTGCAGTGACGGCACAGTAGTGCTAACAAGAATGGAGGATGAGAATATACCATCAGAAATGATGATGATGTGTCCTGATGACTCTTTGGGAGCCATTTTCTCAAAGATTACATTCGATGAGAATGCCTACCCCGTTGAAATCACTATGAATGAAAACAAGATTCTTGTCGATTGGATAGACGAAACACAATTCAATATCACTATACTTTCTCCTGATAGTATATCCATGAGATTTGATAGTTTGTCTTATACTGTAGAACCTTCAGAAAATGGAAGGCAACTTGTGCCAGATATAGATAAGAAACCATGGTTAACTCGTGTGGGGGGAGTATTAGAGTTGGTTGGAGGTGGTATTGGTACTATTGGAGGAGCTGTAATGATGGTGGGTTCTGCAGCATTAGAAGCCTTTAGTGCAGGTTCATCAACTCCAATTTCTATTCCTGGCATAGTTATTGGTTATTATAATGTAAAAAGTGGTTTAGAAAGTTTGTACAATGGTTTTATTAACGCTTTTACCAATAATTATGAAATAGGAGATGATAAAGTGATAGAAACACTCTCTTCTCAGGCAGCAACAACAACTTTTGAGAGGGCTGTGGTTCCAAATCTGCCCAATAAACTATTCCCATATTTGGTTGATTCAAAATACAAGATTAATGATTTGTATTCTTTTATTCCCACAGCCTTGGGTGATGTGGTTGCAAACCTTAATAGACCATATACGTGGTTTGATCTGGTTGCTGATGTCCAGATGAACGTGTTTACAGGTCTTGCCATGGATACTACCATGAATAGTATTACCGTTAGTGGATACGTGAACCCCTATATACTGGAATCGCCAAGCGTCAGGTTTGAAACTGAATATGGTATTATCATCTATTCGGAGGAAAATCCCCAAGAGAGATATGTCCAAAACGATTATGATGGAGCGGGTGGCATGTTCGGATACATCTTTGATGAACTTAAGCCAAATACTACATATAGTTATTTTACGTATTATATTGACATGACAAATCAAGTTGTTGCCATAGCGAAGAGCAAGTCATTCAAAACCATCCCATTACTACCAGTTATCAAGGACTTTAAAATAACGAACAAAGAGTATTCGGAGAATGCTTTTACACATGATGGTGTGACTTATGACTATAAGTTTGACGTAGAATTGACAGTAGAGATTGAGGATGAAGAAGGTGTCACAGACTGGGGCTATGTCTATCGTGATCCCAATGGTCATGATAAAAAGATATCTTTGATGGAATATGGGACGAGATTCACTGATGATCGATATGTTTATTATCGTAATGGTAATATTTCTTCAGTCACTTTCTTTGTATATATAAAGTACGAAGAGGACAAGACTGCCAGATATGGTGAACCTATCGACTATTATTTGGTTTCTAACACTTGTCCAGATGATAATCATCCGCACATTATTGACCTAGGATTACCATCAGGCACAAAATGGGCTTGTTGCAATGTGGATGCTCCTAAACCTGAAGGTTATGGAGGTCGCTACGCATGGGGTGAAACTTGGGAGAAAGAGGAATATATTTGGGCAACGTATTCGTTACGTGAAAATTTAACTAATATAGATCCGATTTCTGGCTGGTATGACGCAGGAACATACATCGGTGAAGACATATCTGGGACTGAATATGATGTTGCTCATGTGAAATGGGGAGAGCCTTGGAGGATGCCTTCATTTGACCAATATTTTGAATTGGCAACCGAATGCTCTGGTGGGTGGACAAATTATAATGGTGTGTATGGTTTCGTTTTCATAGGTTCAAATGACAACTCAATCTTCCTGCCTGCTGGAGAAGGAAGGGACTCAATGGGTGCTTACTGGGCATCCACTTTTTGGCATGGAGGTGATGGTCGTTTTGCAGAATACTTTGATTTCGGTTCATATGGTTATGGTTATGATTGGGAACCCAATCATTGGGATTGGTACTGGAATAACATTTCTTTACGTAGCGATGGCCTTTACATTCGTGCCGTCTATAACAGTGGAGATTTTAATTATGAAAATGATGAGGATGATGAAGAGGATGAAGAAGAATATGAAGAGGATGAAACTGGAGAATAATGACAATCTCAATGCATCTTAACCCTAAACAAAAATCCCCGGTAGCCAATGGCTATCGGGGTAACTTTTCTTTATTTTAGACTAATTCATTTCGGCAAGTTTTGGCGAATGTCAACTTCGAAATAATAGAATAAAACAAAGCATGTTTGTACCCTCCACATTCGTGTGATTTGATAGATTCGTGTTCGTTATTCCAATGTAATTCATGTCAATTCATCAGAGATATCCTTTCGTCTATTTCTGTTTTAGTTGTTACAATCCACTTTTGTTTTCTGTGGTTCGAAAAGCTATGCCACGAAAAGGTCATCCATCGTCACCTCGCTACCCACGATGCTGTGATGGATTCCGCTTGCTACACCAAGGGTGGTGACAAAGGTGTTGACCAGCGCCTTCCTGGTTCTGGACTTCTCTCGGAAGATACTCATCCGTCGGCAGCACGGCTTCCCTGTTCATGCTAACTAACAAACATAATTCTGGCAGGAATAAAAGACATGTTTCAAGTGCTCACAGAGTAAGGCACACAGATGGCACCGATGAACACAGATTTTTGCTTGCGCACGTCCATGATTGTCCCTGAAGTCATTACACATGTGTAATAATCGTGCATCATGAGCAAGCGGCAAATAATCTTATGAACATGATGTGAAACATGGAAAAAACGAGTTATTGCGACTTCGAATAATATTTTTTATTGGTTTCGGAGGGAAAATGCTTGTTATTTCAAATAAAATGTGTATCTTTGCAACGTCGTTTCATGGTTTTTAAACTGCCAGAGCAAAATGATGGAACAAAAGAGAAGATATCCGATAGGCATACAGACGTTCTCGCGAATCATTCGTGAGGGCTATATCTATGTTGACAAAACAGACTTGGTGTGGGAGATGGCTCATTATGCCACGTATGTGTTCCTGAGCCGTCCGCGTCGCTTCGGCAAGTCGCTGCTGACCACGACGCTTCACTCGTATTTCAGCGGCGAGCGCGAGCTGTTCGAGGGCTTGAAGATCATGGCGTTGGAGCAGGAGTGGAGGCAGTACCCTGTGCTGCACTTCGACTTGAGCGGAGCCAAGCACATGCCAACCGAATTGGTTCAGAAAGAGTTGGAGCGTCTAATCCGCCCCTACGAGGAAGTGTATGGCAGAAACCTTGAGGAGAAGACCCCCGGCATGAGGCTTTCCGGCATAATCGACCGTGCCTATCGACTGACGGGGCAGCAGGTGGTAGTCATCATCGACGAATACGATGCGCCGTTGCTCGACGTGCTGCATGAAGACGAACGTCTGAAGGAGATGCGCGAGGTAATGCAGGAGTTCTACCAGCGCTTGAAGATGATGGAGTCGAAGATCCGTTTCTGCTTCATCACGGGCATCACGAAGTTCTCTCAGCTGAGCATCTTCTCCACCATCAACAATCTGATGAACGTAACGATGGATGCGAAGTTCGGAGCCATCTGCGGCATCACGGAGGAGGAGCTGGTGACCACGCTCAAGGAGGACATCGGGCTCCTGGCCGAAGAATACGAAATGACGTGGGATGAGATGCACGAGAAGCTGAAGCTGAGATACGACGGCTACCGCTTCACCAAGAAGAAAGAGGAGATCTACAATCCCTTCAGCCTGATGAAGGCGTTTCATCAGCGCGACGTTTCAAACTACTGGTTTGAGAGCGGCACGCCCACGTTCCTCATCCGACAGATGCAGCATTTCCACACCGACATCATGTCGCTCGACCGAATTGAGGTGCCGGCTTCGGGCTTTGACCAGCCGACCGAAGCGATGAAGGATGCGCTGCCCTTGCTCTACCAGAGTGGCTATTTGACCATCAAGGGCTACGAGCGTGATACCGAGACCTATACACTGTCTATTCCAAACCAGGAGGTTCGCATCGGCTACGTCAGCGGCCTGTTGCCGATTTATTCGGGATTGAAGGATTATGAAGTTCAGGTGGGCTTTGCCGCCAAGTTCTGGCGCGCGTTGAAGCGAGGCGACATCGACCAGGCGATGCGCGAGATGCAGGCCTATCTTGCGGGTGTGCCCTACGTTGAGGGCTTCAAGCAGAAGCTGAAGGATGCTGCAACAGCCGAGGGCTTCTACGAATACACCATGTACCTTATCTTCTCGATGCTGAACGTCTATGTCCGCACGCAGGTGAAGTGCGCGGGTGGGCGAGTGGATATGGTGGTGTGGATGCCCGATGCCATCTACGTCTTCGAACTGAAGGTAGGCGACACGGCACAGGCTGCGCTCAAGCAGATCGACAGCCGAGGCTATTCCCTCCCGTATCAAGCCGATGGTCGCCGCGTGGTGAAGGTTGGCGTCAGCATGAATGCCGAAACGCGCACCGTGGTAGATTGGATTGTTAAGGAGTAACCCCAGTCATCTGCTAACGACTATTATTACAACAAGAGGGTATGTCAAAAGGGTATTATCCCTTATGCGTGCCCTCTATTTCATTTGCCTTATTCACTGGCACCAACAGCCTGCTTGTATTCGAGAACCTTATTCTGGTAATCAGCGAAAGCATCTGTATAATTGTCGTGAGCCTGTTGACTGAGCAATTGTGCTTCGAGCAGGTCGGACATCTTGATTGTGCCAGCGCGGTAATAGTCGCGATTCAATCGGAGGTTCTCTTCGGCTTGTTCGATGCTTCGCTGAGCGATGTCGAGCTGCTGACGAGCTTCTATGACGTTGTTCCACGCATTTTGCATTCTGATTTGCAGCAGCTCGGACTCGTCCTGTTGTTGGTCAAGGGCTTTCTGATATTCTATCCGCTTTCGCTTGATGGCGTGCGAGCCTCCCCACCAATCGGAAATGGGGACGCTGACAGTGGCATAAACCATGGCGAAGGTGCGGTCGTTTTCCATCAGATTGTGATAGTTGTAGCCAGCACCAACGGCAACTGAGGGAAGGTTTTGTCCGACGGCAATATTCCGTTGTAGTTTGGCGGCTTCGACCTGCTTGCCGAGCAGCTGGTATTCGGCTGTTCCCAGCAATGCCTGTTCGTGATCTTCTTTCATAGGCAGCATAGTCACGTCATCGGTGTTGGGAATCAAAGTGAACGCCGTGTCGTGGAGACCGCAATATTGCGCCAGCAACAGCCTGACAAGTGAAAGACCGTTATTCAATTTCAGTTTCTGGCTCTCCACCTCGTTTTGTCGCAGTTCCACCTGCAGCAGGTCGTTGCGCAGGGCAAGACCTGCGTGGACAGCAACATCTACATCCTTATGAATGTCATTGAGCATGGCTTCCACGGCACCAATGGTTTTCAGTTTCTCTTGTAAGGAAATTATCTGCCAGAAATATTGTTGCGTGGTCAGTTCCATTTCATTCTCGGTGAGTTGAATCTGCAGATTAGCCACTTCCTCACCGACTTTTGCAAGGCGGTTACCATTGACAATCTGGCCTCCAGCGAATAAGGGTTGTGTGGCATTGACTCCAGCGATGGTGCCATTTTTCATCATCGACATGCTGATGGGATTGCTCAGTGCCGCCAAGGCTTCAACAGGGAACACAGTAGCCAAAGAGGCTCCCAATTCGGGTGTAATCATTTCGCTCGGGTTGATATCCATCTTGGCCATGCCTTTGTCGGCGTTGAACCATGCGCCTGTTCCACTGATGGAGGGGAAGAACTTAGTGAATGCCTCCTTGCGTTGCTGTCGTGCAGCTTCGACATCGTATTGTGCATCGCGTAAGGCAAGGTTGTTCTGACGGGCAGAGTCGAGCATCTGCTCCAATGTATAGATGGATTGGGCTTCGCAAACGGTAAAGGCTGTGAGCCCGGCAAACAGTGCTAAAAACTTCTTCATGACAGATATTATTTCGTCGAAACTTTCCAATAAACCACAGGGAGCATGGAGACAACCATAATGAGCGAACCTATGCCACCAGCAAAGATAGTGACTCCTACGGGCATCCAGAATGATGACTGTGCAATGATCATCGGCACAACACCAACAGCTGTGGTGGCTGTGGTGAGGAAGATGGGAACCATGCGACGACGACCGGCTTCGTAAGCAGCTTGGCGTACGGCTTCATTGTAATCGCGGCGCCATGTTTCATGCTCTGGATTCTCGCGAGTAGGTTCGGGATGACTAAGGGAATAGTTCTTAAGCAGGTCGATGGCATGTTCGAAGATGAGTATCTCGTTGCGCATGATGATTCCCATCAGCGTGATGAGACCGAAGATAGAGGTGAGGCCCAGGTCGCGGTCCATTAGTCCAAGGCCAATGAGTGCGCCAGGGATCATCAAGCCCAAGGCAGCCATGCACACAGTAGTAATACCATATTTCTTGAAGTTGAAAAGCAGGAAGAAGAATACGATGATTAAGGCAATGACGATGCCACCGAAGATCTGTGGCAGAGCTTCATCACCATATTCTATCTCACCGCCTACTTCCGAACGTACACCTTGTGGTAGCGCAATCTCTTCTTGCATTACCTTGACCAGCTTCTTCTCAATGGGAGAAGTATAGACACCGTTGGCAAATTGAGCCATGACGGTGATGCAACGTTCTCCTCCACGATGAACGATGCGGCTTTCGCTCCACATGGGCCCAACTTTGGCTATCTGGCGAAGAGGAACGGTGGTGTTGCGGCTACCAAGACCTGCCGAAAGCATTGTGGTGGGTGAAGATATGCCAAGGTTTTCGATGTCGGAGTAGGTCATGTCGGCATTGTCCTTGACGACGATGGGCAACTCGTAGTCTCCTTCCCACATCTGTCCTACACGCAAGTCACTCGACATGGCACTGAGTGCCAGTTGAGCCGAACTACGCGTGATACCCAACTGCGCCGAAACAACAGGGTCAAGTTCCACGTTGACGATGGGGTGGGCAAGCAGATAATCGCTATGCACCCATTCCAGTTCGGGCATTTGACGCATACGATCCATCATCCGGTCGGCTGCTACATGGAGCGAATCAAGATCGCTGCTATAGAAGCGGTACTCCAATTCATCGACTTCGAGGTAATCCAGTCGCTTGAATTTTACGTAGGCTTCGGGGAAGGCTTCGCTGAGTTGAGGCTGGTAAGTGGCCAACAAATCGAGGGTGGCCTTCTGACTCTTGGTATTGACGATGAACTGTGCATAGTTGGCTCCCGCCATCTGCGGTGCGTATGCATCCATGAAACGGGGTGACGCGCAACCAATGAAGCCCGTAATGCTCGTGATGCGTGGATCTTTTTCCAGTTCATGTCGCACGATGCTGGCTATCGAGTCGGTTTCGGCTATGCCTTTGCCTTCGGGCAGGAAGATTTCGACGGCAAACTGGTCGCGATCGGCGTATGGGAAAAGACGCACTTTGAGTGACGGAATGATAGCCGTCGAGAGCGCAATGATGACCAAACCTCCGCAGATGGTGATCCAAGGGTTGCGGAACGTGAAGTCAAGCACATGGTTGTAAGTCTGTTGCACCCATTGTGTGATGGCATTCCCACCAGTCTTTACCTTGTCGGGACGGAGAATCTTCATCTCGAGGAACGGGATGATCGAAATGGCAAGGATGAGCGATACCATCAGATTGATGGTGATGGTGATGGGGAAATCCACCAGGCAGTCGAGGAATACTCCCCTCATTGTGAAGAGGAAGGGATAGAAGATGGCGCAGATGCAGAGGGTGGCAAGCATCATCGGCATAAAGTATTGTTGAGCAGATCGAAGTGCTGCATCGTATGGCGTCAGTCCTTTGCCCAAATATTCGAGATACCCGTCGATGACAACGATGCTGTTATCGACAATCATGCCCAGCACTACAATCAATGCAGCCAGCGTAACAATATTGAGTTCGATGCCCATCATGTACATGATAGACACCGACACAAAGGTGCTCAGCGGAATAGTAACGGCTGCCACGATGGCGGAACGGAGGGGGAAGAGCACCATCATGACGAGAATGATGACGAGCATCGAAATGAGCAGGTCGCGCAGGAAGGAGGTTATGCTTTCGCCTACTACTTTCGGCTTGTCGGCAATGCGTGTGACGGTAACATCGTCGGGCAGTTCATCCCTGCGGAAGGTGTCGAGCACACGATCGACGTCTTCACCGTACTGCACCACGTTGAAGCCCGGTGACATCTCCATCGAAAGCAGCAGACAGGGATGTCCATCCTGTTCGATGCGACTGGCCAACGGGTCATATTCCCTCACCACACGGGCTATGTCACGAACCCTCACTACCTTGCCGGTAGCGGCATCGCTATAGATGATCTGGTTGGCCAAAGCGCTTTCGCTGTTCTCCATTGCCTCGATATGGATGGGAATCTGTTGGTCCTTGTCGCTGATGCTGCCGCTCATGGTGGTGATGCCTTGAGCCTGCAGTCGCGAGAAGAGCATTTGCTGCCCGATGCCGTAGGCCTGTAGTCGCTGTCTATCGACGTAGAGGCTAATCTGCTCCTTCTGTTCGCCAAAGAGTTTCACGTTGGCAACCGATGGGATGCGGCGCAGACGGTCGCCAAGGTCATCACTATACTGTTTAAGTTCGCGGTAACTGCGTTGCGGACTCTCGATGGCGATGAGCAGGGCAGACGTGTTGCCAAAGTCATCGTTGGTGATGACGGCCAGCACACCTTGTGGCAACTGCGACTTGAAGGCGTTGAGGCCATGCTTGATCTTCGACCAAACTTCGTCCTTGTTGTTTACATCGTCGTTAAGGCGTACCATAACGATGCACATCCCGTTCTGCGAAGTCGTGGTGGTCTTTTCGCGATACACTTCGCCGTATGTGAAGAGGTAACGTTCCAAGGCGCGAGCCACCTGCTCTTCGACTTCCTCGCTCGTCGCTCCCGGATAGACAGCAATCACCACACCTTGGCGGATGGTTGCGTGCGGGAACTCGTCCTTTGGCATCTGCTTTAAGCCGTAGATGCCCAGTATGAACAGTAGCGACACGATAAGCAGAGAGATGGAGTAGTGGCGCGATGGCCAACTCATCCAAGACATTTTATCTCTCATTTCAGTAGATGACTTTATTTCCTTCACTCAGTTTCTGATATCCTTCGGTAACGACACGTTGTCCTGCGCTGATGCCGGAGGTGATGGCAATGCGATTGCCGCTCATTTGTCCGATGCCAACGGTTTGGCGATGGGCAGTGCTGTCGTTGGCAATTGTCCAAACGAATAGAGTCCCGTCGGCTGGCTTCTGTATGCAGGTAACGGGCAGCGTCGGTAGGGTCACGATATTCTCCTTCAGCGAAAAGGCGACATTGGCCACCATGCCAGGAAGGAGTCTTCGGTCGGGATTCGGCACGTTGATGCGGATGTCGTAGGTGTGGGTTAGGGGATCAGCCTGGACACCTTTCTCAATACGGACGCCTGCTACCACCTTGTCGGCGGCTGCTACTGCAACTGTCGTGGATGTAGTCGGTTCGATGTTGTTTATCTCGGCTTCAGGTATCGAGACCTTCACTTTTACGCTGCTTACGTCGAGCAAGGTAACTACTGCCTGTGAAGGTAATGCTGTCTCACCGGCTTTGACGTGGCGGGTTCCGACAACACCGCTTACAGGAGCCAGTAACCGACAATCTGCAAGATTCTTCTTGGCGGCTTCCTGCTGGGCGCGTGCCTGCGCCACTTTGCTTTGCACTTCGACCCATTGTTGTTCGGGCAAGGAACTGGCGTTGTGTAGAATCGTCATACGTTGCAACGCATCTTCAGCCTGCATCACTGCAGCTTCGGAAGCTGCCAAAGCGTTGCGCGCCTGTGTGTCGTCCATCTCGGCAAGGAGTTGTCCGCGACCTACAGCTTGACCTTCGCTTACTAATACACGGCGCACTACCCCCATTCCCGTAAAACTAACAGCAGTGGCTTCGCGTTCTTCTATGATGCCTACATAGTTCTGACCTGTTTCGCTCAAGCCCACGCTTACTACTTCGGTCTTAACGCGTGTCGGAAACTTTGTTTTTGCTTTCTGTCGATTACTGCATCCGCTCATGATGGTTAGGGAGGCCATCAACAGAGCCATCGTTGTTATAGTTCTCATGGTTTGTCTTGAAAATAATAATCTTTATAATGTTGCTTTGGGTGTCCAGCAGTTGAAGAATCGGAGCACTTTCTCCTGGTTGTAACTGTTGCCCTCTTCGAGGAAACTGGAATCCTGGGTATGGATTACTTTGCCGTCGGCATTTAGGACGACGAATACGGGAAATCCGAAACGTACGGGGTTGCCGAGTCGCTGCAACATGGCTTGGGTCAGTTGGGCGTGGGCGCTGTCCTCGTTCTTGCGAGGATTGTAGTTCACATGGATATAGACATAGCTCTCCTCAATGACACGGGTGGTGGTGCTATCACGGCTGATAAAGTCTGCGAAACGAAGGCACCATGGACACCAGTTGCCGCCAACCTGGCAGACTACGTGCTTCTGTTCAACCTTGGCCTTGAACAATGCCTGGTCAATCTGCTCGATAGGATTGATGTCTTCGTTATAGACTTTCTTCAATGCGGTCTGTGCATTTAACATTATGGCTGTGACGGCGAATAGAGAGATAAAGAGAAGCCTTTTCATATTTTTGTCTTTTGGTTTGTTATTTTCGTTAAATCCATAAAGCTTAGGAAACAATGCATCCAGAGTCATTCATGTCATTGAAAGAGCATGAACACGGCATAGACAGCAAAGGCCAGTAGCGAAGCCCAAAGCATAAGGGTGATGGGAAGTGGGTTGACCGTCTTGTTCGAGGGGATGTCGAGACGTTGGCAGAAGCGCGTGTAGCAAAGATAGCCGATCCATCCGCAGAGGATGCCGAGGATGGTGCCGCAGATGATGTCGCCAGGGAAATGCACACCGAGGTAGATGCGCGAATAGCAGTTGAGTACGGCATACATCATCATGGCTGTGACCAAGGAGCGGCGCTTGTAAAGGCAGCTGACCCAGGTGGCCAAACCGAAACAGTTGGCAGCATGGGACGACACGAAGCCGTAGGCACCGCCATGATAATCGTTGACGAAATGCAACTGGTCCATGATGGAAAGGTCGTGTGATGGACGGGACCGTGCAACGAGGGGCTTGATGATGCCGGCGCTGATCCGGTCGGTGAAGGCGAAGATGAGTGCAGTGAAGAGCAGCAGGAGGATGAACTTCATCCATCGTTTCTGTTTTTGATTGCCACCGACCTGAAGCTCCCCATGCGGACTATACGATGGCCAGACCGTGCGGAAGGCATCGCTGAACATGACAAAGATGATGGTGATGTAGAGCGGAATCCATGATAATATTTGGCTCAAGATGTACCAGAAGGCATCTTGAAAAGTGCCTCCATCGTAGTTGAGCCAGAGCATCAGCTCATGATCTAAAGCGTTGAGTGTCTCAATCACAGTTCAAATAAAATTAACTTTGTATATAAGAAACATTCGTCTATTTGTCCACCACCCAGGCGGTGTCGTAGATGTCGAACGGATGCTCGGCATTGTAGTACATATCCTCGCTTAAGGGAATAGCAATCTTGTAGGAAGCAGGACTTCCTTTGCGGAATGTAAGCTTGTCGCTACGCAGCCATGGATTGAACTCCTTGAGTTGGAAATAGTTGATGCCCTGTTGCTGCGCAAAGACGGCGAGGTCGGCGATGGATGACTTGACGGTGACAGTGGAGGTGCGAATGGGACGATAGAGCTGGTCACTGTAGAGTACGAAGCCGTATCGATAAGGGTCGCGGAACAGTTCCTTGTATGCCATGATGCGGAACATATAGCGCGAGGTTTCTTCGACGAGAAACAGGTCCATCGGATCGCTGACTTTCTGTGCATTGAGCTTGTTCTTGATTCCAGCCATGCCACCATTGTAGGAGGCGGCTACAGCCATCCAGTCGCCGAACTTTGCGTACGCATCCTTGAGATAGCGGCAAGCTGCGTGTGTAGCTTTTTCGGTGTTGTAGCGTTCATCGACTTCATCATTGACGATGAGGCCGTACTGACGAGCCGTTTCGGGCATGAACTGCCATAGGCCGCAAGCACCGGCAGGGCTCTTTGCGCGCGTATAGAGATTCGACTCGATGCAGCAAAGGTAGATGAAGTCGGCAGGAATGCCTTCCTCCTCAAGGATGGGGAGGAGGATGGGGAAGAAGCGGTTGGCACGCTTCAGGGTGAGAATGGATGAGTTGTGGGTATAGCAGACGTTGGTCAGCTCCCGCTCGAAACGCTCATGGAGATCATATCGGCTCAGGTCGTAAGTCTTGCCGAAGATGGTTTGCTGGTTTTCGAAGCGGGGTGTTGCCGAGAATTGCTGCATGATGGGCAGTTCCGGTTTCTCCTTGCGGCTGCGGGTGGCCGAAAGGAAGACGAGTGCAGCAGCGAGCAAGGCAACTGATGAAAATGCGTAGATAAGAGGGGATTTGGACATTTGATGAATATTGGGGGGGATATTAGGGATATTAGGGATTTTAAGGGATGTTTGGGGATATTAAGGGACATTACTTTCGGGAGTAAAAGGGACGTCACCTTCGCTAGTAGAAATTAGGACTAAAGAAACATTTGTCCCTTAATATCCCTTAATATCCCCAAACATCCCTTAAAATCCCTAAGAAACCCTTATAATCCCTTAGAGTTCTTTGTCTTGAGCACGTTGATAGCGCCTTTTCTGGAGTATTTTTGATCATCCGTGCCCATTGCCTTGATGACATAATAGTATGCACCTGTGGGAACGGTGGAGCCATTGTGTTTGCCGTCCCATCCTTCCGATGGATCGGTGGTGTGGAAGAGTTCCTGACCCCAGCGATTATAGACCCACATCTCGAAGGTGCGGAGCGACTGGTACTTCACCTTGAAGACCTGGTTGCTGCCCGACGGAGAATCAGGGGTAATGAGGTTGGGTACTTCGAGCAGGGATGTGGATATGGTAACCTCGTAGGGTTCCTCGGTGTCGTAGGTCAACGTGTCGGTCGCAGATTCGTAGAAGTCGGCAGTGAATCGAACGAAGAACGATCCCTGATTGGAGAATTCGTAATCAAGGCGGGAGGTAAGACTGTCATATTCGAGCGTGCGAAAACGGTCGATCATCATCTGGAACTTATTGTCTTCGGCAATCTCCCAAGCGAAATAGTCGGGCTTGCGTGTCATTTTGACTTCGAAGTGCACAATAAAGGGGCCTGGTCCCTTGAACGTCTTGCCGCTGACGGTCACTGAGTCGGCCTGGTTGTCGATATGCTGCATTTCATCGACGTATGCCGTATCGGAGAGAATATAGTCTTGGGCAGCCTGAAAGCGGGTAAGGTGACGGGTTCGGGCCGATGTCGGGACGCAGATGATGACAGCAAGGAAGAGTAGCGAAAGGAGGAATTCTTTCATGAAGAGGTCATTTTAGAAATGGTCGGTGACGCGAGCGAATGCAGGAGCATCGAATGGACAGAATACCTTGTCCTGATACTTGTAGTGTCCCACAATGGCTATCATGGCAGCATTGTCGGTGGTGAACTTGAAAGGAGGCAGGAAAACCTTCCAGTGGTACTTTTCTCCCAAAGCTGTAAGACCGTCGCGCACACCGCTGTTGGCCGAAACACCGCCGCTCAAGGCAACCTGACGGATGCCGGTCTCTTTGACTGCCTTCTTCAGTTTGTCCATGAGGATATCAACGATGGTCTTTTGGAGCGAGGCGCAAAGATCGTACTTGTTTTCTTCGATGAAATTGGGGTTCTCTTTGACAGCATCGCGCAGGGTGTAGAGAAACGAAGTCTTGAGTCCAGAGAAGGAATAGTTGAGCCCGTCGATATGAGGTTTTGCGAACTTGAATCGGTCGGGGTTGCCCTCATTGGCCAGACGATTGACGACAGGACCGCCCGGATAACCCAGGCCCATTACCTTGGCACACTTGTCGAACGCTTCGCCGGCGGCATCGTCGATGGTCTGACCGATGACCTCCATATCCTTGTAGCTGTTGACCTTGATGATCTGACTGTTCCCTCCGCTGACAAGCAGACAGAGGAAGGGAAAAGTGGGAACTTCTTTCGGAACGTCAGGTTCAGTGACGAAATGAGCCATGACATGACCCTGCAGGTGGTTGACATCAATCATGGGAATATTGAGCGCCGACGCCAATCCTTTGGCAAAGGAAAGACCCACGAGCAGAGAGCCCATCAGACCAGGGCCACGGGTGAAGGCAATGGCGTTGAGATCGTCCATCTTGATGCCTGCACGGCGAATAGCTTCGCTCACCACGGGGACGATGTTCTGCTGATGTGCGCGGCTGGCAAGTTCGGGAACAACACCGCCAAAGGCTTCGTGCACAGCTTGGCTTGCGATGACATTGCTGAGCATCACACCGTCGCGAAGTACGGCTGCCGAGGTGTCATCGCATGAAGATTCGATACCTAATATAATAGTTGTGGACATAATTTAAGACTCCATAATAACGGTGCAAAGATACACTTTATTTGGCAAATGACCAAGCAAAAAGTGAAAAAATCATAGCACGGAGCAACTTTTGTCGGAATTGTTTGGAAATATCGTGAAGAAGTCGTACCTTTGCATCGCAATTTATTGTTTAAATATGAAGATAGTACCCAAGTTCTGCCTTGCAGTTGTGTTGTTTCTCGGACTCTGTAGCCTCCAGAATCTCACAGCTGAAGTTCGATATCATACGGTGCAGCCAGGCCAGACACTCTACAGCATTTCACGTGCATACGGTGTGACGGTCGAATCCATCAAGGCTGCAAATCCTCAGATTGAGGGCACCAGCATTCCAACTGGTGTGAAACTTATCATTCCAGAATCGACAACCGAACCCATCGATATGCCATTGGTGCCGGAGGTCGTTAACGGACAGATCAGTTTAGAGCCGAGGAAAGACACGGCAGCACCTACATTCCGACAGACACAGGACAATGGAAGTGTGCGCACCCTGTGGGACTTTTCCGACATTGACCATTGGACCGACGGCACGCTGAATATGGCCGTCATCATGCCTTTCAACCTTGGTGCAGGTACAGCTTCGGAGAACAAGACGCAGATGCGCAGTATAGAGTTCTACGAAGGTGTGCTGATGGCTGTGGATGAGATGCAGGCGCGAGGACGGAGAGTGACGATTCAGGCATACGACACGGGTTCGGAGTCGCTCTATAGCATCCTCGCCAATCCGCAGCTGATGATGGCAGATGTGGTCATTGCTCCCATGGAGGAAAATGATGTGCGTCAGGTGGCTGATTGGGGAGAACGGACGGGAACGCCCATCGTCAGCCCTTTCAATGTCTCGACGGGGCTGGTCGAAAGCTACGAACACGTCTTCCAGGTGAATGTGTCGAAGGCTATGCTTTATCCTGCGTTGACCGAAGATATTTTGAAGCGTTTCGAGGACTACACTTTCGTCTTCATTGCTGACAGTGTGGGCAATCGGAAGGTTGATCCCTACCCAGCGATGCTGAAGGAAGCGCTGAAAGAGCACAATATCCCATTCCGCGAACTTTCGTATCTCCATCCTTCGAGACTGATGGCGTGCGACTCGATTCTTGGCCTGAAAGAGGAACCGCTGGTCTTCGTGCCTGTCACCCCGCAGGCTGAGGCCATGCGTCGTATGTTTAGTGGTCTCCAGCACGTCAAGATTCTTCGTGACGTACGTTATGAGGAGGCCTTGACCAAAGGAAATGCCGATCCTGCCGGTCCTCCGAAATTGGCGATGTTGGGCTATCCGGAATGGATTCGCGACACGAGCGACTTTGTTGACTACTACTATGACCTCAATGTCTATATGTTCTCTAAGGTATATGCCAATCCTTTCGACCCGGAATTGGAGACCTTCTATGCGAACTTCAAGAAGTGGTACGGCAAGGAGCCCATGTCGCTCGTTCCCAAATATGGAATCCTGGGATATGATGTTGCCAAGTTCTTTTTGGAGGCATTGTCCCGATACGGTGAGCATCTCGAAGAGCGTTTGGACGGACAGTTGACCGACGGGCTGCAGAATGTGTTCTGCTTTGACCGAAGCATGGGACGGGGATTCTTCAACCGAGGCTTCTATCTTGTGCATTTTACACCTGAGTCAACCGTGGAGAAGATTGTCGTTGAATGATGCTTATGAACCTGCGTCCGGAAGTGAATAGATTGGTGATAGTCTGCTGCCTGATGATATCGATGTGTCTTCGGCAGCAGATTGCAGCACAAACGCGTATTCCCCGTGAGGTGCATCTTGGCGTAATTGGAGGAGCCAACTTGAGTCAATACTCATTTCTCCCTTCCGTTTCACAGAAGATGACACAGGGAATGACGGGCGGTGTTGCCATCCGCTACATCGAAGAGACGTTGTTCGGACTACAGGCTGAATTCCTGGTGACCCAGCGCGGCTACCAGGACTATTATGAGGAATATCCTGAGCTCAATTTCTCGCGCTCGTTACTCTATGTGGAGGTGCCGGTCATGGCACATGTCTATTTCAAGATGGGCCGACGTAATGAGATTTCGATTGATGCCGGTCCGAAGCTGGGATGGTTCATGAGCGACAAGATCGACAGTAATCTGCCGCCCGACTTTGGCGAAGAAGGTTCTGAATATTCGGCCACGGTGACTGCTCACCATTGGATGCCGGTAAGTCGAAATTTCGATTACGGCATTCAGGCAGGACTCGGCTATGAGTTCAAGTTCGGTCGGAAAGTAAGCCTTCAGTTGCAGGGACGATATTATTATGCGCTTGCCAATATCTGGCCTGACACCAAGGCAGACGTCTTCGAACAGTCATCCAATCAGTCAATCCAAATTGTAGCTGCCCTCTGGTGGCATCATATCATTCGAGGCAAGAAGGTCAGGCGGGAGCCGGTTCGTTAGCCTAATTAAATCATAACAAATGAACGTAATCGAAACAAGCATACCTGGTGTGTTGATTATCGAGCCTCGTGTCTTCAAAGATGCGAGAGGCTACTTTTTTGAAAGCTATTCCCAACGAGAGTTTGACGAAAAGATCTGTGCTATACTTGGCCATCCCATTCCCTTTGTGCAGGATAACGAGTCGATGTCAAGCTATGGGGTGATGCGAGGACTGCATTACCAGCGGATGCCTTACACACAGTCCAAGCTGGTGCGATGCGTGAAAGGTGCGGTTCTTGATGTCGCCGTGGATATCCGCAAGGGTTCGCCAACCTTCGGCCAGCATGTTGCTGTGGAGCTCAACGAGGATAATCATCTGCAGTTCTTTGTGCCGCGAGGCTTTGCTCATGGTTTCTCGGTGCTGTCTGAGACGGCAGTCTTCCAGTACAAGTGCGATGCATACTATCATCCCGCATCTGATGCAGGCATCAATATCAAGGACGAGTCGTTTGGTATCGATTGGCGTATTCCTGCCGAAAAGGCTCTCCTGTCGGAGAAGGACTTGCGTCATGCCAATCTGCTGGATGGTCCCTTGGATTTTGACTACAGCGATAATCTTTATCCTGAGTTTTCGAAGTAAATCCGTTATTGAAGATGAATATTCTTGTAACAGGTGCAAATGGCCAGTTGGGAAACCAGATGAGGCTTCTGGGTGCAACCTCCCACGATCATTATATCTACACCGATGTGGTGGCGCCCGAAGGCATTCCAACAACGATTCTCGACATTACCAGTATAAATAATGTGCGCGAGATTTGTGAAGCTGAGCAGGTGGACGTCATCGTGAACTGTGCTGCCTATACGAATGTCGATAAGGCAGAGTCGGATGCGGAAGTGTGCGAGACGTTGAACGCCATCGCCCCGAAATATCTTGCGCAGGTCATGAAGGAGCGTGGCGGTCTGCTTGTGCATATATCTACCGATTATGTCTTTGGTGCCGATCCTTATAATGTTCCATGCAAGGAAGACCAGAAGGGTACGCCTTCGGGTGTCTATGGGCTTACCAAGCTGCATGGCGAGCAGAATATAATAGCCTCGGGTTGCAAATACATCATTATCCGTACAGCATGGCTTTATTCTGCCTTCGGACGTAATTTTGTCAAGACCATGCTCCATCTGACTGCTACCAAGCCGGCTTTGAAGGTGGTGTTCGACCAGGTGGGTACACCGACTTATGCCGGCGACCTTGCCGATGTCATCTTTGATATTGTAGAAAACCGCAAGTGGGAGGGAAAGACCGGCATATATCATTATTCGAACGAAGGGGTATGCTCATGGTACGATTTTACGATGAAGATAGCTGAGCTGGCGGGCAATACGTCTTGCGACATCCAGCCTTGCCATTCAGATGAGTTTCCTTCGCCCGTCAAGCGCCCTGCTTACTCGGTGCTCGACAAGACCAGGATTAAGGAAACTTTCGGCATCAAGATCCCTTATTGGACCCATTCGCTCGAGAAGTGCATGAAACAATTATAGGAAAGCCGTAAATGGGTGTAGTCATTCGACAATCGTTGAAAGGAACCTTTGTAAATTACATCGGTGTGATACTGGGCATCTTTGTCCAGTTCTATATCGTTGCCAAGTATCTTGACCCAGAGGTCATCGGACTTAGCAAAGTGGTTTATGAGGTCGCTTTTCTGCTCAGCACATTGGCGCTTTTCGGCTCAGGAAGTACGGGCATGAGATTCTTTCCCTACTTCAAGGACGAGCAGACGGGAAATCATGGCTTCCTCTATTACTATCTTCTCTTCCCTGTAACGGGCGTGATAACCATCACCCTGCTTTACATAGGTCTGCGAGACCCAATAGAATCGTATTTCGGTGCCAAGAGCCCGCTATTCAACCAGCATTTCTTTTATGTTATCCCGATGTTGGTGGTGCTGGCTTTTTGGGTATGGGCCGAAAACTACGCGAACATCAATATGCGTATTGCTGTGCCAAAGGCAGTGCGTGAGATTGGTATGCGACTGATGATGCTGGGCATCTATCTCGCCTATGGGTTTGGATACATCGGAGTGACGGGGCTGATTGTCGGATTTATCGTTTGCTATGGTATCTGCATGGTTTTTGCCTGCATTTATTCGCTGAGCATTGGCAGTCGAACGCTCAAGCATGACTGGGATTTCGTTACGCCCGAATTGCGTAGCAAGGTGCTCAAGTATGCAGGGTTCCTGATGCTGGCAACCATCAGCGGAAATATCATCCAGCAGATGGATACGTTCATGCTGGCAGGTGTGAAGGGGCTCTACAGTGCGGGCATCTACACCATCGTGATCTATATGGCAGAAATCGTGAATATGCCTTCGCGCAACATTACGCCCATCAGCACTCCCTTGGCATCGCAGGCCATGAAGGATGGGAACATAGCGCGTGCCCAGCAGCTCTATCGGCAGGTCAGCGTGCATCAGATGCTCGCCTCGTCGGTGCTGCTGCTGATTGTCTGGATAAATCTGGACAATATCTACGCCATTATTCCCAATGGAGATAAGTTCGCAGAAGGCCGGTGGGCTGTCCTGTTTCTCGGACTCTCGAAGGTGGTTTACGGCACGCTCAACTTCGGGAATACGCTGATATCCTTCTCCAAGTATTATTACTGGACGCTCTTCATTGCCCTTATACTTGCAGCCATCTCTATCATCACCAATCTCCACTTTATTCCTCGCTGGGGGTTGAGTGGCGCAGCGTTAGCCTCGCTGATTACGGTGCTGGTGAGCTATGCCTATCAGCAATACCTTGTGCAGACCAAGATCAAGACCAATCCATTCTGCTGGGTTCATGCAAGGATCGTTCTTTTCCTGGCACTTCTTTTTGGGGTCAATATGTTCATCCCATCATTATACGGGATTTCTCCTTTGCTCGATATCCTTGTCCGAACCACAATTATTGCCGTCATTGCAGTGATATTGGTTTATGTGCTGAGGATTTCGCCCCAAATCAGCTGGTTCGTCCGCACCAGGATTTTGCGTAAAGATTCTTAATGTCTGAAGAAATGAAACCGATATTTATAGCAGGTCCCTGTGTGATTGAATCGCAGGATTGCCTTGATGCTGTCGCTCAGGAATTGGTGCGGCTCAATGCACAGTATGGCCTTGAGATAATCTTCAAGGCATCGTTCGACAAGGCCAATCGTACTTCCATTTCGTCCTATCGCGGGCCAGGGATGGAGAAGGGGTTGCAGATGCTTGCTGACATCAAGGCACGGTATGGATTACAGTTGCTGACAGATATACATGAGGCCTATCAGGCCGCACCTGTGAGCGAGGTGGTCGATGTGCTGCAGATTCCTGCATTCCTGTGTCGTCAGACCGATTTGCTTGTCGCTGCCGCCAGGACCGGCAAGCGTATCAACATCAAGAAGGCACAATTCTTGTCGGGCGCAGATATGCAGTACCCTGTGCAGAAGGTGCTTGAGTCGGGTGGTAAGGAGGTGTGGCTGACGGAACGTGGTAATAGTTTCGGCTATAACAATCTGGTGGTTGACTTCCGAAATATTCCCGATATGCTCAGGATAGTGCCACGTGTCATCATGGATTGCACACATTCGGTGCAGCGTCCCGGTGCAGCAGGCGGCAAGACGGGAGGCAATCGTGAGTTTGTTCCTGCCATGGCGTTGGCAGCCAAGGCTTTCGGAGCTACAGGCTACTTCTTTGAGACACATCCCGACCCAGAACGTGCATTGAGCGATGGGCCGAATATGCTCTATCTGAAGGATCTTGAGCAGGTGGTGGCATCATTGCTTTGAGTTCGGTTAGTTTCTGCAAGAGGTAGTATTGTCCCTTTTACTACTTTTTTACTACCCTTTTACTACCTTTGACGAATGAGTGAAATAATAGAAACAGGCATACAGTGCTTGACAGATGAGGCTCAAGCGATTCTCGATCTTGTTCCCAGAATGGGGAATGAGTTTGAGCAGTCGGTTGACTTGATTCTGAACTGTCGTGGCAAGGTCATTGTCACTGGTGTGGGCAAGTCGGGCCACGTCGGCTCGAAGATTGCTGCCACGCTGGCCTCTACGGGCACACCTTCCTTCTATCTGAATCCCCTCGACGCCTATCACGGCGACTTGGGCATGATAGCACCAGGTGATGTGGTGATGGCTATTTCTTATTCGGGGAATACCGACGAGCTGCTTCGTTTCATCCCTCTAATCCTTGAGCGCGAGATTCCCATCATCGGCATTTCGGGTAATCCCGATTCGCTTCTGGCTCGATACAGTACGGTGCATTTGAACATTGCTGTGAGCCACGAAGCCGACCCGCTCAATCTTGCGCCGACATCTTCTACTACTGCAACCTTGGCTATGGGTGATGCCTTGGCCTGCGCGCTGGTCAAGGTGCGTCACTTCAAGGATGCCGACTTCGCCCGTTTCCATCCGGGAGGCAGCTTAGGTAAGCGTTTACTGTCGAAAGTGCGTGACTTCATGGCCACCGATGCACTCGACATCTGGACGGTCAGTCCAAACGATATGCTTTCGGATGTCATTACCAAGATAAGCCAGGGTCGCAAGGGGCTTGTCGTTGCGTTAGATGAAAACAACGATGTGGTGGGCATCATCACCGATGGAGACGTCCGTCGCGCCATGCAACGTCATCGCGAGGCATTCTTCAGCCTCAAGGTGGGAGATGTGATGACGCGTCATCCCAAGCAGATTCGCATGGATGCCAAGTTGTCGCAAGCAGCCGACCTGATGCTCAGCAATTCGATTCATGCCCTGATTGTGCTTGACAAGAACAATCGTTTCTGCGGCATCATCGACTACTTCGCCTGTGTATGATTTCTTTATTATCTATATTTCATTATGTATAAAGGTACACTTGTTAGGAAATTTGTCCAGCCGACAAAACGCTATGTGCAGATTCTCGACATTTCGGATGACCCCGAGCTCATCCGTAAGTATTGCCACTGCCATTCGAAGGAAGTCTTTTGGCCAGAGATCCAGGAAGGCCAACGTCAGGTGGGCATTCTTGAGATGGAGATTTACCGCAAGGATAATCATCTGGTCATGATCGTGGAAACGGTCGCAGACTTCGATTGGGACAAGGCGATGGCCAAACTCGCCACATTGCCGCGTCAAGCAGAATGGGAAGCCTTTGTCGCTGCCTATCAAGGCTGCGATCCCAATGCGAAAAGCGATGAGAAGTGGCAGATGACCGAATTGATGTTCCATCATTATTAGATTTCAAATCATAATTGTGATTCCCTGTTTGTTTTTTGTTAATCATTAATTCTTAAAGTCATGTACAACAATAGGGTAGTTGTTTATACAGGCGGAACGTTTGATATGTTCCATTCGAATCATCTCAAGATGATTGAGTATGCACGTGGTTTGGGCGATACGCTTATCGTAGGTGTTTCGACCGACGAACTTGTTGCTTCGTACAAGAAACCTCCTATCATCCCGTTCGAGGAACGTCTGGCCATCATCAAGGCTCTTAAGTTCCCGGATATCGTCATTCCTCAGCGCTCCCTTGACCATACGGAACTTGTCAGGAAACTGAATATTGATGTCTTTGTCGTTGGAGATGACTGGGTCGGCAAGTATGATTACCTGAAGGATCTTGGGGTCACTGTCTTCTATTTCCCACGTGGTGAGGGCGCATCTTCGACAGGCATCAAGAAGCAGATTATCGAACGTTATGAGGGTGCGATCAAGGAAATTGATCACCAGCCCAATCCTGATATTGTGAATCAATGAAACGCGTTCTTGTTATAGGCGGTGCTTCAGGCATTGGCCTGTCCCTCTCGCTTTATTTAGCGGGACAAGATGATGTTGAGTGCGTCTATGTGCTCGACAAGAAGCCTTTCGACGAGCAATTCAGACGGGATAAGATTGCATCGGAAATCTTCGATGTGACCAACGAGGACTATTCTTTGCTGGACGACTATGCCGATGTGGATGCACTCTACATCACTGCCGGTTACGGTCATCTGGGCATGGTGGAGGACTTTGACGACAAGTATATTCGTTCCATCTTTGCCGTGAATGCCGAAGGCCCGATCCGAATCCTGCGTCATTTTTATCCACGGATGCTTGAGGTTAAGCCTTTCTATTGTGCTGTGATGGTAAGCATCGCGGCACATCTTTCGTCTCCACTTTTTGCTTATTACAGTGCTACGAAAGCTGCCGTGCGGATGTTTGTTGAAGCTGCCAACGTGGAGCTCGAAGTGCAAGGTTCCGAGAACCGTATCATGGAGGTTTCTCCAGGTTCGCTGAAGGGCACATCGTTCAATGGCGGACAATCCGACCCTGCACAAAACACAGCACTGGCAAGCGAGATTGTCGAGCGTTCTGCACAGCGTCAGCAGCTATTCATACCTCAGTACGAGGAAGTGTTCAAGGGCGTACTACAGCGTTATCAGGACAATCCTCATCAGTACGGCATCAGCTCCTATTGGTATAAGAAGAACGGTCGCCAGCACTTGAAAAAATAGTTGATTCAGGCATCCTTCTTTGTTCTCAAAACATTTTGCTGTCATGAAGCCTCTTTTACCCTCTTCCGATCATTGTTGTGGATGTGCCTCGTGTGTCGATGCTTGTCCTAAGAAGGCATTGACGTTGGAGGAGGATGAAAACAGCTTCCTGAATATTCGGGTAGATGAGAACAAGTGTGTGGGATGCCACCTGTGTGAGGAGCAATGTCATCTGTTGCATCCAGAGCGGCTGCAGCGTCATGATGCACGAAAGGTGCAACCTTGGGCAGGATGGAGCACACGGAAGGAACTGATAGAGAAGAGCGCCTCAGGAGGCATCTTTGCGCAGTTGGCCTACGACTTCTTGAATCCCGATCGAACGGAGCAGCATTACGTGTATGGTGCAGCCTTGCAGTCGGATGGAAATGTGCGGCACATTGAGATAGCATCCCGCCAGCAACTGTCGCTTCTGCTGAACTCCAAGTACCAGCAGAGTGACTCGCAAGGGATTTATACGAAGGTTCGAACCAGGCTGAAAGAGGGTGCAGTTATACTCTTCTCGGGTGTTCCTTGCCAGATTGCTGCGCTCTATAGCTTCCTGGGCTCGGATTCGGCACTGACGGAGAAGCTATATACGATTGAGGTGCTTTGCCATGGAGTTCCTACACAGGCACTTTATAGGACTGCTTTGCGCGTGGAGAAGGCCAAACGCATTGTGTCGTATCGAACAAAGGATGAAAGGGGGTGGATCAACAACAATAATCGCCTTACCTATGAAATGCAAGACGGGCGAGAGGTAACGAAGAAAAAACATGTTTATGACTTTCTCTTCCGTGCCTATCTTGAATTCTCCTTTTCGCGCAAGAACTGTTTTCAGTGCCCCTATGCCAATATTTCGCGAGTGAGTGATGTGACCCTCGCGGATTTTTGGGGATGGGATAAGAGTCCTCGAAAGGAACTATATAGAAATCATTTGGGGATTTCGGTCATCACGCCCAACTCGCCCAAGGGAGAGGCATTACTGCAAGGCAGTCGTGAACTGCATCTTGTAGAGACTTCGTGGAAGGAGTTCTTGCCACAGAACCCGAACTTCTATATGCCCAATAATCACTATCTGTTTGCAGGTGCGGATAAGATACATCGTATTCAGCAGATGCCGCTCTGGTGCCAGAAGTTTATTTTCCAGAACGGCTTTAGCAACCGTTACCTGAATGAGGCATATAAGCGAGTTTCCAATGTGTTCCTTTTCTTTAAGCATAGAAGAGAAGAAGCAGAAGTCAAGCAGCATCTGAAAGCTACCCTTGATTATTTGAATGAGTCATGAAGAAAGTCGGTATATTGACCACCTATTTCGCAGCCAATTATGGCGCCATGTTGCAGCCCTTCGCACTCAAGCGTGTCTTGGAGCAGGAGGGATGTGAGGTGGAGATGATCCGTTATGAGCAGAAGGATATTTCCCATAGTTATAATCCGTTCTACTGGGGGAGATTCTTTCAACGAAACATCTCTGCTGCATTGGCTTCCGTATTGTTCCTGCCATGGGCTTGTGCAAAAGAAATGCGTTTCCGTCGTTTCTGCCGTCGATATATCAGCCCTGAGCCTGGATTTGTCGGTCAGATTCCCGATGACAAGGACTATTACTTTGTCGGGAGTGACCAGTTGTGGCGAACTTTTGGTAGTGACGAGCATTTCGATGATGTGTATATGGGATTTTTCCCTGTTCGTGAGGGGGGCAAGAAAATTTCCTATGCCGTGAGTGGAGAACATTTGGAACTCCATGAACAGAATCGGGAATATCTGAAGAAGGCTTTTCGAAACTTTGACCTCATCTCTGTGCGCGAAGAGAGTCGTGCCAAGGATTTTGCTCCGCTGGCTGAAGGCAAGAAGATAGAAGTCGTGTTGGACCCTACATTGCTAGCCGAACCGTGTTTGTTTCAGGAGTTGGAGAGTAAGAATCCTTTGCCATCCGCTCCGTATGTCTTGTTCTACTGTGTGCGGCGCAGCCAGCACTTTGTGAAGAAGATTCATCAATATGCACAGAAGCATCATTGCCATCTGCTTATCTTCTCAGAGGGTTTCAAGCCAAGCCTTATCCGATATGCGGCTTTTCATGACGACGTCCATTATCAGATGACGGCAGGAGAGGAGGCTTTCTTGGGTGCAATGCAGAACGCCTTTGCGGTGTTCACTCCGTCGTTTCATGGGACAGCTTTTGCTATCATCAACCACAAGAATTTCTATTCGTGGATGACGGTCATGATCGCCGGCCGAAAGAATTGCTGGAGAACTTGGGTTTAGAGACCCGTTTATTGCGGATTGACAACCCCGTCGTTGATGCTGCTATCGATTATGATGCTGCTGAGGCAAAGCTGTTGGCGCTTCGCAAACATTCCAAGGAGTTTATACAGAAAGCCTTGTCGTTGTAGAACGAACCTAAGGTGATTGATTGAAAAACTATGACTGCGAGTACAGAAAAAAAGATACAGAAACTCTTGTCGCTCATCATTCCGACTTACAACATGGCAACGTTGCTGCCACGTTGCCTTGAGTCGTTGGTGAGTGCCTCTTCTGCAGTTGACAATCTGGAGGTCATAGTCGTCAATGATGGTTCGAAAGATGAGTCGCTGGCTATAGCGCAGACGTGGCAGAGCAAGTATCCTGACGTCATTCAAGTCATTGACAAAGTGAACGGCAACTATGGATCTACCATCAATGCGGCATTGCCTTGCGTTCAAGGAGTGTATGTCAAGATTGTCGATAGTGACGATTGGATGGATACCAAGATATTGGAATCTTTTCTGCAGGAGTTGAAACACTATGCAGCTCAAGGTGATTACCCTGACATCGTTCATACTCCATTTGTCAGCATTGGCCCTAATGGAGTGAAAGAGGTGATTCGGTACAATACGATGGGAAAGGAGCCTTACACCTATGGGCAGATATATTCCCTGGACGAGGTGCTTAAGGACGGATACATCCGTTTCTTCCTGATTCATTCCTTGACCTATCGTACGGATTTGCTCCGTTCCATTGATTACCGTCAGACTGAAGGCATATCCTACACCGATACCGAGTGGTCGTGCTATCCGACGTTTTGGGCGAAAAGCATCCTGTTTCTCAACCTGAAGCTCTATCAGTACAATGCCGATCGCGACGGACAGACCATGGATCCCAAAGTAATCATGCGCAGCATCAATCAGCTGACCACTTTGACCGACAAGATGTTGGCCTATTATCAGCAGAATATCCGCAATGGTGCGTTGAGCGAGATTCGACGGACATGGCTCAAGCAATATTTCGAGAACCGTATGCGCATACTCTATAAGCTCTATTTGCTCGATATGCCTCGCGAGGATTTCAAGGTAGAGGAAATGGAGGCTTTCGATCGGAAATATTGGCCTATCTGTCAGGCACAGGATTTCCATATTGTGCTTTGGCCTGAGAACAAGCTTCTCCGCATCGACTATATCAAGTATTGGCACAAGCATCATAGACGTTGGCCCGTCTGGTTCGAAATCTTCAACCATCAGGTTGATAGGTTGGCCAAATATGTATATGTGCGAGTGTTCCGCAAATAAATTTCCTATTATTAGTAGAGATGAATCACAAGCCCCGCATAAAGTTCTATTGCCGCAGCTTCAACAAGGAGCTATACCTGCTCAGCCGTGGTCTGTATGAGCAGGCAGGCTATCCGTGTATTCGTCTTACTGATCAGACGGCCGATGGCTACTTCTACAAGATGCTGGAGGACGAGACCTGCGACATCGCCATCAATGTGGATGAAGATTGCTTCATCACCGACCTTGATGCTGTGCTGGCTTTGGCCAAAAAGGCACAGGAAGAGGGTTGGATTAATATCGGTTGTTCGGATGCAGGCAAAGGAGTGCCACGTAGGGGAGACCCTAAGGTGACCAATCCCTTCTTTAACATCTTCAACCTGCATGAGATTCGACGAGCTTGGAATGCTTATCGTCTCATCCCCGAACTCAAGCATGACAATTACAAGGGACTCGAACCGTATTACAACTTCTTTCATTGGCTGGTACGAACTTTCCCAGGAAAGACGTTGTATCTCGACAATGTACGTCACGCCGATGGCATAACGACCTGTCTCGATTTCTGCCTCCACACTTGGTTTGCACGACAGTACAATTCCGGGCTGTTGACACACATCTTTGAAGGGAATGATGCAAAAAATGTCAATCACAGGAAGCGTATCGATGCCATCATCGACGAGGCATACGCTTGTCGTGGACTTTCTCGTCCTGACTTCTCCTTCGTTCAGCGCATCGGATTCAAGTTCGACGAAATTTGCCGCTGGACTATCAAGGTGCCGCAACGTGTGGCTGGTTGGCCCAATAAGATTCGTCGTAAATTTGGCAAATGACTCATGAAGGTTAGTATCATTTCTCCAGTCTATAACTGCGCTCCCCATATTGTTGAGTGCATTCAGAGTCTTTTGGCACAGACTTGCCAGGACTTTGAAGTCTTGCTGGTCGATGATCATGGGACGGACGAAAGCATCTCTGTGGCTCGCGAGTACGTCGAGCAGCAAAGAGTGGGAGAGAAGTTCCATTTCCTTCAGACTCCTTGCAACAGTGGGCCAGGCATTGCTCGAAATATCGGTATCGAAGCTGCAAAAGGAGAATACATAGCTTTTATAGATAGCGACGATGTCTGGGAATCCTCTTTTCTCGAGAAGTTGCTTCGGGTCGCCGAGTCGTCACAAGCCGATCTTGCCTTTTGCCAGCTCAAGTATCATGGCGGTGCAAAGGATGGAAAGGTCTTTCGCAATCCTGTGGTCAAAACAGGTGAGTTTACGACCTCTGAAAAGCGTCACTTCCTGCTTCATTTTGTGACTTTCTCAGTCTGCTTCCTTTATCGTCGCCAGTTCCTGTTGGACAACGAGCTTCGCTTCCCTGACGAGAGGAACAGTGAGGATACAAACTTCCTGACCCGCTGTTTGCTCGCGTCACGACGAATCGTCTGCGTAGATGAGCCTCTCTACGTCTATTGCATCCGCGAATCATCGCTCAGTACGGGGCATGACAAGCATCGATACAAGTCTCGTCTTTCGGCTCTTAACAAGTTGATGCGGACGTTCAGAGATATGAAACAAGATCCTCGGTATGCTGACCTACATCTCAATCACTACAATGGCGTGATGCGCATCGTCTGGCTCAAGAAGGGGCTGGCTCAAAGTATAAAGGACTATATTAAAAACAATCTATAGAAATGGATATTGTCAAGAAACTATGGCCCACACTTCTGGCCATTATTATCTTTGCCGTGGTGGCATGTGTTTATATGTCGCCCGTGCTCGATGGCAAGATCATTGCTACCAGCGATGGCGTACAGGGACGTGCCGCCGTGCATGAGGCTGTCGAGTATTACGAACAGACGGGGAGCCGCACTTGGTGGACAGGTTCGATGTTCTCGGGTATGCCCAACTACCAGATTGGTGGCGGCAGGTATTTGAAGGACTTTTGGTTGAAGCCTGTCAAGGATGTCCTCCTTTGGGGACATCGCAATGTGATAGCCATCGTGTTGCTCTATTGTCTCGGTTTCTTTGCCTTGCTGCGTTCGATGAAGGTCGATAAGTGGCTCTCCATCGTGGGTGCCTTGGCAATAGCCTTCTCCAGCTATTTCTTCATCATCATCGGGGCTAATCACCACTCCAAGACTTCTACGCTGGCTCTTATGTCGGCTGTCGTGGCGGGCTTCTACCTTATCTTCCACGGGCATCGCAAGACGGGCATCGTCCTCACCCTTCTCTGTTCGGCCATCGGTTTCTTCCCGCATCCCCAGATGTCGTACTATATGTGCTTCATCATCGGAGCTTTCTGGGTGGCCGAACTCTGTCTGACCATCACCTCCAAGGCTTGGAAAGCATTCGGCATCTCTACCTTCCTTTTTGCTGCTGCGTTCGGCATTGGTTTGGGAACGGGTACTGCAGCCATCTTCTCCAATCTTGAATATGCCGAGGAAACCATGCGCGGCGGGCATTCCGACCTGGAGAAGTCCAATGACGAGGAGAACAAGACCAAGGGGCTCGATCTCGACTATGCGACGGCTTGGAGCTATGGAATCCGTGAGTCGTGGACGTTCCTGATTCCGAATTATATGGGAGGATCCTCCAACTATTCGCTGGACAAGGATTCCGACCTTTACAAGGATATGGTTTCGAAGGGTGTACCACGCAAGACGGCAGAGCAGTTTTGCCAGAGTGTGCCCCTCTATTGGGGCGACCAGCCGTTCACTGCCGGTCCTGTCTATATGGGTGCCATCATTTGTCTGCTCTTTGTCCTCGGACTGCTGATTGTCAAAGGCCCCTACAAATGGTGTCTGCTGGCTGTCACGCTGCTCAGCATTGCCCTTTCGTGGGGCAATCATTGGATGGGATTGACGCGCTTCTTCTTCGAAACCGTGCCAATGTATAACAAGTTCCGCGCGGTCTCGTCCATCCTCGTCATTGCCGAGGTTACTATGCCGCTGCTCGGATTCCTTGCCCTGAAGCGAATTACAGAGGTAAAGATGTTAGCTCTGAAAGCTGCGGAAGATTCTGCCGAACGGTATAACGGTTCAGCCGAAATCAAGATTTTGTTGCGCAACGTGCACATTGCAGCGGGGGTCGTCGTTGCTCTGCTTTTCATAGCATTCGTCACCACTTCGGGTTTCATGGGTTCGCACGATGAAGGTATGTTTTCGCAACTTCCCGACTGGTTGGTCGATGGCATCGTGGCTGAGCGAGCTGCGATGTTTAAGGCCGATGTCTATCGTTCGCTAGGCTTCGTGCTTGTGACAGCAACAGTGGTTTATTTCTATGTCAAGAGCTACAAGTTCCGTAGCACAGGTATCCTTGCCATCATTCTTGGCGCCCTCATCCTGCTCGATATGTGGCCAGTGGATAAGCGCTACATGAACGATAGTATGTTTGCTAAAGGCAATACCTTTGAGCAGGCCTTCAATATGCAACCTTGGGAGAAGCAGATACTCGACAGCGACAAGGATCCCAACTTCCGCGTCCTGAACCTTGCTGCCAATACCTTCAACGATGCCCGCACGTCCTATCGCATGAAGTCCATCGGCGGTTATTCGGCAGCCAAACTGCGTCGCTATCAGGACCTCATCGACCAGCATCTCTCCAAGATGCACTGGCCAGTGCTCAATATGCTCAATGCCAAGTATGTCATCTATCAGGATCAGCAGAGCGGTCAGACACTGGCTCAGCTCAACCCCGATGCGATGGGCAATGCGTGGTTTGTCGATACACTTCGTGTGGTGCCGACAGCCAATGACGAATGTGATGGCCTGATGCAGTACGACCTGCATCACACGGCGGTGGTCGATCAGACATTCGAAGGCAAACTCCCTAAGCAAGTTGTTGATGGCATAGTAGTGAATGTGCCCGACAGTACGGCCACTGTCCAGCTTACCGAATATACGCCCGAATATATCGAGTATGATGCTTCATGCAGCCTTCCGGGCACTGTAGTCTTCTCGGAAGTTTATTATCCTCATGGTTGGAAGGCGATTGTCGATGGCAAGGAGGTCGATCACTATCGCGTGAACTATCTGCTTCGTGCCCTTAATCTTGATGCTGGGCAACATCACATCCGCTTTGAGTTCCGTCCCGAATCTGTCGAGAAGGGTAATATGCTTTCGATGATCTTCGTGGTCCTGCTTTATCTTGTCATCATCGGTTGTGCCGCCCTTGGAGTGAAGGAAATAGTTGATAATAGAGGTAAAAAGGAATAAACATCTATGTTAGTTCGAAGCAAAGCACCTTTGCGCCTGGGTTTGGCAGGTGGTGGCAGCGATGTGTCGCCCTACAGCGACCTCTATGGGGGACTCATCTTGAACGCCACCATCAACCTCTATGCTTATTGCACCATAGAGGAAATAGAGGCGTCGGAAATCGTGGTGGATGCCTACGATGCCGATGTGCATGAAAGTTATCCTTTGGCCGATTCGTTGCAGATCGATGGCAAGGCTTCGCTCCTTAAGGGAACGTACAACCGTCTGATGCGCGATTTCTCGTTGCCATTGGCAGGTCTTCGCATCACGACCTATAATGATGCCCCGGCAGGTTCCGGCCTTGGGACATCTTCAACTATGGTTGTCGCCATCATCAAGGCTTTTGTCGAATGGCGAGGCCTTCCCTTGGGAGATTACGAGATAGCCCGTTTGGCATACGAAATCGAACGCATCGACCTCGGATTGAGCGGCGGCAAGCAAGACCAATATGCGGCAGCTTTCGGTGGTTTCAACTTCATGGAGTTCCTGCAGAACGACATCGTGATTGTCAATCCGCTGAAGGTGAAGCGCTGGATCATCGACGAGCTGGAGGCGTCGCTCGTACTCTATTTCACGGGACGCAGCCGGTCGTCAGCAGCCATCATCGACCAGCAGCGTGAGCGCACTTCGGCAGGCAACCAGCGCAGCATCGAGGCCATGCATCGCATCAAGCAGAGTGCCATCGACATGAAGCTGGCTGTCCTGAAAGGCGACATGAACGAGTTCGCCCGCGTTCTGGGGCAGGCTTGGGAGGATAAGAAGAAAATGGCCGATGCCATCACCAATCCCGTCATTGAGGAAGCCTTCCGTGTGGCGAAAGAAGCAGGAGCTTTGTGCGGAAAGGTGTCTGGAGCAGGTGGCGGTGGCTTCATCATGTTCTTTGTCGAGCCTACACGCAAGGTTGCGGTCATCGACGCATTGAAGCGCCTGGATGGTTTCACCATGCCGTTCAACTTCACCGAAGGAGGCGCACATGGCTGGAAGATTTACGAGACCGATTCGGTACGAGTGTTTTTTTAAACACGAATTATCTTGAATTTTACACGAATTATTTTTTGAAAGCAGCGTCCATTTCAAGAAATTGAAAAATTTACGTTAATTCGCGATAATTCGTGTTGAAAAAACGTATAGATCAATGGAAGAGAAACTTCATAGATTTGTCGATGAACTCATCGTTCGTTATCCCAAGCTGCAGTCCTGCCGTTGGGATATTGTAGGCGCGTATGAAATCCTGCGCGAGAGCTACGAGAATCATGGCACACTGCTTGTCGCCGGCAATGGAGGTTCGGCTGCCGATGCCGAACATATTGTCGGTGAGTTGATGAAGGAGTTCAAGATGAAGCGCAAGGTGTTCAGCGATCAGGCGTGGTCGCTGCGTGCCGTCAATCCTGAGATGGGGGAGAGGCTTGCCCAAAATCTTCAGGGCGCATTGCCCGCCATCTCGCTGGCAGGTCATCCGTCACTCACCACGGCCTATATGAACGATGCCGACTCCGACCTCGTTTTCGCCCAGCAGGTCTGGGGTTATGGACGTAAGGGAGATGTGTTCCTTGGCATTTCCACTTCGGGCAACAGTGCCAATGTCGTCTATGCTGCTGTGGCTGCCAAAGCCAAGGGCCTGAAGGTGATAGGGCTGACGGGTCAGCGTGAAAACAGGTTACAACCTTATTGCGACATCTGTATCCATGCGCCTGAAACCGAAACCTATCGCATTCAGGAGCTTCACCTGCCTATCTATCACATCCTCTGCCTGATGCTTGAGGAACATTTCTTCGGACGATGATGGAAGCAATCGTTTTGGCTGGAGGTTTGGGTACACGTCTTCGCAGTGTGGTCAGCGAAGTCCCGAAGTGCATGGCACCCGTGGCAGGAAAGCCTTTCCTTTGGTATCTGTTGGCCTATCTTGCCCGCTATCAGGAGGTGAGCCGCGTGGTGCTTTCTGTGGGTTATTTGCGCGAAGTTATTTTCGATTGGGTCAAAGTGGCAGCTGGTCAGTTCCCCTTCGAGATTGACTATGCGATTGAGGACGTCCCTTTGGGTACGGGTGGAGGCATTCGTCTCGCCTTGTCGAAATGCATTGGCGACGATGTTCTGGTGCTCAATGGCGATACGATGTTCGATGTCGATCTGCGTCGAATGTCTGAGTCTCACGTTCGGCAGCCCAATGCCGCTGTCACCTTGTCGTTGTGTCGATTGCAGCAGTTCGATCGCTACGGACGTGTCTCGATGGACGATGGTCAGGTCATCACGGGCTTTCATGAGAAGCAATACTGCGAGGACGGACTCATCAACGGCGGAGTCTATCTCATTCGCCGCAGTCGGCTCGACCTGTCTGCCTTGCCTGAGCGTTTCTCGTTCGAAAAGGAGGTCTTTGAGCCGCATGTCAAGCAAAGGGATCTCTATGGCTTTGTTTCCGATGGCTTCTTCATCGACATCGGCATACCCGAGGATTACCTTCGCGCACAGTTCGAATTCCTCGCGCGCTATTGCAGTTACGATACGCTGCTCCTCGATCGCGATGGCACCATCAATGTGCGCCGTCCCAACGATTATGTGAAGACGTGGCAGGAGTTCCAGTTCCGTCCCGAGTTCCTTCACTGGGCATCCCTCTTGGGGCGCACGTTCCGTCGTATTTTCATTGTCACCAACCAGCGTGGCATTGGTCGTGGCGTGATGACCGAAGAGGCGCTTCACGACATTCATGGTCGTATGTGCAACGTCCTGTCTGCCGAATATGGACTCCATGTCGATGACATCTTCTATGCTACGGGTGTCGATGAAGCCGACCCTCGGCGCAAACCGCAGACGGGTATGTGGCAGGATTTGCTCGAAGCCTATCCCGATGTTCAGGCCGAACGGACTGTGATGATCGGCGATGGTGACGCCGACGAGGCTTTTGCCCGTAATTGTCATTTAGCATTTATCAGAGTATGAAAATAATCATTTTGGGTACGGCATGGCCCTATCGCGGTGGTCTGGCTGTCTATAACGAGCGTCTGGCCCATCAGTTCCAGTCCGAAGGACACGAGGTGGAGATCTATACGTTCACCTTGCAGTATCCCGGCTTCCTGTTCCCCGGCAAGACGCAGTATAGTGAGGAGCCTGCCCCCTCAGACTTGAAGATCACCCGTTGTGTGAATTCATGCAACCCTTTTAATTGGATTCGCATTGGTCGTAAGATCTCCCATGAGGCGCCCGACCTGCTGATCATCAAGTTCTGGTTGCCTTTCATGGGCCCCTGTTTCGGCACGATAGCAGCCTTGGCTCGCCGCAATGGTCGAACCCGTGTCATCAGTATTCTCGACAACCTCATCCCTCACGAGTCACGCCCTGGCGACCATCCGTTCACATGGTGGTTCTGCCGTTCGGTCGATGGTTACATGGCCATGTCGCAGAGCGTGTTAAGCGATGTCGATAAGTTCAAGGCCAACATCGGCAAGCCGCGAGTATTTTCACCTCATCCGCTCTACGACAACTTTGGCCAACCCCTATCGCGCGAAGAAGGCTGCCGGTACCTTGGCCTCGATCCTGCTCGCCGTTACTTCCTCTTCTTTGGTCTCATTCGCGACTACAAGGGGTTGGATTGGCTCATCGAAGCATTCGCCTCATTCCTCCAACAGGGACCTGCCGACGTGCGGCTTATTGTAGCCGGTGAGTTCTACAGCAATAGTGAGAAGTACGTCGAACTGGCCCGACGGTTGAATGTCTTCGACCGCATCGAATGGAAGACCGCGTTTGTGCCCGACCATGAGGTGCGCTACTACTTTGCCGCAGCCGACCTCATCGCGCAACCCTATAAGTCGGCTACCCAAAGTGGCGTGACGCAGATCGCTTATCATTTCCAGAAGCCCATGCTTGTGACAAACGTCGGCGGGCTTGCTGAAATTGTTCCCGATGGCAAGGTGGGCTATGTGGTCGAGCCTGACCCAAAGGCCATAGCTGCCGCCCTTCTTCATTTCGCCACAGCGCATCCCGACTTTTCTTCAGGCCTCGCTGCCGAACGCGAGAAGTACAGTTGGGCAGTCTTCACAAAGAACCTCTTAACCCTTCTTAACCCCTCAACCCCCTCAACCCCCTCAACCCCCTCAAACCCCTCAAACCCTTCAACCCCCTCAAACCCTTCATAACCCTCCCAATATGTCAGAGAACAACGAATCCCCCAAGGCGCTCCCCACTATTCAGGAGCTTAACGATCCCACCGAACTGACACGCTTAGCCAAGAAACGCCACTATTCCACCTTCGCTTGGTATGCCGTCTTTGTCCGTCCTGGTCATGAGATGCAGATTCACGATTATCTCATGGGCATCGATACGAAGAATGGCAAGCGTCGTCGTGGCAAAGCCAAGAAAGAGGACCTTCTCGTAGCCATTGAGCCCGAGAAGGTGCGGATGGAGTGTTTCGTCCCACTCAAGCGCGTTCATGTCAAGTATTCCGACCGAATGGTTTGGAAGGAGAAGGTGCAGACTCCTGGACTCATCTTCGTGCACACGATTCTTGACAATCGCGACCCATTGTTCCATAGCCACATATCCGAATACGTTGTCGGTTTCCTCAACGATCGTACCCGCCATTGGCCGCAGCCCATACCCGATATTCAGATGAACGAGTTCAAGGCGTTATGCCAGGCCGATTGGCTCATCTCGGTAGAGAAACCCAAATACGAGATTGGCGACAAGGTGCTGATTCTCGAAGGTGCGCTTCGTGGTCATGTGGCTTGTCTCTACGAAGTGCGCGAGACGGTCAGCAAGACCGAGTACGAAAAGGATCGCCAGGGCATGCAGATCCTCGACAGCGAAGGCAATCCCATCTACAAGCGCAAGACTACACTTTGCGTTCGCCTCAATTCGGAACTTGTCGCTACGTTCGAAGTTGATGCCGACAAGGTCATCAAGGCACCAAAGGATGCCCCCGATTATGGGGTTTATGAGTGATTTTCCTCCCTTTTCCTCCATTTTGGAAAAAAATATCTCCAAAAATTTGGAAAAGTCAGCGATAATCGATATATTTGCAGCCTAAAATAAGGAAGCGCCAGCCTCTCTCGGGCTGACGGCCAATCATTTTGCTGAGTTATTCATTTTTTATAACAAACCTGTTTTAATTTACATTATGGCAGAAAACAAAAAACGCGTCTATCTCTTCGGCAATGGAAAAGCCGAAGGTAAGGCAGACATGAGAAACCTTCTGGGCGGCAAGGGTGCTAACCTCGCCGAGATGAACCTTATCGGAGTGCCTGTTCCTCCAGGATTCACCATCACCACCGATGTGTGCAACGAGTATTATCAGATTGGCAAGGACAAGGTGGTTGAAATCCTCAAGGACGATGTATTGGCTGCTGTCAAGCACATCGAGGTACTGATGAACAACTCCTTTGGCGACCCCGCCAACCCACTCCTTGTTTCCGTACGTTCTGGTGCCCGTGCTTCTATGCCAGGCATGATGGATACTATCCTCAACCTCGGTCTCAACGATGAGGTGGTCGAAGGTCTCTCCAAGAAGACCGGCAATCCTCACTTCGCATGGGATTCCTATCGTCGTTTTGTACAGATGTACGGCGATGTTGTGATGGGGCTCAAGCCAGTGAACAAGACCGATATCGATCCGTTCGAGGCAATTATCGAGAAGGTGAAGGAGGAGTACAACGTCGTTCTCGACAAGGACATTCCTGTTGAGGGACTTCAGGAACTCGTCACCAAGTTCAAGGCTATGATCAAGGAGCGCACTGGTCAGGCATTCCCCGTTGACGTATATGAGCAGCTGTGGGGCGCCATCTGCGCTGTGTTCGATTCTTGGATGAACGAGCGCGCCATCCTCTATCGCAAGATGGAAGGCATCCCCGCCGAGTGGGGCACAGCCGTTTCGGTTATGGCCATGGTATTCGGCAATATGGGCAACACCTCAGCTACCGGTGTATGCTTCAGCCGTGATGCCGCTACTGGTGAAAACCTCTTCAATGGCGAGTATCTCGTCAACGCTCAGGGTGAGGACGTTGTGGCTGGTATCCGTACGCCCCAGCAGATCACCATCGAGGGCTCGCGTCGTTGGGCTCAGCGTGCCGAGATTTCCGAGGAGGAGCGTGCAGCCAAGTATCCTTCGATGGAAGAGGCTATGCCCGAGATCTACAAGGAACTCGATGCTCTCCAGAACAAGCTCGAGAACCACTATCACGACATGCAGGATATGGAGTTCACCGTACAGGAAGGCAAGCTCTGGTTCCTCCAGACTCGTAACGGCAAGCGCACTGGTACTGCAATGGTCAAGATCGCCATGGACCTCATGCACGAGGGTCTCATCGACGAGAAGACTGCCATCCAGCGCTGCGAGCCACAGAAGCTCGATGAGCTGCTCCACCCCGTATTCGACAAGAACGCTCTGAAGAAGGCACAGGTGCTCACCACCGGTCTGCCGGCTTCTCCTGGCGCTGCCTGCGGTCAGATCGTCTTCAATGCCGACGATGCTGAGGTATGGCACAAGAATGGCCACAAGGTTGTCATGGTTCGTATCGAGACTTCTCCCGAGGATCTTGCCGGTATGGCAGCTGCCGAGGGTATCCTTACCTGCCGTGGCGGTATGACCTCTCACGCTGCTGTCGTAGCTCGTGGCATGGGCAAGTGCTGCGTATCGGGTGCCGGTGCCATTCAGGTCGATTATGTCGGGAAGACTGTCAAGATTGAGGATATCACCCTCCACGAGGGCGACTTTATCTCGCTCAACGGCTCTACCGGTCAGGTGCTCCTTGGCAAGGTTGAGACCAAGGCCGCTGAAATCTCAGGCGATTTTGCCGAGCTCATGAACCTCTGCGACAAATACACCAGGCTCGTCGTTCGTACCAATGCCGATACTCCACACGATGCCAGCGTTGCACGCAGTTTCGGTGCCGTAGGTGTAGGCCTCTGCCGCACCGAGCACATGTTCTTCGAGGGTGAGAAGATCAAGGCTATGCGCGAGATGATTCTTGCCGAGAACAAGGAAGGCCGCGTGAAGGCGCTCGCCAAGCTGCTGCCCTATCAGACCAAGGACTTCTACGGCATCCTGCTTGCCATGGACGGACTTCCAGTCAACATCCGTCTGCTCGATCCACCGCTCCACGAGTTCGTACCACACGATCTGAAGGGTCAGGAGGAAATGGCAGAAGCTATGGGTGTAAGCCTCGACTACATCAAGGCACGTGTTGCTTCGCTTTCCGAGAACAACCCGATGCTCGGTCACCGTGGCTGCCGTCTGGGCAACACCTATCCCGAGATCACTGAGATGCAGACCAAGGCCATCATTGGTGCAGCTATCCAGCTCCGTCGCGAAGGCCACGATCCGCATCCTGAGATCATGGTTCCTCTCGTAGGTCGTCACCACGAGTTCGATCAGCAGGAGGCTGTGATTCGCAAGACCGCTGCCGAGCTCTTCAAGGCCGAGGGCGTTGAGCCATTCGAGTTCAAGGTAGGTACGATGATCGAGGTTCCACGTGCAGCCCTCACAGCCGATGCTGTGGCTGTCCGCGCCGAGTACTTCTCGTTCGGTACCAACGACCTGACACAGATGACCTTCGGTTATTCGCGCGACGACATTGCCAGCTTCCTCCCTGCTTATCTGGAGAAGAAGATCCTCAAGGTCGATCCATTCCAGGTTCTCGACCAGAAGGGTGTAGGTCAGCTCATCAAGATGGCTGTCGAGAAGGGTCGCTCCGTTCGTCCCGACCTGAAGTGCGGCATCTGCGGCGAGCATGGCGGCGAGCCTTCATCGGTGAAGTTCTGCCACCGTGTAGGTCTCAACTACGTATCCTGCTCTCCATTCCGCGTGCCCATCGCACGTCTGGCCGCCGCGCAGGCTGCCGTAGAGGAGTAACCTACAGAATGTTGATATTTAGTGAACATAGATTTGAGGGAGTCCGCTCATCACGAGCAAGGCTCCCTCATTTTTTAGTGTAAAACCTCGCTAAACTGTATTTATACCTCTTAATCGACGATTTTTCCTGTTTTTATGGCTCTTAATAGAAAAGATAACCGCTTCCCATAAAGAGCTACTCGTACTTTGGCTGCAAACTCAGGCGGTATTCACTGGGCGACTGGCCGAGGTGCTTGGTGCAGTAGCGGCTGAAGTAAGAGAGCG
>CAJOLH010000038.1 GCA_905235375.1 uncultured Bacteroidales bacterium
TATTGCTTTTTTCGCGTACAACGAAGAAGGCTTTCGCCTTGTGGATAAAGAACAGTTGCTCAGTATCCATATATCCGCGATCAAATATATAGAAAGACCTTGATTCATAAGGGATATCTTCCATCACCTGTGAATCATGAAGATCGGCGTTCGTAATGATATAGAATCCGGGGACGTCACTCTTCACATCATACAAGGTGTGCACTTTTTGTCATAAAAAAACCACTCCAGTACGCTGGAATGGTCTGTAAATCTTCCCCAAAAGGGGACATGGATTCAAATAGGGATTATGCCTCAGCGATAGCTTCGTTCGGGCAAGTAGCCTCACAAGCACCGCAGTCGATGCAGGCATCAGCGTCGATGGAATAAACATCGCCTTCCTTGATGGCCTCGACGGGGCATTCACCAATACAAGAACCGCAAGCAACACACTTTTCGGGATCAATTACACGTGCCATATTAGTTTGAAATAGTTTAAGAAGTTAAAAAATAGTTTACTGAATAATTGTTGTGTGGCTATAAGGCGCACATTTTCATTTTTGTCGGCGCAAAGATAGTATGTTCTCTTTACAAAACCAAATGTTTTAGTTTTTTTTTTCAAAAAAAGTGATTTTTTTCCCGCAAACATACAATTATTGTGGATTTTGCCTTATATTTGCAAGTCGAATTTACATCTTGTCAATTTTCATGTCTGCGTTCAATAATCAATAATGACTATCTAAAATGATTAGTTTTCTTCTCGCGTTAGCCGTACTAATTATCGGTTACCTTGTCTATGGGCGTTTCATTAGCCGTGTGTTCGGTGCTGATGATTCACGTACGACGCCTTGTTACACCCGACAGGATGGCATCGACTATATACCTCTGCCCACTTGGAAGGTGTATATGATTCAATTCTTGAATATCGCTGGCCTTGGACCTATATTTGGTGCCATTATGGGTGCAAGGTTTGGTATAGCTTCCTATTTGTGGATTGTGTTTGGAACCATTTTTGCGGGAGCCACCCATGATTACCTTGCCGGAATGATCTCATTGCGAATGAATGGTGCCTCTTTGCCCGAAATCATCGGATTCTTTCTGGGGCGTCATAGCCGTCGGTTAATGGGAGTCTTCATTACCGTGCTGATGATTCTTGTGGGTGCCGTATTTATCAGTGGCCCTGCCGAATTGTTAGCCAATCTGACCGCTGGCTTCGGCATCACTACCTATTGGTGGATTGGTATCATATTTATTTATTATGTGATAGCCACGCTTTGTCCTGTTGATAAGATTATCGGTCGTATCTATCCGTTTTTTGCTGCATGTCTAATCTTTATGGCGGTCGGCATCTTGTTTTACCTGTTGGCCGTTCGTCCCGAATTGCCTGAATTCTGGAGTGCAGGTTCGTTGGTCAATTATGAGTGGGAGGTCAACCCCATCTTCCCGATGATGTTCATCTCGATAGCCTGTGGCGCCATCTCCGGTTTCCATGCCACCCAGTCTCCGTTGATGGCGCGTTGCATCAAGAGCGAAGCAATGGGGCGTCGATGCTTCTATGGCGCTATGGTTACCGAGGGTGTCGTGGCACTGATATGGGCTGCGGCTGCCACCTGTTTCTTCCAGGCGAATGGCATCATCAATCCTGATACCGGCAAGCCTTATACGGGAGCTTTTGTCGCTTCGTCAATATGCAATAACTGGCTTGGATTGGTTGGTGGCATCCTGGCAATCCTCGGCATTGCCATCGCTCCCATCACTTCAGGAGATACTGCCTTGCGTAGTGGCCGACTCATCATTGCCGATTTCTTCAAAAGGGAACAGAAGAGTATGAAGGGGCGTTTGCTCATCGCTATTCCGATGTTTGTTCTCACCACTATGGTACTCGTTTGGTCAATCAACGATGTCAAGGGTTTTGGCGTCTTATGGCGATATTTTGCATGGTGTAACCAGGCGCTTTCGGTCTTTACACTATGGGCTATTACAGTCTATTTGCTTCGTGAGCGGAAACCTTGGATCGTCACCTTCTTGCCTTCGGTGTTCATGACCTGTGTCTGCTCTACATATATCCTGGTGGCTCCCGAAGGTCTCTCTTTGCCCTATCATGTCGGTTTGGGCATCGGCATTGTGTTTTCGCTCTTCGTTTCTGTCTCCACCTTGGTAGGACACTTCCTGCATGTCAAGCATCAAAGGGTATACCCCAAGTTGTCATGAGGCAAGACGGCAGCGTTTGCCGATAGGTGACACCGAAAATGTATATATACTAATTTAAAAATAAGATTATGGTCAGTTTCCTAGTAGCATTAGCCGCATTGATAGTCGGCTATCTCACCTATGGCCGCTTTGTCAGCCGAGTTTTTCATCCTGAGGATGACCGCGAGACGCCTGCCTACACCAAGGAGGATGGCGTGGATTATGTCCCCATGCCCACTTGGAAGGTTTACATGGTACAGTTCCTGAACATTGCCGGTTTGGGACCCATCTTCGGTGCTATCATGGGCGCCAAGTTCGGAACGGCATCCTACCTGTGGATTGTGTTTGGATGTATCTTTGCGGGCGCAGTGCACGACTACCTGACTTCTATGGTGAGCATCCGCATGAATGGTGCGTCGCTCTCCGAGATTATCGGTGCCTATCTCGGCGAATTTGCGCGCAAAGTGATGTGTGTCTTCATCTGTGTGCTGCTTGTTCTCCTTGCTGCTACCTTCGTCAGCGGTCCTGCCGAGTTGCTCAGTGCCATGACATCCAGTTGGGGACTCAATGCCTACGGGTGGATAGTCATCATCTTCCTCTATTATATCATTGCCACGCTTTGCCCTGTCGATAAGATCATTGGCAACATCTATCCAGTCTTTGCCTTTTGCCTAATATTCATGGCCGTGGGCATAGGCGCTTATCTTGTGGTGGCCAATCCTGGGCTTCCTGAACTTTGGGATGGTTCGTTGGTCAACAAGGAGTGGCAGTCGGCTCCCGTTTTCCCGATGATGTTCATCACCATCGCTTGTGGAGCCATCTCTGGTTTCCACGGAACCCAGTCACCGCTGATGGCTCGATGCTTGAAGAACGAGCGTATGGGTCGTCGTTGCTTCTATGGAGCCATGATTACCGAGGGCATCGTGGCGCTCGTGTGGGCTGCTGCTGCCACATGTTTTTATCAAGACAATGGCGTGGTAAACCCCGAAACCGGCAAGGCATTCAGTGGCGCCTATATCGCCAATTTCGTCAGCAACAACTGGCTTGGCGTTGTGGGTGGCATCCTGGCTGTGCTGGGCATTGCTGTGGCTCCTATCACGTCGGGCGACACCGCCTTGCGCAGCGCTCGTCTTGTGGTTGCCGATTTCATCAACTTCGAGCAGAAGAGCATCTGGCGTCGTTTGGTGATTGCTGTGCCCATCTTCATCCTCACGGCTATTGCACTCGTCTGGAGCTTGAGCGATGCTGACGGGTTCAACGTCCTGTGGCGTTATTTCTCGTGGACCAACCAGACACTCTCCGTCTTTACACTTTGGGCATTGTCGGTTTATATGCTTCGTGCCGGGAAACTTTGGATGATCTCCTACCTGCCTGCAATCTTCATGACCTGTGTCTGCACCACCTATATTCTCGTGGCTCCCGAAGGATTCCAGCTCAACTATGCATTCAGCCTGACCGTTGGCATCGTGGCATCGGTAATTTCTGCATTGGCATTCCTGAAGTATCGTAGTTCATTATTGAAGAAGAAAGCATAATGCCATTGGGTGACCTTCAGTATATACCCGGTGTTGGCCCCAAAAGGGCTGAACTCCTCGAAAAGGAGTGTAACTTGCATTCCATCGAGGAACTGCTGGGCTATTATCCTTATCGCTATGTCGATAAGTCGAAGGTCTATCGCATCAGCGATGTTCCTGCCATGAACCCAAGTCCGGGAAGTGGCGCTACATTGCCGTTCATCTTGCTCAAGGGCCGCTTCACCCTCTTTACCGAAGAGGGTATTGGCTTGAAAGGGCCGCAACACCATCTGAAGGCACTCTTTGCCGATGATACGGGTGTCATCGAATGTATCTGGTTCAATGGCATCAAGTACATTCAGGGCAACATACAGAAGGGTAGGGAATACCTGATATTCGGTCAGCCGAAGGAATTTAATGGTGCCTACAGCATCTCCCATCCTGAAATCGAGACGGTCAAGCCCGACGATGATCCTGAGTCGAAGGTCGGACTCTATGGTATGTATAATACCTCTGAGAAGATGAAGCGCCTTGGCATCAATTCCAAGACCATTCAGAAGATTATCCTCAATTACCTTCAGAAGAACCCTGCACCGTTTGCCGAAACCCTTCCTGCCTACATCGTCGAGCAACAGAATCTGATGCCCTATAACCAGGCAATCCGCCAGATTCACTTCCCTGCCAATGCCGACAATCTTCGCCGCGCCCAGTATCGGCTCAAGTTCGAGGAACTGTTCTATCTGCAGCTCTATCTGGTTCGTTCGTTCAAGTTGCGCCATCAGGTCAGTGGAGGTTTCCATTTCGTCAGGATTGGCGACTACTTCAACAACTTCTATAATCTGATTCCTTTCGAGCTGACCAATGCGCAGAAGCGTGTTCTTCGCGAGATTCGTGCCGATGTGGGCTCGGGCAGGCAAATGAACCGGCTGTTGCAGGGCGATGTGGGCTCTGGCAAGACCATGGTGGCTACGCTGACTATGCTCATGGCGCTCGACAATGGGTTCCAGGCTTGTCTGATGGCACCCACCGAGATTCTTGCTACCCAGCATTATGACGATCTCCGTCCTCAGTTGGAACTCGTCGGCATCAAGGTGGCTCTTCTGACGGGTAGCACTACGAAAAAGAATCGTCAGCTCATCCATGAACAGCTGGAGAACGGTCAGCTTAACATCCTGATAGGCACCCATGCCCTCATCGAACCCGATGTGAAGTTCCAGAATCTCGGGATGGTGATTATCGACGAGCAACATCGTTTCGGTGTCGAACAGCGTTCGAAGCTTTGGACCAAGAATAGCCGCCCGCCTCATGTCCTGGTAATGACCGCCACCCCAATACCTCGTACGTTGGCGATGACGGTGTATGGCGATCTGGATGTCAGTGTCATCGATGAATTGCCTCCTGGGCGCAAACCGATAACTACCATCCACCGATGGGATACGCAGCGCATGGGACTCACGCGTGCCATCCGTGGTGAGTTGGCCAAGGGGCATCAGGCATACATCGTCTATCCGCTTGTCGAGGAGAACGAAAAGCTCAAGTACAAGGCTGTTGAGCAAGGGTTCTTGGAGGCTCAGCGGCAGTTCGGTCCCGAATATCGGGTGGCGATGGTCCACGGACGCATGAAGTCGAAGGATAAGGATGCCGCCATGCAGCGGTTTGTGCAGAACGAAGCCCAGGTGCTGGTGGCCACCACCGTCATTGAGGTTGGTGTGAATGTGCCGAATGCTTCGGTCATGGTCATCGAGAATGCTGAACGTTTTGGCCTCAGTCAGCTGCATCAGCTGCGTGGGCGTGTTGGGCGAGGTGCCGAGCAGTCCTATTGCATCCTCGTCACTTCTGATAAGTTGTCGAACGATACTCGCCAGCGCATCGACGTGATGTGTCGTACCACCGACGGCTTTGAGATTGCCGAGGCCGACCTTCGTCTTCGCGGACCTGGCGATTTGGAGGGTACCCAGCAGTCAGGCCTTGCTTTCGATCTCAAGATCGCTTCGTTGGCTAAGGACGGACAGATTCTCGAGACCGCTCGTCGTTGGGCCAAGGACATTGTCGATGGCGATCCGATGCTCGAATCCCAACAGAACGGAATTTTGCGTCGAAGGATGCAAATATTGTTCGCTGGAAAGGTTGACTGGTCTATGATTTCATAGATCAGCCATCTATTTATGTTAAAATTGTAATAAATTAAGTTAAATTCTTGCATTTGTCCCTATTTTCCTTTACCTTTGCATCATAAAAATCATTTAATTGTTTCGATTTCGTTACAGCGTCATTATTTTTGTCTATATCATGCTATCACGTTACGACATTCAAAACATTCTGAAGCTTCTTCATAAGGAAGTCGTGCCAGCCATCGGTGGCAACGAGACGAGGATGGTGGCTTTGGCTTGTGCCAAGGCTCGTGAGGTTCTCGGCATGGAACCCGAGGTGGTGAAGACGAAGTTGAGTAGCCATATCATCAAGTATGCGATGGGTGTGGGCATTCCCGAAAGTGGGGGAATGGTGGGTATTCCTGCTGCCATTGCCCTTGGCTCACTGGCAGGCAAACTGGAGTTGGGCCTTGAACTGCTGAAAGACATCACTCCCGACGATTGCGCGCGAGCTAAGCAGTTTGTCGCCGATAAGCGATGGTCGGTGGTTACCGCCCGTAATACGTTCGAACTCGTTTATGCCGAAGTGAAGGCTATTGCCGGTAATCATCAGGCCAAGGTGATTTTGGCCAAGGATTATGCCAATGTCGTCTATATCAAACACGATGATGAGGTGTTGCTCGACCTACGCTGCACCTTGGCTACCGGACATGACCGCAATCATGAATCCGATTTGTCCATCGCCAGGATCTACGAGTTTTCCACCAAGTGTCCGCTTGATTCCCTCCATTTCCTGCTTGAGGGTGCCCGCATGAACAAGAAGGTCGCTGAGATGGCCTATGCCGATGATGCCGACTACGGTCTCAACCTCGGCAAGATGCTGAAGGGCGATTTCGAGTCACGCATGGTGGGGCAGAATGCCATGCCGCGTGTCGTCAGCTACACCTGCGCTGCCTCCGATGTGCGAATGAGTGGCGTATCAGTCCCGCTTTCTACCAACTCCGGTTCGGGCAATCAGGGTATTGCTGTGTCACTCCCCGTCCTTATCTTTGCCGAGGAGACGCTGTGTACCGAGGCGAAGACCATCCGTGCATTAGCCATCAGCAATCTGGTGAATATCTATATCCGTCAGTTGTTGGGCAAACTGTCGGCCCACTGTTGTTGTGTGCTGGCCGCTACGGGTGCTGCTTGTGGCATCACTTATCTGATGGGAGGCAGTTACGAGCAGATCACCTACGCTGTGAAGAACCAGATAGCAGGGGCCATGGGAATGGTCTGCGACGGCTGCAAGCCATCATGTGTGCTGAAGCTTTCGTCGGCAGTCAGTTCCGCCTTCCAAAGCGCGATGATGGCGATGGAGAATATTCATGTTGCTTCGACCGATGGCATCATCGATGACGATGTGGACAGAAGTATCGACAACTTGGCAAGCATCGGTCGCGATGCGATGCTCGAAGTCGATAATTTGGTGCTGAACATTATGACCGACAAACACTTTTTCTAAATGTCCTCCATGTATGATCTCCTGATGCAGTTGCCCGTATTCCAAGGTGTCAGCGTCGATCAGATGACCCATATCCTTGAGGTCATTCCTTTCGACTTTCATACCTATAAGGTGGGCGACGTCATCCTCAACGGCGGCGAACTTTGCCCGGGCACATCCTTCCTCCTGTCGGGCAGGGTGTGTGTGGAGACTCCTGTCTTCAACCGTCGCGTCCGCATCACGCAAATGTTCGATGCCCCCTATACGTTTTCTTTGCATCATCTCTTTGGTGCCGAAACGCGGGTGCACAGTACAATTACGGCATGCTCCGAAAAGACTGGAATCATGCAGCTCAAGAAGAAGGATTTCATCCGCATCCTTCAGGAGAACGATGTCACCCTTGTCAATACGCTCAATATGCTCTGCACCCGTGCGCAAAAGCAGCATAAGGCCATCGACTTTTCGGGTGAGACCGATCCCGTGCTGAAACTGGCTTCGTGGATGCTGGCATTCACCGAACGCGCAGCCAAGGAAGTGGTCGTCGAGGCTAAGGAGTCCGACTGGTGTGACATGATGCAGCTTGACAAGCCATCATTCTGGCGTTGTGTCGCTTCGATGGAGGGTCAGCACATTCTCGAAACCGAAAACGGAAGGTTGAAATTGTTAGATAGATATGGCTTAAAAAGCCTCGTTGGCAGCAAAACGACTCAAAAATAGTAAAATTTGGGTCGAATTTTGTTTCTGTTTGAAATTATCAGTATATTTGCACCAATATATTTGAATCTTTTGAAAGTTTATTTTTAACTGTAAATATCTTAAAGTGGTAAATTTAGAATTAAGCGAGCAGGAGTTGATCCGTCGCAGTTCGCTCGAAGAATTACGCAAGTTAGGCATCGAACCCTATCCGGCAGCCGAGTACGTGGTTACCGGATATTCCGACGAGATACGTGACAACTTTGTCGATCAGCCTGTCCGTAGTGTCTCTGTGGCAGGTCGCATCATGAGCCGGCGTATCATGGGCAAGGCCGCCTTTATGGAGCTTCAGGACTCAAAGGGTCGTATCCAGGTGTATGTGAGCCGTGATGCCCTGTGCCCTGATCCCGATAATACGGTGATGTATAACACCGTCTTCAAGAAATTGCTCGACATTGGCGACTTCGTAGGTGTCGAAGGTTATGTTTTCCGCACACAGACCGGCGAAATCTCGGTGCATTGCCAGCATCTTACAGTGCTCAGCAAGAGCATCCGTCCCCTGCCAATCGTCAAGTATAAGGATGGTGTGGCTTACGATGGCTTCAACGACCCTGAGCTGCGCTACCGTCAGCGTTATCTCGACCTGATTGTCAACGAGGGTGTGAAGGACGTCTTCCAGAAGCGTGCTACCGTAATCCGTACCATGCGCCAGGTGTTCGACGAGGCTGGTTACACCGAGGTCGAGACACCTATCCTCCAGCAGATTGCAGGTGGAGCCAGCGCACGCCCGTTCATCACTCATCACAATGCGCTCGACATCGACCTCTATCTGCGCATCGCCACCGAGCTCTACCTCAAGCGTCTCATCGTCGGAGGCTTTGAGGGCGTGTATGAGATTGGGCGTAACTTCCGCAACGAGGGCATGGATCGTAGCCATAACCCCGACTTTACCTGCATGGAGCTTTACGTCAGCTACAAGGACTATAACTGGATGATGACGTTCACCGAGAATCTCCTCGAGCGTATCTGTCTGGCTGTCAACGGCACCACCGAGGTAAAAATTGGTGACAATATGGTCAGCTTCAAGGCTCCCTATCGCCGTCTGCCCATCCTCGAAGCCATCCGTGAGAAGACGGGTTACGACCTTTCCGCCATGGGTGAGGACGAGATGCGCGCGTTGGCCACGAAGCTCGGTGTCGAGGACACTGAGACCATGGGCAAGGGAAAACTCATCGACGAAATCTTCGGCGAAACGTGCGAAGGCTCGTTCATCCAGCCTACGTTCATCACCGATTATCCCGTCGAGATGTCTCCGCTTACCAAGATGCATCGTTCGAAGCCTGGTCTCACCGAGCGTTTCGAACTGATGGTCAATGGCAAGGAGCTGGCGAATGCCTATTCCGAGCTCAACGACCCCATTGATCAGTACAATCGTTTCGTCGATCAAATGAAACTCGCCGCCAAGGGCGATGACGAGGCCATGGTTATCGACCACGATTTCGTGCGCGCTCTCGAGTATGGTATGCCTCCAACTTCGGGCATCGGCATCGGCATCGACCGCCTGTGCATCCTGATGACCGGTCAGCCAACCATCCAGGAGGTGATCCTCTTCCCAACCATGAAGCCCGAGAAGGTCGAGCGTAGGGATCCCGTCGAGAAGTTCCTCGCACTTGGTGTTCCCTCCGACGATTGGGTAGCTGTGCTTTGGAAGGCTGGATATCTCACTACCGACAGCCTCGCCAGCGAAAAGCCTGGCAAGGTTTTGCAACAACTGATTGACATCAAGAAGAAGTACAAGGCGCTGATTGGCGAACTTCAGAATCCTTCGCAGGCCGATGTCCAGGCTTGGATTGACGCCGCAGCTAAATGATTTGCTTATGAAAATCCCTGGTATTGTAGCCATCCTCGGCAGTGGCTCCTGGAGCACAGCCATCGCTAAGATTGTTCAGGATAATGATGCCGAATTCTGGTGGTATATGCGCAACCCGGATAAGATTGCTGAGTTCAAGAAGTTGGGGTACAATCCGACCTATCTTTCCACCGCTCGCTTCAACCTCGACCGTATCCATTTCACCGATGATATCAACGAAGCCATCCGCCATGCCGATATGGTCATCTTCGGTATGCCGTCGCCTTATTTGCGCCAGCATGTCGAGAAGATTACCGAGTCGTTCCATGACAAGATTGTCATCTCTATTATCAAAGGTATTGTCCAAGAGCTCAACATCCCCATCAGCGAGTATCTGACCGATCGTTTCCAGCTTAAGCCCGAACAGTTTGCTACCCTTTCCGGACCATCACATGCCGAGGAGGTGGCTTGGGAACGACTCACATATCTCACTGTGGGTTGCACCAATCTGGAGATTGGACAAGAGATCGCCGATTTCTTCCATAACTCCTATGTGCATACCACCGTCAGTGACGACGTCATCGGTGTGCAGTATGCGGGTGTCTTGAAGAACATCTATGCCATCGCTTCTGGCATTTGTTCGGGCCTTAAGTATGGCGACAACTTTCAGGCAGTCCTCGTGTCCAATGCGATACGCGAGATGAAGCGTTTCATCAACGGTATCAATCCCGAGCGACAGGCAACACGCCATATTTCTGAATCGGTATATACGGGTGACCTGCTTGTGACATCCTATAGCAACTTCTCCCGCAATCACATGTTCGGTACCATGATTGGCAGAGGCTACAGCGTCAAGAGCGCACAGCTCGAGATGGAGATGGTGGCTGAAGGTTATTATGGAACCAAATGTATCAAGGAGATCAATCAGAAGTATGGCATCCCGATTCCCATCGTCGATTGCGTTTACAACATCCTCTACAAGCGTATGTCTCCCTTCGTCGAGTTCAAGCTCCTCAGCGACAACCTAAGATAAACGCTCCCTCTCTTGCCCCCAAATAACCAACTAAATATCCATTTATTATGAAATTATCAATTGAAAAAGCACAAAGTTTTGTTCCCGCCGGAACATTGGCAGCCGTAGCTGCACAGACCGCTGCTTGCAACGAACTCCTTGAGTCGGGCAAGGGTGCTGGTAACGACTTCCTGGGTTGGGTACATCTCCCGTCAAGCATCACCGAAGAGTTCCTCAACGACGTACAGGCTACCGCCAACCTGCTGCGCGAAAAGTGCGAAGTGGTTGTCGTGGCTGGCATTGGTGGCTCATATCTCGGCCCCCGTGCCGTCAACGAGGCTTTGGCAAGCGCATTCGATGCTTATCAGACCTGTCGTAAGAATCCTATCGTAGTTTATGCTGGCAACAACATCGGCGAAGACTATCTTGCCGACCTCTTCGACATCCTGAAGGAGAAGGAGTTCGGCATCATCAACATCTCCAAGTCAGGTACCACCACCGAGACAGCGCTCACCTTCCGCATCCTCAAGACCATGCTCGAAGAGAAGGTCGGCAAGGCCGAAGCCCAGAAGCGTATCGTCGCCGTTACCGATGCCAAGCGTGGCGCTCTCTGCACCCTCGCCACCAAGGAGGGTTACAGGAAGTATGTCATCCCCGATAATGTGGGAGGCCGTTTCTCAGTGCTCACTCCTGTAGGTCTCATCGCTATTGCCGTAGCAGGCAACGACATCAAGGCCCTTGTGCGCGGTGCGCAGGATATGGAGAAGGCCACTGGTGTCGATGTTCCATACGCCGAGAACCCGGCTGCTCAGTATGCTGCCATGCGCAATGCTCTCTATCAGTTCGGCAAGAAGACCGAGATTCTGGTCAACTATCAGCCCAAGCTCCATTATATGTCCGAATGGTGGAAGCAGCTTTACGGCGAGTCCGAAGGCAAGGATCACAAGGGAATCTATCCGGCTTCAGTCGATTTCACTACCGACCTTCACTCCATGGGACAATGGATTCAGGAAGGCGAGCGTACAATCTTCGAGACCGTCATCTCCATCAAGAATCCCAACCGCACAGTTGTTGTGCCTTCCGACGAAGAGAACCTCGATGGCTTGAACTTCCTCGCCGGCAAGCGTGTCGATCAGGTCAACAAGATGGCTGAGCTCGGCACACAGATTGCCCATGTCGATGGTGGCGTGCCCAATATGAAGATTGAGATCGACAAGCTCGACGAGTACAACCTTGGCCAGCTCATCTATTTCTTTGAGCGTGCCTGCGGCATCTCTGGCTACATCCTCGGTGTCAATCCGTTCAATCAGCCAGGAGTAGAGGCTTACAAGAAGAACATGTTCGCTCTTCTCGAAAAGCCAGGTTACGAGGAGGCCACCAAGGCCATCAAGGCTCGTCTCGCCGAATAATCTCTGAACGGGTCAGCTCCGTCCCTCTGATAAAGGTTCGAGGGGTTTCGTCCCAATGGAACGAACCCCTCGAATTCTCTCTTTACTCATACTTGTTATTCCACTATCCCAACTATAAAAGTTATTCCAGCTGTCAAGGCAATACCGGAAATTTATACTATCCCTCAACTATGTTAAAGGCGTTTCTTTTCGATATGGATGGCGTGCTCTTCGATAGTATGCCCAAGCATTCGGAAGCATGGTATCAGGTTATGGGCGAACACTATGGTTTCGCTTGTGACCGTACCTTCTTTTATATGGTCGAAGGCGCAACCGGTCAACAGGTCATCGATGACTTCTTCGTTGAGCAACGCGGACGTCATGCCGAACCATGGGAGATTGAGATGATTTACAAGGAGAAGTCGCAGGCTTTTGTGCAGTTGGGCAAGACAGAACCTATGCTCGGCGCTGCCGATGTGCTTCGCAGAGTGGGGGAGAAGGGTCTCGTTCGCGTGCTCGTGACTGGCAGTGGTCAGCCTTCCCTTCTCAGCAAGTTGAATTATGTCTATCCGAATGTCTTCGACCCTGCTCGAATCGTTTCGGCGAAGGATTGCCCCATTGGTCATGGCAAGCCCATGCCCGATCCTTATCTCATTGGGCTGCGTAAGGCAGGAAATCTGAAGCCCTCCGAAGCCATCGTGGTCGAGAATGCCCCTTTGGGTGTGCAGGCTGGTCATGCTGCTGGCATCTTCACCGTTGCAGTCAATACCGGTCCCCTCGATCCTAAGGTTCTTCGTGATGCTGGTGCCAATATCGTCCTCTCAGGCATGATAGAACTTGCCGAGCGTTTCGACGAAATCCTTGCCCTTCATCACGAACACACCCGTGTGTAATTATTATTTGTTAATTTTGAGCGTAGCGACCCTCAAAAATTGATTATTCGCGATAATATAATTACAGCAGCAGTTTCGTGCAAATCACATCCATCATCAATATCATGATTGAGCTGATTACCACCGACTGTGTTGAGTTGCGCCCCACCTGCAAGGCACCGCCTTTCACTGTATAGCCAAAATATCCTGAGACGGTGGTGATGATGAATCCGAAGATCATCGACTTCTGGATGGCATAATCAATGTGACTGATGTCAAAGTAGGTTTGTATGCCAGTGACGTAATCGTCAATCGTGGGTTGACCAGTCATCATGCAAAGGATTCCACCGCCCACCAGACCCAGCGAGATCGAGAGGATGACGAGGATAGGCATCAGCGACACCACGGCGCACACCTTCGGCAGGATAAGGTAGTTGGCAGAATTCACGCCCATGATTTCCATCGCATCAATCTGCTCCGTCACGCGCATCGTGCCAATCTCCGAGGCAATGTTCGACCCGACCTTGCCCGCAAGGATCAGACACAGGATGGCCGACGAGAATTCGAGCATCAGCATCTCGCGCGTAGCAAAACCGATGAGGTATTGCGGGAGGAACGGGTTGTCAAGGTTCTTCTGGATCTGGATGCACGACACGGCACCGATGAACAGCGAGATGATGCCGATGATGCCAATGGAGTCGATTACCAGTCCCGTACTCTCGTGCAGGTATTGGCGACCGAACATCTTCCAACGATCGGGCTTGGTGAAAACCCTTCTCATCAGGAGAACATATTTCCCGAAATCTTTTATCCAATTTGTCAGCAGCATATCGGCTTTTATCTATTTTTCGGTGCAAAGATATAAAAAAAATTGATAAAGTGGACAAATATTGCTCCGATATTGAGAAAAAATCACTATATTTGCACCGCAATACATCGAAATTTAATCTGCTATTCGCATTAAGCGAACGTATTGAACTTTAATTTTTCCAATTCGTGATAAAAGGATGGATGAGCAAGTGAGTGTGCTTCGCACAGATAATCTCGTCAAGCGATATGGGCCTCGTACGGTGGCCGATCATGTGAGCATCGATGTCCGGCAGGGCGAGATTGTAGGTCTGTTGGGACCCAATGGTGCCGGCAAGACGACCACGTTCTATATGACCACCGGACTGGTGACACCCAATGAGGGGCGCATCTTCCTCGACGATCAGGAAATCACACGCCTGCCTGTCTATCGTCGTGCCAAGCTGGGCATCGGTTACCTGGCACAGGAAGCCTCCGTCTATCGCAAGATGTCGGTCGAGGACAACCTGCGTGCCACGCTCGAGATGACCAACATGACGCCCGAAGAACAGCGCGACAAGCTCGAGTCGCTCATCGCCGAGTTCCGTCTGCAGAAGGTGCGCAAGAACCTGGGCGACCGTCTGTCCGGCGGCGAACGTCGTCGTTGCGAGATTGCCCGCTGCTTAGCCATCAGCCCCAAGTTCATCATGCTCGATGAGCCTTTTGCCGGTGTCGATCCCATTGCCGTCGAGGACATCCAGTACATCGTCTATAAGCTCAAGGACAAGAACATCGGCATTCTCATCACCGACCACAATGCACCTGAGACGCTCTCCATCGTCGATCGTGCTTATTTGCTTTTCGAAGGCAAGATCCTCTTCCAGGGTACCAGCGAAGAGCTTGCAGCCAATCCTATTGTGCGCGAGAAGTACCTTGGCCGCAACTTCGTCTTCATCCGCAAGAAGTTCGACCAGCCCTCCACCACCGAGGAGGTAGCCATGCGTGCCGCAACCGAAAACAGCAAGGATTAATAAGTTCAAGTTCCTCATTTGTGCTTGAAAATCCCTTGAAATCCCTAAGAATCGCTTAGCATCTCTACGAATTTCTCAAAATAATTCACCGAAAATTTGGAAATGTCGTAGATAATTGCTATCTTTGCGCCCGCAAAATTGATGGTTCGATAGCTCAGCTGGATAGAGCAACTGCCTTCTAAGCAGTCGGTCCGGGGTTCGAATCCCCGTCGAATCACATGACACCCGAAAATGGCATTTTCGGGTGTTTTTTATTAGAAATGGCTTTGCAATGATTTGGAATTGGTTATCAGTAAGTTATATGAAATGATTATAACAACCCAATTTTTCTAAACACGCAATTTCTTTCTGATTTGCTGACAAAAACGCTGACAAAAATTTTTGATGTAATTTGGTTTTTTGTTTTTTCCGTCATAAATTTGTGCCATCTAAAGTTTATTTGTATGGCAAAAATTGAAAAAATTAAGGGAAGGATTAGCACCATAACCTTTTCTGGCCAAGATTGGTTATTCTTCGGCTGGAGTATGACCATTCTTGGCCAAAAATGGTTATGCCGCGGTTGAAGCATAACCAAAGTTGGCCAAGAAAGGTTATGCGGCGACGGGAGCATGTCCAATCTTGGCCAGAATTGGTTATGCCGCGAAGGAATAGCGCACTCTGTCGGCCGTGACAGTGCTTTCGCTCATTGGAGTATGACCAAAGTTGGCCAAGAAAGGTTATGCGACGACGGGAGCATAACCTATTTCGGCCAGGAAAGGGTATGCCTCGACAGGAAATAACACTCTGACGGCCATCAGAGTGCTTTCTCCGATAGGAGCATGTCCAAAGTTGGCCAAGAAAGGGTATGCGGCGACAGAAGAATAACCAGTCTTGGCCAAAAAAGGGTATGCCGCGACGGGAGTATAACCAATCTTGGCCAAGAAAAGGTATGCTTCGGTTGGAGAAAGGTCTTTTCCTCTTTGGGGCGGGTTCTCGCTGCAAGACAATAGTTTTATGGGGGGCGAATCGTTTGATATCGGACAAAATCGGGAGAAAACTATTGCAGTTTATTATCTTTTTTGCTGCAAACCGTCCACTTTTTTTGTTAATTCAGGAATTTTGCTTATCTTTGCACCGTCCATTTCGACAAGTCGAAAACAAAGCGAATAATAACAAAGGGGTCGCAGAGCGAAGCGACCCCTCTAAAACATAGTTGTTATATAGAAGATTGCATATACTATGTCAGAATCGAATTATACCCCAATGGTGCATGATATCATGCACTATGAGAGTGAGATCTGGAATATCGCAGACCTGCTGATAGCGGCCAGTGTGAAACAGAGTGACTTCCCTGCCTACATGATGCCATTCTTCGCCCTGGTAATGCTCGAAGGCCGTATGATAAATGCTGTTCACAGGGTAGAGGAGGAAGAAGGAATCAGCTCCACTACCGACCCCGAGGAGTTCAAGGAAGTATTCTTGGAGCAAGATTGCGGATTCAACGAATACATCGTGATGCAGAACAAAACCTTGAAGGATATTTGCCGCAACGATGGCACCTTCGAACAGGACTTCTCCAACTACCTGAAAGCATTTGACCCCGACCTGAAGATGCTCTTGGGCATTGAGCGCAACAAGGATCAGCAGAAGTATCTCAATTTGGATTATTACGTCAGCGAGCTGCGCAACAAAAAGATTCTGATGCAGGTCGTCTCGGCGTGGTCGCTCATCAATCTGGCACCTTACAGCAATTCGGACATAACCACCCTCGAAGAACACATCAAGCGGAAGTGGGCTGACATCTCGGCCACCACTGCCGGTGAACAATATACCCCCGACGACATTATTTCGCTCATTGCCGAGATCGTGGCACGCAAAGTGAACAAGCCCAAGGACAAGTATGTGCACGTCTATGACCCGACCTGCGGCGGCGCCAATCTGTTGTTTGGCGTGGAAGACCGGTTGAAGAAGGAAGCCGGCTACCGCTACATCGCCACCTACGGAAGCGAGTACAACGATGCCCTCTATGCCCTGGCTGCCATCGAAAGCCGTTTCCGCGAGCGGTCGAGGATTCACTACGGAAATACCCTGACCACCGTTCCGTTCTCCGACAATCGGTTCGACGTGATAGTGGCTAATCCGCCCTACGGCACCAAGTGGACGGGCTACGAGAAGGAGGTGCGGGCCGACAAGATCGGCCAGTTTCCTGGTGGCTATCCATCGACGAGCGATGGCCAGATGCTCTTCATGCAGCACATCCTCTATCAGCTGGCCGATACGGGAATAGCAGTTGAGGTACACAACGGCTCCACGCTCTTCAGTGGGGATGCCGGTTCGGGAGAGAGCAACATTCGAAAGTACATCTTTGACCATGATTGGGTGGAGGCTATCATCCAGATGCCGCAACAGGAGTTCTTCAACACGGGCATCTACACCTACCTCTGGATCATGAACAAGCAGAAGTCACCCGAGCGAAAAGACAAACTGATGCTGATTGATGGCAGCAACCTGTGGAGACTGCTGAAGAAGAGCAAGGGTGACAAGCGTCGCGAGATGACCGAAGAACACCGTCGAAAGATTGTTGAGGCGCTGATTGACTTCAAGGATTGCGAGATTGGCAAGGTCTATGACAAGTGGTACTTCTACTACAACAAGCAGAGTCTCACCCTGAGGGACTTGAGCGAATCGGGAAAGGGTATTGACTTTGTTTACGACAAGCAGCCTCGTGCCATCACCCATGTGAAAAGTCTTGAACTGAACGGGCAAGTCATCAGCACGTTCAAGTCTGCGACGCGCGAAGGACTGGCTGCAACCGAGGCTGCGCTAAAGAGTTTCGACAGCCGCACCATGCCATTCCGCATTACTGTCAGCAATGGCACCACCTATACTTTCGATGCCGATCGAAACACGCTCGTCGAGACCTTGCCCGATGGAACCACGAATGAACTGGGTTGCGGCATTATCACCCGAAAGGTCAGCACCAACCGGAAGGAGGGCGTCGAAATCAAATTCTTTATGGAGCCCTACTTCTATACCGACTATGAGATTATCCCCTATAGCCCCGATGCAGAGCAGAACAAGGAGAATATCTCCAACTTCATGAAGAAATATATCTTTAAGCCCTATTACTTCTCTTCCAAGCAAAGCACGCCCGTAGTGGGTGTGGAGCTTAATTTCAATAAGGAGTTCTATGTGCCTGAGAAGATTGAAAGCGTGGAGGAGATAATGAAGGAGATTATTATTCTCGAAAACAATTTGAAAAATATTAAGCTATAATATTATGGAGCTCTTTGATACTGGTATATCTTGGATAGGAAATGTTCCTTCTGATTGGAAGATATTGCCTCTAAAAAGTGTATCTAAGGTAATCCTTGGGAAAATGTTGCAAGACAAACAGAAATCTCAGGAAGAGACCTTGGAAAGATATATTTGTGCTAAAGATGTACATTTGGATGGGATAAATTGGTATGAACCTAAAGAAATGTATTTTTCACCAATGGAGAAAAATCTTTTACTGGTGAAGAAGGGCGACTTATTAATTGTTGAAGGGGGGGCGGGTGCTGGAGGTGCTTTTGTCGCAGAAAATCCTACAAAATACAATTACTATGTTCAAAATTCTATTAATATTGTTCGTGTCAATAAAAAGTTTGCTGTGCCTCAGTATGTGTACTATTGGATTTTCAAATTAGTAACCAATAAATATGTCGAGGTAGCATGTAATGTTGCAACAATCCCACATTTTACAAAAGAAAAGGTTTCATCTGTTCAAATTCCATTACCTTCAATAGATATCCAACGGCGCATCGTCAATTATCTTGACACAAAGGTAGCAGAGATAGACAATCAAATTTCGCTTCTATCAAAGAAGCGGGATGCCTATATGCGCCTTAAGAAGAGCATCATACATCGCGCAGTCTCCCAAGGTCTCAATCCTGATGTCGAAATGAAAGATTCTGGAGTTGATTGGATTGGGATGATACCTAAACATTGGGAAATAAAACGATTTAAGGAAGTGTTCAGAGCTTACACGACAGGCATTACGCCAGAGAGCAAAAACTCGGCTTATTTCGAGGTCGCTGGTGGATATACTTGGGTAACAATCGCTGATATGAGTGGTGTTAAATATGTGCGTGAAAGCAATCTCAATCTTTCTAATATTGCAGTTACCTTGTTTAATCCAGCTTTGTCAGTTAAAGGATCGTTGCTCTTCAGCTTTAAGTTATCTGTAGGCAAAATCTCTATAGCAGCTAAGGATTTATATACAAATGAAGCAATAGTAACTATTCCTCCTAAAGATAGCTATTGTATAAGTTATATTTATTATATGTTGCCAAACATCTTAATCCATAATTCTGTAGAGAATATTTATGGTGCTAAAATGCTAAATCAGAAGATTATTGTTAATATGCTTATGGCAATTCCTTCCGTCAATGAGCAGCATACCATTGCCGACTATCTCGATGAGAAAACGGCAAAGATAGACGCTGTCGTGTGTGTTATTGAGAAACAAATCGAAAAATACAAGCAACTCAAGCGAGCATTGATCAACGAAGTAGTAACGGGCCAGCGTGCCGTATAAGAACAATACTATGGACGAGAAAAAAATTCAACACGAGTATGTAATGGAGTTCCTTTGCCGAAGCGAGGAAAAGGGAGGCTTGGGCTATCGTGCAGCTGCCAACAACATTGTCAGCCCCGATTTCTTCATTCCCTCACTGTTGGGTGAGTTTGTACAGCGCGCTGAACCGGAAATGTGGAAGCGTCTGTTGCATCGATTCGACAACGACGAGAGCAAGCTCGAGGAGGCTTTGAAAAATCAGGTCAAGGAGTGCTTCTTGAAAAATCAGAATGTCGCCGTCATGTTCCATCAGAACGGCTCCATCAATTTCTTAGGAGAGAAAGTACCTCTCTTCTACGTGTCAGGCACCGAACTGAACGGCGACGAAGACTTTGAGAAGAACATTTTCACCGTCGTGGAAGAAGCTTCACACACCATTCAGACCATCGACAAGAAGAAGCTTAAGACCATCCGGCCCGATGTCTCGTTCTTCGTCAACGGCATTTTTGTCGGATATATGGAGCTGAAGAGCAACTTCAAGGGGCAAAGCGCCAAAAAAGAAGGGCGAGGCAAGGTGGTGAAAGACTATCTGGAGACCATTGCAGCATACGCCCAGCAGGAAAAGCTCGGCAAAAACATCTTCAGCGAGCGACGTGAACTATTCTCGATATTCGAGAAAGGCATCCATCTCACTGCATCCGACCTGCACGAAACCTACGTGATGCGCGGCATCTCAAGCTACTTCGACATGGCCTACAAGGCATTCAGCAAAACCGTGCCCGAAACCATCGACCGTCTCGCTCCCGAACTCATCAAGGTCTTCAAGGACTATCCCATCTCGTCCGACCAGCTGGACGAGCAGCAGCGGTTTGAGGAGGTGATGCGAGCACTCTATGGCAAGAAGATGATCGAGAAGGAGATTCGCTACTACAACGTAATCCAGTATCGCTATGCACAGGACAAGGATGGCAAGTACCGCACATCCAACACCGGACAGCTCATCTTCCCTCGCCCCAAGCAGAAGTTTGGCTGCGACAAGATCATGTTGCGCGTGGGCGAGATGCTCGACCACGAGCAAGACCCCGACTACTATCGCAACAAACTGCGCCGCCAGCTCAAGGACATAGGTCTGCCAGATGACCAGATAGAGGTTTTTGTGCAGGAGCGCGAATCATATTGCAACAACAAGTACGTCTATTCGCTGCTGATGCAGTATGCAGCGGGCTTCGGCAAGAGTAATATCATCGGGTGGGCTGCGCTGCAACTGAAGGATTACCGCTATGACGGAGAATATGCCTACGACAAGATTCTGCTCGTGGTCGATCGGTTGCAGCTGCGTGGGCAGCTCGACACGACGCTGATGAACATGAACATCGACAAGAGCATGTTCAAGGAGGCCAAGGACCAGACTACATTCAAAAATGCTCTCGAAGCCAATGAACGAATCATCGTGGTCAACATTCAAAAGTTCAACAACCTGGCGAAGGACCTTGGCTTGGATGCTGCCCGCTTCAAGAAGATGCGCGTAGCCTTCCTGGTGGATGAGATACATCGCAGCAACTCGGGAGAGGAGCACGAGCAGATGATCGACCTTTTCGAACAGCTGCAGGTCTCTTTCAAGCAAAAACCAGCAGCCCATCAGAAAAAGAACCTGCTCATCGGTTTCACGGCAACTCCCACAGATGATAATCTGACTCGTTTCGGCGAATTCCGCAGTGCGTTCACCATTCCCTTCTGGGTGCCGTTCGACTCCTATCCGATGAAGGAGGCAATAGCCGACGGCTACATCCTCGACCCCACAAGGCACATCATCCCCTACAATGTGCCTGTCGGCTTCGAGCAGCCTGCCGATATCGACCTCGATGACATGGACGATGAAGAAACTGCCAATGTGCGCGAAAGCAAGGAGAAGGTCTATGCTTTTGAACCCCGAATGCGTAAGATTGCCGAATTTGTGGTCGATCGCCTCGTCACTTTGGTCTATGGCAAGATTGGCGGACAGGGCAAGGCAATGCTGGCGGTGTCGTCGATTCCCAATGCCATCAGATATTTCAACATCATACGCCCGCTCTACGAAGAGAAGTGCAAAGAGAAACTGTATGCCCGCTACAAGGATGCCCCGATCATAATCATCTACAGCGACACCCAGAAGCACCAGTCATGTTCGACCCTCAACGATGGAATCAATGAAGAGAATGCCATACAAAAATTCAAGCAGGCCAAAAACGGTCTGATTATCGTAGTAGATAAGCTGCAGACCGGATTTGACGAGCCCAAGCTCCACACGCTGTTTCTTGACAAGGAGATACGCGACATCAGCGCCATCCAGACCATCAGCCGCGTGAACCGAACCTGCAAAGGCAAGGACGAGTGTCACATCGTGGATTGCTCGTGGCACAATGTCAATGTGAAGAATATCAAGGATGCATTTGAGAAGTATTGCGACATGGTGACATCGAACTTCAATCCCGAGCAGGAAGCCAGGGACATCGCCAAGCAATATGAGGAGCTCTGCAAGTCGGTATTATATAGAAAGTGGTTCATCCGATATAAGAAAGAGAAGGAAGTTGCCAGCTTCATCATCTCGATGGAGGATGATGTGCGCAAATGGGTCAAGAAGTGCTTCGACGATGAGCTGGAAACTATTGCCCGCAACCGAGAACACGAACTGAAAGAAGGCGACGAAGGCTACGAGCCTCCTGTCAACGATGCACGCGACCTGCGCCTGGTGGTGAGCGACTATGCCAACACGCTCATGGACCTTCACAATGTGTATGAGATCGACGAGAAGTATAACGATGCCACATTCAAGGAATTCTGGCAAATCTACACCAATGTCTATGCGAAGGAGGCTCCCAAAAAGGCTGAAAGCTACGAGCTGGAGGTGATTGACTCGTCGGAGGTGCCGGGCATTACGATGGTTGAGACGTCTGAGACGCTTGTTGATCCTCCGTATGAAGGACCTCGGGGAGAATGGAAACCGAAGAAGACGCGCCTTCATGAAACCAAGGGCCAGACGGTGGACGAGATTGTCAAGATGCTGGAGGCACTTAACACGCGGGAACAGCTGTCGGCTACCCAAGCGCGGATCTGGCTGCGAGAGATCGGAGTCATGTTTACTCATTTCAAGGACGACGAAAACCTGCGCGCCTCGCTCCTGGATGAGCTGTTCCCGATGGAAGATAAGCAGAAATCCTTCAAAGCTGCACTCAGGAAGTATAGCAAAGATATATTGCCGCATCGCCCCGACATCTCGAATCTCGACCTGTTCAAGGCGCTGCTCAATGACAACCGCGAGCAGCTCTGTCACCTGTTCGTCCAGCAGCTGAGTGATGTGAATAAGGACAAGTCGGATTTCGACTTCGACACTACGGCAGGAATGGCCATAGCTTCACAAGGTGATGGCCAGTCGGAAATGCCGTTTGCTGACTTCAGCGAATTGGTGAAAAGAATGATCAACCCCGATTATGACGAAGCGGAGCTGAAACAGGTCATAAAGACTCGTTTTGCCGACCGACTTCGGAATATCCCCGAGCTACAGCCGGTCGATAAGGTAGTCGATGCTTTGTTCGTTGCGCTCAACTACACGCTGACCGACAGCTTCGAAGCCGTCAGCCTCAAAATAAAGAACGACTTGAACCGTTTGTTCCGTGCCGAACAACTCGACAGCGACACTCGTGCCAAATTCCTCGATAACCTGGTAATCTGCTTCGAGGGGTATCTGAAGAAACTTTATTGCTTATGCAACGGCAACGAGTATGTCGGCAGAGACTCCAATAAGAATGTCACCTTGATGGAGATCTTCCTGACGTTTGACTCGCTGAGGAATCTCAGATTCAGGGAAGAAACCGCCTTCCAGCATCTCTCCACGGAGTTTGGCATCTTGAAGGAATATCGCAATCGGGAGGCTGCCCACGCAAATGTCAATGTGACCGACCAAGAACGTGAATTGGTGCTTGCTTCGGCCCTTGACATGTATCTCTTTGCGACCGGCAGTGTCATAGACAGCTTATCGAATCTCTGATTATTTCATGCTGCTTATTATTATGCAGTTCGCGCTATGAATAAGAATCAACTTGTCAGATACAAGGTCTTGGACAGATGCTTCCGTGACGAATCCACAGGATATGACATTCATGACTTAATAAGGATTTGCACCAATGCACTGTGTGACTTTCATGCTGACCCAGACATTAAAGTCGCCCGACGAACCATTGAGAAGGATATTTCGGATATGAAATTATACTATCAAGTTGAGTTCGACGACACAATAAGAAGGGGCAAGAAGAAATTATACAGGTATAAAGACACTTCCTTTTTCCTGATGAACAAGCTGCTGGCGGATGGAACGTTGGAGAAAGGCCTGCTGAAAGACGTGCTTGAGACATTGTCGCTCTACGATAATGTACCGCAATACAGATGGCTCTATTTGTTCCTGCAACAGCGTGCCAATGGCATTGTAGCCAATGATACAAAGGCAATCGAATTTCAAAACAACCCGGATTTGGCAGGAATGGAACATTTCAATGCCATATTAAGTGCCATTGTCAATCGACGCGCCTTGGAGATTGTGTATCAGCCCTACTATAAAACGGTTAGGACCAATTGTGTCCATCCTTATCAGCTCAAGCAGTTTAACGACCGATGGTTCCTGATCGGCAGGAGAGAGGGATATGACTCTATCACCAACTATGCAATCGACAGAATAAAGTCGGTGAAGGAAATTGATTTGCCCTATCGGGAAGCCGACATTGACTTTGAAGAGTTTTTCAGTAATATCGTTGGCGTTTCATGGGATGAGAAGAAACCTGTAGAAGAAATTTTATTGCGTATTTCTAATACACGGTATCCTTATATTGACTCCAAGCCTTTTCATAGTGGGCAAACGCTTATCCATAAACTCAGTGATGAGCATTCGAAAGTCATTCGATTGAGATTACAAATAAACAACGAATTGATTGCAAAAATCTTATCTTTGGGAAAAGATGCCGAGGTGTTGGCTCCTGTCTATTTTAGGGAACAAATGAAGGCAATTATTGCTGAGATGGCCGAAGCATATTAGATTTTTCCGAGAAAACTATTATTTTCGTGATTCTCCGCAAATGTTTTGCGGAGCATCGCTTTATCTTTGCACCGTGGAAATAAGAAACTGTGTTTGGAATTATGAACATGAGTTATCCGATGCCGAATCTTTTCACCTTTTAATATATAGCAATATGAAACATTTCATTTCAATCATTTCGTTGGCCATGATGGCAAGTGTAGTATGTGTGGATGCTCAGACCCTTACTGTTGCTGAGCCGGAGTTTGTGAATTCGTACTGTATTCTCACCAGTGATTCGACGTTTGAAGCGCTACCCAAGGAAAACGGCACAATCGGGACACATGTGAACAAGGTGAAGAAATGGTCGAAGGTTGTCGGCAAGGTTGCTAACGTGGCGGGCGCAGTTGGCTCCGTCGGCTTTCATGCAGCAGGAGCATCAGGTTCTCTGTCGGGAATGGTTGCCGGTGTTCGAACCGCCTCCACTGCTGCCAGTGTCGGTTCAGCGGCCGATGCCGTGAGTGGACTTGCCGGTTCGGAGGGCATGGATATTGTTTTCCAGGGACCGCATTCAGCCTATTCCGTCCAAGCTGACGGCGGAGACATCCGACTGCTTATCAAGGGCGAGAGCAATGAGACTGACCCGATGGACTGCTACCGCATCGTTCGCTTCACCTCGTCGAAGAAGGATCGTCGCATCCAGTGGATGGAGTTCCAGCCTGCACTGCTCGGGTCGGCTGAAACCACCGAGGCCGGCTACATCAATTTCACGGGCAACAAGTATGGCGAGCAATCCTACCTGCTGACCATTCCCGCATCGGAACTGGAGGAGGGAGAGTACGGCATCTTCTTTATGAACATCATCACTGCGATGGCAATCCCTGTGGGGACGTTCAGCGTGAAGTGACATGGAGGGTCGCTGGGCTCAAAAACCGATATTTGTCTTATCTCAGAAATATCCAAAACATTAAAAGATAAAAGTATGTTTTTTAGAAAGAAAAAATATAAAAAGAATTATAAAAAGAATTATAAGAAGAACTATTATAAGAATAGTTATAAAAAAACGAGGAGGAATGAACCTGGGTTTATCGAGGATTTGTTCGATACAATGGGGAAATTACTATTTTTCCCTTTCTTCCTTCTGGGTAAAATATTATTAGCCGCAACAGCCGGCGCATTAGGTTCGAACATCAGGAAGTCCAAATCGGATAAGGAATACCATGATTATTACGGATGGAAAGAGAGCCAAAGACAAAGCCAAAGCGGATGGCGATAATCCTGAGTGGTTCCTTTGTTAATGTCAATTCTTTTATTAATACCGTCAGCGATGGCGGTATTATTATATTTTCTGTATTACCCATATTACTCGTATTACCAAGTAATATTTCGGATCACAATCACTAAAATAACGAAAGCACCACCGGTAAAAGTGATGCTTCCGAGCATGGCCTGCCCACCCAGAAGAGTGCGGCCTTGGCTAATGTCGGTGCAAAGATAGTGAATAAATCCGAATGTGTCAAGAGA
>CAJOLH010000039.1 GCA_905235375.1 uncultured Bacteroidales bacterium
GTGGTACGACAACTACTGCTTTGCCAAAGAATGTCTCAACGAGCCTCCACTCTATAACAGCGATATGGTGCTCTACTTCCTCTATAATTACATTGATGGAGAAGGATGTATTCCTGATAATATGCTTGACGCGAACATCCGCACGGACTACAATAAGCTTCGGATGCTGATACGTAAGGATCGAGGCTTCGAGCACGACGCGAGCGCCATCCAGCACATTGTCGAGACGGGCGGCATCACGGCAAAGCTGAAGGATCATTTCCCCTCGGAGGGCATCACCGACCCCGACAACTTCGTCTCTCTGCTCTACTACTTCGGTATGCTCACCATCGCAGGCAGCGGCATCCGTGGCGTCAAATTCCGCATCCCGAACCTGGTTGTGCGCGAGCAGATGTACGGCTACCTGATGCAGACCTATCGCGACATCAATCTTTCGGCAAATGACTACGAGCGAAACGAACTGATGGTAAATATGGCTGTTGACGGCGAGTGGCGACCTTTCTTTGAGTTCATTGCCGAGACGCTTCGCATCTATTCGTCGAACCGCGACAAGCAGAAGGGCGAGTATTACGTCCACGGATTCACCTTGGCATTGACTTGTCTGCAGAGCTTCTATCTTCCCATCAGCGAGCAGGATGCGGGAGTGAAGAGCCGAAAAGGGCAGGAGGTGAGCGGCGGCTATGCCGACATCTATATGCAGCCGCGCTTGGAGGTCTATCCCGACCTTGCGCACAGCTACCTTTTGGAGCTGAAATACCTGCCCTCGTCGGCTACGGATGCCGAAGTCGAAACCGCTCGCCAGACCGCCATCGCGCAGCTCACGCGCTATGCTCAGGGTCTCAACATTGCCGGTACCATCGGTCACACGCAGCTGCACCGCCTCATCCTCCTTTGGCGAGGCATAGAGCTGGCGGTGGCTGAGGAATTTTGAAAATTTGTTCATAGTTCCTCTATAAGTAACTATTCGGAATCAAGTAAAGTCCTACTAGGGTTAAGACGAGAAGTAGTAAACTCTTTGTAGGGTTAAAGTTTAATTCCAGTCAAGTTTTTTCAGGGAACTACAAAATTTGATTTTTTGTAGAAAATAAAAGCAGGCTGGTCCTCACGGATGAGCCTACCTGTTATGTTGAATCTTTTTCTCATTGCTGAAAACTTTTAGAATTAGTGAAAGCCGTCTCTGGCTATATAATGGTGCAAAGTTACTATTATTTTTCAATAAGCAATAGAAATATTGTTCATGGCTAAAGGAATGGTGTAAAATACACAGGTAGGCAAATGGTAGAACTGTCTTTTTGATAGTCCTTTGTATAGAGCAATATCCTTTCTCCAATACGCGATGAATACTTTTCGCAGAAAGCATCAAGAGACTTATGCGTTTTGTAACCAGACGACTTTACTTCAATGGGAATTAGTTTGTTGCCTCTTGAAAGAAGAAAATCGATTTCGTAGTTATGATTATTGCCATCAGGGAATGTATAATAATATAATTCATTTCCCGAAGCTTTTAACATTTGTGCCACCAGATTTTCATATACATAACCGAGATTTGCATCTAATTTATCACTGAGCAGCTTGTTATAGATGATATTTTCTGTATAATCTTTATCCCAGAAAGCTAATGTTATGAAAAGCCCCGTATCATTCATAAACATTTTATATCGTCCTAAGTCTTTGTTCAACCCCAGGCCGACATGTGGGTCATTCGCATGGTAGGCTATATTGATTACCATACTGTCAATCATTTCCTTGATAGTGATATTCTTCGTTTCAGTCATTCGATTCTCGACGGTGGAAGAAAACATATATCGATTAGCATTACTGGTCAGTTGCGATGGAATATCCATGAATATTTGCGATGCGATTCCAGAAGCATCTATTTTGCGAAAATCATCATCGTATAATTGGATAATCTCTCGTTTCTTTTCATCTACTTGCTGCAAATTGTTTGTTTGCAGATAGGTATCGACGGCTTGGGGCATGCCACCAATGACCATGTATAAACGCAGGTCTCTCATCCATTGGCGATGGACGGCTTGCCCCATTTCGCGTTTCAAACGATATGCTTCTTTCATGAATGAAGGGGTATTAACATCTCCGATTGCCCATCGGAACTCTTCAAAACTCATCGGAAACAGTGTTAGACGAGTTTCTTCCGATGGAATCACAATATTCTGAACATTCTTTTTTATTGAGAGCAGAGAGCCTGTCTCAATATAATCGTATCTTCCATCTTTTACCAGATATTTAATTGCCTGCCTTGCCAATGGCTGCAATTGAACTTCATCGAATATGATTACAGAATCTCTTTTGTGAAGTGTCGTGTGGTAAAGATTTTGAATGCGAAAGAAGAAGAAATCCAAATCTCTGATATTATGAAACAACTCGTCTATCTCGTTTGATGTATTTGCAAAGTCAACGAGAATATAAGATTTGTATTCGTTTTTAGCGAACTCCTCTGCAATGGTGGATTTACCAACACGGCGTGCTCCTTTAATGAGTAACGCGGTGGTCCCTCTTCGCTCGTTTTTCCAACGAAGCATTTCGTCATAAATATTACGTTTGAATATCATAAGTCATAACTATTTGAAAATCGGTGCAAAGATACATCATTTTTCCGAAATCGCAAAATTTTTTTTGCTCAAAACTACACTTTTCGCAAAATGTTTTTTGGCTGAAACTGCACTTTTCGCAAAATCTTGCTTATTTTGATGCAAAATGAATCCATTTCATCATTATTTCGTAGTGCAAAAGATATTCGTCGGAATCATCCCTTTCCCGATTCCAATGTTTTTAGACAGCATCTTCCCGATTTCTCTGCCTCTTTTCATTAAGCATACTAAAAGCCTCTTGAAAGGGTTCTGAATGCGGATAGCAGCTCCTTAACTAAGTCAAAGTAGGGTAGTTAAGGAGCTGCTATCGTTTGCTTCTTTGAAAGATCTTCATGCCCGTAGTGATTTACAATCTACAAGGCGAATCGAGCAATCGGAGGTGACGACGGATCAATTGTTCGTGTAGATTTCAAGTTATCTATGAGGATGTATTCAAGAATTCCGACCTAGCCAAGAAACATGAAGAGGAATGGTGCCCTTTGGTCGAAGCCTATGGCATCAAACCAATGCAGGACTTTGTCAAGATGATAAAGGCGCACATGTTTGGTATCAGAACATTCTTCAATGACTGGGCTGTCAACAATGGTATCCTTGAGGGATTGAACTCCAAGATCCAGCTCGCCAAGAAGAGAGCAAGAGGTTTCTGCAATGTCCAGAACTTTATCAACGTAATCTACTTTACTTGTGGTAAGCTCCAGTTGGACTACCCACAGTATCCGTTATAGACCCAGTTTTCCCAGTTTTTTTGTCATTAATGATAATTCTTTCTCTTTCTTTCCTTTCTTCTTCTTTTCTTTCATTATCATTTATTTTCTCTAACTCTTTAATCGCTGATTCGTGACCATTGGAGGCCGCCATAGAAAAGAGTTCTTTGGCTTGGGTTATATTCTTCTTGACGAGATTCCCTTCCATGTAAGCCTGTCCGAGTAAATATTGAGCTTCAGCAAATCCTTGATCCGACGCTTCTTTGAGCAACTTGAATGCCATCTTTTTGTCAGCACGCAAACCTAAACCGTTTCCGTAGCAAATTGCCATTCTGCATTTCGCACCAAGGTGGCCTTTTTGCATAGCTTTTTTGTACCATTCTATAGCTTTGGGATGGTCAATCGCTGTTCCTATCCCCATTTCGTGGCACCAACCTAACAAATATTCCCCTTCCGTATAACCTTTTGAAGCCGCTTTACTGATCCAAGAAAAGGATTCAGATTCATCTTTTCTAATCCCGCGACCATCCATTAGGCATAATCCAAGGTTGCATTGTGCCACATCATTGCCCAATTTTGCCGATTTGGTGTACCATTCGACGGCTTTCTGCATATCATGCTGGATGCCTAGCCCATATTCATAGCAGTAGCCAACTTCGCATTGAGCTTCTGGATTACTTTGATTGGCTGCTTGCATATACCAGAAAAAACCAGAATCATAGTTCATCTCTACTCCGAGCCCACTCATAAAACAATTACCTATGTAGTATTGAGCTCTTGCCAAGCCTGAGCGAGCGGCTTTCTCATACCATAGGAAGGCTTGATGATAGTCTTGGTCAACACCTTTCCCATTCTCATAGCATAAGCCTAAATTACATAATGCGTCAGGGTAGTTTTGATTAGCTGCCATCTGAAGCCAATATATCATTTGCTGATAATCTTTATCAACTCCTTTACCTGTTTCATAGCAGATGGCTAAACTATTTTGAGCTGCGCTATATCCTTGTTCGGCAGCTTTTTTGTACCATTGCGCCGCAGTTTGATTGTCATGAAATACCCCCTCACCAAATTCATAGCAAGTACCGATATTATACTGTGCTTCTGCATAACCTTGTTCGGCAGCTTTTTCGTACCATTCCGCTGCTGCGACGTAATCTTGTTCCACGCCATCTCCCTTGTCATAGCATTGTGCCAATAAGTTTTGAGCTTGGGGATCGCCCTTTTCGGCAGCTTCTTTAAAATACATTACAGCTTCTTTAACATATCCTTTCTCGTATAACGCTTTTCCCAACTCTACTTGGGCAGATAGCTGGTTGAATAGGACTAATATAATAATTAATGTATAGAGGCGTGTCTTTAACATAGGACTTTATATCGATTAGCGGACCCAATACTCAAAATTTTCAACTAAGCGAACTAATTTGTAATCGCCATAGTATTTTGCATTTTGAATATAGTCCATTGTTAATTTCATTCGCTTCTTTTTGGGAATATTTTTACATCCTTTTCCTTCGTACGTCATGATAGACAATCGATAATAGGCATCCCCGTTTTTTTCTCTTTCAGCCACATCCTTGAATGCCTTATACGCCATCTCGTATCTCTCTTCGTCAAAGAAGATATTGGCTTGTAAAAGGTTATAGTGTTCATTATTATTGTATGCTTCATGTATTGGGTTATGAAAAACATCATTATAAATATCAGATATTTTTCTTATATCAACATGAAAATAAATAGTATCATTAAAGAAATGGTTTTTACCTTTGTTGTCTGATATTTTCTTTTCAACTATAAGATTTACGAACGATGGTGATTCATTCTTGTCAAATTTTGGCTTTGATACAGGTACAACTTTAGTAATTCTATAATTAAGACCATTAATAACATTATCATTGGATAAAGTACCCATTAATTCGAAATATTTCCTGCATACGAGTTGTCTATCTTCACCAGCAGCTTTACTTATACGCTTGAAGTCATTGGGTAATATTTGATCCGGCCCCAAACTGAATTTGTTTTTAAACTGTTCATATGCACCCATATATGGATCATCTTGATAATGGTTTTCTGCAATAATGAGTTGTTGGTACAAGTCCTCTGTGAATTCTCGAGCGTCTGCTAAAACTACAGCATCTGCCGATGGCGCAGCTGGCATATTGCTCAGCCACGCGAAAGCTGTAGTACTTATAACTACAATAGTTACAAGATAATCATTTTTTTTCATAGTATTTTACTTATAAGCGTTCTCCAGATTGCTGGAAATTTACCTTCCAACATAGACCTATTGTCCACATTTTCATCTTCATTCCGTTAGGAATCACTGGAGTCGATGCTGATGTGTCAAAGGAGTCGTCAAAAAGGCTGAAATGATTAAAGTCAGCAAATAAACCTATGTCTTCAAATATCGTTTTGCCGGTAAACACAATGGCAAAATGGCTTACCAAGCCATTTTTGATGAAGTCATTTCCTAACTTATAAGGATCATTGTACTTAAAAGCATAGCTATATCTGGCACCCACTTCAAATTTGGTTCTCCAGAAATTGTTTCCATGAGATGAATTTGCCATTTTTCCAACAATGAAAAATAGATTGCCACCCATTAGTACTCGTTGAATATTGTGTTTCAAATAACCGACATCGTTCATATCCAACAATTTGAATTGGTTTTGACGATATTGCGCTACTCCTGTAATTCCGAAATTGATATAACTTGATGGACTATAGGTTTGGTATCCAAGTTCAATTCCACATTGAACATCTCTAAAGAGATTTTCTGCGGTTAACCCATTGAATTTGAAATGCTCAATATCCAATTCTTTGTGATTCGCTTCAATAGTCATTGGGGACCAGAGATAATAGCTGCCAAATACATTGGTATGCATTGCGCTGTTTAATAAGCCTCCAAGAGTACTGGCGACAGCATCAGTATATAAGTTGCCAGAACCTAAATCAACATTAGTTACGAGATGATGACGTTTGGCAGCATTTTGAGCCTGTAGGCCAAATGCTGATAGTAAAATCAGAGTAATACTATAAGTGATTATTTTTATAGTTTTCATATTCTATTTTTGATTTCGGTTATTGGATCAAATTGATCACTGATTTTCTCCACTGAGTCGATAAGCATACCAGAATGGCTTTGAATGGTGTTATCTTCAGAAACGTGAAACACGTATCCAGCAACATCAAAAATATAAAAGCCAATTGATTCACATTGGTTTAGCTTCAGATGCTTTTCATGAAGTAATCCCCAGAAATAACTCAATTGGTCAACTTCTTTGCTTTTAGTACGCATTCCTAAGGCATTTTGAGGCTCATTTTCAAGAAATTGTAACATTTCGATAAAGCTGACTTCATGTTCTACGGGGCTTATTGTTCTCCACTGGGTAGTGTCAATAAGGCCAGCTTCTTGAAGACCATCGACATCAACGATGCACCATCGATATACTTCATCCTTTATCTTTTCAGGTTTTAAAATAATATGAAGAGATATTTTCTTCCCCTGATACGTGCCTCCACAACTTGCGTCTGCATACCAAATGGAATTCTTGAAGTCAAGAAAAGTTCCAGAATAGACCGCTTTGGTAATAAAGTTTTCTACTCTTGCTTTGGAGATATCATCCATTTTTTGAACATAATTGTCGGCGATAAGCGAAACAATATTTTTTTGTCTAAACATAGAATCAGACGCTTCAATGCCTGGGGTTACCTTCGCTCCATTGAAACGGTCCATGAATTCTTCCATAGACTTAACACGCATATTGTAGTATTGCATATGCAATTCGTGATTTGTATAAGATACTGTTTGCGCCACAATTGTCGTATAATTACACAATATGGCACATATTGATGAAATAATAAATATTCTCTTCATTTGACCACAATTAGATAAACAATGGAGAATTTGTTGGGAGTATATCACTTCGACATACTCCCAAATTATTAATAATTAGTAGAAGTTGCTGGAATCCACAGACTTCACATCACCTAATTTGATGACAAATACTTCTATGGCTCCTGCAGGAGTAATTGCTACTTTCTTCTGGATATATACTTTCACTTTCTTAATATCTTGATCTACACGAACCGACCAATCGGTCTCCCTCCGATATGTTTGAAAATAAGTGGCTGTAGCGACATATTCAGTGCCTTCGGCATTAGCTGCATAGATTTCGCTCACTTGTACTCCTTCTGCTTGCTTAATAGTTATTCTGGCATGAGTTGCGCTGTATTTGGTCGCATTCAGATAATATTTCATTGTTTGGGTTGCAATTCTTCCTTCACGACCTGTTGTCTGCATCGTTACTGCCTTATGCAGAATTCGTCGATCTGTCATCGGGTCAATATAGTAATATGGATTTCCTTCTCCGATGAATAAGTCGAGTGCATCTTCTATTGCTAGATTTTTGGTTTTTTCAGAGTTCAATGCGTTAACAATAATGCCCAAATCATTCTGGAACACATCAACTTTTTGTTTTATCTGCCCTTGAATTGATTCGATCTGTTCTTGTGTCAAACCATTAGCTTTTTCGTAAGATTCAGAATTTGTTTGAGCTGAAGTTTGACCATAAAGACCTACATTGCTAAATAGAGCAATAGTTGCAAATAATGTGAATGCCAAATGTTTCATAATATTTATATAATTAATTAAAAATCATATTATTTAATAACTTCGTGAACCTTTAAATAATTAATTTTATAACCGTTAGTCGTTTGCTCAATAATGTTTACCAGTTGGATATTGCCAGCCATCGTAATGTTACGAAGGAAGTCTGCAACAGGCACATAATCTACTATTGTCTTCATATCTCGACCAACAACGGCTACTTTAGCATCTTGACTGAAATATGTTGCTACAATATTCTTAATACTCAATACACGTGTATTCAAATCGATATTAGTATTAATCAATGAACTAAGCATATCAGTTAGCGTACTCTGAGATGCAAATGGATTAACAAATGCTGGTTGAGGATGATTAATTACTTGTGTAGACGCTGGTTGGGGTGTTGTAGTAGCACTTGCTGCAGATCCAGCACCTGATCCTGAAAGATTGAGGTTGTAATAGGGTTCTTGCTTATTGCCAGATATTTCCAAAGTCCCTTTCTTAACAGAAGCCATTAAACTATGCCAATCAGCAGCCTTTTTCCCATTCACGACTTCACTAAGTTCTTCCCAAAAAATAATGGAAAAAAAGCCTCCATCTGAATTGCAACCAGATGTTTGTCCCTTTTTGCTGCTAGTAACCATGATGTTACCTTTTGTTTGTACAAAAAGTTTTTTAAATAGCTCTGGGTCGACTTCATTTGCTTTGGACATTCCTTTGCTCAAAACCGAGACGGTCTTTGGGGTCACCCAACTTGCTATGTTATTGCAGCAATCGGTCATAACGATTCTCATGGATGCAGGTTTGTTTGACAATAATTCGTTAACGATTCTTGAGGGCACCCATTTATCTTGTTGTGATGCGGGATATTTCAAGCACATTTGTGGATAATAGTCATTGTCTCCTTCGGCATGTGCACCATGCCCGCTATAATAAAAGAAAATGATGTCCTTATCGGTCGTATTAAGGTTTTGGATTACTGACATAAGGTTTTCCTTTGTGCATTCCTCACCAATTCTGCTTGTTAGAATTGCTTCATAATCAATATTAAATGCAATGTCACCTATCGTTTTAGTGAATTGGTCATGATCTACCTTACATGTCGAGCCAATATTTGGATCGGTGGTATTGCAGAAAACTATCGCATGAATCTTTTGAGCAGATGCATTTATTGTCATTAGGCTGAAAAGAATAGCGCATGACAGAAATCTAAAGGCTTTCATAATTGTTCGTTATTTATTTTTTAATTGTTTCAAGAAGGAGTTCCATGAATCTGTCCATTGAGCGTTTGTCGGCGTAGTTCCAGTTAAACTGTCTCTTGTCATCGTAGATAATAGTCCAAGTCTTATCGTTGACAGAAATTAGAACATGAGCAGTTTTCTTCCCTTTGACAAATTCTAACTCGTATTCTGGATAATAAGGAGCCTTGACCAAAACAGAATCTCTTTGGTAATTGATAGGATCGGATATAACATTGAACTGAAGAATAGAGAACACTTCAGGACGAACTTTCCCGATATATGAGTCGCGAACATAGTGAGATTCAATCTCAACATCGTTTTTCTCAACTGAATCCTTCCCTTTAAGTTTGTAAAGGTTCACCTTGCCTGGATTGAATAGAATGTCACTTAGAGTCTTGCCTAAAGTGGCATATACTGTAGAATCAGGAGTTACACCTTTCTGAGTTCCAATTCTATCCGAAGGGGCATAACTGTTACATGATGCGAATGCACTTAGTGCAAAGCAAAAGATAAAAGATAATAGAATTACTTTTTTCATAAATCTTGATAGAAATTTTAATGAATCACATAATTATATAAAGCGTAATTATTCGTTTTCAAAAATTTAAATTGACTTTTAAGAATATTCTACGGCTAAATGTAGTGACATCTTTATACGGTATTGATGAACCATAGGAATAATCTTGATTGAACAAGTCAAAATCATCAACTTCGAGCCCTACAAGAAGAGACAGACTTTGATCATCGTCTCCAAATGTAGCACCCACACCATAAGAATATCTCCAACCATTGTTGATTTCTTTGGACTCTCCATTAAAGCCTCCACTCAACCTGAAATTATTGACATAGTAAGTTGCTACCTCAACGATTGGACACCATTCATAATTTCTATAGAGAAGGAAAAGTGGAGAGACACGAGCTCCAATACCAGGCTCAAAACTGTGAATCTTATATTTGGTTTCTCCAGTCCCTTCCTCCCACTCTAAAGAGAATCTTCTGAAGCGGTAGTTCAGTTCTCCAAATATGCCGATTGGAGTTTCACTCCATTGCCAACCGAACCTGAGACCTGTTTCTATATGAGAAAACATATCTTTAGCTTTATAGCCGTACATTCTTCCATCGTTAACATCTAGTTTTTCTCCCCCCTTTCTTACTTTAAAAATGTTGTATATGGGGACATCGTATGGTATCCACATGTCTTCATCATAATCACCTTGAGTTAAATAGGCAAGCCCTGCATTTAAATATAAAATAGGAATAGCCAAAATAGAGGAATAGTAATTTTGGGTTCGTGCCTTAATACACCAATTAAATCCGTAGTAATCCTCGCCATAATCTCCAGCATAAGATGGCTGATATGCTGACATAAAAAGTATAATTCCCAGTAGGGAGATAATTGTCCTTTTCATTTAAATGTATTTAGTAGGTTCGTATTATTGTTCAATTGTATAGACATCTGTTGGAATATGTGCAAAAGTAACATATGCGACCCCAATGAGTTGCATAGAGTAAAGATTATTTTTCATGCCTTATATAAATAATACCCGCCAAAACTCCGAACACGGCATTAGAATATACAATAAAAGACGGGAGCTTTCTACTTGTTGCTTACCCGCCTCCGAGGCTTCTCGCATTGCCCTATCTGTGGATAAGCAACGTTGAAAGCCCACGTCCGGATGATATGCATATACCAACTCCCTGCCCATCGCGGACGTGGAGGAGGTGATTACATTTCACCGCCATGGACGCTCTTCCGTTGCATTATCTTTACAGATGAAATTTTGCGAGAATTTCGGAGGCAAAGATAACGACGTTGTAGCGTCTTTTTGTTTACAATAAAATCATTCAGCAAGAGACACCGAGATGCCTCGGAATGATGGTGCAAATATAAGATGTTTTGATGGAATCTCCAAATTTTTCTCTAGTTTTTTGTCCAAAAATGTGATTTAGGGCATTAATGAGGATAGAATTTTGTGATTTTGAGCGATAAACATGCGTAGCTGTTGTCGTATAAGAACATGATGTATTAAGGAAATAGCCAGTACCAAGCGATTGTGGGCTTGGTACTGGCTATTTTTCTTGAAATCGTGATTGCTCAGATAATATGCATGGCGGCAAAAATGACTGCGACAACCATGAAGATGATGTAGAGGACGAAGAGGATGATGGTGAAGTAGCCGCAGTACTTCATGATGGAGTGGAGGTCGTCAGCAGAGGCTTCGAAGTCGGAGTTCGTGCCGGCACGGAGCGCCTTGCGGGTATGATCGATGAGTTTGAAGCCTTTGACGATGGGATAGATATACACCGCGCTAATAATCAGATAGATCATGCCGATCGCCAGCAAGACCAATGGAGACATCTCAGCTTCCGCCACTGGGAAAAAACTGCTCATGGCGAGCATCGCAATAGCTATGATTGCAAGAATGCCCACGGCGATACACGCCAAGATGACAAAGAACTGGATCCATTTCATCGATGAAAGCAGCGATGTCTTCATCTTGGGCGAAACACGCAAAAGTGATTCGGGTGTCTGATTAACTTCTCCCTGAGTGGGGATGGTTGCAGTGATATTGTTTCCTTCCATAATGTTTATTATTTTGATGATTCTAAAGGATTTTAAGGGATTCTAAGGGATTTTAAGGGACGTATGTTATTTGGGGCCCATTCTCAACAGGCGAAGGTAACGTCCCTTATTATCACTTAATATCCCTAAATATCTCTTAATATCCTTCAAGTTGCGCATTTGTGCAACTTGAATATTTTTATCTCTCAAAAGTCTTGGCAACGGTCTTGAGGAGTTCGCGGATGGGGAGGTGCTGCGGACAAACCTTCTCGCACTTGCCGCATTGGATGCACTCCGAAGCCTTGCCTCGTCCGCTACCGGTGAGGACGGAGTTGTAGTAGAATGTCGTATTCCAATTGTGGAAAGTGTCGTGCTGGTTCTTGGCTGAAAATAGTTCGGGGATGAGGATTTCCTTGGGGCAGGTGCTTTCCTCGATGCAGTAGCGACAGGAGGTGCAGGGGATGAGATCCTGTGCGTTGATGATGTCGCACACCTTCTGGATTGCCTTCATCTCGCGTTCGTCGAGGGGCTTGAAGTCCAGCATGGTGTGGATATTATCTTCCATCTGCTGCAAGTTGCTCATGCCCGACAGTACCATGGTCATCATGGGGAAGCTGCCAGCAAAACGCATGGCGTAACTGGCATTCGAACCTCCGTGCAGGTCGCGCAGGATCTGATTGGCACGTGAAGGAAGGTTCACCAGGCTGCCTCCCTTGACGGGTTCCATCACGATGACGGGCTTATGATGCTTGGCACAAACCTCATACACCTTGCGACTCTCGACGGTGTCCGTTTCGTAGTCGGCGTAGTTGAACTGAATCTGTACGACTTCCACCTCGGGATGCTCGGTGAGAATCATGTCGAGCACTTCGTGCTTGTCGTGGAACGAGAGACCGAAATGGCGTATTTTTCCTTCCTCCTTCAGTTGCCACGCGGTCTCGTAGGCCTTGCACTGCTTGAACTTCACGTAGTTGTTGCGATCCTGGGCGTGCATTAGGTAGAAGTCGAAGTAATCCACCTTGCACCACGCAAGTTGCTGCTCGAAGAAGGGGCGTATGTCCTCCTGCTTGTGAAAAAAGGGGTCGGTGAGTTTGTTGGTGAGTAGGAACTGGCTGCGGTCGTAACGCGAAGAAACGCAGTCGGCAATGGCAATCTCCGACTTGCCGCCATGATAGCCGTGAGCCGTGTCGAAGTAATTGAATCCTGCTGCTATGAAGGCATCGACCATGAGGCAGAACTCGTCGTAGTCGATGCATCCTCCTTCCTGCTCCGGCAGACGCATACAACCGAAGCCGAAGTTGCCGTGAATCTCGGGGAAGAAAGGGTTGGGAAGCATAGGAGGGGAAATGGGTTTGATGGGTTTGAGGGGTTTGAGAGGTTTGATGGGTTTGAGAGGTTTGAGGGGTTTGAGAGGGGCTTCATTCGGCACACGAGCAGAGCTCGGAGCAAACCGTTCAAACCGTTCAAACCGCTCAAACTGTTCAAACTGCTCAAACTGTTATTTCTTTAAGAAATATTTGATGAAGAGGTAGCCACCGACAACTTGGAGCAACATGCCGGGGATGCCGATGCGGAAGTCCTGGAAGCCGAGGGCAAAGGAGCCGAGCATGAGCGACTCGATGAACGAACCTACCACCTGATAGAGCAGTACCACAGCAATGAGAAGCGGGATACTAACAGTCTGATAGCGACGAGCGATGAAGGACGCGGCAAGAGCCAACAACACCGACTTCGTCATGATGCCGGGGAGCAATGCCACGGGAGGCATACCGAACAGGGCAGAGTTAACCAATGGAGAAAGCAGGGCGGTGGCAAGTCCTACCTGCCAGCCATACTTGTAGGCGCCGATGAGCGTGAAGAAGTAGATGGGAAGCAGGATAAGGCCGCCTTGGGGAATGAAGTGGCATAACTGAGGAAGAAGGATGTTTCCTACAATGAACAATGCCGCAAAGAGGTAGCTTCGGCTCTCGCGATAGGTGAGCGAGTAGAGGGTGATGGAGGGGGTCATGGGGAAGGGTTTGAGGGGTTTGAGGGTTTGAAGGGTTTGAGGGGTTGAAGGGTTTGAGGGTTTGAGGGGTTTGAGGGGTTTGAGTTTTTTCTTTTCGAAGTTCCGATATCCCTGAATAACGGAATACCGTAATACCTTTATGCTGTTATAACGAAATCTCGCCAAAAATTACGATAATCTCTGCATCTCCGCGAAATGCTCCCGCAGCAGGTTCTCCACCTCGGTAGCATTTCGGGCGGGGGAGACGATGTGCTCAAGGGGGCATCGGTCGTCGCCTTCGGGAATGACGATATGATCGACCAGGGCGCCGTAGCTGTAGGCGATACCAGCTTCGTCGAGCAAGGGGAGGGCGAACTGGCTCATCACATCGGCGTATGCTTCGGCTACACCGCCTTGCACAATCAGGCCTGCTGCGGCTTTACCAATCACCTTGTCGGCAATCGTGGCGCCATGCAGTCGCTCTGCATCGTGGTCGAGGAGCCAGATGAGGTCGCGCACACCTTTCTTATAAAATGTGGTTATCTCGCCTGCCTTGGCCTTGACTACAAGTGAGCACTCCTGCTGGTGCAATAGGTCGATGAGTTGCTGCGTCATTTTGGAATTGCCTGCTTAATCAGTGCAAAGGTATGCACATTTCCTGGTATTTCCAAATTTTTTAGGTATTTTTAGCAAATAAAATTCAGCGACTCGTTGGCGAATCGCTGAATTGAAGGCTTCTGGCATCTTCGGAGTGTGTTGAGATGCTGGTTTCAATAAGCCTGGTCGTGTATGCCTTTGACTGCACGGCCACTGGGATCGTTCATGCCAGTAAATGCCTTGTCCCATTCGAGGGCGATGGCCGTGGAACAGGCTACACTGGCTTCGCTGGGGACGCTGCGTGCGGCAGAGTCGCTGGGGAAGTGCTCGGCGAAGATGCTTCGGTAGTAATACTCCTCCTTATTCTTGGGCGGGTTGATGGGGAAGCGTTCGGCTGCATGTGCCATCTCGGCATCGCTGACGGCAGCAGCAGTGATGGCTTTGAGCGTGTCGATCCATGAGTAGCCGACACCATCGCTGAACTGCTCCTTTTGCCTCCATGCGACTTCGGCAGGAAGGAGGTCGGCAAAGGCTTCGCGGACGATGCGCTTCTCTATTTCTTTTTCCGGACACATCTTTGCCTTGGGATTGGTGCGCATGGCAACGTCGAGGAACTCCTTGTCGAGGAAAGGCACGCGACCCTCGACACCCCATGCCGACAGGCTTTTGTTGGCGCGCAGGCAATCGTAGAGATGGAGCTTGGAGAGCTTGCGCACGGTTTCTTCGTGAAAAGCCTGAGCGGATGGAGCCTTGTGAAAGTAGAGGTAGCCACCGAAGATCTCGTCGGCGCCTTCGCCCGAAAGCACCATCTTGATGCCCATCGACTTGATGACACGTGCCAACAGATACATCGGGGTGGAGGCGCGGACGGTGGTGACATCGTAGGTCTCGATGAAATAGATGACGTCGCGGATGGCATCCAGTCCCTCCTGGATGGTATAGTTGATTTCGTGATGAACGGTGCCGATATGCTGAGCTACGAGGCGGGCTTTTGCCAAGTCGGGCGCTCCTTTCAGACCTACGGCAAAACTATGGAGACGAGGCCAATATGCCTTGGTTCGGCTGTCATCCTCGATGCGCATTTCGCTATACTGTTCGGCGATGGCAGATATCACCGACGAGTCGAGGCCACCGCTGAGCAGTACGCCGTAGGGCACATCGGACATCAGCTGTCGCTTCACGGCATCCTGCAAGGCATCGCGGATGGCGGCTACACTTGCGGGATTGTCCTTCACTGCATCGTATTGCATCCAGTCGCGCCGGTAATATCGTTTCATGCCTGGATCCTGGCTCCAATAGTAATGACCTGGCAGGAAAGGTTCGAAACGTTCGCACTGGCCTTCGAGTGCCTTCAGCTCGGAGGCTACGTAGAGGGTGCCATCGTTGTCGTAGCCGATATAGAGCGGAATTACGCCGATGGGGTCGCGGGCGATGAGGAAGGCATCGCGCTCCTCATCGTAGAGCACGAAGGCGAAAATGCCGCTCAGGTCTTCGAGGAAGTCGATGCCCTTCTCACGGTAGAGTGCCAATATGACTTCGCAATCGCTGCCTGTCTGGAATGCATACTTTCCTGCCATGCGTCGGCGAATCTCCTGATGATTGTAGATCTCGCCATTCACAGCCAGGATCTGCTTGCGGTCGGGCGCATAAAGCGGCTGCCCGCCACTCTCGGGATCGACAATGCTCAATCGCTCATGGGCAAGGATGGCGGAGCCGCCACTATAGATGCCGCTCCAGTCGGGGCCGCGATGACGTATCTTCTGACTCATTTTCAATGCCTTCTGGCGAAGTGAGGGAGTCTGCTCCTTCACTCTTAATATTGCGACTATGCCACACATAGGGGGGAGGGTTAAGAAGGGTTCAACAGTTTAAGGGGGTTGAGGGGATTAAAGATAGGATAAATAGAGATAATTGGTCACGGCGGGATATTCGGCGGCGAGGGTGTCGATTTGATTGACAACGGGGACGATGCCCAGCATCTTTCGCCAGCGACGTATCGTCAGACCTGCGGCTTCGGTGTTCATATAGGCTTCGAGTCCGATGGCACGAGCTATCTGGAAATCGGAGAACCCATAGCCCTTGGCCTCCTTGAGCAGATTGGCAAATGCTGGATCTTCGAGGTATTCATACAGTTCGATGGAGTCCATAGCCACTGACATGTAAGCCAGTTCGCTGAATTCGCGCAGTCGCAGGTCGATATCCACCAGGTGCTTCAGCTTGAACAGAAACCAGCGGTCGATCATCGTCAACTGGTGGATCTGCTCGACGGTATAACCTATCTTCATGGCTTTCGACACCACGAAGATGCGCATATCGGTAGGTTCGTGCAGCTCCTTCTTGATGTCGCGCACCTGAATCTCGTGATTTTCGACAAATCCGTGCATTCCCTGACCAATCATACGGAGGCCTTTCTGTAGCGATTCTTCAAAGGTGCGGCCGATCGCCATCACTTCGCCCACGCTTTTCATCGAAGAGCCGAGTTCGCGTTTCACGCCACGGAACTTCGTCAGATCCCAGCGCGGAATCTTGCAAACCACATAGTCGAGGGCGGGTTCGAAGAAGGCGCTGGTGGTCTTGGTGACAGAGTTCTTCAACTCGAAAAGCCCATAGCCCAGAGCGAGCTTGGCAGCCACGAAGGCCAGCGGATAACCTGTCGCCTTGCTCGCCAATGCTGAGGATCGTGAAAGACGGGCATTGACCTCGATGACACGATAGTCCTCCGACAGCGGATCGAGGGCATACTGAACGTTACATTCGCCTACGATACCGAGATGACGGACTATCCTGATGGCCAGACTGCGAAGCTTATGATACTCGCTGTTGGAGAGTGTCTGACTGGGAGCCACTACGATTGACTCGCCCGTGTGGATGCCGAGCGGATCGAGATTCTCCATGTTGCAGACGGTGATGCAGTTGTCGTAGCTGTCGCGCACCACTTCGTACTCGATTTCCTTCCAGCCCTTCAACGACTTTTCGACCAATACCTGTGGGGAGAACGAGAACGCTTCTTCAGCCTGAGCCTGCAGTTCCTCGCTATTGTCGCAGAAGCCCGAACCGAGACCACCCAAGGCGTATGCGGCACGCAGAATTACGGGGAAGCCAAGTTCGTCAGCAGCCTGTCGAACTTCGTCGATGGTGCTGCAGGCCTGGCTTCGGATGGTCTTTATGCCAATCTCGTCGAGGCGACGTACGAACAGGTCGCGGTCTTCGGTGTCGATGATGGTCTGTACGGGTGTGCCCAGTACCTTCACTCCATATTTCTCCAACACACCATTCTCGTAGAGCGTGACACCGCAGTTGAGCGCCGTCTGTCCACCGAATGCAAGCAGGATGCCATCGGGACGTTCCTTCTCGATGATGCTTTCGACGAACTGGGGAGTCACCGGTTGGAAATACACCGTATCGGCTACTGCCTGCGAGGTGGCGTCGGTGCTATCATCCTTCTGGGAGGTCTGCACTGTGGCGATATTAGGATTGATGAGCACGGAGTGGATGCCCTCTTCCTTGAGTGCCTTGAGTGCCTGAGCACCACTGTAGTCGAATTCGCCTGCTTGGCCAATCTTGAGGGCACCGCTGCCCAAGAGGAGCACCTTTTTGAGGGCTGAGGGGGTGAGAGGTTGCGATGGCATCGCAACAAACGGGGAGGTGAGGGGTTGCGATGGCATCGCAACAGACGGAACTTGGGTAAGACCGTTAAGGAGAGAAACGAACTCGTCGAACAGGAACTCGGTATCGACAGGGCCGCTGCAGGCTTCGGGATGGAATTGGGCAGAGAACCATGGCTTCGTCTTGTGGCGGATGCCTTCATTCGAGCCGTCGTTCATGTTCACGAAGAGCGGTTCCCAATCGGAGGGAAGTGTGGAATCATCCACTGCATAGCCGTGATTCTGCGACGTGATGAAGCACTGCGTCGTACCTACACGCTGCACGGGTTGGTTGTGCGAACGATGGCCGTATTTCAGTTTGTAGGTTTTGGCACCAGCTGCGCGCGCCAGAAGCTGGTTGCCCAGGCAGATGCCCATACATGGACGTACGTTCGGGCTATTGAGAAATGCCTTGATATGATTCACGGTCGTTTCGCAGCGCTCGGGGTCGCCTGGACCATTGGCCAGGAACAGGCCGTCGAAGTCGAGCGTGTTGAAATCGTAGTCCCATGGCACACGAATGACCTCGATGCCACGACGCAGCAGGCAGCGGATGATGTTTGCCTTTACGCCGCAATCGACAAGGACGATTTTGGGGGTTAAGAGGGGTTCGAAAGGGTTGAGGGGTTCGAGGGGTTTGAGAGGTTTGAGGGGTTCGAAAGGTTGCTCCCGTTGGTCGCGTCCGAGAGAAGGCTTCCTTCGGTGCGCGCGGACAGAGCTCGGAGCGAGGGGTTCGAAAGGTGTTTGCCTGGGGTGATAGGTGATTACTTCCTTGCAGCTCACCTTTTCCACCCAGTTCACACTTCCATAGTCCTGCTCTGTATGCTGCAGCTCGTTAGCGGCTCCTTCAATCACCACACGCCCCTTCATCACGCCGTGCTCCCTGAGCACCTTTGTCAGCCTTCGTGTGTCGATACCCGTGATGGCAGGAATCTTCTCGCGTTTCAGCCAATCGGAGAGCGACTCCTTGGCATTCCAATGGGAATACCGTTCGCTATAGTCGGCCACAATCAATGCCTTGGGATGAATACGCTCGCTTTCCATAAACAGCGGTAAGCCGTCGTCGCCTACTCTCGTATCTGGCACGCCGTAGTTGCCTATCAGTGGAAAAGTTGTCACGAGAATCTGTCCCGCATAACTGGGATCGGTCAGGCTCTCGGGATAGCCTGTCATGGCCGTATTGAACACCACCTCGCCAATGGTGTTGCTCTCATAGCCGAACGAGTGACCTGCAAATTGGCTTCCATCGTTGAGTATCAGTTTCGCTTGTCTCATATATTATAATTGGTATTGCAATATTTGTTCTACGTAATTCACGAAAGCCTTGTTCACCAAACGAATGCCGCCGGGAGTGGGGTAATGTCCCGTGAAATACCAGTCGCCGGGATGATTCGGACAGGCTTGATGAAGTCCTTCGATGCTCTGATAAACCAGTTCGATGGGTGCCTCCATGCCTTTTGGACAAAGCAACTCTACAATCTTGCGGTTGATTTCAAGGACGGAGAACGGAGCATAGATGCCGCGAACGTGATTGGTGGTTTCGGGTGCAGTCTTGCACTTCCGATAGATGTCTGCAATCAGGTTTTCCATGTTTCGCTCTTTAATCAAAGCTATGGCAGCACGGAAAGCGCAGAGTTCCTCCAGACTTGGCATGTCGATGCCGTAGTAGTCGGGGTAGCGTATCTGTGGCGAACTGCTGACCATGACGATTTTCTTAGGATGCAAACGGTCGAGGATCTTGAAGATGCTCTCCTTCAGGGTGGTGCCGCGCACTATCGAGTCGTCGATGATGACGAGATTGTCCACGTAGGGACAAAGCGAGCCGTAGGTGATGTCATAGACGTGGGCTGCCAGATCATTCCGCTCGGCACCTTCGGTGATGAAGGTGCGCAGTTTGATGTCCTTCCAAACAACCTTTTCGATTCTGACATCATGGGATAACTTGCGCACACCATCCGTCATGCCATAGAAAGCGACTTCGGCGGTGTTGGGGATATACGAGAATACCGTATGAGCCACATCGCCATCGATGGCATGCAGGATGGTAGGAGTGAGTTGTTCGCCCAGTTTCTTGCGCTCGTTGTAGATGTCGCAGTCGGAACCACGGCTGAAGTAGATGCGTTCGAACGAACAGGCGCTCGGACGTTTGGCAGGCAGGATTTGCTCTACGCATACTGCTCCGCTCTTCCTGACAATGAGGGCCTGACCGGGCGACAGTTCCTGTATCTTGTCGGTAGGAAGATCGAAGGTGGTTTGAATGACAGGGCGCTCGGAAGCTAGCACTGCCACCTCGTCGTCCTGGTACCAGAAGGCAGGACGGATGCCCCAAGGGTCGCGCATGGCAAACATCTCTCCGCTGCCGGTCAAGCCGCACATCACGTAGCCGCCATCGAAATGTGGCATTGTGGTCTGCAGGACATTGGCCATCTCCACATGATTGTCGATATATGAGGTGATATCAGTCCCTTGCAAACCCTTCCCTTTTGCCTCGGCAAACAGTCGTTCCACCTCTCGGTCGAGGCGATGGCCCATCAGTTCGAGCGTGATGTAGGAATCGCCATAAATGCGAGGCGATTGTCCCTGTGCCGTCAGGAAACTGAATACTTCGTTGATGTTTGTCATGTTGAAGTTGCCGCATAGACAGAGGTTCTTGGCTCGCCAGTTGTTGCGGCGCAGGAAGGGATGGACATACGTCAGGCCGCTTTTGCCAGTGGTGGAGTAGCGCAAATGCCCCATATAGAGCTGACCTGTAAAGGAGTCATCGACGCGCCTGAAAATTTCCGTGATGGCATCCTTCCCTTCGGCCTTTTCGCGGAACATATATTCTTCGCCTACGGGGGCATCGAGGTTTACGCAGGCTATGCCAGCGCCTTCCTGTCCGCGATTGTGCTGCTTCTCCATCATCAGGTAGAGCTTGTTCAAGCCATAACGCCGCGAACCGTACTTCTGTTCAAAATACGACAATGGCTTGAGGAGGCGTATCATCGCCACACCACATTCATGCTTCAGCTGCTCCATCGATACAAGCTTTGATAAAGTCCATAAAGAGCGGATGCGGATGCAGTACCGTAGAACTGTACTCGGGGTGGAACTGTGTGCCGATATACCAGTGCAGGCTGGGTATTTCCACAATTTCTACCAGATTGGCTGCAGGATTGACTCCTGCACACTTCATGCCGTGCTGCTCGAACTCGTCGAGGTATTGGTTGTTGAACTCATACCGATGGCGATGTCGCTCGCGGATGAGTGATTGCTGACCATAAGCCTGCCACGTGCGGCTTCCCTTGGTCAGCTGACATTCGTAGGCTCCGAGTCGCATGGTGCCTCCCATTTGGGTGATGCTCTTCTGCTCCTCCATGAGGTCGATGACGTTGTGGGGTGTGGAGCGCTCCATTTCGCTGCTGTTGGCATCGGCAAACCCAAGTACATTGCGTGCAAATTCGATGACCATCATCTGCATGCCCAGGCAGATGCCGAAGGTGGGGATATCGTGTGTACGACCGTATTCGGCTGCGATAATCTTTCCCTCGATGCCTCGTGTGCCGAAGCCCGGGCAGATGACGAATCCTGCCATGCCTGCCAACTGCTCGGCCACATTCTCACGAGTGAGCTGTTCGCTGTTGACAAAGGTGGTTTTTACCTTATAGCCATTGTATGTGCCTGCATGGGCAAGGCTCTCAAGGATGCTCTTGTAGGCATCCTGCAGGTCGTATTTGCCGACCAATCCGATTTGGATGATCCTGGTGGCCTGCTTGCGAAGCTCCAGAAATTTGCGCCATGGACCCAGTTCGGGCACAGGCCCCGGCTCGATGCCCATCTTCTTCAAGCAGATGGCATCGAGCCCTTGCCGCTGCATATTGACGGGCACTTCGTAGATGCTGGGCAGATCCTGGCTTTGGATGACGGCCTGTACTTCAACGTTGCAGAAGTGTGCCACCTTGGCACGCAGTTCGTCGCTCAAGGTGTGCTCGGTGCGCAGCACCAGCACTTCGGGCTGAATGCCCAACCCTTGGAGCTGCTTCACACTGGTCTGTGTAGGCTTGGTCTTCAGTTCGCCAGCTGCGGCAAGGTAGGGTACGTAGGTCAGATGGATGTTGAGGGCCCGCGTCGGTCCCAGCTCCCAACGCAGTTGGCGGATGGCTTCGAGAAAGGGCTGACTTTCGATGTCTCCGATAGTGCCACCGATCTCGGTGATGACAAAGTCGAGCGGTTGCTCGTTAGGGTCACGACCGAGCGAGGGTTTGGAGGCATTAAGTTGGATGCGGCGTTTGATTTCGTCGGTGATGTGGGGCACGACCTGAATGGTCTTGCCGAGGTAATCGCCACGGCGTTCGCGCTCGATGACGCTGAGATAGATGCGCCCTGTGGTGACACTGTTGTCGCGTGTGGTCTCAATGCCGGTGAAGCGTTCGTAGTGTCCCAGGTCGAGGTCGGTCTCCATGCCGTCGGCGGTGACGTAACATTCGCCATGTTCGTAGGGATTGAGTGTACCGGGGTCGATGTTGATGTAGGGGTCGAACTTCTGGATAGTAATTCTGTAGCCCCTTGCCTGAAGGAGTTTGCCGAGCGATGCAGAGATGATGCCTTTGCCTAAAGACGAGGCCACACCGCCAGTGATGAAAATGTACTTGGTTTGCATAAATATTATTAATTATCTCTTACAGCATTCCCCTCTCTCCCACGATCGGGTGGAAGAGAGGAGAAACTGACAAGGTTAAGGTTGCAGGGTAAAACCGAGAACCAGGTAGGCCTTCTGGGAACAGGGGTTGGCCGTCACCTCTCCAAAAATTGGTATGGAGAACGTATCGGTTACCTTAATTCCCTTGGTTGCCCGCAGCGATAGGTTGGTGACGGCGAACCCGCTGGTGCCGTAGGATGTGGTGGCATAGGGCACTGCACCAACCGTAGCTGCCCATTCGATGGAAGAGAGTTTGAATGGGATAACTGCTTCCACGTAACTGCTATAGGCTCGATCGCCGTCATCGTTTACGCCATCGTTTCCTGCGAAGTTGGTAAACCACTGTAACGAAGCGAATCCAAAGTCATAGCCGATGTTGGCTTCGAACAGGTGGTTCGTGCCATGTGCATCGTACTTGAAGTAGCGATTTTTAGGGTCGAGACCACCATCGAACCAGTAGTCGGTTATGCCGATGTTCAGTCCACCAATGGAGTAGGCGAGCGTCAGGTCGAACTCCTTCGCATCGTCGGGATCGGTCAGCCCGTAGCTGCCCCATGCTGTCAGCGAAAGACCTTTGTAGCTCACGCCGAGCGTCGGCTGAATAGCAGCACTACCCAAATCCTGTCCGCGCCAGATGTAGCTGCTTACTACATCTCCACTGACCGTTGTTTCCACCTTTTCTTCATTCTGAGCGAGGGCGGTGCTGCCAAGCACCAATCCCATAGCAAATAAAACAATCTTTTTCATACCTTAAATAAACTATACCTTTATAAATATTAGTTATAGCATGTTTCACCATGCTCATAAATGTCAAGACCCTCGTCCTCGATACGGGCATCGACGCGCAGTCCGTGTAGTTTCTTGATGCCGAAGAACAGGGCAAAACCGCATGCTGCAGCCCAGAGGTCGATGCAGAGAATGCCCAAGCACTCAGCGCCAAAGAATCCCCATCCGTAGCCATAGAGCGCTCCGTTCGACGTGGACAGGAGACCCGTCATCAGAGTGCCCAAAATGCCGCACACGCCATGCACTGATGAAGCACCTACTGGATCGTCGATATGCAGGAAATGGTCGATGAACTCAATGGAAAAGACAAGTACGACACCGCAGACAAGCCCGATGATGACGGATCCCACAGGCGAGACGAGGTCGCATCCTGCCGTGATGCCCACAAGGCCAGCCAATATGCCGTTGAGCGTCAACGAAAGCGACGGCTTGCCGTATCTTATCCATGTGGTGAACATTGTGGCCATGCCACCAGCAACTGCAGCAAGATTGGTGGTCAGAAAAACATGTGAGATGGCTACACGGTTCACTTCACCTGATGCAGCCAGCTGAGAGCCTGGATTGAAGCCGAACCAGCCCATCCACAGAATAAACACACCGAGTGCCGCCAAGGCAAGGTTGTGGCCTGGTATGGCGCGGCTCTTGCCGTCCTTGCCGTATTTGCCATGACGCGGACCCAGGAAGATGGCACCGACGAGCGCGAGCACTCCACCGACGCTATGAACAATGGCTGAGCCTGCAAAGTCGTGGAACACATCGCCGAACGTGCTCATCATGAAGCTGTCGGCTGCCTCATTGCAGAGCCAACCGCCGCCCCAGGTCCAGTGTCCTTCGATGGGGTAGATGAACAGCGAGATGAATGCGCTATACACCAAGTACATCGAAAACTTGGTGCGCTCGGCCATGGCACCGCTGACGATGGTGGCCGAAGTGGCGCAAAAGACGGTCTCGAAGATCAGAAAACCTTCGACGGGCAGTTCGCCGTTGTAGAAGCTGAGGTCACCCCAGTTGGGCATACCGATGAAACCTGCGCCATCGCTGCCGAACATGAATCCGAATCCCACAAAAAAGAAAAGCAGGGAGCCGAACATGAAATCGACAAAATTCTTCATCAGGATGTTCACCGTGTTCTTCGAGCGTGTAAAGCCTGCCTCACACAGTGCAAATCCCGGTTGCATCCAGAAAACCAATATGGCGGCCAACAGCATCCATACGGTATCGAGTGATAATCCAATTTCGTTCATAATCTGATAAATTTAAACAATACCTTAATAACTTAATAAATAATACCTAAAAAACTCTCGACCTCATTTCTTGTCTCTGAGCACGGTGTCGCCATTCTCGCCTGTACGAATGGAATATGTATCGATGACGTCGCTTACAAAGATGCGTCCATCCCCGATTTCTCCGGTGTGAGCTACCCGAAGAATCACCTTGACCGTTTGTTCCAGGAAGATGTCGCGGCAAACGATGGTGATGGCGACACGTTCGATGACGTCTGTCGAGTACTGGACACCACGATAGATGCGTTCCTGTCGGCTCTGCCCGATACCATGCACGTCGTGATATTCAAACCAGTTGATGTCGGACGAAAGAAGTGCCTCCTTGACTTCTTCAAACTTGGTCTTACGGATAATTGCTTCAATCTTCTTCATAAATTCTTGATTTTTTTGTTATACATTTTGAACATGTTCGGTGCAAAAGTATGGTATTTTGCAATAGATTGTTCAAAAATGATTGCAAATTGATTGAATATTCCTTATTTTTATCATTAATTGTATGTGATTTGCTTAGTTTGATTAGCAAAATAAAACAATAAATCGGCAAATTTGAAAATATTGAAAGTAATTTGATTGATATTCGAACAAATTGAAATATCTTTGCAGCGGAAATAAGCATATAGTCAATTAAATTTAAGTATATATGGCAAAAAGTAATCAAAATGCGCAGGGACTCTATCAGAGAGACTACGAACACGATGCCTGTGGTGTCGGAATGATAGTAAACATCCATGCAGGCAAGAGCCACGAACTGGTGGATAATGCATTGCATGTGCTTGAGAACATGCGTCACCGTGGAGCGGAGGTCGGAAAAGACGGCGATGGAGCTGGAATTATGATCCAGATTCCGCATGAGTTCATTTTGCTTCAAGGTATTCCGGTGCCTGAAAAGGGCAAGTACGGGACTGGACTGGTGTTCCTGCCCAAGGATGAGCAAGCACAAAGTGAGATACTGAGCATAATGATAGAGGAGATAGAACGGGAAGGCCTGCAACTTATGCATTTGCGTACGGTGCCTACCAATCCCGACTGCTTGGGAGAACGGTCGTTGTCAACCGAACCTGCTATCAGGCAAGTCTTCATCACTGGTGTGAAAGAAGAAGACTTGGAAGCGTTCCCACGCACATTATATATAATAAGAAAGAAGATTGAACGTCGGGTGAAGCATCCGGATTTCTATATTTGTTCGCTTTCGAACTCGAACATGATATACAAAGGGATGTTGTCATCAATGCAGGTGCGTCAGTATTTCACCGACTTGAGTAATCCTTACCTGACGAGTGGATTGGCGCTGGTACATTCACGGTTCAGCACCAACACATTCCCCACCTGGTCGTTGGCCCAGCCATTCCGATTGCTGGCACATAATGGCGAGATCAATACCATCCGTGGCAATCGGGGATGGATGCAAGCGCGTGAGTCGGTTCTGAGCAGCGATGCTTTGGGTGACATCAGTCGCATTACCCCCATCATTCAGCCGCAGATGTCAGATTCGGCTTCGCTCGACAATGTATTGGAGTTTCTGGTGATGAGCGGTCTGTCTCTTCCCCATGCCATGAGTGTGCTGGTGCCGGAGTCGTTCAACGACAAGAACCCCATCAGCGAGGACCTGAAGGCATACTACGAATATCACTCCATCTTGATGGAGCCGTGGGATGGTCCGGCTGCACTGCTGTTCTCCGACGGACGTTTTGCGGGAGGTATGCTTGACCGCAATGGCTTGAGACCCGCACGTTATGTGATCACGACGAATGGTACGATGGTGGTTGCCTCAGAGGTAGGCGTAATGGATTTCGACCCGACAAAGATTGCTGAGAAGGGAAGGCTGCAGCCTGGAAAGATTCTGCTTGTCGATACACAGGAGGGTAAGATCTACTATGATGGGGAGATCAAGCAGCAGCTTGCTTCAGAGCACCCTTATCGACAATGGCTTTCGACCAACCGCATCCAGTTGGAGAAGCTGAAGAGCGGCCGGCATGTCGAAAATGGCATGAAAGATCTGCTGAAGAAGGAAATGATATTCGGCTACACCGAAGAGGCAATCTCAGCCACCATCATTCCTATGGCCACGACGGGGCAGGAGCCAACAGCGTCGATGGGCAATGATACGCCATTGGCAGTGCTGAGCGACAGGCCGCAAGTGTTCTTCAACTACTTCCGCCAGCAGTTTGCGCAGGTGACCAACCCTGCCATCGACTCCATTCGTGAGGAACTGGTGATGTCGCTGACCGAATATATCGGGCGTGTGGGTACAGGCATCCTGACTCCCGACGAGACGAACTGCAAGATGGTGCGTCTGCCGCATCCGATTCTGAACAACACTGAGCTGGACATCCTTTGCAACATCCGCTACAAGGGCTTCAACACCATTAAGCTGCCGATGCTCTTCACCGATGACCTGAAGTCCTCGCTCGACCAGCTCTGCAAACGCGCCGAGCAGTCGGTGGATGAAGGGTACAACTACATCATCCTGACCGACCGCGATGTGGATGAGCAGCACGTGGCAATCCCGAGCCTTCTGGCAGTGAGTGCCGTCCATCACTATCTGATCAGTGTGGGCAAGCGTGTGCAGACGGCATTGATTGTAGAATCCGGCGAGATTCATGAGACGATGCACGCTGCGTTGCTGCTGGGCTATGGCGCTTCGGCTTTGTGCCCCTACATGACTTTTGCCATCTTGGATGACCTCGTAAAGCGCGGTAAGATTCAGGAAGACTATGCCACGGCTGAGACCAACTACATCAAGGCGGTGAAGAAAGGCCTGTTCAAGATTATGGCGAAGATGGGCATTTCGACTATTCGCAGCTATCGAGGGGCAAAGATCTTCGAAAGCATCGGACTCTCAGAATCGTTGTTGAAGACCTATTTCGGAACGGAAGTGAGCACAATCGGAGGCATCGGGCTTGAAAAGATTGCCGCTGATGCGAAGGCAAGGCATCGTTCGGGTCATGAGGTCGTGCGATTGCCCAATCTGGGACAGTTCCATTGGCGCAAGGACGGCATCAGGCATGCCTGGAATCCGGAGACCATCGCCACGCTGCAACTGGCGACGCGCACAGGCAGCTATGCGAAGTTCAAGGAATTCACCAGATTGGTGGATCAGAAGAAGGATCCCATCTTCATCCGCGATTTCATGGATTTCCGAAGGAATCCTATCCCTATCGACGAGGTGGAGCCAGTCAGCGAGATCGTGAAGCACTTCGTGACCGGAGCCATGAGTTTCGGCGCATTGAGCAAGGAGGCGCACGAAGCCATCTGCTTGGCCATGAACAAACTTGGCACACGTTCGAATACAGGCGAGGGCGGCGAGGATTCGGCGCGTTATCATACCGCTGTTGATGGCATCTCGCTATCGAGCAAGACCAAGCAGGTCGCCAGTGGCCGTTTCGGCGTGACAACAGAATATCTGGTGAATGCCGAGGAGATACAGATCAAGGTAGCACAGGGTGCCAAGCCGGGCGAAGGTGGACAACTACCAGGCTTCAAGGTGAATGAAGTGATTGCCAAGACAAGACATTCCATACCGGGCATTTCGCTCATTTCCCCTCCTCCGCATCACGATATCTACTCCATTGAAGATCTGGCACAACTGATTTTCGACCTGAAGAATGTCAATCCGACGGCGGCTGTCAGCGTGAAGCTTGTGGCCGAGAGCGGAGTCGGGACGATAGCTGCAGGCGTAGCCAAAGCAAAAGCCGACCTCATCGTCATCTCGGGAGCTGAGGGCGGTACAGGAGCCTCGCCAGCCTCAAGTATGCGTTTCGCAGGCATCTCGCCGGAGATCGGTCTGAGCGAAACCCAGCAGACTCTGGTGCGCAACGGACTGCGTTCGCGAGTGAGGCTGCAGGTGGATGGTCAGCTGAAGACAGGACGCGACATTGTGCTGATGGCTTTGCTGGGTGCGGATGAGTTCGGATTCGGAACGACCGTGCTGATCGTGCTGGGCTGTGTGATGATGCGCAAGTGCAATCTCAACACCTGTCCGATGGGTGTGGCCACCCAGAATCCAGAATTGCGCAAGCATTTCATGGGGCGTTACGAATATCTGGTGAACTACTTTACGTTCCTTGCAGAAGAAGTGCGTGAGTACCTGGCAGCAATGGGGTATCGCTCGCTGAACGACATTGTCGGTCGAACCGATCTGATACAGCCCCAAGCCTCTGCGCTTGACTTCGGACGCCTGCTGCACAAGGAGGATGACCCGCACAAGGAGGATGGCCTACTGCACTTTGTGGGCAATATCCGAGAGCCGGCAATCCCATTGGGTATGCAGGGGGCAGTGCTCGACCAGCAGATGCTGGCTGCGGCAGCCAAGGCGCTGGATACCATGGAGGAAGTTGCATTAGACTATGCCATTCGTAACACCGACCGTGCCACAGGAGCGATGCTCTCGGGTGCGATTGCCAAACGCTATGGTCAGGAGGGTTTGCCTGACGATACGATTAACGTCCGCTTCAAGGGTTCGGCAGGACAGTCGTTCGGAGCATTCCTTGTCCATGGCATCAGTTTCAAGCTTGAAGGCGAAACCAACGACTATTTCGCCAAAGGTCTGTCGGGTGGTCGCATCGCCATCCTGCCTCCGACACGCTGTAATTTCGCTGCTGAAGATAATATCATCGCTGGCAATACGGGGCTTTATGGAGCCACTTCGGGCGAACTCTACATCAATGGCCGCGTAGGAGAGCGCTTTGGCGTTCGCAACTCAGGAGCCATCGCAGTTATCGAGGGAGCAGGCGACCATTGCTGCGAGTACATGACCGGTGGTCGCGTGGTCGTTCTCGGCGAGACGGGTCGCAACTTTGCTGCCGGCATGACAGGCGGAGTGGCTTACGTCTATGACCGTCGTCACTCGTTCGACTACTTCTGCAACATGGACATGGTCGAAATCAACCTCGTGGAGGATAGTGTCTCACGCAAGGAGTTGCACGAACTGATTCGTCAGCATTACCGCTTTACAGGGTCGAAGCTGGCTCTCCGTATGCTTGACGACTGGCCGCATTATATCGAGGACTTTATTCAGGTGGTGCCCATCGAATACAAGCGCGTCCTCCAAGAGGAACAGATGGCCAAGTTGCGTCAGAAGATTGCGGATATCCAGCGTGATTATTGAGGTTGTCAGGTTTTGAAAATTGTATATGAACTTATAATATTAGAAAATATGGGAAATCCAAAAGCATTCTTGGAGATACGGCGTCAGGAGGCAGGATATCGACCGATACACGATAGGATACATGATTTTGGCGAAGTGGAACAGACGCTCAATACCCGTGAACGAAGGCAGCAGGCTTCGCGTTGCATGGATTGCGGAGTGCCCTTTTGCCACTGGGCCTGTCCCTTGGGCAACAAGCCGCCGGAATGGAACGATGCGCTCTATCGCGGTGACTGGGAACTCGCCTACCAGCTGCTTTCAGCCACCAATCCTTTCCCCGAATTTACGGGACGTGTCTGCCCCGCTTTGTGCGAAAAGGCTTGTGTACTCAACCTCATCCTGCACGAGCCTACCACCAATCGCGAGGACGAGGCTGCCATCGCTGAGGCAGCGTTTCGCGAGGGCTTCATACCGCTGCATAATCCAGTCAGGAATGGCAGGGCAGTGGCAGTGGTAGGCGCTGGCCCTGCAGGACTGGCTGCTGCCGACAGGTTGAACCATCTGGGTTACCGGGTCACTGTCTTCGAGAAGAACGAGGCAGCAGGAGGTCTGTTGCGCTACGGCATTCCGAATTTCAAGTTGGGCAAGGTCATCATCGACCGTCGGCTTCGTCTTCTGGAGACGGAGGGCATCAGTTTCAGGTATGGCGAAGAGGTGCGTTGCGATGCAGACTTTGCGCGGCAATATGATGCGGTCATCGTTGCTACGGGAACACCCACTGCCCGCGATCTCAAGGTTCCCGGGCGAGAGCTCAAAGGCGTTCACTTTGCACTCGAACTGCTCAGTCAGCAGAACCGTGTGCTCGCTGGACAAGAGTTTTCGCGTGACGAACGCATCACGGCAAAGGGCAAGGACGTGCTCGTCATTGGTGGTGGCGACACGGGCAGCGACTGCATCGGCACAGCACACCGGCAAGGGTGCCGCAGCGTCACCCAGATTGAGATTATGCCACGTCCCGTCGAGGGTCCTGACGACCCCAGGAATCCATGGCCGAAGTATCCGCGCACACTCAAGACCACTTCGAGCCACGAGGAGGGCTGTACGCGACGGTGGAACATCAATACGCTGGAGTTCCTCGGCAAGGACGGACAGCTGACTGGTGTAAGGGTGCAAGAGATCGACTGGCAGCCCAATCCTGAGGGCGGACGTCCGACGATGGTTGCAAAAGGGGAGCCGGAGATCATCAAGGCAGAAATGGCGCTGCTGGCCATGGGGTTCCTCAAGCCCGAGCACCCCGACTATCCCGACAATGTCTTCGTCTGTGGTGATGCCGCCAATGGAGCTTCGCTGGTGGTGCGGGCGATGGCCAGCGGCATCGAAACTGCACAAAAGGTAAATGAATTCCTGACCCGATGAGCAAGATACGATTCACCAAGATGCACGGCTGCGGCAACGACTACATCTACGTCGATACCAGCCGCTTCCCGATTGAGGACCCCAGCGGGATGGCAATCCGATGGAGCGACCGGCATAAGGGGATTGGCAGCGACGGTCTGGTACTGATCGGCGCGTCACCTGTCGAAGAGGCCGACTTCTCCATGCGAATCTTCAATGCAGATGGCAGTGAGGCGATGATGTGCGGCAATGCCTCGCGCTGCATCGGAAAGTACGTTTTCGAACGTGGGTTGACACGCAAGACCGAAATACGTCTGTGGACACGTTCGGGTGTGAAGCTGCTGCGCCTCCATGTCGTTGCCAACCAGGTGGAGAGCGTCACGGTGGATATGGGCGAACCTCGGTTGACCGATCCTGCACAGTTTCGACCGATGTTAGACCTTCCTGCGGGAACATTCGTCTCGATGGGCAATCCCCACTACGTCATCTTCACCGATGACGTGGATCAGGTAGAGAGGCGAGGGCAGCAGCTTGAGTATCACCCGGCATTTCCCCAACGCTGCAACATCGAGTTTGCGCACGTCGTTGGCACTTGCCCTGACGCTACCGATGCCATCTGCATACGCACCCGTGTGTGGGAACGGGGCAGCGGCATCACCCAGGCCTGCGGCACCGGAGCCTGTGCTACCACGGTCGCTGCTTGTCTCACGGGGCACGCTTCCCGTCGTTGCGCCATCGAGATGGATGGAGGCACACTCTGCATCGACTGGCGCCGTTCGGACAATCATCTTTATATGACGGGTCCGGCAGCATTCGTATTCAATGGGGAAATTGAAATCTGAATCAAAGAATTATGGCATTCGTAAACGAAAACTTTCTGGGACTCTCGTCGGGCTATCTTTTTGCCGACATTGCCAAGCGTGTCAACGCCTTCCGATCCACGCATCCCGACACCAAAGTCATCAGCCTGGGCATCGGCGATGTGACGCAGCCCCTTTGTCCCTCCGTCATCCGTGCCATGCACAAGGCTGTCGATGAGCTGGCATCAGCCTCGGGCTTCCGAGGGTATGGTCCCGAGCAGGGCTATGGGTTCCTGCGCGAGGCAATAGCCCAGCACGACTTCTTCATGCACGACATTCCCATCGATGCGGGCGAGATCTTTGTCAACGATGGTGCGAAGTCCGACACGGGCAACATTCAGGAACTTCTCGGCAGGGAGTGCGTTGTGGGTGTCAGCGACCCAATCTATCCCGTCTATATCGACAGTAATGTGATGGCGGGACGTGCAGGGACGAAACTTCCCGATGGCCGTTGGTCGAACATCCTTTATATGCCCTGTACCGCCGAAAACGGCTTTGTGCCGCCTGTCCCCCATGGTCGGCACGTCGATGTGGTCTATCTCTGTTATCCCAACAATCCGACGGGCGCTGTTATCAGTCGGAAGGAGCTGGAGCGATGGGTGAACTTTGCGCTGGAGGACGATGTGCTGATACTCTACGATGCCGCCTATCATGCCTACATCCGCGATGCGGACATCCCACGCAGCATCTACGAGATAGCCGATGCCCGTCGTTGCGCTATCGAGTTCCATTCCTTCTCGAAGACAGCAGGATTCACGGGCGTGCGTTGCGGCTATACGATTGTGCCGAAGGAGGTGACGGCTGCCACTCGTCGGGGTGAGCGCATCCCGCTTGGCTCCCTCTGGAACCGTCGCCAATGCACAAAGTTCAATGGTGCGAGCTACATTTCGCAGCGTGCAGCCGAAGCCATCTATTCGCCAGAGGGGGAACGGGAGGTGAAGGCAACAATCGACTACTATATGTCGAATGCTGACCGTATGCTTGCGATGCTCAGCCGACTGGGCTTCGACTGCTATGGCGGCAGGAATGCACCCTATATTTGGATGCGCACGCCCGACGGTATGTCATCGTGGCAGTTCTTCGAGGCATTGCTTCACGATGCGGGTGTCGTCTGCACGCCAGGCGTCGGCTTCGGACCGGCTGGCGAAGGATATGTCAGGCTGACGGCTTTCAGCAATCATGAAGATACGCAGGAAGCCTTGTGCAGAATCGAAAAGTGGAGAAGCAACAAATGATAAACAATATTTTCTAATTAACCCTCAATAAAAAAGTGATTATGGAGACATTAAGATTCCAGGTTGTGGGCGAAGCATTCAAGAAGAAGCCGCTCACTGACGTTTCATCAACCGAGAGACCTGCCAGCTATTTCGGCAAAAAGGTCTTCAATCGTGAGAAGATGTACAAGTATCTGCCCAAGGACATCTATGCGAAGATGATAGATGTGATGGAGAATGGAGCCGCGCTGGAGCGCAACGTTGCCGATGCTGTGGCAGAGGGCATGAAGCAGTGGGCCACCGAAAACGGAGTGACACACTATACGCATTGGTTCCAGCCCCTGACCGAAGGCACAGCCGAGAAGCACGACTCGTTTATCGAACATGACGGCAAGGGAGGCATGGTCGAGGAGTTCACGGGCAAGCTGCTTGTCCAGCAGGAACCCGACGCCTCCAGTTTCCCCAGCGGTGGCATTCGCAGCACCTTTGAGGCTCGCGGCTATTCGGCATGGGATCCCACCAGCCCCGTCTTCATCATCGACGACACGCTCTGCATCCCCACCGTGTTCATCTCCTATACGGGCGAAGCTCTCGACTACAAGGCTCCCCTGCTGCGAGCACTCCATGCCGTCAATGTGGCTGCTACGGAGGTTTGCCATTATTTCGACCCGTCGGTAAAGAAGGTGACCTCGAACCTCGGATGGGAACAGGAATACTTCCTTGTCGATGAAGGGCTCTATTCTGCACGTCCCGACCTCCTGCTGACAGGCCGTACGCTGATGGGACACGATTCGGCCAAGAACCAGCAGATGGAGGACCACTACTTCGGTTCCATTCCCGAACGTGTGGCAGCCTTCATGCGTGAGTTGGAGGTAGTCGCCCTTGAGTTGGGCATTCCCTGCAAGACCCGCCATAATGAGGTTGCACCCAATCAGTTCGAACTTGCTCCCATCTTCGAGGAGACCAATCTTGCCGTCGATCACAACATGCTCCTCATGTCGGTGATGAAGCGTGTGGCTCGCAAACATGGGTTCCGTGTCCTGTTGCATGAGAAGCCCTTTGCTGGCATCAACGGCAGTGGCAAGCACAACAACTGGAGTCTCTCGACCGATAATGGCATCCTGCTCCACGCACCGGGCAAGACGCCTGAACAGAACCTCCGCTTTGCCACGTTCATCGTCGAGACGCTGATGGGCGTCTATCGCCACAACGGACTACTCAAGGCCAGCATCATGAGCGCCACCAATGCACACCGCCTGGGTGCCAACGAGGCGCCACCCGCCATCATCTCGAGCTTCCTCGGTCGTCAGGTCAGCGAGCTGCTCGACCACATTGAGCGTGCCGACCGCGATGACTTGCTCGCCATGGGCGGCAAGCAGGGGTTGAAGATGGACATCCCCGAGATTCCCGAGCTGCTCATCGACAACACCGACCGCAACCGCACCAGCCCCTTCGCCTTCACGGGCAACCGCTTCGAGTTCCGTGCCGTTGGCAGCGAGGCCAACTGCGCATCGGCGATGATTGCCCTCAATAGCGCCGTAGCCGAAGCCCTCGTCTCGTTCAAGAAGCGCGTCGATGCACGCATCGCTGCCACGTCGGCTGCCTTGGCAGGCACGGAGCACAATGCCACATTCCACGCCATCATCGACACGCTGCGAGAAGACATCCGCACCTGCAAGCCCATCCGTTTCGACGGTAATGGCTACTCCGACGAATGGAAGGCAGAAGCCGCTCGCCGTGGTCTCGACGTCGAGACATCCTGCCCCGTCATCTTCGAGCGGTACCTTGATGCCGAAAGCGTACAGATGTTCGAGAGCCTGGGAGTCATGACCCGCAAGGAACTGGAGGCGCGCAACGAGGTGAAGTGGGAAACCTACACGAAGAAGATCCAGATCGAGGCACGTGTGCTGGGTGACCTTTCGATGAACCACATCATCCCCGTGGCTACTAACTATCAGAGCCGTTTGTTGGCCAATATCGAATCTATGCATAAGGTCTTCCCCACGATGAAAGCCGACGCTCTCAGTGCTCGAAACCTCAAGCTCGTCGAGGAGATAGCCGAACGCACCAGCAGTATCGAGACGCAAGTGGAGGAACTGGTGGCAGCCCGAAAGGTGGCCAATCGCATTGCCGACGAGCATCAGAAAGCCATCGCCTATCACGACACCGTAGCTCCCTTCCTCGACAGCATCCGTCGTCAGATCGACAAGCTCGAACTCATTGTTGACGATGCCTGCTGGCCATTGCCAAAGTATCGCGAGCTGTTGTTCATCCGCTGACGTTTATTTCGTTAACAGTCACCGTCCAGGCTTATCTATAAGTCTATTATTTCAATTCGTGGCATGTCCCCCAACGTACATTCGGTGACATGCCACGAATTGAAATAGTGGATTCCTTATGCAGAATGCTCTATCTTAATGGAGATGAAGCATCATCTCGCGCATCAGAATGCTTTATCTGGAGGAGCAAGCACTCTGACGGGCGAGAGAATGCTTTATCTTAGAGGAGCAAGCACTCTGACGGGCGAGAGAATGCTTTATCTTGTAGGAGGAAGCACTCTGACGGGCGACAGAATGTTTTATCATGTAGGAGCAAGCACTCTGACGGGCGAGAGAATGCTTTATCTTAGAGGAGCAAGCACTCTGACGGGCGAGAGAATGCTCTATCTTGTAGGAGCAAGCACTCCGACGGGCGAGAGAATGCTATATCTTAGAGGAGCAAGCACTCTGACGGGCGAGAGAATGCTTTATCATGTAGGAGAAAGCACTCTGACGGGCGACAAAGTGCTATATGTTATTGTTTAAGGAAAATCTCAAAGCTATAGAACACATTCCTCTGGAAATAATCAGTCTCTTTGGCATAGCTCTCGTGGGTCGAACCTCGAAATTTGCCCTTGACTTGATGTGTACTGGCATTCTTCACTTTCTATGTCAAGATGAACAACGAATCTCACGAATTGACACGAATAAAGACCTGAAACATTTGAAAAGTTAAAGACCGTATAATTAGCCGTTAATAGACCATTAATGCTTATTTTAACCTGAGTTCGGTATAATCAATACCTATTTATACCGTCACTAGGCACATACGATATTAGACTTGAAAAGAATCAAGCCTCAATATAAAGCCCAAGAAAA
>CAJOLH010000040.1 GCA_905235375.1 uncultured Bacteroidales bacterium
CAACGTTCTTTTTTATCGAACACGGAAGACACCGAGGACACTGAAAATTAGCGGGTCCCAATGGAGGCCTGAGTGCGTTTCTGCGTCGCACTCAGGACGGAAGACACTGATGCTTGACGTTACACAAAAAATTCATGTATATTCATGATAATTCGTGTTAAGAAATAAGACGCATATAATTATCGTTAATTTTGGTTATATACTTAACACGAATTATCATGAATTATTTTTGTGTCAGTGTCCACCCATTGTCGCCATGATAGATCATCAGGCGGGTCATGCCGCCATCGATGCAGATGTTCTCGCCCGTGATGAAACCTGCCTTGTCGGAGCAAAGGTACAGCACCATATTGGCGATGTCCATGGGATTGCCTACACGCCCTGCGGGCTGCTGAACGGCATCGGGGCCTTGATAGATGGTGTAGGCTGTGTCAATCCATCCGGGAGAGATGGAGTTGACGCGCACCTTCCCGGCAAGACTGACAGCCAAGGCATGGGTCAAAGCGGCAATGCCACCTTTCGCTGCCGTGTAACTTTCGGTCTGAGGCTGGCTCATGCGGTCGCGCGAGGAGGAGATGTTGACGATGGACGCTCCCTCGGCGAAATAGGGAGCAAATAGTTTGGTGAGATAGAAAGGAGCTGTCACTCCCACGCTCAAGGCATATTGGAATTCCTCGTAACTGCACTCGTTTATGCCCTTCATCAGCGGAAGGGCGTTGTTGATGAGATAATCGATATGTCCATGCTTCTCAATCACTTCCTTGGCAAATTCTTCCAACACATTCTGGTCAGCAAGGTCGCCTACAAAATGGTTGCCTGGTTGTTTGTCAATGACGCAAACCGTGGCTCCAGCCTTCTGGAACTCTTCGGCGATGCAGCGTCCGATGCCCTGTGCTCCTCCGGTAACGACGGCTACTTTATTCTTGAAATCCATGTCAGTATGCTTTATTCTTTTGTGAATTTATAAACTGCCCATGTGGGTAGAATGACCAACCCTATATAAAAAGCGCCTGCAAATGCTTGCAAGCGCTTGATGCGGAGAGAACGGGATTCGAACCCGTGAAACCCTTTAGGGGTTTACACGCTTTCCAGGCGTGCCTCTTCAACCACTCGAGCATCTCTCCAGAATGTGGTGAAAACGTATGGTTGATTGATTTTGCGGCTGCAAAGATAGCGATAAAATTTCGGATTGCCAAATTTTTTCGATGAAAAATGCAAATGTATATCGGAAAAATTTGTTGCTATTATCTTTTATTGCCTTTTTGGGGTGTTTCTTCTGTTGGAAAGGGCGTTGGTAGAGATGGGTCACCGGCTTCCAAGAGCTGGTCGGTACGGCTCTCTTCCTAGGTGTCGGAAGCAGAAGATGCGACTTGACTTCCTATTTGCTGAAATAGAGTGTGTCGGACGAAAGAACAGTTCCGTTGGTGACGAGGATGTAGGGGCCGACGAGGGTCTGACGGGGTGTGAATCGGCCGACGGAACCGGTGGAGCTGTTGCGTCGGATGGTATAGGTGGTGTCGGCCATCAGCGTGAGCGTATCGACCTGTTCTTCCCAAACGGATTGGACGGAGTCGTAACGTGCGGCAACCGCTATGGAGTCGAGAACGTTGTTGCCCCATGCCGATGCAGTAATCATATCGGGCTTCTGGAGCACGACGGGAGCCTTGGCATCGAGGAAGGAACCCTGCAAGGCGGTGCCTCGCCAGGTGCCTCCGAAGATGAGGATGCTGTCGGTGGAGCAGATGGCGCTGTGGCTTGCGTGGATGTTCCAAGTGCCGTCGGTAGCCCTCAGGACACCCTCGGTGAGGTAGATGCCGTCGCCGTGGGTGCTGTTGAGATTGATCTTTACACCATACTGGCATTGCAGCGTGGAGGCGGTAATACATGTGGATTCGCTATCGACAATGAGTGTGCCAGCGCCGCTGAACGTGAGGCCACCGCCTACTTGGATGGAGCCGTAGAGATGGTTGACGGTATTGCGGGAGAGGACGATGTGGCAATCGTCGCTGCCCAAACTTCGGAAGACGGGACCATCCTGGCAACGGAGCGACATCCCTTCGAGGTAGAGGGCATAGGATGAACGGCTCTCGATGGTGAGGCTTCCGTCGGTAACGCCGAGAGTGTCGGTGCCAGCGGGATAGCCATAGACGAAATAGGCGATGTTCTGCGCTTCGCTCCGAATGGTGACGTGAATGCCGTCCACGGAGCTGCTCACGTCGCCTGCCGCAGGTCCCCATACACGTGCCTCTGGAACGGCATATTCGACATAGACCACGTTGTTATAGACACGCACCACGGAGTTGGCGGGTGTGAATGATGTGCCCAATGAATCGGTGTCCCACTCACTGCATGAGGCGAGGAGGACAAGGAGGAGAAGAAGACCTCCTAAGAGATTATTTTTTCGGGATTCGGGCATTTCGGGATTCGAGATTTCGTGATTACGGAATTACGGAATAACGTTAAAACGTAAAAACGGTAAAAAGGAAAGCGATTGCATTACTTTTTGATGGCGCAGGTGCGGCACTGGGTGAGTTCGCCACGGAAGCGCTTTTCGACGAGGTGTTTGAGACGATCCTTGAGCGGGTCGATGCGGATGCCGTCGATGACATCACCCATGAAGGCGAACATCAGGAGGAGGCGAGCTTCGGCCTCGGGGATGCCACGGGTGCGCATATAGAAGAGGGCGGCGGGATCGAGTTGGCCGGTGGAGGCACCATGCGAGCACTTGACATCGTCGGCATAGATCTCGAGTTCGGGACGTGCCACGATGTGGCATTGCGGCGTGAGGATGAGGTTGCGGTCGGTCTGGTGAGCATCGGTCTTGTCGGCACCTTCCTGCACGAGGATGCGTCCCACGAACGAGCCCCGGGCTTCGTCATCGAGCACATATTTGAAGAGCTCGTCGCTATGGCACTTGGGTGCACGGTGACGGATGTAGGTGATGTTATCGACCTCTTGGTTCTGGTCGGCGATACAGAGACCGTAGAGATGTGTGTCTGCATCGTGACCACAGAGGTCGATGAAGACGCGGTTGCGTGTATGTCCTGCAGTGAGGGCATACTGACCTACGGAAACGTTGCTTCCCTCCTGCTGCTCGACATAGACCGAACTGAGGCGTCGGCAGTCGGAATGGTGCTCCTCGAGTTCATAGAAGTCGAGACTGGAATAGGGAGCACAGAAGATCTCGGCGACCTGCAGGCTGAGCAGCGCGCAGTCGCGGAGTTGCGAAGCGTGGTCGCAGATGAGGACGCTGGCCTTGGCTCCTTCGCCAAGGATGATGAGGATGCGCTGACAAGCCATGAAGTCCTCAACGGCGCGGAGGAGGGAGATGAGCTGGATGGGACGTTCAACAACGATGCCATCGGGAACATAAAGCACGAACCCGTCCTGACAGAGCAAGGCGTTGAGCGCGGCTTCGCCCAAGGGACGGTGGGCTGTGACGTTGGTGCCTTGGGTGCGCACATCGTAGGGTGCCTCGTCGTGCATGGCGAGACGGTTGTAGTAACGCGCAGCGATTTCGGGATAACGGAGGGCAAACTCGCGGAGAGAGCCAGAGAAGACACCATCGTCGCTCTCACGACTGTGGGAGACGAGCTGCTCGTTGACCAGATAATGTACGCTGGTAGAGAGCTCGGGGACGGCACAGGTGAAGAGGTCGCTGTGGTCGGTAGGTACAGCGTAGCGCGAGAGGTTGAGGCTGTAGTCGGCAGCAAGTAGCGCTTCGGGATCGACGTGTGTGTAGTCCTTTGGACGGCTCAGACCGACACGCTGCAACACCTCAGCCGCAGCCTCGCGCTGGGCATTGAGGACGGGGGCAGCATGTTCGTCGATGAGTGCGCGCTGGGAGTTGAACAGGTCGATATATTGCTGATGGGAGGACATTTCTTTAAAATTTATCCTTCAAATTCCTGCTTGACCCAGTCGAAGCCTTCGGCAAAGATGCGGTCACCGAGTTCGGGGCCACCGCTCTTGACGATGCGACCGCGATAGACGATGTGGACGAACTGTGGCTGGACGTATTCGAGGAGTTTCTGGTAGTGGGTGATGACGATGCTGGAACGCTCGGCACTCTTGAGGCGGTTGACACCCTCGCTGACGATGCGGAGTGCATCGACATCGAGGCCTGAGTCGGTCTCGTCAAGGATGGAGAGGGTGGGTTCGAGCATGGCCATCTGAAAGATCTCGTTGCGCTTCTTTTCGCCACCCGAGAAGCCCTCGTTGACCGAACGATTGGCAAGTTTGTTGTCGAGCTGTACGACAGCGCGCTTTTCGCGCATCATGCGCAGAAATTCGGTGGCGGTGAGGGCGGGCAGTCCCCGGTATTCGCGTTGCGCGTTGACGGCAGTGCGCATGAAGTTGACCATCGACACACCGGGAATCTCGACAGGATATTGGAAGGAGAGGAAGAGACCCTCCCAGGCGCGTTCCTCGGGTTTCATTTCGAGAAGGTTGCGGCCCTTGTAAAGAATCTCGCCTTGTGTGACTTCGTATTGCGGATTGCCGGTGAGGATGGCGGAAAGGGTGGATTTGCCGGCACCATTGGGCCCCATGACAGCATGGACTTCACCGGGGTTGATGGTGAGGTCGATGCCGCGAAGGATCTCCTTGCCGGCTGCACTGGCGTGCAGGTTATGGATTTCGAGTAGAGACATGAAGAGTATTTTTTGCAGCCAAGCATGGCTGCGACAAAGACAAATGGGGCCGAAGGTTGTTGCGATGACATCACAACATACTGAACGGGGGTTAGCCGACGCTGTTCTCGATGGAGAGGCTGAGGAGCTTCTGGGCTTCGACGGCGAACTCCATAGGGAGCTTTTGGACCACTTCCTTGGCATAGCCGCCCACGATGAGGGAGACGGCGTCCTCCTCCTTGATGCCGCGTTGCTGGCAGTAGAAGAGCTGGTCTTCGTTGATCTTGGAGGTGGTGGCTTCGTGCTCGATGATGGCGGTGGGGTTTTGGATGTCCATGATGGGGAAGGTGTGGGCGCCGCAGGTCTTGCTGAGCAGCAGCGAGTCGCATTGCGTGTAGTTGCGCACACCGTCGGCACCTGGCAGCACCTTGACCATACCACGGTAGGAGTTCTGGGAGTGACCTGCAGAGATTCCTTTAGAGATGATACGCGAGCGCGTGTTGCGTCCGATGTGGATCATCTTGGTGCCGGTGTCGGCTTCCTGGTAGTTGTTGGTGACAGCCACCGAGTAGAATTCCCCTTGGCTGTTGTCGCCCCTGAGCACACAGGAGGGATACTTCCAGGTGATGGCCGATCCGGTCTCGACCTGTGTCCACGATACTTTCGAGAAGTCGCCTGCGCAGAGGGCACGCTTGGTGACGAGATTATAGACACCGCCTTTGCCGAGCTTGTCGCCCGGATACCAGTTTTGCACCGTGGAGTATTTGACCTCAGCGCGTTCGTGCACATAGATTTCGACGACGGCAGCGTGGAGCTGGTTCTCGTCGCGCATAGGTGCGGTGCATCCTTCGAGGTAGGAGACGTATGCCTCCTCGTCGGCGATGATAAGGGTACGTTCGAACTGGCCGGTACCGCTGGAATTGATGCGGAAGTAGGAAGCCAGTTCCATGGGGCAGCGCACGCCCTTGGGGATATAGACAAACGAGCCATCGGAGAAGACGGCTGAGTTGAGGGCAGAGTAATAGTTGTCGCGCACGGGCACAACCTTGCCAAGATACTTGCGGACAAGGTCGGGATATTCGCGCACGGCTTCGCCAAACGAGCAGAAGATGATGCCAAGTTCGGCGAGCTTGTCGCGGTAGGTGGTCTTCTGGGATGCAGAATCGACGATGGCATCGACAGCCATGGTCGAGGATGTTTCAACGGCAGAAAGTTCGGCGCCGGAGGTCTTGCCGAGCAGCATGTCACGCTCGTGGAGGGGTATGCCGAGCTTGTCAAAGGTCTTGATGATTTCGGGATCGACATCGCCGACGGTGGCCTTCTTGCGTGGGGCAGCATAGAACGAGATGTTGTCGTAGTCGATGGGATCGACCTTGACGTGTCCCCATTGGGGCACGGGCTGCTGCCGCCAGTAGCGATAAGCATCGAGGCGGAACTGGAGCATCCAGTCGGGTTCCTGCTTCTTGGCTGAAATCAGTCGGACGACATCCTCGTTGAGACCCTTGGGAATGATATCAGTTTCAATATCAGTCGTGAAGCCGTACTTGTATTCACTGGAGGTCAGGTCCTTGAGTACGTCTTCCGACGATGGTCCATTATTCATGTCGTATTATTTGTTGAGCAGTTCGAGGGCGGGTTTCAGGATATGCTCCGAAGCCCAGGGCGTAATGACGTCGATGAGCTGGTGGATGCGGGGCACGAGAGCGCTGGTCTCGAGGTACTGCTTCACATTCTCGATTTCGACGTGAGCGGTAATCACCTCGAAGAGGGAGATGATGAGCGCCACGATGATACAGAACTTGAGTGCACCAATCAAGCCTCCTGCCAGCCGGTTGATCCAACCGAGCGAGATGGAGTCCATGAACTTGTCGAGCAGCACGGCCAGCCTGTTGAGCAGGAACATGGTCAAAAAGAACACGGCAATCCAGACGACGATGGAGGCGATGGTCTCACTTTCGATGAACTGGCTGGCGTAGGGCTTGGTGAATGGAGATGCAAGATTGGCGGCAATGGCAGCCAGCACAAGACCTGCGATACCGATGACTTCGCGGAAGAAACCCCGGTAGAGGCCGATGCAGGCGCCAATGCCTACAATGATGATGATGATGCGGTCAAGGTCGTTGAGAACCATAGGATTGAGGGGTTAAGAGGGGTTGCGATGGCATCGCAACACACTTAACGAGGGAGAACGAAGTGAACTTAGAGCTTGGCTTTGATTTCGATTTCGGTGTAGGTTTCGATGAGGTCGCCTTCCTGAATGTCGTCGTAGCCGTTGATGGAGAGACCACACTCGAAGTTGGTGCCTACCTCCTTGACATCGTCCTTGAAGCGCTTGAGTCCGGCAAGTTCACCCGTGAAGATGACGATGCCGTCGCGGATGACGCGTGCCTTGTCGGTGCGATGTATCTTGCCGTCGCGAACGATACAGCCAGCCACGGCACCGACCTTCGAGATCTTGAAGACGGACTTGACTTCGGCATTGCCGCAAATCTCCTCCTTGACGATGGGCTTGAGCATACCTTCCATAGCCTCCTTGACCTCCTCGATGGCGTCGTAGATGATGGAGTAGGTGCGGATATCGACACCGTCCTGGTCGGACAGACGCTTGGCAGCGAGTGAAGGACGCACCTGGAAGCCGATGATGATGGCCTTGGATGCGGCAGCGAGCACCACGTCGCTCTCGGAGATCTGACCCACGGCCTTGTGGATGACATTGACCTGAATCTGTTCGGTGGAGAGCTTGATGAGGGAGTCGGTGAGGGCTTCGACCGAACCATCGACGTCGCCCTTGACGATGAGGTTGAGCTCCTGGAAGTTGCCCACAGCGATACGACGGCCGATTTCGTCGAGGGTAAGGCGCGTCTGTGTACGAAGTGCCTGCTCACGCTGCAGACGGTCGCGCTTGGCTGCAATGTCGCGTGCCTCCTGTTCGGAGTCGAGCACGCGGAATTGGTCGCCTGCCGAAGGTGCGCCGCTCAAGCCGAGCACCTGTACGGGAGTGGCGGGGCCAGCCTCCTGCACCTTGACACCACGTTCGTTGAAGAGTGCCTTGACACGACCGTAGTGCTTGCCTGCGATGACGACGTCACCCACATGGAGGGTGCCGTTCTGGACGAGCACCGAGGCCACGTAACCGCGCCCCTTGTCGAGGGTAGCTTCGATGATGGAGCCACTGGCCTGCTTGTTGGGATTGGCCTTGAGGTCGAGCAGTTCGGCTTCGAGGAGCACCTTCTCGAGCAGCTCATCGACATTGAGACCGTCGCGTGCCGAGATGTCCTCGCTTTGATATTTGCCACCCCATTCCTCGACGAGGTAGTTCATGCCGGCAAGCTGCTCCTTCACCTTGTTGGGGTTGGCTGTGGGCTTGTCGATCTTGTTGATGGCGAATACCATAGGTACACCTGCAGCGGCAGCGTGGTTGATGGCCTCCTTGGTCTGAGGCATCACACCGTCGTCGGCAGCGATGATGATGATGGCGATGTCGGTCATCTTGGCACCACGGGCACGCATGGCGGTGAATGCCTCGTGACCTGGGGTGTCGAGGAAGGTGACGTGACGACCATCCTTGAGCTTGACGTTGTAGGCACCGATGTGCTGGGTGATGCCACCCGCCTCGCCTGCGATGACGTTGGTCTTGCGGATGTAGTCGAGAAGTTTGGTTTTGCCGTGATCGACGTGTCCCATGACGGTGATGATGGGTGGACGCGACTCAAGGTCCTCCTCGCGGTCGGCTTCCTGTTCGAGTTCGGCTTCCACCTCCTCGCTGACGTACTGTGTCTCGAATCCGAATTCGTCGGCCACAAGGTTGATGGTCTCGGCTTCGAGGCGCTGGTTGATGCTGACCATGAGGCCGAGCTGCATACAGGTCATGATGACATTGGTGACTGGCACGTTCATCATGGTGGCGAGGTCGTTGACGGTGACATACTCGGTGAGTTTGAGTACTTTCGACTCGGCAGCCTCCTCGGCCTGTGCCTCGGCAGCAGCAGCGGCAGCAGCGTTACGCTTGTCCTTGCGATACTTGACAGCCTTCTTGTCGGGCTTGTTGGTCAGACGTGCGAGGGTGTCCTTGACTTGCCTCTGTACATCCTCTTCGTTGACTTCCTGCTTGTAGGCATTGTTGCCCTTCTTCTTGTCCTTGCCCTGGTGACGACCACGGCCGTCGGTGTTCTGCTGATCCTTGCGGTCGCGGCGTTCCTGACCCTTGGCATCGCGGGCCTTGCCCTGCTTGATCACCTCGTTGATATCGACCTTCTGGGCACCACGCTGACGACGGCTGCCATGACCCTCGTCGCTTGAACTGGAGCGACTCTGGCCATTGTTGGCCTGGGCCTTCTGCTCGCGTTCCTTCTTGCGCTCCTCCTTGGTCTTTTTCTTGGGACGGGTGGACTGGTTGATGGCATCGAGGTCGATGGTGCCGAGCACGTTGAGCTGAGGCTGTTCGGGCTGGTTGAGACGGAACACTTCGCCGTTGCGCGCTTCGGCGGGCAGAGGCTCGTCGTTGATGCGGTCCTTGCTGCGTTCGCCCCAAATGGACTGGTTAGGTTTCTTCTCGGCGGGAGCATTACCCTTTTTCCCATCCTTGGCCTTTGGTTCGGCTTTCTTCTCGGCAGGCTTCTTGTTCTCGCCTTTCGAGTCGGCAGCCTTTGGCTTGTTCTCGCCTGCCTTCTTGTCATCGGCCTTGGCTGCGGGAGTTTCCTTCTGCGGTTCTTCCTTCTTGGGCGATTCGGCAGGCTTCTTTACCTCGGTCTTTGCAGGCTCGGCCTTTGGTTCGGCTTTCTTCTCGGCAGGCTTCTTAGGTCCGTCGAGGTCGATATGGCCCACAATCTTCATGGCAGCCTGCATAATCTGCTCTTCGGAAGGCATCTTGGCTGCGGGCGAAGGTGTCGTGGCAGGTTCGGCCTTGGGGGCAGGTTTCTGGCGCGTTTGCGGTATGCCCTGATTGACGGCATTGATCTGGCGGGTCTCTTCCTTGATCTTATCGCGTGTCTGCATGCGTTCGAGGCGTTCGCGCTCGGAAGCCTGCTTGACGGATTTGTCCTTGTTGAATTCCTTGCTTAATAATTCATATAGGTTGTCAGGGACTTGGCTCATCGGCTTCCACTCCATGTTGGGGTCTCCACCCTTCTTTTCGAGAAACTCGACAAGGGTTTGGATGCCGACGTTGAAATCTTTAGCTATCTTACTTAATCTCATTCACTTTTGGTTTTTAATGTTTAACTATTCTGACTCAAGGTTGTCGGAGGACTCTGAATCTTTGGAGGACTCGGTGGTATCGGATGTCTCGGAGTCATCGGAGGGTTCAGAATTTTCTGAATCTTCGGAGTCTTCGTCGTTATCGTCAACGTTTTCGCGTTCGAACTCCTTGGTGAGGATGGCACGAACGTCCTCGACGGTTTCGTCTTCGAGGTCGGCCTTATCGGCAACAAGTTTCGGGTCGGCATCAAGCACGGCTTTAGCGGTGGCCAAGCCGATACCCTTGAGGGCCTGGATGACCCAAGGTTCGATTACATCGGAGAAGTCATCAAGGAAGATGTCGTTGCTGTCGCCTTCGCGGTAAACGTCAATCTGATACCCTGTGAGGAGGCATGCAAGCTTGATGTTGGCGCCATTCTTGCCGATGGCGAGAGAAACCTCTTCGGGGCGCATGAATACTTCGGCGGTCTTATCCTCTTCGTTGACATGAATCTGAGAGATGGAAGCGGGAGAGAGGGCACGCTGAATGAAGAGGCTGGGGTTGGTGGTGTAGGGGATGACATCGAGGTTCTCGCCACGCAATTCGCGAACGATGCCATGGATGCGGCCGCCCTTGACACCGACGCAAGCGCCAACGGGGTCGATGCGGTCGTCGTTGGTCTCGACAGCAATCTTGGCACGTTCGCCAGGCAGGCGGACAATCTTGACGATGCGGATGGTTCCGTCGGCTACTTCGGGAATCTCTTGCTCCATAAGGTGCTGGAGGAAGATGGGTGCGGTGCGTGAGAGGATGATCTTGGGGTTGTTGTTGTTGTTGGCAACGTCCAGTACGACGGCGCGTACCTGGTCGTTCTTGCGGAAGTTGTCGCCAGGGATTTGCTCGCTGCGAGGCAGGGAGAGCTCGTTGCCGTCCTCGTCAACCATCAGCATCTCGCGTTTCCAAATCTGATAGACCTCGGCGGTAGTGATACGTCCGATGAGGTCCTTGTACTTGTTGTAAAGCAGGTCTTTCTGCAGTTCGAGGATCTTGGCGGCCAGGGTCTGACGCAGATTGAGGATGGCGCGACGGCCGAACTTCTCGAAATGCACTTCTTCGGTGAAGTCCTCACCAATCTCAATGTCATCCACGGTCTGACGAGCCTCGCTGAGAGATACCTGAAGATTGGGGTCGGTGAGATCCTCGTCGGCTACCACCTCACGGTTCTTGTAGATTTCAAAGTCTCCCTTGTCGGGGTTGATGATGATGTCGAAGTTCTCGTCGGTTCCGAACATCTTGTTCAATACCGAACGGAATGAATCTTCGAGTACGCTGATCATTGTGGAGCGGTCAATGTTCTTAAGCTCCTTGAACTCCTGGAAGGTATCTACCATTGAGATTACTTCCTCTTTTTGTCTTGCCATTGCTTGATTTTATGATATTAATATTATTATTTCCTGTTTCGTTAGAAGTTGTAGTAGATGCGGTTGACATCCTTGTGAAGGAGATGCTCATGGTGCTCGACTTCCTGTTTCTTCTTGCTGCGCTTGCCCGTTGTGGGGTCGGTGACGTGTTCGAGGGTCGTCCAGTTGAGGTCGAACCCTTCGTCGTCGGTGGCACCGAGTATGCCGCGCAGCTTGCGACCATCGCGCAGCATCACTTCCATGGTTTCGCCTTCGAACTTGGCATATTGGCGAAGCGTGCGAAGGGGAGCGGTGAGACCTGCCGAGCCGACTTCAAGCTCGAAATCCTCCTTGTCGCGGTCGAGACGTTCGTTGATATACTGGTTGAGTGCTGCACACTCGTCGAGGCTGACCGTCTCGTCGTTGTCGAGGGTGATGACAATCTGATTGTCGCGGCTGACGGTGACGTCGATGCAGTAGGTCTCGCTTTCGCTGGCCAGAAGGAACTGATCGACCAGATCGATGATTTCCTGTTTTTGAATCATGCGGATGATGTTGTTAAAATAGAGAAGAGGGAACCGATTTTCGGTCCTCTCTTCTTCGTTTGCGGTGCAAAGATACCTATTATATTTTAAACACGCAAGAAAAAAGTGAAAAAAATTAAATTTTTATTGATTTTGTGGGGATTCCGTTATTGGACATAGCAAAATGGGGTAACCAAACATGGCTGCTACTGAGACGAGAATGGGCGGCTAAGTACGGTCGCGAAGGAGACTAAGCAGCCATAGATGGCTGCGACTGGGACACGAAGGACGGCCAAGCATGGCTACCACTGAAACAGGGGGACGGAGAAAGGTGGGAGATGTGGGTAGTTTGGAGCGAATTACTCACTTTTGGGTATTGCCGAGGTCGTGAAAAGCAGCTATCTTTGCACCCGCAAAATTGATAATATCAGCAATTATGAGTAAATGGAAGGTTATTCTGCTTGCTATAACAATGGTTTTGGCAGGCAGTGAACAGAACTATGCACAGGATCAGCGGACGCTCGATTCTCTGCAGACACGTATTGCTACGCTTGAGAAGCGCACCGAGCGTGTAGAGAACTTTCATCGCCGTTTCACGGTGGGAGGCTATGGCGAGGCCGTGATGAGTCGTATGTTCTACAGCGACAATTATAAACGTTACACGAATGCCGACCTTTACAAGGACGATGACGGCTTCGGACAGTTCGACCTACCTCATGTGGTAATCTATATGGGTTACGATTTCGGAAATGGCTGGACCATGGGCACGGAAATTGAATTCGAGCATGGTGGTGCCGAGACAGCCGTGGAGATTGAAGAAGAAGAGACCGGCGAATATGAGACGGAAACCGAACGTGGTGGCGAAGTCGCCTTGGAACAATTCTGGTTGCAAAAGAGTTGGGGCAAAGGCTTGAACTTAAGAATGGGACACATCATTGTTCCCATCGGCGGTACCAACCAGCATCACATGCCCAATGAGTTCTTCACAGTCTATCGTCCTGAGGGAGAAAACACCATCCTGCCTTGTACGTGGCACCAGACGGGCATCAGCCTTTGGGGACGCGTGAAGGATTGGCGTTATGAGATGCAGTTCCTTCCAAGCCTTGAGGCTGACCTCTTTGGCGCAAAGAACTGGGTGCATGGTGGCAGTGCCAGCCCTTACGAATTTGACATAGCCAATGGTTATGCAGGAGTGCTTCGCGTGGACAATTACAGTATTCCTGGCTTGCGCATCGGCGTGAGCGGCTATTACGGCAAGTGTGGTATCAATTCGCTGAAGGATTACAAGTACCGCGATGCGGGTGCTGACGGAAACCTCGTGATCGGTGCCTTGGATTTCCATTATGACCGCTATCATTGGGTAGTACGTGGCAATTTCGACTACGGACACCTTTCGGATTCGGAGGCCATCACACGTCTGAACAAGACGCTTGGCAACAATTCGGTATCTCCCCAGACCTCAGTGGCCAGCGATGCCATTGCAGCAGGCGTGGAAGCCGGATATGATGTTTTGTCGCAAGTTGTAAAGGCACGTGAGGCAGGGCAGAAACTATACGTCTTTGGACGCTATGACTATTACGACTCGATGCTAAAGACCGAGGGCAGTGTGGTGGACAATCCCTGCTGGAGCCGGCAGAAGTTCACTGTGGGCTTGAACTATCATCCTATTGACGAGATTGTCATAAAGGGCGAGTATTCCTATCGGCTCTTCAAAAGCCAGTTCAACGACGAGCCTACACTCAGCCTGGGTATATGCTACAGTGGATTCTTCCGTTGATGGAAGGACTCAATATTTGACTATTTACACATTTAATAATAACTAAAACAAAATTATGAAGAAAAACTTTAAGTATGCATTAATGGCTATTGCCGCCATTTGCGTGAGTGGAAGCATGGTAAGTTGTGATGACGATGATGACAACGGCTCGGCCAATGAGGTTGACAAGACTCAGCAGGCTATCATCTCGAACTATGTAAACGAAATTGTAATCCCAACCTATAAGAGTCTGGCCGACCACGCTATTGCTTTGGCTGAAGACTGCGAGGACCTTTCGACACAGGCAAAAGTGGATAAGGCTTGTGCAGATTGGGTGGAGGCTCGTAAGTACTGGGAGCGTTCAGAAGCCTTCCTCTTCGGAGCTGCTGCCGACTATAATATTGACCCACATATCGATTCATGGCCACTCGATCTTACTCAACTTGCCGAAGTGCTTGCTGCTGGCAACATTGAATCGCGCATCGACGCAGGCACCGCAGGTTATGGTCTGTTGGGCTTCCATGCCATCGAGTATGTCCTTTTCCTTGAGGGCTCGAAAGGTGATGCTTCGAAGCGCAACCAGCCTTTGGAAAACATAACGGAGGCCATGGCATCGTTTGCTGCTGCGGTAGCCAGTGACATGCGTGACCAGTGCGTCCTGCTTGAAGCTGCCTGGGCAGGCATCGATCATGTTACAGCCGCCAAACGCGCTATTTTGGACGATGCCGAACTCGACCCTTCGTTCAACTATGGTGAACTGTTGACCAATGCAGGTCTTTCGGGCAACACCAAGTACAAGACACAGGCTGCAGCCTTCGAGGAGATCATCGTCGGCGCTTCGGACATTGCTAACGAGGTAGGTAACACCAAGATTTCCGACCCTATGGATTCGCATCAGTGGAGTGACGTGGAGTCGCCTCATTCGTGGAACTCGGTGACTGACTTTGTTGATAACATCGTTTCGGTACGCAACGCTTATCTGGGCACTCTTGACGGTTCACGTTCAAATGTTTCAGTTTCGGCACACGTGGCTTCGAAGAACAACAGCATCGATGCCGATGTACAGGCCAAGATCAGTGCCGCTATTGCTGCATTGGAAGCCCTGCCACGTCCTTTCCGCAACTACATCTACGTGGATACTGATGCTGCCTCGAAGGCAAAGATCCAGGCCGCGGTAGATGCCTGCAATGACCTGGTAGATGCTCTCGATGCCGCACAAGAGGCAGTAAATGACTAATCTAATCTTAACCTATTATGAGAAAATTTATTCTGGTCTTGGGCGTCGCACTCTTTGCTGTGTCATTCACGGCATGTAGCGATGATGACGACAACAACGATAATAATGGCGGCAGCATCGTCGATGATGAGTCGGTGAAAGAACAATACTATTCGGGCGGAAAACTTGGTACTGCATTTATCAGTACATCGAAAGCATTCGAGCAGCCTACGCCCGCTGTAGAGAATAGTGGCATGTTCCTTGCCTTCAATCGCGGTGAGAAGATGTTCGAGGAGATGTTTACCGCCAACACCAATGGAGGTGAACGTGAGGGCCTCGGCCCCCTCTACGTGCGTTCGTCGTGCATCCATTGCCATCCTGGTTATGGGCATGGCAAGACTCAGCCCGATGGATCATTCAACACCGTAGATGTCGGCAATGGTTACCTGCTTGTGGTCTATAATCCCGATAACAATGCGTATGTGTCGTGGCTTGCAGGTATGCCGCAGAGCCATGCCATTGCGCCCTTCAAGGATCCGCTCGACGAAACCAAGATTACCATAAAGTGGGTAGGTTATACCGACGAGTGGGGCAATAAATTCCCTGATGGAGAGTCTTACAGCCTCGTCTATCCTGAGGTTACTCTGCCACGTGAAGCCGTCTATGTGATCAACCGAGGTTATGAGGATGCCACCACAACCAATTACGAGGTGCGTCTTGAGAACACTATCGGTATCTATGGCACAGGCATTACCGATGCTATTCCCGATGACTCGATTACTGCACAATGGAAGCGCGAAGAGGCAGCATATCAGGCCGGCTACTTGAAGCATTGGAATAGTGCGTGGTTCGAGAATGGCGAGTGGAAGAGTTTTTATTCGAATGCTCGCCAAGGCGACGGAACTAAGTATGTGCGTCGCTATACGTACGCCATGTCACGTGGTCCTATTCTCGACGCAGCTGGTGCAAATGCCATCTGGAACATCACCAATGTGACACGTTCGGATCGCAGGTACCACTATCTGGACCTTAACGGTAAGATCTACGCCACCTGTGCTTCGCAGGATCCTGAGGTTCAAGCCGGCTTTGCCGACTATATCAGCAAGATTTCGAGTGCCGAGGAGCATCCCGAATGGTTCACCGATAATGTGGAGGCAAACATCTACAACTACCTCACATCGACAAACTTGCCTGTGGAAATGTCGGATGATGACTACATTAACTTCATGGTCTGGCATCGTGGTTTGGCTGTGCCTGCTGCCCGCAACATCGACAACGTCACTGTCCAGCAAGGCAAGAAACTCTTTGAGCAGATTGGCTGTGCACAATGCCATCGACCGAGTTGGACCACTGGTTCGGACAACGTGCGAGACCCCAATAACTTCAAAGTTGTTGATTCGAAGAGCGCTAACTATGGCAAGATGCTCACCGAACTGATGCCACGCTATCCGAACCAGAAAATATGGCCCTACTCGGACTTTGTGCAGCACAAACTGATGATGAAGAACGACATCCGCACAGGATGGTGCCGAACTACACCCCTTTGGGGACGTGGACTGCATCAGATATGCACTGGTGCGGCCACGTCGGACCGTCTGCATGATGGACGAGCGCGCAACGTGATCGAGTCGATCATGTGGCATGGCTCAGCCGAGTCAGATGCGCGTGCCTCGGTCGAAAAGTTCCGTTCTCTTACAAAGGAGGAGCGAGACGCTGTGGTTCAATTTATCGATGCAATTTAATAATGGGTGGCTTCGGGGGACGGTCAGATCCACATAAAGCCCTTTTATTAATAACATGGGAATCCTTTCCTTCTTACTTATGGTTGCAGTCATCATCGTCATGATGGCTGCAACCTTCGTAGAACAATCAGCGGGATGTGCAACCTTCATCTACAGCTCGTGGTGGTTTGCTTCCTTTTGGACGTTGCTTTGTGTCTGTGGCCTGCTGCATTGCTTTCGACGCAAACTCTACAAGCGCCCAGTGGTACTGCTACTTCATATTAGTTTTGTCGTGATTCTTGTCGGTGCATTTGTGACCCATGTCTTTGGCCAACAGGGAGTGGTGCATCTGCGTGTGGGACTTCCGGTAAAGGTTTTCGTTACGAATGATTCTGAGGTAAAGAAACTGCCATTTGAACTTACTTTGTCGGACTTTGAAGTTATCACTTATCCAGGCACCAACACCCCGATGGACTACAAATCGACACTTCTTGTGAAGGCAGGAACCGAAGGACGACAGGACACGGTGAGTGTGTCGATGAACAGGATCGCAGAACTCTGCAATTATCGCTTCTATCAGACAAGTTATGACGAAGATATGCAGGGTTCTGTCCTTTCAGTGAGTCACGACCCTGTTGGTATTGGTATTACATACGTGGGCTATGGCTTGCTCTTCGTTAGCATGCTGCTCCTGCTGATTCTGCCAGACGAAGGTTTTCGTCGTGCCTTACGACGCCTGACAATGATGGCTGGTTTGTTCATCCTTCCGACGGGAAGTCTTTGGGCATCCCCTCAGGCTTTGCCCCAAGATGAAGCACGCGCCTTCTGTTCACTTTATGCCTATTACAATGGCCGTATTTGTCCGATGCAGACTATTGCAAAAGACTTCACCACAAAACTATATGGCAAGGACCATTATGGAGATCTGTCGTGTGAACAAGTCTTCACGGGTTGGGTGTTTTATCCCTCATCATGGACAAATGTACCTCGCAAGGAACGCAAGGCACGCTATAAGGATGAACAGGATGCTGTGGTCGAGATGTTTATGGCAGGAGAATTCCTGCGTATCTTTCCTACGCACAGTTTGGCAATCGATAGCTCGTTGACGTGGCTCAGTCCATCGGATTCCCATTTGTCGGAATTGCCTGATGATGAAATGTTCTTCGTTGGAAAGTCATTAAACTACGTGGAGGAGTTGGCTGTGACCCGCAATCATGATAAATATCTTGAGACGGTGGGTAAGATACGGCGCTACCAGCAGACGGTGGCGGGCGATGTATTGCCATCTGATTGTCATTTCGCAGCAGAAATGCTCTACAACAAAGCTGACTACACGCGACCGTTAGCGATGGCTTTTTCAACACTGGGCATTGTGTTGTTCCTCTTTTTTGTGATACGATTGGGCAGTGAACGACAGGTTCCCTTGTGGCTGGTTTATGCGTGCGATGTGCTGACTGTACTGGTCTTTGGTTATCTGTTACTGCTCTTTGGCCTGCGTTGGTATGTGAGCGGACATCTTCCTTTGGCCAATGGTTATGAGACGATGCAGTTCATGGCACTGAGCCTGCTATTGTTGACACTGGTGATGCAGCGTCGTTTTTTACTGGTGCTGCCTTTCGGTTTTTTGCTTGGAGGACTGACGCTGCTGGTGAGCATGATGGGGCAGAGTAATCCGCAGATTACGCACCTGATGCCAGTACTGCAGTCACCGCTGCTGAGCCTCCATGTTTGTGTCATTATGGTCAGTTATTCACTTTTGGCTTTCACTTTCTTGACGGGTTTGGCCGCGTTGATGTCACGACGAGAGACTTTCGAAGCACATCTGGCCGACGTGAGCCGTATGTTGCTCTTTCCGGCTCTTTTCTTTATGGCGACTGGTATATTCATCGGAGCCATCTGGGCCAATGTAAGTTGGGGACGCTATTGGGGTTGGGATCCCAAGGAGGTTTGGGCATTGATAACACTGTTGGTGTATGCTTTTGCGCTACATGGTGAAACGCTTCCAGTGTTCCGTCGGCCTCGGTTTTTCCATTTCTTCATGGTAATGGCTTTCTTGACGGTCCTGATGACGTATTTCGGCGTAAACTTTGTGCTGGGAGGAATGCATAGTTATGCTACTTCATAACGTAAAGAATTAACAATTAACAAATAATAATTAACAATTATAATATTGCGACCTCGGGGAATGTCCTGAGGTCGCCGCTGCTATTTATGTGTATTTGAGTATAGGATTTATTTCATGTTGTATGTGTGTACGCTCTTGCCTTGGGCCGATGGGAGATAGTTGATGCCCCACCAGCACATCTGCAGGCAACAGAAACTGATGATGACCATGAAGATGGCCACCTTGCCACGGAAGGCATTGCTCGATAATTGCCGATAATGGATATAAACGAGGTAGGAGAGCCAAGTGATACCAGCCCATGTCTCCTTGGGATCCCATGCCCAGTAGTGCCCCCATGCCTCTTTGGCCCAAAGAGCACCAAAGAGCATACCAATGGTCATGAACGAGAGCCCTACATAAGCGAGGTTGTCGAGCATGGCCCAGATATTCTCATCGTCGCGTTTCTCAGGGACGAAGAGCAGGTAGAGGGCTACAGCAAGGGCTGCACCAAAGAGGGCATAGCAGAACATATAGACGATGACATGTGGGGCAAACCAGGGACTCTGCAAAGCGGGCATCAACGTGGTGTCATGCACTTCAGGCTTGAAGAGATTGACACAAATGAAGACGAGAGCGAGGATGGTCGAAAAGGAAAGAATCCAGCGATATTTCCATCGACTCCATGTGATGATGCCGGCCACGGGGAGAAAGAACGAATACCAGAGACGCGTCTCGCCCATGGTGCGCAAGGGTGGACGCTCAAGGCTGATCCATAGGCCGCAGATGAAGGCGAAGAAGAGGGCTATGCCGAGCAGGGTGAAGGTGGCAGTGAGCGTCTTCTTCTCGCGGAAGGAGTAATAGGTGCCAAGTGCCCACAGCAATACCGAGGGGATGGCGAAATAGGGGAAGTGTTGCCAGGAGAGGAGCATGGCTATTTTTTCTTATTTCCGGCGGTGATGAAGGTGAGAACTGCGCCTGCGAGCATCATGTAGATGCCTAAATACACCCAAGGGAGCCAAGGGTCGCTGACAAGTTCGAACACGGAGGTGTCGGACCATCGTCCAAGAGCCGTATCGTAGGAGACCTGATAGATTTTCCATCCGTCGATTTCGAGGGGCTTATTGACCTCAATGATGCCATCTGTCTTTTGGTTGTTGCCCATATAGACGGTGACACTGGAAGCGTATCTCTTTGGCTCGCGTTCGGGCATCACAACGCTATAGAGTGAATCGAGACGCAGCGCCCTGTTAGGGAACATGAAACTGCCGCAGCTTACCCAGCCCTGTTTCGTATCGAGAGGTTCACTCTTTGCATCGGCTGCCTCCTTGGCAGAAGCATATCGGATGGCTGTGATGAACGCTGCAGTACAGGCTCCCATCGAATGCCATTCGACATAGCGGTCCATATCCTGATTGCCGAGCGAGTCCTTGCGCCCATAGACGATGGCAGCATACTCCCAGATGCTATCTTGTCGAATCACCCATGGACTATCGTTGATGGTCATATCGGTCTCATTGTCGATGACCACATACTTGGGAGGGTATTCGTCGATTATGAAGTCATGCAGTTCGATGGACAAAGGCAGTTCGACGATTTTTGGAGGCATCTGTGTGCCCGTTAAATCGATGGCTCGACATTCGGGCTGACCGACTTTGGCTGTGAGTCTGCACTTCTGCATGTCGGCATTTCCAAGGGCGGCGCAAACCATCGCCATGAAAAGACCGAGATGATTGCAGATGAAGCAGAGGTTACTGACGATGCTTCCCTGCGAGAAGTGCAGGATGCGACGAATGGTGATAAGGCCGAGAATGTTCATCAGCCAAAAATAGACCAATATGAACGGCCACGAACGAAGCATCATGTCCCAACCGGTTAGCCCCAGCAGCAAAGTGACAAGGACACCATAGGCCAGAGCTGGGACTGCGGCATAGATGGTCATCGTCCATTCTATGACATAAACGTGCTTGCGCACGGCATAGAGGATGCCGAGCACAAGCACATAAATAGCCAGAAGAATTGTATTGAATGGATATTCGAGCAACCTCCAATCGATAGGACCGATGGTGAACTGCAACATCAGACCCATAAGTATGAGTCCTGTTCCTATAGCGAAACCTTCGGCGAATTTCCAGGGTTTAGACCACACAATAATAAATATCGGAAGATAATAGAACCAGAAATTAGTTCATTTATTCGGCAGTAAACTGGAGGACGCGGCTCGCCCAATCGTTGAGTTTATTGTAGTCAACGTCGTGGGTGTATGGCATTTCAAGACCCGTCTGCATAAGGAATGCTCCGCTGTAGGATTTGCCTTCGCAGGGCAATGGTTTGTTGTCGATGCGATTGAGTTCATGCACGGTGTAATACTTGTCGGGGTCGAGACCTGCCATCTTGATGCAAGGCACATGCTGGTTTCTGAATGTCTCAAGTTTCCACCAGAAGAAGACAGCCCGCTGCTTGTCCTTGCTGACGTACATCAACGAGGCAAGGTTGTCGCCAGCGTAAGGAGAATGGAGGCGATAGAGGTCGCCGAACTGGATGACAGGGCGCACGCGCTTGTAGTCGGTGATGACCTGGCGGCAGAATGCCTTCTCGTCGTCGGTCATGTTCTTGGGCTGTATCTCCATGCCGAGACGACCCGACATGGCCACATCGCAGCGATATTTGAGCGAAGTGGTGCGGAACACGGCATGGTTGGGCACAGCCGAGATGTGGGAAGCCATGGCAATGGCAGGGAAGAAGTACGATGTGCCCCACTGCAAAAAGATGCGCTGCAGGCCATCGGTGTTATCGCTCACCCAGAACTCGTCGAAGTAGGGGAGCAGTCCATAGTTGGCGCGTCCACCACCCGAAGCACAGTCCTGAATGACGACATCGGGGTATTTTGCGCGAATGCGCTGGCAGAGCTGGATAAGTGCTTCGTGATATTTGATGTAGAGGTGGCTCTGTTCGTCCATCGGCAGATATTGGCTGCCATGGTTCATCACCGGAGCGTTGGCATCCCACTTGATGTAGGCAATCTCGGGGTAGTTGCTGAGCAGGTTGTCGAAGATGCTGAAGACGAAATCCTGCACCTTGGGGTTGGTGAGGTCGAGGACGACCTGTGTACCGCCGCGTCCCTGCACAGGTTCGCGGCCTGGTGCCTTGATGATCCAATCGGGATGTGCCTCGTAGAGTTCGGAAACGGTGTTGGCCATCTCTGGTTCGATCCAGATGCCGAACTTCACGCCGTTCTTCTTGGCATCGCGCAGCAAGCCGGGGATGCCATCGGGGAGTTTGCGTGTATCGACCACCCAGTCGCCGAGCGAGGAGTTGTCGATGTTGCGGGGATACTTGCCGCCGAACCATCCGTCATCCATCACGAAGAGCTCGCCTCCCATCGAAGCGATGTCCTTCATCATCTGGTCCATGCCTTCCTGGTTGATGTTGAAATAGACACCCTCCCAGGAGTTGAGAAGTATCATACGCTCCTGGTCGGCATGGCGCAACTGATATTTGCGTGCCCAGTCGTGGAAGGCTTGGGTTGCTCCGTTGGTGCCGCGTGTGCTGTAGGTGTAGGCGGAATGTGGAGTGGTGAATGTTTCGCCACGCTTGAGGTGGTATTCGCTGTTGTCGGGGTTGATGCCGGCGAAGTACTGGTGATAGTCCGACTCGTCCGTGTCGATAGTGATGCGGAAGTTGCCGCTGTAGCAAAGGGCAGCACCGATGACATTGCCTTCGTTCTCGCGAGCAGGGCCGTCGAGCGAAAGCATAATTTCGTTGCGGTCGGTAGCGGCATTGCGCACTCCATCCTTGTTCTTGACCTCAGCAAGGCCATTGGCAAGAGGCAGTTCGATGAGCTGTGCCTCGTTGGCCCAAGCCCCGTTGAAGTGGGTCCAATACACGTTGCCACGGCGTACGGGAAGCAGGGGATTGTAGAACTGTGTGAGGGTGACGGTCTTCTTCTCGCCGTTGGTGATGTCGGTCCACGACTCGATCATATCTACATCATCGTAGGCAAGATAGTAGAGGTTGACCGCGATGGGGTAGAGCGGGTCGCGAAGTGTGATGGTGAGGAGCTGGCCTGTGCGCTTGGCACCATTGGGGGCAAGGTCGTTGACATTGCTTTCGTTCCATGTGTCGATAAGCATCTGGGTGGACATGTTGCCATCGGCATGACGCATGGCCAGACAGACCTCGTTCTGCGTGTGTGTGGCACCGTAGGCGGGATAGAGGTCGGAACGACTCCCGTTGGCATTGTTGGCTTTCTCAAGATTCTCGATGTCCTGCGATTTGAGAGCGGGACCATAGTAGAGGAACTGAGGTTCGGCACCCTTGTTGAGTTCGATGACGAAACTGTTGTTCGGGGTGCGGAGTTCCACCTTGTCGGCAAGTGCCATCGCAGGAACGAGGCTCAGAAACAGGAGGAGGGAATTTTTCATAGGGGATGTGGTGTTGTGAGGGGAAACTTTCTTTCGATGATTTCGAGGCACATTCGTGTATTGTGGTAGGGGCATTTCCAGAATCCGGCGTGATCGTCCTTGAGGTTAATGTTGCCTTGGGGATCGCGGCTCCAGTACCATTCGCCGTTCTTCCAGTCGATGAGGTTTTCCTTGATGTACTGCCAGCAGCGTAGGCCGTGCTGTAGGGCATCGGTGTCGCCAAAGTGCTGGTAGATGTTGAGGAACCCCACGACGGCTTCGGCCTGTACCCACCAATGACGATCGGCATCGACATGACCGGTATCGAGGTTGGCCTCATGGGTCATCGAACCGTCGGCGTTGAGTCCCTTTTCGCTTGCCTTGGCAACAAGGCGGACGATGGGTTCCACCTTCTGGAGCACCTGCTTGTCGCCAAGGACGAGAGCGGCTTCATGCATGAGCCAGGAACATTCGATGTCATGACCGTAGCTTTCGAGCCAACCTGCACCGCGTGTCCAATCCATGTCGAAGAAGAGGTCGAGGTGGTGGGTCGCGGGATTGAGAATCTTGTCGCAGAAGATGTCGATGAGTTGGCGCAGCGACTTTTCGACGCGAAGGTAAACCTCACTCCAGCCTTCCTCGGTAGGGAGGGGGCAGGGCCGTTCCTTCATCAGTTCGGGTCGTTCCTGCATCAAGCGGAAGAGGTTGGTATAAGGTTCGAGGATGTGGAGGTGGGTGTTCTGCGACTTGGGATAGTTGGCATCGAGGTCGGAGAGACGCATATCTGCTATTGTGCCCCACTCGCGTGTGCAGGCTTCGATGTAACCGCCAAATTGTGGGTCCCAACTATGCTGCTCAATGCAGTCGTAGAGTCGGATGGCATAGTCAAAAGCCTCTGAGTCACCTGTGGCACGGGCATATTCGGAGAGGCCGTAGATGACAAAGCCGATGGCATAGAACTGCTTCTTGGTGTCGAGGGGATTGCCTTTGGCATCAAGGCACCAGTAAGCTCCGCCATGCTCTTTGTCGATAAAGTGTTCGAGGATATAGTCTTTGGCACGTGTAGCAGCCATCAGATAGTCAGGTTTGCGGAGCACGCGATAGGCGGCCGAAAAACTCCAAAGGATGCGTGCATTCAGGATACAACCCTTGTCCGCTTCGGGCACCAAGGTGCCATCGCCTCGCATCCTACCGTAGAAACCTCGTCGGCTGCGGTCTTGCATCCGATCGAACCAGAATGACAGGATGTTGTGCTCAACAACATCCTGCATTTCGGCCTTGATTTGCGCAATCTCGGTCATGACTATTTCCTGATGGGGTATTTATAGAGAAGGTAGAGCATGATGAGAATGATGGCAGCAGGGAAGAGCGAGAACAGCGCCCAGATCATTGACCTCACCGACTCGATGTCGGAGATGGTGACAACGGTCTGCCCTGTGGCAGGATCGGTGCCCGACACAAAGCCGGAGAAGCCAAGCAGGAGTGCCACAAGGGAGCCGGAGATGGCTGTGCCGAACTTCTGCGCCATGGTGCCAGAGGAGAAGATGAGGCCTGTGGAAGACGTGCCGTTTTTCTCGGTTGCGTAATCGGCCACATCGGCATACATCGACCAAAGCAGGGGCGAATAGAGGCCAATGCCTATCGAAGTGAGTATAACGATTGCGATGAGTGCCCAGATGTAGGCAGGATCCTGGGGAACGAAGAAGAAGAGTGTGGAGAAGATGGCACAGATGATGGCTGCCACGGTGAAAGCCTTGCGCTTGGATCCCATCCACTGGGTGAACTTGGGCGATAGACCGCCGAAAATCATACAGGTGACCTCTCCAAAGGTCATGAACACGGTGTAGTTGATGATGAGTCCACTTACGGTGACATCACCATGGAGACAGTATTCCATCAGATAACCTGCCACGGCATAACGGAAACCATTGAAGAAGTTGGTGCAGATGCCAATGAGGGTGAGGTAGATCCAGGGTTTGTTCTTGAACAGATCGGCGAACGGCTTGAACGAGAATTTCTCTGCCCTGACGGGTTTCAGCCTCTCTTTGGTGAGTAGCCCGCAAGCCAATGTGCCTGCAGCAGCGATTATGCCAAAGATGGCACCGATGACAGCATATTGATGCTGTTTGGCTGCGATGGTATAAGTGCCGTCGGCAGGCAAGTTTTTCACCACCAATCAATTCGATAATGTAGGGGAATGTGAACAGCGTGATGAAGCCCATGGCATAGGCTCCGACCATGCGGTAGGAAGAGAACTGGTTCTTCTCGTTGTCATCGTTGGTCATTACGCCGAGCAGCGAGCCGTAGGGAACGTTGACCGCCGTGTACATGGCCATCATCAGCAGGTAGAGCGAGTAAGCATAGATGCGCTTGCCCACGGGACCAAATTCGGGCGTGAAGAGCAGCAGGGCGAAGATGAGGCCGAAGGGGATGGCGCCGAAGATGAGCCAGGGGCGATAGGTGCCCCAGCGTGACTGTGTGCGGTCGGCGAGACTGCCCATCAGCGGATCGGTAACCACGTCGAACATACGGGCGATGAGCATCAGCGTGGCCGTGTCGGCTACGGTGAGGCCAAATACGTTGGTGAAGAAGAGGGGGAAGGCGATGGACATGATTTTCCATGTGATGCCGCCAGCCGCTGCATCACCCAGGGCATAGCCGATTTTTTCTTTGAGTGTTGCCATAAGGTATTAATTAACAAATAACAATTAACAAATAACAATTAATAATTATTGCTGGTTTAGGAAGGCGAGGTTGCGGTCGATGAGACGGTTGCGCGTCTTGACGCTATCGCCAGTGGTGAACTTGTCGCTTGGCGTGTTCATGCAGTAATCGACAAGCTGGCCGATGGTTGAAGTGGCTACGTGCAGGCGTGTGTCGGACGAAGCATAATAGATAAATACCTTGTCATCCGTTTGGTGCATGTCGGCTCCTGTGCCGCCATCAGCAATCCAACCATTTGCAAAGAGAACGTTCATGACATCGCCGATATACTCCTCATCCTTGGGCACCATAAATGCACCGCCGGGTTGAGCAATGACACGAGTGGGATCGTCGAGCGCGGTCATATACATATATAATACGTAGCGCAAGCCTGAGGCGCAACCGCGTACGCCATGAGCCAGATGAAGCCAACCCTTTGGAGTCTTGAAGGGATGAGGACCTTCCCCATTCTTCACTTCCATGATGGTGTGGTAATGACGGGCATTGATGATCTTCTCTTCCTTCACTTCGGCATGTGTGATGTCATCGATGAGTGCCCAACCGATGCCGCCACCCGAACCAGCGTCGATGAATCCGTCCTGCGGACGTGTGTATAGGGCATACTTACCATCGACAAACTCAGGATGCAGCACGACGTTGCGCTGCTGGGAATTGGAGCGCAGGTCGGGCAGACGCTCCCAGTTCACAAGGTCTTTGGTGCGGGCAATGCCGCAGGTGGCGGTGGCTGCGCTGAGGTCGCCTGGCTGACTGTCGTCGTGACGCTCTACGCAGAAGAGGCCGTAGATCCAGCCGTCCTCATGCCGGGTGAGACGCATATCATAGACGTTGGTGGCTGGAGCGTCGAGACCGGGCAGACAGCTCCCTTCGGGAGCCTCCGGCAGGGTGATGGGATGATTCCAGAAGCGGAAGTTGTCGATACCGTTGGGTGATTCGGCTACGGCGAAGAACGACTTGCGGTCATCGCCTTCGACACGCACCACCACGACGTACTTGTCGCCCCACTTGATGGCACCGGCATTGAAGGTGGCATTGACACCGATGCGCTCCATGAAGAATGGATTGGTCTCGGGGTTGTAATCGTAGCGCCAAAGAAGTGGTGCATGAGCAGCTGTGACAATGGGGTATTCATAGCGATTGATGATGCCATTGCCCTCGATGGGGGTGTTCCTGCGGCTTATGAGGGCTTCGTATTGTGCCTCGATCAAGGCCTTGCGTTCTTCGAAGTTCATCATTGTAAATCCTTTAGGAAAAGCGTATTGGGTTGGGCATAGAAGTTCTTGAAGTCGTCGGCAGTGTTCGCATCTTTCGAAGCTCCGAAGTGTCCGTCAGGCCAGTTGCGCCATGGCAGGAAATAACTTGGCAGATAGGCTTGGTCGATGATGGGCTTGAAGATGCGCGTCCACCAGTCGGCGACAGGGGAGTTCTGCATTCCACATTCGGTCACGGCAAATATCTTTCCATGTTCCTTGGCATAATTGCTGAGGAAGAGGATGTCGGAGGTAGCCTGACGGATGAAATCTTCCTCGGTCTCGATGCTCCATTGATAGCAGTCTTCGCCCACCAGGTCAATGATGTCGTCACCTGGCCAGCGAGAGAGGAAAGCCGCTTCGGTCCAGTTGCCTTGCAGATTGGGCGAGCAGCTCCAGACGATGTTGGTGGGAAGTTGCTGGGCGATGTGGTCGTGGGTCATGCGGAAGAACGCCTTGAACTCATCATCGCTGCAAAGTTTTTGACCCCACCAGAACCAGGAGCCATTGTATTCGTGCCAAAGGCGCAGGATGATGGGCATGGGCGAACCATCCTTGTAGGTGATGGTCTTGAGGAATGTCGTGACGGAGTTGAGCCAGCCTATGAACTTCTCATGCTGCTCGCCGCCAGGCAAGACATTGTGGATGACGGTTGTGTCGGAAACGTCCCATGCCGTGCTGCCGGTTCGCGGATTGCGTGGATGCCAGCTGAAGGTGATGATGCCACCGCGCTCAACGTGCTTGATAGCCTCTTCGCGTATCCAGACGAAAGGCACGGAGTCGAGGTTCTTGGCATCGCCCATCTCTATGCCTCCAAGGTCGAAGCCCATGATGGCGGGATAGTCGCCTACGAGTTCGTAGGTGTCGGAGCGTCCGTGTTCCCATTGCCATGTGATGCCATAAAACGGGTCGTCCTGATGGCCATACATATAGCCTTGCTGACGAAGATTGTCGAGACGTGTGATGAGACCCTGGGCGGGAGTAGCTTGTGCCTCGCTGTCTGTCTGCGCCTTCTTGCCGCAGGAGACCATCAGTGTTAATGCCAAAGAGGCGAGAAGAAGAATGTTTTTCATATTATTGGGGGATTTCGTTGTCTTGGGATTCCGATATTCCGAAATTCCGTTATCCCGTTATATCGGAATTCCGAAATAATCAGAATAAAGAAAACTTTACATTATAACTTCGACGACGTGTTTGCCTGGGGTCGCCTTGATGACATTGCCCTCAATGACCTTGCCATCGACGGTAATGCAGCTGACGCCCTTCTGCTTGCCGTTGGGGTTCTTGAAGGTGATGTCGAATTCGATGCCGCGAAGTATTCGTTTCACTTTGTACTCCTTGAGGTCGGCAGGAATGCAGGGGTCAATCTCGATGCCGTCGTAGGTCGGTTTGATGCCGAGGATGAACTGTGTGATGGTGTACCAGTTCCAGGCGGCAGTGCCCGTCAGCCAGGAGTTTTTGCCTTCACCAGGCTTGGCAGCATCCTTGCCTGCTACCATCTGGCAATAAACGTAAGGTTCGACCTTGTGCAGTGTTTGGTCTTTGATCCAGGCCGGGCAGATTTTGGTGTAGTGTTCCCAGGCATCGTTGCCACGACCTGCCACGGTTTCACCGATGATGACCCATGGATTGTTGTGGCAGAAGATGCCCGCATTCTCCTTGTAGCCGGCAGGGTACGAACTGATTTCGCCCATCTCGACATGATAAGTGGTGTAGGCGGGATTGTTGAGCACCATGCCGTGTTCGCAGTCGAGGTATTGCTTGCAGGAATCGAGCGCTTTATCAACCATGCCATCTTCAAGGCCGATACCAGCCATGGTGCAGAAGCCCTGCGATTCGATGAAGATCTTGCCTTCCTCGTTTTCCTTCGAACCTATTTTATTGCCATAGAAGTCGTAGGCGCGCAGATACCATTCGCCATCCCAACCATGCTGCTTGACGGCTTCGACCATCTCGTCGATGCATTGCTGTGCACGCTTGGCTTCGTCGAGCGCCTTGCCGCCGATGGCCTGGCAGAGTTCGACGTATTGCTTGCCGCAGAAGACGAAGAGACCCGCTATCATCAGCGATTCGGCCTTTGAGCCTTCGGTCTTGTTCTCAGTGGTCTGGAATGACTCGTTGGGATCCCATGAGAAGCAGTTGAGGTTAAGACAGTCGTTCCAATCAGCGCGGCCGATAAGGGGCAGACGGTGAGGACCGAGGTTTTCGACCACGTGATTGAACGAGATGCGCAGGTGCTCCATCAAGGTGACTTCGGTGCCAGGCTGGTTGTCCCAAGGCACCATTTCGTCGAGGATGCCGAAGTCGCCCGTCTCCTTGATGTAGGCGATGGTGCCGAAGATGAGCCACATCGGGTCGTCGTTGAAGCCGCCGCCGATGTCATTGTTGCCGCGTTTGGTGAGCGGCTGGTACTGATGGTAGCAACCGCCATCGGGGAACTGGGTGGATGCGATGTCGATGATGCGCTGGCGAGCTCGGCTGGGTACCTGATGCACAAAGCCCACCAGATCCTGGTTCGAATCGCGGAAGCCCATGCCTCGGCCCACACCACTCTCGAAGAACGAAGCCGAGCGTGAGAAGTTGAACGTGATCATACATTGGTATTGGTTCCAGATGTTGACCATTCGGTCCAGTCGCTCGTCGCCACTCCTGACCACATACTTGTCGAGCAGGTTGTCCCACATCGCACGAAGTTCCTCGAATGCGGCATCGACGGCTTCTGTGGTCGAGAATCTTTGGATGGTCTCGTGGGCTTTCCGCTTGTTGACCAGCGTCACGTCGTTATCCTGCGAGGTGATGAGTGTGCCGTTCCGTTTGCGTTCGATGTCCTCCTTCGAGAACTTCTCGTCCTGCTCGTTCTCGACATAGCCAAGCAGGAAGATGAAGTCTTTCGATTCGCCAGGCTGGAGCGTTACTTCGATGTAATGACTTGCAATGGGTGACCAGCCATGGGCCAACGAATTTGCGGGACGTCCGGCCATGACGCATTGGGGAGCCTCAAAACCATTATAGAGTCCGACAAACGTTTCGCGGTCGGTATCGTAGCCTTGCACGGGAACGTTGACCGTGTAGTATGCATAGTGGTTGCGTCGTTCCTTGTATTCAGTCTTGTGGTAAATGGTCGATCCGTCAATCTCCACTTCGCCCGTTGACCAGTTGCGCTGGAAGTTCTCCATGTCGGTGGCAGCATTCCACAGGCACCATTCTGCCAGCGAGAAGAGTTTGAGATGCTTAACTTCGGCACTTTGATTGGTGAGAGTGACCTTCTGCACTTCTGCCCAAGTCTTGAGCGGCACGAAGAAGAGCACGGAGGCCTTCACCCCGTTCTTCGAGCCGGTGATGCGGGTATAGTTCATGCCATGACGGCACTCGTAGCTGTCGAGGGGAGTCTTGCAGGGTTTCCATCCAGGGTTCCACACCGTGCCTCCGTCGTTGATGTAGAAGTAGCGTCCTCCATTGTCCATGGGCACACTGTTGTAGCGGTAGCGGGTGATGCGGCGGAACTTGGCATCCTTGTAGAAATTGTAGCCGCCCGCTGTGTTGGAGATGAGACCGAAGAAATCTTCGTTCCCGAGGTAGTTGATCCAAGGGAATGGTGTTGCGGGGTCGGTGATGACGTACTCGCGGTTGGTATCATCGAAGTGACCAAACACTTTAGTTTCCATTGCAAAGTATAATAGATTAGAATTGGCTCAGGAGTTTCGACTTCATAGGGGAAACTCCTGAGTGTAAAAAGAATGATATGTTACTTGAGCATGTCACGCGTAATGACATGGGGGCTGTTTATGACATTCTGCCACCATTCTATCGGAGCATAGGCTGTGCCTTCTCCCTCATACCATGGCATGAACCACGACCAAGTGGCACCTGCCTCCATCTGGGCACCAGCATCGGCCACATCGCCACACTCCGAGAGGGTCACCATCTTGTTGGGATAGGTATATTGCAGCTGCTTATGGATGCTGTTGATGCTTGCTGCATCATGTTCGCCGTAGATGTCCACGCCTACGATATCAACGTATGCATCGCCAGGATACCATCGGGGATCAATGGCAGTCGGGATGTCGGTCCAAACCCAGATGAGGTTGTTGACGCCTTGCGCCTTCATGTAGTCGTACATGGTAACCCAAAGCTGCTTGCAAACCTCAGGTCCCTCTTTGCCCCACCAGAACCAGGCTCCTGTGCCTGCCTGATAGACATCGTAGTTGCCCTTGGCCTCATGGAAGGGACGCCAGATGACGGCAATACCCATTTCTTGCATCGTCTTGAGGTAACCGGCCACCTTGGCAAGGTCTTCGCTCCAAACCTTGTTCTCCCAGGTACCTTCGACGAGGCAGTTGCTCGGCATGAAGGTTGTTTCGTCAGGGCGTGCTGTATATTGGATGTTGGCCTTGGGTGCACGTTGGGGTGCAGCAGCCTTTGACGACAGGGTAACGCCCGTGAGCGTGTAGTCGTGGCCTGAGATAATGAGACCATTGGCTTGGATGGCTGCAAGGAGTGTGGCATCGAGAGTGATGGAGAAGTCGCCTGTGATGTCGAAGTATTCATACGAAGTGCCATTGCCATCGACGAGGCCGCCCCATGTGCTGCCGTCCTTGAACGAACCCTGTGCGCCTGCTGCCACGTCCTTGGTGAGAGCAGTGATGACGTCACCTTCCTTGGCATTGCTTAACGCTGTAGCTTCAATCTTATACCATCCCGACCAGTCGGAGGGCATTACCTTCTCTTCATTTGCAAGAACAGTCTCGTCTTCTCCAGGCTGTGGAGTAGGTTCGACTTCTGGTTCTTCAGAAGGTACGTTCCAGTGCCACATGGCAGCCACGATGCCACCTCCATTGTGCCAATCGGACACTGGGGTCATGTCGGAATAGTTGATCCATGTGCCATCGAAAGGCAAATGAATGAAGTCGTAGCAGTTGATGGCTGGGTATTTGCCAGTCCAACGATAGACCTGTTCGGCATTATCGTTGTTCCAGTTGACGTTGGCCATCGTGCCCGACAGAATCTTCTGCCCGTAGTAGCCGAGCAGGGTCTGGTAAAGCGACTTGGCCTCATTAGTAGCATTCGCGTTAACAAGAGAGGTGGCTGGTGAGACATTGATTGAAGTCCATGTGATGGTGATGTCCTGTTCGTTAGCCTTCTTGCTTGGACCATAAACGATTCCGGCAGGAATTGTGAGGACAAGTTCTGAGACTGCTGGTGCCGTAAATTCGATGTTGAGAATATTGCTGGCGCCATAGACCACAGCATTGTTGACAGGATTACCATTGAGCAGGATTCGGTCTTTGGTCGAAGTGGCAAAGCCGATGTTCTCGTCAAACATAATTGCTACAGAGTGAGTGCCAGGATAAAGTTGCAGGCCCGTGGCAAGCGTGTTGCTCGATGTGGTCAAAGTGTCAGTTTGGTTGCAGATGATACCAGTGAAAGTGGGAGCTGGCGAATCTGCGACAGTATATTGTGCGTCGGTGTCCATGCAGGCTGTCCATCCGAAGAGGACAGCCGATGCACAGAGGACGGGGAGAATCTTGATAGTTTTCATAACATTCACAATCTATATGAAATTATTCGACAGTGATTTTGGTGATGATTGTGCGGGTTCCGTTAGCCAGGAATACGCCGCCCCAATACTGCACGGAATAGGCAGCGTCGAGCATTTCTTGGGTGAGCGTGAAAGAGACAGCACCATTGTTGGCGGCAAGATCCCAGTTATCGTAGGCGAAACTTGCATAGGTGGGACCCCAGTGGCCCTCGACAATTTGCAGCTCCCATTCATCGGCCATCGGAGTGACATAGAAACGGATGGTTTGTCCGGCCTTGGCATCTGCCTCGGCAAGTTCGGCACCTCCGTCGCTGAGGAAGGTAGGCTGATTGGTCCAGTTGTCGGCCACAGCTTCGCCCTTCCAGAGCACGGTTTCGAGGCTGATGGTGCGCTTCACGTCAATCTTATTGACGATAAGTCCTTCACCCTGAATAATCCAGCAGTAGCCCCAGTCGGTAAGGGTGGTGAGTTGTTCGGCCAAGGTCGGAGTAACAGGTATCTCGATATAACCTTCGCTGAGGTCATAGATGCCAGAGTTGATGTTGTTTCCGTTGTTGAGTCCGGTGGCTACGCCAATCTCGCTCTGGCCGCCCCAATGTCCGTCGTAGAACTGTATCTGCCACCAGTCGTTGAAGTTGGTAGCCCAGATGCGGATCACGTCACCTGCCTGCAGTCCCATATCGGCAAAGGCGGTGGCACTTTCGCCCGTTGATTGTACATTTTCGCCAAACTGCCAGTTGAAGCTCCAGGCATCGAGTTTGACAGCGCCAGTCCAGATGACAAAGGTCTGTTCGGTGTTGGGGATGACGCTCAGTGCATATTCTACCTCTCCGTTCGAAGAGATGAGTTTCAGGACGGACGAACGACCTGCATTTTCAGGGATGCGGATATAAAGTTCGTCATCGACGAAGATGTATTGACAGTCGATGCCATCGATTTGCACGCCGATGAGCTTGTCTCCATTGACTACGGCCACACTGAACATTTTGCCAGCCTTGAGTTCAACGTCCTCGCCTGGCATTTCGGGGATAAAACAGAAGACAGGAGAATCGACATCAAGATTTCCGAACTCGACGGTTTCACCATTGCTCATGGTGATACCGAGCACACCTGTAACTGCAGTCACGGGAACAACAACCACCAGTTCAGCCTCCGATTGCGAGATGAAGCTGTTGACCTCACAGTTCTCGGCAAAAGTAATTTGACTGATGAGGTCGAGGTTCTTGCCCACGATATTGAGGATGCTTCCTGCCGAAATTGTTGAAGGATTGTAGGAGATGAGTTCGGGCTTGGCTGTTTCGATGGCTACCGACTGTGTTGCACCGCTTTTGCATATCAACACGAGGTCACCGCTTTGTGTGCCTTCGGGAACAGTAAGCATCAGCGAGGTGGCACTTTGCTCTTCGGGAGCGACAGGGTTTTCCACGCCTGGGAAGGTGGCTCCGCTCACTACGTCGAGGTCCTTGCCTGTGATGGTGATCTTCTGTCCGCTACGCAGACCCGTTGCAGGTGTCGCAACGATTTCGGTAGGTACTTGCATGCCGATGTAAGCAATGACTACCTCCACATCAGAAGCAGGATAGACAGAGATGGTGGCTGCATCAGGAGTGTTGTCGGGAAGGACAAACGAAATCTCAGTGGCTTCACTGTTGATGGAGAACTTGGTCTCGGTCTCAGCCACGGTAAGACGCCTTACGAGGTCGAAATCAGTGCCTTTGAGGGTGATGGCATCACCAGGTTTCTTGCCGGTAAGGTTGGTAATTTCGGCGATAGCAGGCAGGGTGACGATGAGGTTCTCCTCACTTTCAACGACCTGTTCGCCGTCGCTGACGGCCACACGTCCCGTCTGTGCCGTTTCGGGCACGTAGAGGGCAATCTTATAGCGCGAATGCTCCTGGAACTGATCTTCGAAGATGGTGTCACCCACGGCGAAGACAACTGCGTTCATGAGGTTGAGGTAGTCTCCCTCAATGGTGAGCAGGTCGCCCGCTTTGACTTTTGCAGGCGTGAGTTTGTCGATGCTGATGGGTTCGGTATAAGTGATGTCACTCTCGGTGAATAGGCTTCCACCTGCGTACTTGAGTTCGATACGGCCAACTTCCGGTCCGTCCTTGGGAACGGTGACCATGATGCTGTTTTCGCTGATGACGTTGATTTCATTCACAACAACATTGCCTGGGAAAACAACACTGGTGATTTGATTAAGGCCGTTGCCCACGAAGCGGATCTGTCCGCCACGGGCTACAGGACTGGGGCCGAATGCGTTGAGCGAGACGCCTCCCTTGTATTGATTGGTGTCGAGTTGGTTGTCCTCCGAACAGGAGACTGCCGTGAACAGCAATGTGCAGAGGGCTGTCAGAACATATAGTAGTTTTTTCATAATACTTGTGCTTTATTAGTTCGGTACGACACGGATATTGTCAATCTTCATGATAGGTGTGCAGTCGGTGCCGGCCACGCCACCTGCTGAAACGAAGAGTTCCAGGTTAGCAAACGAATCGGCATTGAGGCTGCCTGATGCTGCGCTGCCATCCCAGTAGTAGATGAACTGTGAGGCGATAGGTATCGAAACGGTGATCCACTTGTCACCCGTATCGAAGGAACCGGTGCTGGTCCAGGGACGGTAGAGGGCGCGTGGCAGAGAGATGGCATCGTCGTGGAAGTAGGTGTTGTTGCAACCGGCAAGTTTGTTGCCATAGATGTCGGTGGCTCCAGCATTTCCGTTTGAGATAAGGTCAACACCCGAGAAGATGATTTGCATTGCGCAGGCGCTCCAGGGATAATCTGAAGGGATGAACAATTCGAACTTGACTGTCATGTTGGCATAGTCGGTGAAGTCAACCACATCGTTCAGACGTACGCAGTCGTCGGATGCATAGGTCTCGGGATCAGCCCAGTTGCCTGCCCAGTATTCGAAATGGAAGTGCGAATCATCCCAAGTGTCGCCGCTGCCTGCAAGAGCTGCATCGCCCGTGCCGAACTGCAGGAAGTTGCCTTTGATAGACGTTTCGTCGGTGGTGATGGTCTGGGCATGCCAGCCATGGTTCGAGCGAGCGATTTCGTCGAAGTCGAAGAGCATGCCTCGTGTGTCGAGATAGCGGAACGAGGAAACCGTTGTGCCGTAGATGGAAGTCATGGAAACAGCACCTTCGGCAGCACCTTCGGGAACGATAACTACACACGAGGTGTAGTCTTCGGCAATGGACTTGATGTGGGCCGGGATTTCTTTGCCGCTCTCATCACGGAACGTGACGGTCAGAGGTACATTGGGATCATCGACCATGTAGTTGCCAGTGAAGACTACCTCGTCGCCGACGGCAGCATACTCACAGCTCATGGCCGAAAGTTGTGGGGCAGGGATAACCACCGAGAAGTCATAACTGATGGTATCCTGATTCTTGGTGATCATGTAGATCTTGTCGGTCACCAAAGAAGGAACGGAACTTGGCACCGAAACGATGAGTGTATTGTCGGTGATATAGCTCGAGTTGAGGATGGCCTTCTTGTCGTTGAAGTACATCTCATAGACTGAGCGCAGGTTAGAGCCCACGAGGCAGAGCACGGCTTGGGGTGAGGCACTGGTGACGAGTTGTCCGTTGGTGTAAACGGTGTTCTCGTCATCGTTGTTGCCCTTGATTTCGCTCGAAAGGCAGCGGATGTAATCGACGGTAGGCGTACCTCCTGCTACTTCGTAGGCATCCGGGGTGTCGTCGCAGCTGCTCATTGCAAGGAGGGCAGCCGAGCCGATGAGACCCCATAAGATGGATTTATATTGTGTATTCATTGTCTTATTTCTTTATCAATGACTATTCGTAAGAGTAGGTGTTGCGAATGTCCACATGCTGGCCATCCACGTTGGAGCCCAGATTGGGATTGAAGGTCACATCTTCGGTTGGGAAAGGCAGATAGAAATAGTTCTTGCCCGTATCGGGATCACGCCTCATTAGGCCTTCGACGTAAGGTTCGGCTGTGTTTTCGTCATAGCCCATGCTGGTAGTGACGTTCCAGCTGCCATTGCTGTAATAGCCCGAGTAGAGGTCATCGAGGCCCCACATCGAATTGCGTTTCTGTCCCTTGAGTTGGCTGATGGCAAAGTCGGGATTCCAGTAGCTGACGCGCACAAAGTCGTACCAGCGGTCGCCTTCGAGGGCAAACTCCAGACGACGCTCTTTCCAGATGTCCATCCAACTGAAACTTGTGACGGGCGTAGCAGAAGGAACGGCGCGCTGATGCACGGCGTTGAAGCATTCCACGGCCTTAGGGTCGGAGGTCGTGGCATCGATGCCCTGCGAAGCGGGAAGCTTGGCTTCGGCATAGATGAGATAAACTTCCGACAGACGGAGAATGTGGGTGGCCAAGGAGTTGTACATGTAGGCGGCAGAATGACCGGCACCCTGCTGATGGTCGTAGGCATCGCCATAAAGGTGCTTCGCGACGTTGGCACCGGTAGATGATGCGAGTTCACCACGACAGCTGGCATAGAAGGTGTCGTCGTAGATGAAGCGCAGGTAGTCAAATCCGCCCTTATCCTGCCAGAAGTAATCATACTTGAAGCCTGGCAGCATCATCGTAGCCTTCAGTCGGGTGTCGGTTGAATTGATCCAAGAGTCGGGAGTCTGCTCCAGAAGCTTCACGCCAAAGGCCTCCTGCAGGTCAACCGAGGGGGAAGTCCAGTCGCCCCAGCAGTCGCCAAATTCGTCAAAGCCTGTCATGCCCAGGTCCGACTGCAGGGTGTTCTGTGCGGTCCAGACGTTTCCGTTGGCTGTCCAACGCCATGCATAGAGGCTTTCCTGGCATTTGTTGTTGGCCAGGCGATAGATGTCGCTGAAGTTCTCCATGAGTGAGCGACCAGAGTTCTCGATGACGTGGAGGGCGTGTGCGGCGGCTTGGTCGAGGTAACCCTGATTGAGCTCACCCGAAATGCCGGCCATCGACAGGTAGGTCTTTGCCAACAAGGCCTCGGCACAATAGCGGTCGATACGGCCTGGTGCATTGGTTTCAGGAAGAAGTTCCATCGCCTTCTCGAGCGTAAGGAGGATGTACTCATAGACATCGGCGCGCTTTACCTTGGGATAGGTGTTGTAGTCGCCGGCATTGAGCGACTCGGCATTGTTGTGCACGATAGGTACTTCGCCAAAATTGCGCACGAGGTAGAAGTACGCCATGGCTTTCCAGGCGAGGCATTCGCCCATACATTGTTTGCGTACACTCTCGGAGATGTTGCCCGACGAGGCCTTGATGCTGTTATAGACCGTGTTGCTGTGACCGATGACAGCCCAAAGGGAATAGGACATATTGATGAGGTCTTCGTCGGAGCCATTGACCGTGAATTTGAGATAGGGACTGTTGCCCATATAGAGGTTGCCCGAAAGACCTTCACCTACCTTGAAGAAGCCACGCTGAAAATCATACCAGGGAGAGTTGTACAGATAGTTGACACCAGCAATGCACTGGTCGTCGGTCTGATAATAGTTGTCGGCGTTGTAGGCGTCCTTGGTCGGCTTGTCAAGGAAGTCATCGCACGATGACATTACTCCTATGATCAAGGCAGCCAATGCTATATATTTATTTAATGTATATTTCATAATACGATGTGTTTTGTATTGATACATTTAGAAGCCGATGCTGAGACCTACAGAGTAGGTGGTTGGTGAAGGATAACGTCCGTTGTCCAGACCCATCACGTTGGCGCTGGCAGGCGATACGCCCACCTCGGGGTCGTAGCCATTGTATTTGGTCAACGTCAGGAGGTTCTGGATGTTGCCGTAGATGCGCAGATTGTCGATTCTGAGTCGCTTAACCGCTTTCTTGGGGAAGGTGTACCCCAGCGCAATGTTCTTCAGACGGATGTATGAACCATCTTCGATGTAGCGATCGCTGAAACGGTCGTTGTCGTTCGGGTCGTTGAGGGTGGCACGTGGAGTGTTGGTGCCGCTGTTCTTGACCTGGACGTTGGTGATGTCGTCGTACCAGTGCCATACGGTTACTCCGTTGATGTCGCGGCCGGCAGAATAGTCGATCGAGGCATCGATAGGTTCGAGCACGGCGCGGTCGTTGACATCCTTCAACTGGTTGGTCCAGCTTGAGTTCATGTGGGTGAGTTTCATCGCCATGTAGTTGGCGACCTTGTTGCCGTAAGAACCGTTGATGAAGATGCTCAGGTCGAAGTCCTTGTAGCGGAAAGTCTGGTTCCAGCCGAAGGTGAACTTCGGAAGTGGCGAGCCGATGTTGGTGCGGTCATTCTCATCGATGATGCCGTCACCGGTGAGGTCCTTGTACTTGACGTCACCGACCCAGGTGGTTGAAGTGCGGCTGAAGACACCGTTCGAGGAATAGGCTTTTGGCTTAGGCGAAGTTTCAATGTCCTCAAGGTTCTGATAGACGCCATCGGTAACATAGCCGTAGAAACTGAAGAGTGACTCACCTACTTGGGTAAGGCTGACTACGTCCGACCACTGACCATAGCCGGTGAGGGTGGCGTTGCCCGAGCCGTCGTTAAGGGATATAAGTTTGTTGTTGTTGAGAGAAAGGGTAACTTCTGTGCTCCATTCGAAGTTTTTGGTCACTACGGGGCGGGCATTGAGGGTGAACTCCCAGCCACGGTTGCGTATCTGACCATAGTTGCCGAAGGGAGCGGCAAGAGCTGATGACCCGTTGCCCGAAGTGCCCATGTAGGATGGCAGCTGGAGCTGCATCAGCATGTCCTTCGATTCCTTGTTGTACCATTCGACAACAAGGCCGATGCGGTCGTGCAGCAGGTTAAGGTCAAGACCGATGTTCCACTGTTCCTGACTCTCCCATTTGATGCCGGTGTTGGCGACCTGGGCGGGACGATAGGATTTGCCGAAGTCGGTGTTCATGATCGAGAGGGGAACGCCCCACTTGTAACCGCCGATGTTCGAGTTGCCGGTCTGTCCCCAGCCCACACGGAGCTTGCCGTTGCTGATCCAGTCGATGTCATTCATGAAGCTCTCTTGGCTGAAACGCCAGGCGAGGGCAAACGAGTTGAAGGCAGCCCAGCGGTTGCGAGGACCGAAGTTCGACGAACCGTCGTAACGCCAGGTATAGGTGGCGAGGTAACGGTCGTTGTAGTTATAGGTGCCACGTGCGAAGAACGAAGCCATCGAACTTTCGCCAAAGCCATAGCCAATGGAAGGTGTGCCATCGCCAAGGGCAGGGTTGTGCACCTCGTCGCTGGGCAGGTTGGTGTTCTGTATGTTCTCGTAGTCCCAGTTGCTCGACCATGCTTCCTGTCCGACCATGGCGGTGAACGAGTGCTCACCGATCTTGTCGGCGTAGGTCACGTAGTTCTTGAGTGCCCAGAACTTGTTGGCGTTCTTCTGCACCGAGCTGGTGTTGGAATCGCGTGTCCAGGTGCCGAGGTTTACGGTAGGCTTGTAACGCTCGCCTTTCGACCAGCCGAGATCCCAGTCGTACTCCGAGTGCCAGGTAAGTTTCTTCATCAGCTGAATGTCGAAGAAGACGTTACCCGTGAGTTTCTGACGGGCAAGCAGGATGTCGTCCATCAGCGCCATGGCAATGGGGTTGGGGTTGGTATAACCTTCCTGGCTGACGCTCGAATAGTTGCCGTCGAGGTCGTAGATGGGGATGCTGGGGATGGTTGTGAGTGAGTAGTTGATAAGACCCTGATCCGAGTCGGCCAGTTTAAGGCTTTCGTCGGTGTCGGTGTAACTGACGCTGAGGCCCATCTTGAGCCACGACTTCATCTGTGCATCGATGTTGGTGCGGAATGAGAAACGCTCGAACTCCGAGCCGATGATGGTGCCATCCTGATCCATGTAGCCGCCCGAAACGAAGTATTTCACCTTGTCGTTGCCTCCCTGAGCGCTCACCTGATGCTGATGCTGGAATGCAGTCTGGAAGACAGCGTCCTGCCAATTGGTGCCCAGGCCGAGCACCGAAGGATCGCTGTATTGTGCATTGGCCGAGCATTCGCCCTGATCCACCAGGTCATTGTAGTATTGTGCGAACTCGCGCAGGTTCATCATGTCGAGGCGTTTGGTCTGACGGTTCCAAGCCACCATGCCATCGTAACTGAATTTGGCGTCGCCAGCCTGTCCGCGCTTGGTGGTGATGAGTACTACACCATTGGCACCCTGTGCTCCATAGATGGCAGTGGCAGAAGCATCCTTCAAGATCTCCATGCTGACGATGTCGGCAGGGTTGATGGTCGAAAGGGGAGAGATGGTCGAGACCTTGCCGTTGCCGAGGGCATCACCCAGGCCGTATTCGGCACCCGAGGAACCCTGACTCTGCACGATGACACCATCGATAACGTAGAGTGGTTCGGCATTGGCATTGATGGTGGCAGTGCCACGCACACGGATGGATGACGACGAGCCTGGTGCTCCCGATGTCTGTGTGGCCTGCACACCGGCGGCACGTCCTTGCAGCGACTGGTCGAGCGAGGTGATGATCGAACCTTTCATCTTCGATTCATCCATCGTGACCGATGCACCGGCAAGGTCGGACTTTTTCATCGTACCGTAGCCGACAACAACAACTTCTTCGAGCAACTCGTCGTCGCTCTTCATTTCCACATTCACAGTCTTGCGCCCGGCAATCTTGACCTCCTGGTCCTCCATGCCGACGTAGGTGAATAGCAGTGTGGCGTTGGCGCTCGAAACCTTGATCGAGTAGTTTCCGTCAATATCGGTAATTGTACCGGTGTTCGTGCCTTTTTCGCGAACGGTACACCCGATGACGGGATCACCCGTAGTTTCTGTCACCACACCCGACACTGTAACTTGCGCATACAAGGCAGTTGACACCATCATCAATAGTGTCAATGCAAGCGCTCTCATGTCAAATGACTTGGTCATGTCGTTTTGTGTTAAAATTATAATATGTGAAATTAGGCGGCGTGTTAAGCGGTGCAAAGATAAGAGGTTTATTTGATAATATGTTGTATAATTTTATCCAATTGTTGCACAATTCCGAAAATATCGGGTTTTAGCAGTTTATTTGTTAAAAAAGTATCATAATTATTTTGCAATTCAGCGAAAATATCTCTATCTTTGTGCCCGTTAATAATAGAAAGAATGAAAACATTTTCCCTCTTCCTTCTTGCATCTTTCCTTTTCCTTGCCTCATGCGGCGAGCGTGTCAGCAATGCAACGAATGATGCCTCTTTGCCCGACATTTACCCCGACTATGTGGATGTGACCATCCCTGTTGGCATTGCTCCGCTCAACTTCGGCATGAAGAGCGACGATGCGCTGCTGGTCGATGCCGTCATCACGGATGCGAAAGGCCACACGCTGCATGGCCAGGGTCGTGAGACCACGGGATTCGACCTCGACAACTGGCACCAACTGCTTGCGCAGAATGTAGGCGACTCACTCTCGGTCACCGTCTCTGCCAAGTTTGCCGATCAGCCTTTCCACTTCTACGTCAGCACCGACAGCATCGACTACGGCCTCTGCTATCGCCTCATCGAACCGGGCTACGAGGTGTGGAGCAAGATGGGCATCTATCAGCGTAACCTTTCGAACTTCGAGCAGACACCGCTCATCGAGAATACGCAATTCCAGGGCTGTGTCAACTGCCACGGCTTCAACCGTGGCGACCCGACGCGCATGAGCCTTCACATCCGTGGAGATCATGGAGCAACCCTGCTGCTCGACGAGGGCAAACTGACGGCCTACAACACCAAGACCGATCGCACCCTCGGCTTCTGCGTCTATCCCTACTGGCACCCATCGGGCAAATACATCGCCTACAGCGTCAACACCACCCGACAGACTTTCCACAGCCGCAATGCAAACCGCATCGAGGTGTTCGACACAGCTTCGGATATTCAGGTCTATGACGTCGAGCACAATCAGCTCATCATCACCCCTTCGCTCATGACCGACTCGCTCTACGAGACCTTCCCCGTCTTTTCAGCCGATGGACGCACTCTCTATTTCTCTGCTGCACATGCCCTTCCCGAGGGAAATATGCAGATCGATTCGGTGCGCTATAGCCTCTACAGCATCGACTTCGATGCCGACAAGGGGGCTTACGGCTCTTCCATCCGAAGGGTCATCGACCATGGCGACAGCTGCTCGGTCTGTTTCCCCCGTCCCAGCTACGATGGCCGCTTCTTGGTTTATTCGGTGGCGAACTACGGGCAGTTCAGCATCTGGCATCACGAAGCCGACCTTTGGATGCTCGACCTGCAGACTGGGGAGTGTCGCCCGATGGAAGAGATCAATAGTGACGACACCGAAAGCTTCCACAATTGGAGCAGTAATTCGCGCTGGATGGTGTTCAGTTCGCGCCGCGATGACGGTCTCTTCACCCGTCCCTACTTCACCCACATCGATGCCGAGGGTCACGCTACCAAGCCCTTTATGCTTCCGCAGAAGAATCCTCGCCGCTTCTATCGCGAGCTCTTCATGTCGTACAACGTGCCCGATTTCATTCGTGCCCGCGTCGAGTTCGACAACGTGGAGGCCGTCCGTCTTATCAATGCAGACTATCGCAAGCCGATGGGAGTGGTAGAGAAATGATGGAAGTGAGGGAGAAATGAAGGTAATCGTTGCAATAGATTCGTTCAAGGGTTGCATGACTTCGGTCGAAGCCAATCGGGCGGCGGCTGAGGGCATACGTCAGGTGTGCCCTGATGCGGAAATTGTGCAGGTGCCCGTCAGCGATGGAGGCGAAGGGTTTCTGGAGGCTTTTCATGCAGCCATCGGAGGAGAACTGATGGCGGTGACTGTCAGCGATCCGCTGATGCGTGAAGTCACGGCAAGGTATCTGTTGAAGGAGGAAACTGCCGTAATTGAAATGGCCCAAGCCAGTGGATTGACACTGCTCACGCAGGAAGAGCGCAATCCGATGGTCGCCACAAGCTACGGTACAGGCCAGCTGGTGGTCGATGCCGTTCGGAAAGGTGCCCGCCACGTCATCGTAGGTCTTGGAGGCAGTGCAACGAGCGATGCGGGCATGGGAATGCTCCGCGCCATTGTCGATGCCTTTGCGGTGAATGAGCGATGGGAGGACTTCGAGGAACTGAAGGACGTACGTTTCACGATAGCCACCGACGTAAGGAATCCCCTGTGTGGAGAGAATGGGGCTGCCTTTGTTTTCGCTCCACAAAAGGGTGCAACGCCCGAGATGGTGACCCGATTGGACGAACGGGCAAGAAAGTTCGCCGAAGTCTCTGCCCGCCATTTCGGCTTCGACCGTTCGCAGATGGAGGGCGCAGGCGCCGCTGGTGGACTTGGCTATGCGTTTCTGCAATACCTTGATGCGTCATGCAAACCGGGAATACAGCTGTTGCTCGAAACAATCCGTTTCGAGCAACTTGTTCGCGATGCCGATCTTGTCATCACCGGCGAGGGTTCGGCCGATAGGCAGACGCTGATGGGTAAACTTCCCGTAGGAATCCTCGAGCAATCCCGAAATATCCCTGTCTGCCTGATTGCAGGACGGGTCAGCGACCGCGCCCCGTTGCTACAAGCAGGTTTTTCCAGGGTGGAATGTATCAATTCTCCGGATATCGCGCTCGAAGAGGCGATGCGCAAGAATATTGCAACGTTGAATATTGCTAATACTGTGCGCAGAATGTTGGAAGCCTGACCATCAATAGCTGCAAACAGATTCCGTACGCTAAATTTCTATTCCCCGCTGGTATGCGTCCAATTTACGATAGTGAATTGGACTCGCACTTTCGGCGCATACCCTTTCTTGGCCAGGATTGGTTATGCTCCCGCAGAAGAATAACCATTTTCAGCCAAGACTGGTCATGCCTCGAACAGATAAAGCACTCTGATGCGCGACAGGATGCTTGCTCAGTTCGGAGAATGACCTTTTTCGGCCAGGATTGGTCATGCTGCTATCGGATGAGTCCATTTTACGATAGTGAATTGGACTCGCACTTTCGGCGCATACCCTTTCTTAGCCAGGATTGGTCATGCTGCTATCGGACGAGTCCATTTTACGTTCGTAAATTGGACTCGCACTTTCGGCGCATACCCTTTCTTGGTCAGGATTGGTTATGCTCCCGCAGAAGAATGACCATTTTCAGCCAAGATTGGTCATGCCTCGAACAGATGAAGCACTCTGATGCGCGACAGGATGCTTTATCCGATTGCGGTATGACCAATCTTGGCCAAAAAAGGGTATCCTTGCGTGTAATTATTGCTTTGCGGACGTCTGACGAGGGGATTTGCTATAGTTGTTGCGGTTGTCTGTCAGCAGATGGTAGGCCATCAGATATTGATAGGCGAGGTGATTGTCGGGGTTGCTGAGGTAGAGGTTTTGGAGCAGGTCCGGCGTCACGTGGTCGCCGAAGAAAAAGTCATCTTTGCACGCCATCTGGCGCAGGCGCCCGTATTCGGGATGGCTGGCTATGGCCTGCTCGTCGCCCAGCAATTGTAGAGTTTCGTTCGCCCATTCACGATAGAAGAGCGTCTTTTGCAGCGCCAGGAGGTATTTGCGTGCCACTTCGTAGCTTCCGCCAATCAGATTGGTCTGTGCGAGCCGTTTGTAGCATCTGCCGCTCTTTTGGAAGTCGAGGATCGCCTCCTGCGCTTCGAACACCGTCCGCTGCGCCATGGCAATCATGCCCAGCTGATAGTATGCTTCGGCTGTGGGCAGAGGACTGGTGGCATCGCGTTTGACATCGGGCAGCAACCCTGCGAGGCCATTCTGATGATAATCGAACAGGTGGTCGATGAGCTTGCCGTGCATCGCCAGGGCAAGGTTCTGCACCGTCACGCCAATCTGATTGTTGGGCTTTTCGGTGCTGATGGTCTGAAGGATGCGGTTCCATTGCTGGTGACATGCCATGAAGTCGTATTTCATCACCCGTTCTGCCTTGAAATTGCTGTTGCGCCACACGAGGCATCCCATACAGATAGCCACAACCACCCACGAGACATGGGGAATGAGTGACGAGGAAGCATTGTCCCGACTATGGCTGAAGTGCCCTAAGAGCGCAATGACGATGACCGACAGGGCGGCAGCCCATAGCATGGTTGCAACTTCCGTAGGGAAGCGATGATAATGTATGCCGACCCATAAACGATCGACAGGAACAGGGAGAAAGCGTGGCAGTAAGGCAAGCATGACGGCAAGCAGTGCGAACGGAGCGAAATAGGCGAGCGAGCGCTCGGGGTGCGGTGACTGCAGGAGAAGGAATACCACGCTGACGGGTCCCGCCGCCCAATAGAGCACAGGCACGGCAACAAGGAGCAGCACGCGTCGCATCCCGCCGTCAGGCAGCTTGTCGAAACCCCACGAGGCGAGCAGCGTGAGCAACATTGCCCAAACGCCACCCAACAGCGCATTCTCGTCAAGCAGAAAGAGCCAGAGCAGCAACGAGGGCATAAAGCTCAGACCATACAGCCGTCCCCACCCGACCAATCGGAGTGTCAGCAGCTGCACCAGCGAGAGCAGCACCCCAATGATAGTGGCGCCCACCCAGGCAAAAAGGAAGAACTGCGTGCAGAAGCGACCGAGCAGGTCGGCTATGCTGCCTGGCAAGCGGATGATGTCCCAAACGTAGGTGCTGTCGAAGAGGAAAAGCTGGAACTGCTCCTGATAATGCAGATGATGCGGATAGGCGAGTCCGAAGAAGAGGACAACTGCCACTCCGAAAAGGAGGGTGTAAAGGAATGAAGGTTTCATTGGAGTACCTGACTAAATTCTTTGATGCTGATGCGGACGGGTTCGATCATGAACTCCGGACGGTTGTAGCACTTCAGACGGAAGGTGTCGGATTCGGGATCTTCCTGCGGCAAAAGGAAGGCTTTCGCGGCTTTTCCATCCTTGAAATAGGAGAAATAGACATGGGTGAAGTTGCCATCTCCTCGGCGGCTGGAACACATGATCCAATGTCCGTTGCTCGACCAGGTGGGGTAGCTTTCGGCAAACCCTTCGCTGTTCAGGTTGGTGAGATCGACTGACGGAAGCGCCTGCCCGTCGAGCGGCATACAGGCAATGTCGCCATCGCTATGCCGGATGTGGAAACATCCATACTGCCCTTGGGCGAAGAGCAGATAGCGGCCGTCGGGACTGACGCGAGGCAATGTTGCGCTCTTGTCATGCGAGGCAGCATCATAGACGAGCTCTTCGTCGCCAAAGCTGTGCGTTGCCAAGTCGAACGGACGGCGATAGAGGTTGTATTGCACTTTCCGGTAGGTTGATATGATATCCTTGTCGCGTAACTCCTCGGGAAGTGGGACGGTCTTGCAGTAATAGAGATATTTGCCATCGGGTGACCATGTGGGATACACCTCTAAAAGGGTGGAATCGTTGCTGATGATGCTCACCGAGTCGGTTGCCACGTCGTAGAGGATCAGGTCGCTGGCAAGGTCGAAGACCTCAATCTTGTTGGGATGTGCCGTATGGAATGCCTGCCGCGTCATGCAGGCTGCAAAGGCTACCAGCTTGGCAGTAGGATGCCATGCCGGATAAGCTCCGGCGGAGATGGTATAGTCGCGTTTCAAATCAACTTTCGAGACCTTGCCATCGTTCACAATTACCGTGCCACCATTGGAGAGGCGCACGTGGAAGAGCATATTATCAGTCTTGTAGTTCTGATAGCTGTGGCAGTTGATGCACTGGCCTTTGGCCCTGTCGTCGCAGGCAATCTCGTTGTTGAAGACCTGTGTCTCGTCGAACGAGGTGAGGTTGCGCTGGGCAATCTCCATGAACGACCATCCTGCATACGACGGCTCGATGAGGCGATAGGTCAGATATTCGTCGATAGGCTCCTGGGCCACAAGTATCTCGAACGGGTTGAACGATAGCCATTCGCCCTTCGTCTTCCCCCAGACTTCCACCCTGAGGCTCTTGCCCTTCGAGAGGTTGAGCATGGCGTGCCATTCGGCCTCGGGTATCTGCACCTTTACGCCGTCGCCATAGGTCTGCTGCCTGCCATCGGGCAGAGTGAAACGTGCCACACACTCCTCGAAATCTCCTGCGGGGAGCATGAAGTTGAGAGGCGCGATGTTGCAGGGCACGGTGACATTGCAGTAATCGGGGTAGATGGCTGGCAGACATTCAGCCTCGTGGCTTGAGGCCGGCACATCGGGATGATGCGTACATGAGGACAAGAACAGCAGGGCAGCAGCCAGCAGCAGGAATCGGGGAAAAGTCATGGTGATGAGGTATTAATAGATTTTTCTGCCGAAGATGTTGTACCACCAGTAGGTGCCGCCCCAATCTTCACGCATTGTTTCGCCAATCTTATCCAGTTGCTGGTTCGACCTTGCCTGTCGCTCCAGGGTCTCCCAGAACTGTTTGTAGCGCTCGTAAACCGCCTGTTCGACGGGGAGCATGAGCCGTTTCTCTTCCGGCGACTTGTCCATGAACATGATATAAGCCTCCTGTGCATGCAAGGGGAATTTCCCGTCGGGGTGCAGTCTCACATATTTGCGCAGCGATTGCCAGAAGCGTCGGGAGTCGCGGCGCATCATGGCATAGAACAGTGCCTGTTCGGAGGCAACCTTGCTGTCGGATTCGTACCAGAGGCTGATGCTGTTGACAATATAACTGTCGCTGTTCTCCGTGCCGGTAAGTTCGTCGGGGAAGGAGTGTTGCAGTTCCTGTACCGTTTCGGAGACTGGTGCTGGTTGCCAATCCCCGTAGAACAGATGATGATGGAGCAGGGTGTTATAGCGTTCCTCCAGTTTCACGTCACCAGAGGCGTGGGCACAGCGGGAGAGCATCTTCAGGTAGAAGGGGGAGAACCCTGTTCGAATGGCATTTTCGTAAGCCAGACGGATGGCTTCATTCATCATGCCATAGTTGTAATATACCAGAGGCGATGCGATGTTCAGGAGTCTGACATGGAGCGAATCGGGGGTGTTGACCTCTCCACCGTTGTTGCCTAACTTGAACGAACGTTCGAGCAGTCCACCTTCGTTCATCATGGCAATGTTCCTGAGCATGACCATCGTGACGGTTGGTTTCGGCGTGTCTGCTGCCACATGAAGGACACGCTCCCAGTCGTCGTCGGCAGCATAGCGCACCATGCGCATCTCGTCGATGTAGTTCCGATCCTGGAACATGAGGGACATGGTGAAAATGATGCCGGCGGCAGCACATATCATCGGAACAAACCATCGGGAAAGATACCTGCTGCACAGCGGAATGAGCACCGAGACTGCTGCAAGCACCTGGAACGGGATGGAGAGATGAGTGCCGGAGTCATGAGCCGTTGCGAAACGAGGCCAGCCCGCCAGCATGACATCTTCGGCGTTCAGACCAGAATATAGAAGCACCCGCCAGATGTGAGCGGCAAAGATGAGCAGGATGATGCCCAGCAGTTCCCGCCAGGTCGGTTTCCCCAAAAGGGCAAGACACAGCACGAAGAGCATGGCAAACCAACCAAGCACGGGATAGGCGCAGAAGGCAAGCAGATACCAGACAAGATGCCACCGCCGTGGGGTGCAGCGTGCCGCCCACAGGCACAGCAGCATGACCAGATAGCCCAACGACTGGGAGAACCAATAGCCGGCAAACGGGGAAATATAGATTCGATAGCCGACCTCGACAACCGATGCGAGCAGACAGGCAACCGGCAGGAGCATCAGGGCAGAGGCTTCGCCCTGGAGCTGGAATGCCTTTGTGCCCGCAAGGAAGATGAGGGTCCAGAGACCCATCAGCACCAATGCACCTAAGGCTGGATAATAGAACAACTGGGTGATCCAGGCTCCAGCATATTGCATCAGGCCAAAGGGCTTCGAAACAAGCGTATGGAAATAGGACGCTCCGATGAAGAATTCAGAACGGTCGTGTGCCGTGTAGAGCACCTCCTGATTTATATATAATATGTATATGACAAATGCAATGAAAGCCAATAGACTTACATTGAGAATGACCGCAGCTGCCTTGTTTCTCGGATTCACTTCCATACTCAAAAAGCATAATAAGCTGACTCATTTGATTGAGCCAGCTCATTATTGATTAAACCGACATGGGGGGATTATTCCTCATAGTAAACACTGGTGAAGGATGCTTCACCGTTGGTGAGCAGAAGGTTCAAGTCACGACCTTCACCGCCGTTGCCTCGGGCGCAATCCTTGGCAATCTGCTCGGTGATTTGCACCTCCCACTTCATGCCTGAAGTCAAGGGGATATTGTCCTCATAAGTGGTGCTCCACCAGCCGTTCATGATGCGGGCAGTGCAGCCCTCGCTGGCTTCCTTGACGTCAACGATGAGGGTCTTCAGGCCGAAATAGACTTCGTCGGAGAGGTAGGGGAAGTTCTTGCCCTCGTTGTCGCTGAAGCGCAGAGGTGCTGCATCCCATGAGCCGACGGAGAACTCACCTTCCCAGATGATGTACTTCGTGAGCGGATTGGTGATCTCCTGACAACTAACAGGGTAGTTGGCCTCAAGCAGGGTGCCGTCAGCACAAAGTGCTCTCAAGGTAACGGTATGATCACCAAGCTTCAGCTTCTTCCAGTAATAATTGTTGGCAACAATCTTTCCTTCATCACCATCGACAAACCAGGCGGCATTGACGGGTGCAGAGGTCGTACAAGTGATGACGTTGCCATTCACTCCACTGGCAGCCTTGTCAGTAGTGACAGTAGTCATAGCCTTGAGCTCGTCAAGAGAGATGTGACCGTCATTGCTGATATCCTCCTCAACGGAATCACAGGCAACAAACGCACACATAATGGCGATAAATAAAAATATCTTTTTCATATTGATTACTTGTAAAAATTAATTGTAAAGATCCACATATTGAGTTTCCGGGTTAGCTGCGTCCCAACCAGGGTTCTGCTCAAGATTACCATTCATCAGGGTAATCTGTGACTGAGGCTTAGCCAAGAAACCATTGGTCTCGGCATATCGCTTAGCCCATGAGCAAGTCATGTGCCTCATAGAGACCTTGTTTGCAGTATTGCCCTTGACGACAATCTGCTTGCCGGCCTGTGCCTGAAGAGCCCTGGCAGCGTATGAATCCTCACCGGAGTCTTTACCCGACCAGCGACGCATATCGTTGAAACGAAGTCCCTCGAATGCAAACTCCCAGCGGCGCTCGTCCTGAACGGCCTTCAGAGAGTACGGTGTCAGAGGAACGCCGGCACGAGCCTGAACCTGGTTCATGTAGGAAGCATCGCCCGTAAGCTCGGTCAGCATCAGCAGCACATCAGCATAGCGCATCAGGTAGAAATCCTCAAAGTGGCATCCCTGCATGGAATTTCCAAGAGTGCCTCCCGAATTGAAATCAGGATTGACAGCCTCCCACCAGGGTGTGTCACCTGTCAGCGCATCAAGCGTGACACCGTTCCACTTCTTTACGCCATAGCCGGACTCCTCACAGTCGTCCTTTACGTAAGAGTATTCTGTAAGTTCATTCTCACAGTCAATCAAGGAACCAAGTTTGCGGATGTCGGTGTAGCCGCCAGTGACCTCTGCATTGGTCCAGTCGTCCCAGATGTTGCACGAAGGAGTGCCCTGGCCCCAGCCCTGGGTGAACGGATAGGTGTAGTCACGATTACCGTTGTTGCCGTTTACACGGAGAGCCCACCAGCACGAAAGATAGTTGCAATACATACGTGCAGTGGAATAGGTTCCACCAATATTCCAATTGGAAGCATTCATGAACTGGATCTGGAAGAGCTCCTCATCGTTGCCGTTGCCCATGCCGGGCTGGTCGAAGCAGTTCTCTCGCTTCATGTCGGCGATGAAGTCGTAGGCATGGCCTGTGCCGTTGCCGGTAGCATCCTCATTGTCGTGAGCCTCATCCCAGAGCAGACTGTTGGAGTACTGCCAGAGTGAACGGTAGTCTTCAAGAAGTTTGTAGGCACCGCTGGAAACGACCTCCTTCAGACCAGCGACAACATCTGACTGGGAAAGAGACCCCGAGCAACCCTCCTGCTCAACGAGTTCGATGGCAGGGCCAGAACCGCCGGCAAGTTCACCAGCCTTCTTGTAGAAGCCAGCCCAGAACATATAGGCACGGGCAAGGAAAGCCTCGGCAACATACTTGTTGGCATGGCCTGAATTCTTCTCACCGCTCATGAGGTTCTTGCCAGATACTAAGTCGGAAAGGATCTGAGGATAAATAACATCCTCGGCACTGACCTGCTTCTTCATCTCCTCGGTAATGAGGGTGGAAGTGATCAGGGGCACATCGCCATACAGCTGAGTGAGCCAGAGCGTGTAGAGACCACGCATGAAATAACCCTCGCCGAGAAGCTGGTTGCGCTTCGACTCATTGCCTTTCCAATCCACATTGTCGATGGTCTCAATCTGGTTGTTGGCACGGTTGATACCACCATAGAGCAGTATGAAGGGCATTTCGAACTGGTTAGTACTCATCTCAACAAGATGGTGCAAAGCCTTCACCTTGTTGTCCTGCAGACCACCACTGCCGTAGCAGTTGTCGGACATGACTTCCCACCAATAGAAAGGATGCTGCGTATCGGCATCTCCACCACCCATGGTATTCATGATACTGTAGGTTGCAGTATTCAATGCCTCCACATCTCCAATCTTGCCAGGGAATGTGGCTTGAGTGGCATCGGTAACGCGCGGATCGGTGTCCAGCATGTCATCGCAGGATGTAAATATTGCTGCTGAACAAACAACAACTGCTGATAAAATATATTTTTTCATAATTATCAATTATCAATTATCAATGGTCAATTAAAACTTGATACTTGCACCAACCAGGTATGTACGTGACGGTGGGTAAAGACCCAGGTCGATTCCAGAAGCCCATCCTTCGGCACCTGCGGCATTGCCTACCTCAGGGTCGAGGCCAGTATAGCCGGTGAATGTATAGAGGTTCTGAGCCTGAACGTAGAAGCGGAGCTGCTGCAATGGGCAGGACTTCCAGATCTTCTTGAAGTCGTAACCGAATGTAACGGTCTTGATCTTGAAGTAGTCGGCATCCTCCATGTAGCGGGTAGAAACATAGTTGGTATTGGGGTGACCAGTACCCGAGATACGTGGAACGTCGTTCGAGGTGCCTTCACCATGCCAACGATCAAAGATCGTGGTATCGTAGTTGTGCCACCAGGAATCACTGTAAGAACGGTAAGAACGCATGATCTGCATACCAAATGCACCTGCACCGTTGACAGCGAAATCGAAGCCCTTCCAAGAACATCCGAGGTTGATACCCAGGGTTACATCGGGGTTAGGATTACCAATCTCATGACGGTCGGTAAGGTCGCCTTCAGCGTAGGTAATCACACCATCACCATTCCAGTCGTCCCAGATGCAGTCACCAGGCTGTGCGCCATCGAGCACGGCCTTGCCAGCTGCTTTTGCAGCATCAATCTCGGCCTGGTTCTGCCAGATACCACTGTAAGACATGCCGAAGAAGTAGCCAATGGGCTTGCCCTCCTGGGCACGGTAGATATACTCTGTACCCTGTGAGAGGATACTGGGACTACCATTGATATAGCCATTTTCGTTGGCAATACGTGTAACCTCGTTCTTATTGGTAGCAAGGTTCACACCGATGTTGTAATGGAAGTCCTTGCCAACCTGGTCGTTCCAGGTGAGAGCAATTTCCACACCCTTGTTCTCAACGTCACCGCCATTGATGTAAGCAGGGTTGGTACCCTCGATGGCAATACGCGGGGCAACAATAAGCCAGTCCTTGGTGGTCTTCTTATACCAGTCGAAGTTCAAGCCCAAACGGCTGTCGAGGAAACGTGCATCGAAACCGAAGTCAAGCTGCTCGGAAGTCTCCCATGTTACATCAGGATTAGGCACGATGTTAGCGTAAGCACCGACATTGGGCTTGCCGGTCAAAGTGAAGTCCATGCTGTCGCTGAACTTATAGCCGCTATCACCTGCACTGCCCGACTGGGCAATGGTAGCCAGATACTGGTACTTGGCAATACGGTTGTTACCGTTCTGGCCCCAGGAAGCACGGATCTTGAAGAAGTCGAGCCAGCTGCTGGTGCTCTCCATGAACGACTCATTGGAAACTACCCAACCGGCAGATACAGAGGGGAAGGAGCCCCAACGATTACCCTCGGAGAAGATGCTCGAACCGTCGTAACGCATGGTAAAGGTGGCCATATAGGTTTCTTTCCAGTCCCAAGTCACACGACCGAACCAGGATGCCAGATACTCATCGTCATTGGGGTAGCCATCAAGAGAAGCATTGCTGAGGTCGGTGCTGAAATTGCGCAGCCATGCCGAATTCCAATCCTTGAGAGTAGCATACTGCGACCCCTCATTAACATTGTTGGAACCACTGAGGTTGGTACTCCAGCCAGAGCTCTGGAAAGTCTGACCGACCATCGCGCTGATCTTATGACCACTGATAATAGGAAGGTCGTAGGTAAGCGTATTCTCAATGGAGTAGTTGGTGCTCAACCAAGTGCTCTGGCTGACACTATATGTTGAAACAGTGCCTGAACCAGAAGAGGGAGAACGTGGCTCTCCGAAGCTGCGATAGGCACCAGAGCTCCAGTTGAAGTTGAACTGACTGCGGAATCTCAGGCCCTTGATAGGCTGGATAACCAAGAAAGCAGTAGCACTGGTGTTGATGTTGCGGCTTTCGGCCATGGAGTTGAAGCCACCCTTTGAGAGACCCTCGTAGGGATTGTTGAACCAATAGTCGTTCCACTTGGTGCCAGGAATAGGATTACCGGCCTCGTCATACAGTTCACCATAATTAACATGGTTATAAAGCTCACCATTGTCATCATAAATAGGTACGAGCGGGTTCGTCTGGAGCAGACTGTGGATATAGCTCCAGTACATGCCGTCCTCAGCCAGGTCGTGGTTCTTGTTGTAGCCGATAGAGATGTTCTCACCGATGGTGATGGCATCGAAGTCCTTCACTTTCAGAAGCACGTGATCGCTGTTGATGCGGATAGTATGGCGCTTGTAGTAAGATGCCTGATCAGCACCCATGATGCCTTCATTGCCGGTATAGGTATAGGACAATGCAAACTTTGAACGATCGGAACCACCGGTCATGGTCACAGAATGATTCTGCTGCAAGGCATTGTCGTTCTCGAATTCACCCCACCAGTCAGTGCCTTCCCAACCGTTGGCAACACGATTAAGAATGTACTGCGGAACATAATCCGAGAAGTTGACCTTCTGGCCAGAAGTGTTAAAGCTGTACTCATCCATAATGGTCAGATACTGCTGGGCATTCAGCATCTGTGGGCGCTTGTAAACGTTAGACCAGCCGAAGACACCGTTGTAGCTGAGCTCAATCTTTCCAGCCTTGCCCTGCTTCGTGGTTACGAGGATCACACCGTTGGCAGCACGAGAACCGTAGATGGCTGCAGAGGCAGCGTCCTTCAGCACGTCGATCGACTCGATATCGTTCGGGTTGATGCCGTCGAGGTTGCCGCCAGCCACACCGTCGATTACATACAGAGGCTGAGAGTCACCGATGGTGCCGACACCACGGATGAAAACCTTGTAGCCCTTGCCAGGCTGCGACGACGACTGGGTGATCTGCACACCGGGAGTGCTCGACTGCATGGCTTCGAGTGCGTTGGTGGTGTTCAGCTTGGAGATGTCATCACCCTTAACCTGAACGGTGGCACCTGTCACCAGCTTCTTCTTCATGGTACCGTAACCGATGACAACCACATCCTCGAGTGACTGACTGTCCTCGTGAAGGGTGATGGTCATGTTGGGAGCGGCCTTGACAGAAACGGATACGTAGCCGATGAAGCTGATCTCAAGCTCAGAGCCAGCGGGTGTATCCAATGAGAACTTGCCGTCGATGTCGGTGACGGCACCATTTGTAGTACCTTTGACGCGAATGTTGGCGCCGATAACGGGGTCGCCAAACTCGTCAACTACAGTACCGGTAATCTTCTGGTTTTGTGCTTCCACAGTTTGCATCAAACTTGGAGCTACGAAACCAGGAGCACCACTAATAAGCAACATGGTTAGACCAGCTGCAAGCCAAGTGTTTCTTGTTTTGCTCATTGATTGGTAGTTTTAGTTAAATATGTTAGTTTTGTGTTAGATTGCAATTGATAAATGTGGGTGCTTGCTTTCGTGGTAGTATTGTGTAAGGTAATGACACAATAATTCCATCAAAATCGTTGCAAAGATATGTTTTTTCCATGAAAGGTTTGCAAAAGACTTATAATTTAACATTTCGATTTAACATTTTTAACACTTTTGCAGGGCGAGTGCAAATTTATTGCAAAAATAGTATAATTTGTTATATGCAAATATCAACTTGCGGATGTTTTTTCTTGCGCAGAAACGAATCCTTTGATGGGAGGCATGATGAGTTAGAAATTGTTGTAATTGGCATCGGAGGCTGGAATAATGGCAATGCACTCCATCTCGATGAGCCATGCCGGACGGCAGACGGGAGCAAGGGTGATGACACGGGGTGTGGCTGGCAGTCGTTCGGCAAGGTATCGGTTGACCAGGTGGTAGTCTGCCACATCGCGCAGATAGACGATGGATTGCACCATATCATCGAGCGTGGCGCCGCCTTCCTTGAACAGCGCCTCGACGTTTTCGATCATACGTTCAGCCTGTGCCCTGACGTCGCCGATATTGATGGTTTCGCCTCGATTGTTGATGCTTGCCGTGCCGCTGATGAGCAGATGGCGACGATCGCCGTATTGGATGGCCGTGCCGCGTTCGAAGGTTACTCCATACTGATAGGTCGGATTGAGGTGGGTGGGCGCGTAGAGATAACGCTGCTGTTCGGGACGCAGTCCTTGGGCGGCGTATGCATCCATCTGCACAAGGCTTTGCGTCAGGATGGGTTGTCCGCCGATGCCTGTGCTGGCGACGTAGTGGGTGTCGGGCGTCAGACCTTGCAGGGTGAAGTTGTTGCAGCGTGCCTCGACCATCCCCTTGTAGTTGGTATCGACATCGCGGATGAAGAGCCAGGTGCGCAGGCAGTTGTCGGCCAGATTGAGGCCGGTGTGGTGGAGTTGTGCCTCGTAGCCTTCGAGAATCTCACGGGTCTGGGCGAACGAACCGCCTGCGGTCGATTGCAGGTTGGTGCTCCAGTTGTGGCAGTAGCCGTTGTGCGAGGCTGTGGTAAGGTCTTTGGAATAGGAAACCTCCATGCCTTCGGTCATATAGACCCAAAGTGCAATCTTTGTGCCGTCGAGCGGAGGTTGCCCAATCATCGAGACGGCGCCCATGTCGGTGCCTTCGTGCTGCAGTTGAGCACGGAGGATGGATGCCTGGTTGTCAATGTCGCTGAGCAGATAGCGTCGCATGATGACCTTGGCATCCCCGTATTTCCCGAGCAATAGGGTATAGGCCTTCTGAATCTGCTCCATCTGTTTCCCGAAGCCTTCGAGGTCGTTGTGGACGTGCAGGATGATGTGCCGTTCGGTGGCGCCCTGGGCGGAGGCGAAGGTTGCCGTTTCTGCCCAGGCTCGCAAATGGTCGAATTCTATTTTTTCAAATGACATGTGTAATGTATGAATGTTTGGTAAGGCAGAGTGATGGGAGGTGTGATTGTATCATTTGCATATTTCCGCATTGAGCTCCCTGATCATGCGGAGCGTGGTGGTGTCGCAGGCAAAGACGGAGTTGAGGCCCTGTTCCTCCTGTGCGGGGTCGCAGACATAGTCGTCGTAGGGTTGCCAGATGACGTGCTTGACGTTGGCACGGCCTCCCCATCCCCAGAAGTTGCAGCCGGCAATCATGCCCGAGTCGCGGATGATGGAGAAGACGTAGCGATAGTAGGCATGGCGTCCCTGGGTGGGCGAACCCGGGGTAAAGACAAAGCGGTCGCGCGGATAACCGAACTCTTCGAGCACGATGGGACGACCGGCAGTGCTCAATGCTTTGTGCGCGTTCCTTATATAATCTAATGTGGAGTCGCAGGCTGCCTGCACGCGTTCGACGATGGGGTCGGGCGTATCCTCGGCGATGGTCTTGCCGGCATCGTAGTTCTGGTTGAATTGTCCGAGCCAGCCCCAGTTGTTGGGCCAGATGTGGATGCAGGCGTAGTCGATGTTCGGCAACGTGTGGATGGCATTGAAAAGTTCGTAGTCGTCCTGGCAGCCATGATAACCTTCGGAACCCGTGGTGACGAGGTGATTCGGGTCAAGGCTCTTGATGAGGCTCGACTGCTCGTCGATCCATTCGACAAACTTCGCCTTGTGGAGCGAGTCGTCGGCGAAGCAGCGCGGCTCGTTCGCAATCTCCCATGCCATGAGGGCGGGTGACTCGGCGTAAGGCTTGCCGGTGATGGTGTTGGTGCGGCTTACGACGTAACGCACATGACGGGCTGCCATCGCCTTGGCAGAATCGTTGAGGACGAATGCGGCGACATACTGCATATATTCCCACCAGCCGTCGTAGCTCGGCACGGGCGTGCGGTCGAAGTGCACCATCTTGCCCTGCTCCTTCGAACTCATCACGTCGCCCGAATATCCAGCCCAGTCGAGGTAGGCACCATAGCCACCCGACCATTCCCAGGCATTGTTGATGTAGAGCACGGCTTTCATCTGTCGCTTCTCGAGTTCGCACATCATGAAGTCGAGGCCTTCGAGGATGGTGTCATTATAGACACCGGGTTCGCGCTGGAGTTTGGGGTAGATGTGCGAAGGAATCCCGTCGCGGCCATCACCGCCAACGAGGACGCGCACGTTGTCGATGCCAACGGCCTTCATGTCGTCAAGTTCCTGAACGAGGCGCTCGCGGTTGCCGCCCATTCCTGTCGAGCCGAGGATGGCACCATACCAGAAGTTGGTGCCCACGTAGCGGTATTCCTTGCCGCCTTGGTAGAACTTGCCGTTGCGAACAGTCACGTATGGCGATTCGTCCTGTGTCGTGGTGCACGAAGCAAGCAGGGCGAGGAGGGAGAGAAAGAGGATGGGATTTTTCATTCTAACTAATAATTTGTCGAAAAAGGCACGACAGGTAATCCGTAGCAGTCGTGGAGTTGGTTGGTAGTGAAATTGTGGTAGTTGTAGCGTACATTCTTCACTTCGCCAGCCTCGGGGCAGACGAGTTTCAGGAAGCAACCTCTGTATTCGGGATCGCTCCAGCCGTTTTCGGCCCAAACGATGGCCTTGTGCCAAACACCATCGGCACCAGCAGCTTCAAAGCCTTCGATGTCGAACATCTGATCAACGCCATCAACGAGATTGCTGAAGTAGAGGCATACGACTTTTCCCTTGTCGTTGGCATTGGCAGCCATGGCGGATCCCGCAACAAAGTTAAGGTATTTGTTGTCCACCTCGATGGTCTTCATGCGCTCAAATTCGGGTGCTTCGGCATGGATGCCTTCGATGCCATAGTCGCGCGTGGCGGCCATATAGGCGAGGCGCTGTCCGATCTCTTTCTTGCGGCAACCATGAATCTGCTCGGCCTCGTAGGGCAGGATAAGGTCGGTGGTCGAAACGCATCCGCTGTTCTCAAGTTCATGCGCAATCTGATGCTGAGCAGCACGGAAGTCAGCGCAGTTGGTGCCATTAACATCACCGTAACTGTAGCCGGGCAGTTCGACGGTGTAAATGGGCAAAGGATCGTCGCCTTGACGCCACATCTTGCGCCAAAGGCGTGTCATGGTCTTGAAACGCTCAACGTATTCCTTCTCGCGGCCTACGTTCGATTCGCCTTGGTTCCAAAGGAAGCCCTTTATGGTGTAGCCTGCCAAAGGATGGAGCATGCCATTGAACATCACCATCTTGCGGTGATAGTCCGTATTGTCCATGGGGGTGAGACCGTCGGGATAGGTGAGGAGGATTTCCTTGGGCAACCAGCCTTCAACGCAACTGCCGCCCCACGAGCAATTGATAATGCCCACGGGTACGTCGAGGATATCGGTCAAAGTCTGTGCAAAGAAATAACCGCAAGCCGAGAAATTGACAGCGTTCTTCGGTTCGCACACCTTCCATCCCCCTGGCACACGATCCTGTGGCTCCAAGGCATCCTTTTTCTCGATGGTAGCTACACGTATGCTGCGGCGGTAGCGTCCCGAAAGGGCAATCTCCTCGTTAGCTCCACGAACGGGGCAGTTCCAGAAGCCTTTGAGAGGCATCTCCATGTTCGATTGGCCTGAGCAGAACCATACTTCGCCGATGAGAATGTTTTCGATGGTCTTGGTCTCGCCGTCACCCTTGATGATGAGGCTTTGCGGCTCATAGGAAGCGGCAGGCGTCGAGACTTGCAGTTCCCAACGTCCAGTCTTCTTGTCAGCAGTGGCACGGTAGGTTTGGTCGTCCCAGGATGTTGTTACTTCGACAGTTGTACCGCCTTTTGCCCATCCCCACAGACGGGCTTGGGTCTGCTGTTGCAGCATCATGTCGTTGCCGATGATTTCGGGGAGTTCGAGGGCTTGAGTGCCCCAAAAACTGGTAAAAAGGAGGGCAAGAGCCAGCAAATTCTTTTTCATACGAATATCTTGTTTTTATGATAATTCTCGCGGAATTGGGTGGGTGAGCAGCCCTTGCGCTTCTTGAAGATGCGGTTGAAGTTCGATATGTTGTTGAAGCCCGAGTCGTAGCATATCTCGACCACCGACGTGGTGGTATCGACCAGCTGGCGGGCGGCGTAGCCCAAACGGATGTCGATGATATAGTCCGAGAGGGTACGTCCTGTGCGTACCTTGAAGAATCGGCTGAATGCGGTCGGTGTCATCCCTGCCAGGTCGGCCACGGTGCCCAGGCGTATCTCTTCCTTGAAGTGCTCGTCAATGTATTCCTCCACCTTGCGCACACGGCGACTGTCGGTTGTCGATTTCACCGAAGCGAACGACGAGGAGGCGAGCAGATGGAAATCTTCTTCGAGCGAAAGCTGATAGAGGATGTCGAGCAGTTTGAGCACACGTGGGAAGCCCGGAGCCTCGGACGAAAGGTTGTCCAGCTTGTTGAAGACGCGCATAATGGCAGGCAGCCCGAAGCACACTCCGCGCTTGGCATTCTCGAAAAGTCGTGCCAAGGATGCCATCTGACTCTTGGCAAGAAACGACTCGCCCAGCAGGTCGGGGGAGAACTGGATGACGAACTCACGCACCTTCTTGCCGGCTGCCACATCGACCAGCACCTCGTCGGGATGCTGTTCCCAGGCATGTTCCAGGTTGCTTCCGATCAGTGCCAGGTCATATTGCCCACAGATTTCGATCGAGTCGCCCACCACGCGGCGAACGCCCGTACAGTTCTCCATGAATGTGAGCTCCACCTCTTCATGCTTGTGCAGCGGGTAGTCATAGTGATCCTTCTTGTGATCCAGCACATAGAAGCTGTCGTGCTCGGTGAGCGGGGTGATTTCGGTAATGATTTTTTCCATGATATGCTACCTTTCTGATCAATAATTTGGGGCAAATATATACCAATTCTTCGACTTTAACAAATTATTGACATGATTTTGTTGCAAAAAAGTGCAAATATGATTTTTTTTGTCAAAAAAGTATCAAATAAATGTGCGGTTTTTTGATAATTCGAAAAAATCTGTTTACCTTTGCCCCGTTTTTTTAAATAATTTGTTTTTCCCCCAAAAAGCCAATTATTAATTGTTAATTATTAATTGTTAATTGATAATTGTTAATTGTTAATTCTTAATTGTTAATTGATCAATATGAAGTTAGGTTTCGACAACGACAAGTACATCCGCATCCAGTCGGAGCACATCAAGGAACGCATCGCCCATTTTGAGGGCAAACTCTACCTCGAGTTGGGAGGCAAGCTTTTCGACGACCATCATGCCTCGCGCGTCCTGCCCGGCTTCCAGCCCGACAGCAAGTTGCGTATGCTGAGCCAGCTTGCCGATTCGGCGGAGATCATCATCGTCATCAGTGCCACCGACATCGAAAGGAACAAGGTGCGCGCCGACCTCGGCATCACCTACGACGAGGATGTGCTTCGCCTGCGCAGTGAGTTCATGGGTCGCGGCTTCATGGTGAGCGGCGTGGTCATCACCCACTACAACGGGCAGGCCAGCGCCAAAGCTTTCCGCGAACGCCTGGAGCGTATGGGCATCACCACCCGCTACCAGTACTTCATCGAGGGCTATCCGCATAATGTCGATGTCATCGCTTCGCCCGAGGGCTTCGGTCGCAACGAATACTTCGAGACCACACGCCCGCTCGTCATTGTCACCGCCCCTGGTCCAGGCAGCGGCAAGATGGCCGTCTGCCTCTCGCAGCTCTACAACGAGAACCAGCACGGCGTGCGGGCAGGTTATGCCAAGTTCGAGACTTTCCCCGTCTGGAACCTCCCGCTCAAGCATCCCGTCAACATTGCCTACGAAGCTGCCACTGCCGACCTCGGCGATGTCAACATGATCGACCCCTTCCATCTCGAAGCCTATGGCAAGATGGCGGTGAACTACAATCGTGACGTCGAGATTTTCCCCGTGCTCAACACCCTCTTCGAAGGCATCTACGGCTCGTCGCCCTACAAGTCGCCCACCGACATGGGCGTCAACATGGTGGGCTTCTGCATCAGCGACGACGAAGTGTGCTCCAAGGCATCGAAGGACGAGATTGTGCGCCGCTACTTCGCGGCTCTCTGCAAATATGCCCAGGGGTTGTCTGACGACACCGAGGTCTCGAAGATTGCCCTGCTGATGAAGCAGGCCCGCATTGACATCGACTTCCGCCGCACCGTGCCCGCTGCCCGCCAGCGCAAGGAGGAGAGCGGTCACACCAGCATCGCCCTCGAACTGCCCGACCATCAGATCATCACCGCCCACAGCAGCTCGCTGCTCGGCTGTTCGGCCGCCCTGCTGCTCAACGTCACCAAGCACCTGGCGGGCATCGACCATGAGATCAACCTCATCCCGCAGACCATGATCGAACCCATCCAGAAGATGAAGTTCGAATACCTGCAGGGCCGCAACGTGCGCCTGCATGCCGACGAGGTGCTCGTGGCCCTGTCGATGCTGAGCGTCAGCAATTCCTATTGCCGCCGCGCCCTCGAGACGCTGCCCCTGCTTCGTGGCTGCCAGGTTCATGCCACCGTGATGCTCAGCGAAGTCGATCGCACTATCTTCAAGAAACTCGGCATCGACGTCACCTGCGACCCCGTGGCAAAGTAGTCCTTGAGTGAAAGCCTCAATCCACTCATCTTTGTTTCGGTGACGCTCGTAGTCTATCGAAGGAAGTGAACCAACCTACACGGAATCATTCGCAATGAGCCCTCCGGTCAATATTCGACTGGAGGGCTCGTTTGCCTTATAGCGCGATGAAGCAGGGGAGGAGGCAGAGCGCCGCCCCGACGGCAACGATGAGGAGGATCCACCATTCGATGATTGCCGACCGAAGGTTGGCTTGCCGGAACGTGAGCTGCAGGGCGAGCATGGTGGCAAGCATCGGAAGGTGGGTGGACAGATGCGTGGCATCGAGCGCGAACAGCGTCAGCAGGACGAGGCTGAGCACCGAGACGAGGGCGATGGAGGCTTCAGCCCGCACGGTTTGCCCCACGTCGATGGCAAGCCCCAGCATGGCATAGATCAACAGCAGCAGTGCGACGTAGGCCAAGTAGGCCGTGCACCACGTGCCAAGCCTTGGCAGGACGGGGATCGGGAAGAGACGGAGGTAGGCAGCCAACATTCCATCGGCCGCCCCGATGCCACTGCCAAAGAAGTACGCCAGATAGACAGCCCAGATGCCCAGCACAATGCCCGTGAAGGTGCTCATCAGGTTGCGCATACTGGCGCAGCGCATATAGTAGCTGGCGATGGGTTGCAGCACCACCCACAGCAGGACATGCGGGTTGAGCGTGGACGTGAGGCCGATGATGAGTCCGAGCAGCAGGTGCTTGATGATGGCCACTCGGCGCTGCCACAGGCTCGTCTGGAGCGACAGCAGGGCAAGCAGCGCGAGCATTTGGACAATGGCCCACACGACCTTGTCGCCACTGTAGCAGGCGGGGATGTGGCAGACGGCGAAGCTGAGCGACGAGGTGAGCAGCGGCCAGGCGATGGCGAATGCCTTGACACTGGCTCCTCCATCGGGACGGATGCGTGCCACGATGTGGCGTATGCCTGCCGAAAGCACGCCCGCTGTGACCCATAAGCTGCACAGCACTTTGGGCGGCGCGGCTCCCAGCAGGGCGAGCGCTGCAACAAGTCCCGCGCTCAGCAGGATGAGCACGAGGGTGGCGTGGCGATATTGGGTCAGGGGAGAGTACAAGAGGGTTTGAGGGGTTTGAGGGTTTGAGGGGGGTGAAGGGTTTGAAAGGTTCGAAGAGTTTGAGGGGTTTGAGGGGGGTGAAGGGTTTGAGGTGTTTGAGGAGTTTGAGGAGTTTGAGGGGTTGCTCCTGTTGGTCGCGTCCGAGGGAAGCGAGGAGTTTAAGGGGTTTGAGGGGTTTGAGGGCCACCTTTCAAACCTTCGAACCTTTCAAACCTTTCAAACCCTCAAACCTTTCGAACCTTTCAAACCTTTCAACTCCTCCAGCAATAAGCTGGAATCAGTCCCACGCGGCGAGATCGTTGCCGATGTCGTGGCGGTAATATTTGCCTTCGAACTGGATAAGCTCGGCTCCTCGCATCGACTGGGCGAGGGCGGCGGCAAGGTCAGTGCCATAGGAGGTGACGGCAATGACGCGTCCGCCAGCGGTAACGATGTCACCTGCGTCGTTGCGCGCCGTGCCGGCATGGAAGAGGATAGCGTGGCGTGCGGAGTCGGCGGGAGCCACGGTGCCCTGGGTGAAGAGCTCGTTGTCGAGCCCCGTCATCACCTTGCCCTTGGCGTAAGAGCCCGGATAGCCGCCGCTGACGAGCATTACGGTGACGGCAGCACGCGGATCGACTTGGAGCGTCTTCTGGTCGAGGTTGCCGTCGGCTACGCCTTCGAGCAGCGTCACCAGGTCGCTCTGGATGCGCGGCATGACGACTTCCGTCTCAGGATCGCCCATGCGGACATTGTATTCGATGACCATGGGGTCGCCGGCATGATACTGCTGGATGTCGCGGTCGATGCGGATGAGGCCGAGGAAGATGAAGCCCTGATAGCGGAGGCCTTCCTGCTGGAGACCTTCGATGGTGGGGCGAACGATGCGCTCTTCCACCTTCTGCATGAACTCGTCGTCGGCAAACGGTACGGGCGAGCAGTTGCCCATGCCACCGGTGTTGGGTCCGGTGTCGCCTTCACCGATGCGCTTGTAGTCCTTGGCAACGGGCAGGATCTTGTAGTGCTTGCCGTCGGTGAGCACGAAGACCGAACATTCGATGCCCGACAGGAACTCCTCGATGACCACGGTGGCCGATGCTGCTCCGAACATACCGTTGAGCATCTCGCGGAGCTCGCGACGGGCTTCGTCGAGGGTGGGCAGGATGAGTACGCCCTTGCCTGCAGCCAGTCCGTCGGCCTTGAGCACGTAGGGCGCCTGGAGCTGTTCGAGGAAGCGGCAGGCCTCGTCGTACTGCTGGGCGTTGAACGAGCGATAGCGGGCGGTGGGAATCTGATGACGGCTCATGAAGCCCTTGGCAAAATCCTTCGACCCTTCGAGCTGGGCAGCGGCCTTGCTGGGACCGATGACGCGGATGCTTGCCAATCGCGGGTCGCCCTTGATGTAGTCGTAGATGCCATTCACCAGTGGGTCTTCGGGGCCTACAACGACCATGCCGATGTGGTGCTGAAGGCAGAAGTCGCCGATGCGATCGAATTCGCCCACTTTGATGGGGACGTTCTTTCCGTAGGCGCTTGTGCCTGCGTTGCCAGGGGCAATGTATAGTTGTTCACACTTGGGGCTTTGTGCCAGTTTCCAAGCGATGGCGCATTCGCGGCCGCCACTGCCGAGGAGGAGGATGTTCATAGATGTTCGTCGAAATAGCGTGAAATATTATTTAATAGGTGTACCCGGTCCTTGCCGCGCACGTTGTGCTCGTGGCCGATATACATCAGGAAGTCGGGATAGGTGCCGGCTGCGACCGCGTTCTTGAGGAACTGCATCGAGATCTGGGGCACGACGGTGCCGTCCTGGTCGTCGTGGATGATGAGCAGGTGCCCGCGTAGCTTGTCGGCTTGGTCGATAAGTGTGTTGGCGGCATAGCCTTCGGGGTTGCTGTCGGGTGTGCCCATGTAGCGCTCGCCGTACATCACCTCGTAACGGCTCCAGTCGAGCACGGGGCCGCCGCATACGCCCACCTTGAACGTGTCGGGATAGTTGAGCATCATGTAGGTGGTCATGAAGCCGCCATAGCTCCATCCGTAGATGCCGATGCGTTCGGTATCGACGTAGGGCAGCGTCTTGAGATAGGCGACGCCTTGCATCTGGTCGAGGGCTTCAACTTCGCCAAGATGATGCCAGATGGCCTGTTCGAAGGCGAGTCCACGGTTGTCGGAACCACGTCCGTCGATGGTGAAGACCACGTAGCCGCGATTGGCCATGTAGCAGTCCCAGCCGGGCAGTCCCCACTGGAACCCGTCGGTGACGAGCTGCGCGTGAGGCCCATTGTAGAGATAGACGATGGTGGGGTAGCGCCGATCGGGATGCTTGTCGTAGTCGCGTGGCTTGACGAGGCGATAATAGAGGTCGGTCACCCCGTCGGCAGCCTTGAGTGTGCCAAGTTCCACTTCGGGACGTGCCAGGGTGGGGTGGCTGTCGTTCGAGAGATAAGGATTGACGGCTGTGTAGAGCACTTCGGTCGCAGTGGGGCGGCCATTCTTGAGGCTGATCAGTTGGCAGGTGCGGGGCGTCGAGTGGTTGGTGTAGGTGTCATAGACCTGTGTAAATTGTTCGTTTACCTTGATGCTATGACGGCCTTCGGCCTGGGTGATGCGATTTACCTTCAAACCCTTCAAACCCTTCAAACCTTTCAAACCCCTCAAACCTTTCAAACCCCTCAAACTGCTCGTTATCTCTACCGCGTACAGGTTGCTTTCGAGCGGACTGTCGGCAGCTGCCATGAAGTAAAGGAACTTGCCGGCAGGGTCGATTCCGACAATGGAGGTGATGTCGTACTTACCTTGGGTCAGCGGCAGACAGACCGCTTTTTCGTCGGCGATGTTGTAAAGGTAAGCCTGCATGAAGCCATCGCGTTCGCTGAGCCAGACGAAACGGTCGTTCGAGCCTGGCATAAAGCAGGCGGGATGCTTGGGCTCGACATAGCGGTCGGAACTTTCGGTGAAGAGCGTGCGCACGAAGTCGCCTGTCTGGACGTCATAGACGTTCATCTCCATGTGGTTCTGCTCACGGTTGAGTTCGGCAATGAGGATCTGACGGCAGTCGGGATGCCAGGTGATGCAGGTCAGGTAATGGTCGGACTGCGGTTTGGTCTTGATCCAAACGGTCTGCTTGTTGTCGGGATTGTAGATGCCCAAGGTGACCTGATGGCTCGTCATGCCCGCCATCGGATAGCGTATCCATTTGACCTCGGCTTCCTGCGGGTCGGTCTGGAGCAAAGGATACTGACCCACCATCGACTGGTCCATCCGATAGAATGCCAGCAGGTGACCCTTGGGACTCCAGAAGATGCCGCCGTCGATGCCAAACTCATTGCGATGGACTGCTTGTCCCCAGACGATGGGTGATTGCCCCTGGTCGGGTGAGTCGCTGTCGGTGTTGGGGTCGCTGACTTGTAGGCGAAGGGGTGTCGCGCTCTCCGAAAGCTGCTCCACCCAAAGGCGGTCGCCTTCGCAAAGGGCAGTCCATTGCTTGTCCGCACTGGGTTCGCCTTTCAGCGTCGGGCGCTGAGGTGTAGCATTGGCGGCATCTTCGGGCAGAACATAATGGAACTTCCCTTGTTCGTCGAAATGGGTGTTGAGGAGCGAGGGCGCATAGATGTAGTCAGGATGGCCTGGCGTCAGCTGAGCCATCGTGGGCAGTTCGCCTTCGCTTTGAGGGATTGTGCTCAGGATGGTTTGCGCCGATACGGAGACAGTCATTGATGTTGCCAAAAGGAGGGTGAGAAGAGCTTTGGTCCTTGTTTTCATTATCGGAGTGATCGGGGATGTCGGAGTGATCGGAAGTCACTGACTTATTTGTCGTCAGGCTTTTTTGTCAAGTCGAGGACGGCTTTGCTCATGTCGAAATTTTCGCCGAACATCGGGCGGTTGGGGTCGTAGGTGCGACGTCCACGGGGCTGATGCTCGCCGCCGCGTTCTTCGAGCTTGCCATCGGCGCCTCGCTTGAAGTTGCCTCGGCTCACCGAGATGCTGCCGTCCTTGCCAATGGTGTAGGTCCTTTCGGTGCCGCTGTCCTTGCGGGGGCGTTTGGGCTTGTCGCTGGCAGCAGGCTTGTGCCCACGCTCGTAGGCTTTGCCGTCCTTGTCGAAGAAGCGCTTCTTCTTGTCGTCGCTGTCGGCTTTTCCCTCCCGTTTTCCGTCTTTCTTGAATGGCTTGTCGTCTTTCTTGAAGGTTTTGCCATCTTTCTTGAACGGCTTGTCATCCTTCTTGAACGGCTTGTCCCCCTTTTTATCGGAAGCTCCTTTCTTCCCGAAGTCCTTGCGCACGCGATCGAAGCGGGAGTTGTCCTGCTTCTGGTCGGCGCTCTGCTTGTCGAGTTCGCCCCCCTCCTGGCGGAAGTCGTCATACTTGCCGCTGAAGAGTTCGTACTTGCGGAGCTGGCAGGGTATGCCTCCGTTGTTGAGGTCGATCTTGAGCGAAGGCTTGAGACCGATGAAGTCGAAGGGCGTGCCTTCCTTGCGGTGACCTGTGCGTGGGTCGGTATAGGAGAAGGTGGCGTTGGGGTCGTCGCTTGAGATGATCCATGCCTCGGAGCCGTGGAAGTTCTTCTTCAGTACGCTTGCCACCATGCGGTAGAAGGTGGGTACGTCGGTGAAGAGACGCTTGCCATAGGGAGGATTCATCACGACGATGCCGCCTTGGGGCTGTTCGCCTTCTGCCAATGCTTCGGCATCGGCTTTGGCCCAGGGTGCAGCATCGACCTGAAATCCTTCACCGAAAGGGAGATGTATTTGTGCAGGCCTGCCTTTCGGACGTTCTCGGTGGTGACATCGATGGCAATCTTGGAGATGTCGGAGCCGTAGATGTGATGCAGAAATTCCTTCTCCTGCGAATCGTCATCGTAGAGCTCCTGCCAAAGCTCGTCATCGTAGGCCAGTTCGCCCACTGTCCAGCGTTGGAATCCGAAGCCCTTGCGATAGAGTCCTGCGGGCGTATTGGTGGCGATGAGTGCTGCCTCGATGAGGAAGGTTCCCGAGCCGCACATCGGGTCGTAGAGGTCGCGTGTGCCGTCGTAGCCAGCCTTGAGGAGTATGCCTGCGGCCAGCACCTCGCTGATGGGAGCGTCGGTGTGCTGCTCCTTGTAACCGCGTTTGTAGAGCGGGTCGCCGCTTGAGTCGAGGCTGAGGGTACATTCCGAACCCGTGACGTCGGGGTCTGTCGTGTCGGAGATGTGCAGATTGAGCTGCACATCGGCCGAACCCACAGCCACTTTCGGGCGTTTCATGCCATGCTCGGTGAAGTAGTCGCAGATGGCATCCTTGGCGCGATAGATGGCGAAGCGTGAATTGCGGAAGTTCTCGGAGTAGATGGTGTTGTCGATGGCGATGGTCTGACCTTGGGCCACGTATTGGCTCCAGTCGATGGCCTTCACCTTGGCGTAGAGGTCGTCGGGGTCGGTGGCAGTGAACTGCTCGAAGGGCTTCAGCACACGCAGTGCGGTGCGGAGCCAGAGGTTCGACTTGTAGAGGAGCTGCTTGTCGCCCAGGTAGCTTACCATGCGGTTGCCGATGGTGATGTTTTCGCCACCTAATTGTTCGATTTCCTTGGCCAGAATCTCTTCGAGGCCGGCGAGGGTTTTTGCAATAATCTTGAACTTGGTTGTCATTGTGCTTTGTAGAATAGCTTGGTGTCGGCAGGAACATCATGGGTGACCCAGAGGTTGCCGCCTATTGTAGTGTTGTCGCCAATATGGACGCGTCCCAGGATGGTGGCGTTGGCATAGACCACCACGTGGTTGCCGAGGATGGGGTGACGTGCGATGCCCTTGACGAGCGAGCCGTCGGGCGCCTGCGGGAAGTTCTTCGCGCCGAGGGTGACACCCTGATAAAGCGTGACGTGATGGCCCAGGATGGCAGTTGCCCCGATGACGACACCCGTGCCGTGGTCGATGGCAAACGAGGGGCCGATGGTTGCTCCCGGATGAATGTCGATGCCCGTCTCGCTGTGGGCCAGTTCGGTGATCATGCGTGGGATGAGCGGCACATCGAGCTGGTGGATGGCATGGGCAATGCGGTAGTTGATGATGGCATGCATACCGGGGTAGCAGAGGATGACCTCTCCCACATTGTTGGCTGCAGGGTCGTTGCGGTACATGGCCACCACGTCGGTGGCGAGTATCTCGCGCAGTTCGGGAAGGGTTTCGACAAAATGCCTGGCGCGGCGCTTGGCCGCATCGCGCACCACTTCGCGCTCTACGAAGTCTTCACCTTGGGCAAAGGCAATGCCTGCCATGAACTGCTTGCAGATCTTCGCATAGAGGTGCTCCACACCTACGCCGATGTGATACTGCAGACCGCCTGTCACCACGCTCTTTCCGTAGTAGCCGGGGAAGAGGACGGAGCGGCAGATATCGACAATTTCACGCAGTTCCGGCACCGAGGGAAAGGGTATTCCCTCGATGCCGAAGTGGTGCAGCTCGCTTTGAGAGATGTCGCTCAAAGTCGATATGGTCTTGTCGAAATTGTGCATTGGTCAGATGCCGTATTTTGCACGAAGTGCCTTCGGGATGGCATTCTTGTTGACGACGTAGTTGAGGGTCTTGGCGCGCACGAACTCGGGTGTCATATACCAGATGCCGTCGTACTTGCCGGTGACACCCCAGCTGTTCTTGATCAGATAGTAGAGGTTGCCCTCCTGGTCCTTGGCCGTGCCGAAGAGGTGCATACCGTGGTCGTCGCCGGTCTCGAAGTTGTCGTAGCCGCGCTGACGTTCCTCTACGGTCACTTTCTTCTGTGGCAGGGGCTTCTCGCTAAGTTGCTTGCCCTTGGCGCTGCGGTCCAGACGGAGCCAGCGTGCCTGGTCGGCACCGGGTGCATCGGGTGCATCCATGTCGGGATAGACAGCCAGACCGTCGCGTGTGAATCCGTCTTCGCTCACATCACCGCCCCAGAGCACGGTGTAGCCGGCTTTGATGGCCTCGTCGATGATCTGCATGAAGTCGTCGAGCTCGAGGTTGAGGCTTTCGCCCCAGCGCCAGTTGTCCTGCACCTCAATGATGAAACCCTTGCCCTTGTTGGCACCCGTCGAATAGGGGTGATGGGTGAACGAGGTGATCGAAATGTAGTCGTCGGGGTTGAGGCCGGTGCTTGCGGCAAAGGTCATGGGAGTGTAGGTCTTGCCTTCGTAGGTAAACGTCTCGGGAGCCTTGCCAAGATAAACCTCATGCACGGCGCGAAGTGCCTTCTTCCAAAGTGGTTCGCCATCGGGACTGAACTGGAGCTTGCGGGCACTGGCGGCAGCCTTGACGATGGGGTCGGTCATGGCTGAAAGCTCGCCGTGGTTGCTCAGCGTGTCGCCGTACATGACGCCGGCAGGCATCTCGCTGTCGGGGACAAGGCCGTAGTTGCGGAGGCAGTAGAAGACATCGGCGAACGAGCCTCCCTGGGCAAAACTGACATCACCATGCATACGCACCGACTTCTCGGCACGATCCATATAGGTGTTCTCGACAACAAACATTTCGGAGAAGTCATAGACCTTGCCTGTCTTCTTGAGCACCTCGCTCTCCAGGAAGCTCAGGCCGGAATAGCTCCAGCATGTGCCGGCATTCTTCTGGTTCTTGACCGGGGTGATGGCTACTGAATCGATGGTGGTGAACTGGAACCCTTTCACAGAGTCGTTCTTGACATCCTCTTGTGCAAAGGTTGCACACGAGATCAGGGCGGCAATGCCGCACAACATGGTTTTCTTCATCTTTTTTCCTTATTTTTTGTTTTCCTTGTTTTTCTTGCTGGTGGGCTGCAGAATGTCGCTGTAGCGTTTCTGGTCGGCGACGAGCGCCGCCGCCTTCCTTACGAGGGTGTCCTGCAGCAGGCCGTGTTCCGACTGTCCGCGCTGATGGTAGTAGCGAAGGACGATCTCGTTGGCCACCTCCTCCTTGATCTCGTCACGCAGCGAGTCGAGGTCATGCTTCATGTCGAAGACCTTAAGAAGGGTCAGGATGCTGTCCTTCTTGTTTGCGAGGGCTTCCTTGCAGAACGCATCGTACTCTTCGTCCGTGAGCTTGAACTCGCCGATGGGGGCGATGGTCTCATGCTCCTGGCGATAGCGTGTGGCATAGTCGAACGTGAGATATTCGCGGTCGAGATAATAGGCCAAGCCTGACATCTGCTGCGGCGTCACCTCGACGTCGGGCTTGATGCCGCGTCCGTCGCGCACTTCGCGGCCATTGGCGGTGAAGAATGCGTGAGTCAGCGAGTCGGGTATCTGCTCGGCTTCGCCCAGCTTGTAGTTGATGACCTGGATGCAGCGCCCCGATGGGATATAGTATTTGGCGGTGGTGAACTTCATGAGCGTGTTGTAGGGCAGGGGGCGGGTGCTCTGTACGAGGCCCTTGCCGAACGACCGTTCGCCCATGATGACGGCGCGGTCCAGATCCTGCAGCGACCCGCTCAGAATTTCGGCAGCGGATGCCGAATTGCGGTCGATGAGGCAGACGATGGGCAGTTGCGGCTCGATGGGCACGGTGTTGGTGCGGTAGGCGCTGTTCCATTCGGGGCGCTTGGCCTTGGTTTCGACCACGGGGCTGCCCTTTGGCACGAACATACCCACTATCTTCACCGCCTCTTCAAGCAAGCCGCCTCCGTTCTGGCGCAGGTCGAAGACGAGTCCCTTGAGCGAATGTTGCTGGTCGGCACGCATCTTGACGAGCGCATCCTGCACGTCCTGTCCTGCCTTGTCGGTGAATTGCGACAGGAAGATGTAGGCCACACTGTCGTTGAGCCATCCGTAGTATGGCACCGCATCGAGCACAATCTTGCGGCGATGTATCTCGAAGTCGATCGGCTCTTCGACGTAGGGCCGTTTCACGCGAAGGTTGAACGTCGTGCCGGCTTGTCCGCGCAGTTTCTCGCTCACTTCGGAAGTGGATTTCTTGATCATGCTCTCGCCGTCGATGCTGAGGATGGCGTCGCCTACACGCACGCCGGCTTCCATGGCAGGCCGTCCCTCGTAGGGATTGGCTACAATCACCGTGTCGCCGCGCTGCTGTATCAGGGCACCGATGCCGCCGTATTCGCCGGTGGTCATGGTCTTGAAGTCCGACTGATCCTCTTCGCTGTAGAATTCGCAGTAGGGATCGAGCTCAGCGAGCATCGCCTTGACGCCGATGGCCAGGGCTTTACCCCAGTCGATGGTGTCAACATATTGTCCCTGCAATGTCGTGATGGCGGATCCCAGAATCTCCATATATTGCTGTACGTCGAGGTGCAGGTCCTCCACTTTCTTCTTGCTGCTGTTGCCCGATGACTGTGCCAGGGCCTGTGAGGGACAGGCGAGGCCAAGCATCAGGCATGTGATGAGGCCGACGAGGCCCAACATCTTTTTCTTCATGTTCTAAATGTTAAAAAATTTGGGCAAATATCGCCATTTTTTTTTGAATATCCAAAAAATGACTGTGTTTTTTGCTTTTTTTCGGGCAATCTTTGGGAAAAGTGGGCAAAATGCCCTATCTTTGCAGCAAATAATTCCATATTGGTTAGTGCGATGCAATCCATTTTGAAGCTTTTGGCGAGCTGCCTGCTGTCGGTGGGCACTGTCCATGCCGGCAGTGACATTTTCCGCTGGGGGCTCACCGCAGGGGGAAATATCTCCAAGGTTAACGGCGAGGGAGAGGGATTCAACTACAAGGGCTGGCATTACGACAGTTCGGGCGGCTATTTCATCGGATTCACTGCACGGGTGTCGGTGCCCATCATGAATTTCGGTCTTGATGCCTCGTTCGTCTTTTCGCAGGAGATGGCAGATCTCGAATCGGGCGATGCCGATATCATGGAGAAACTGCGCTATTTCTCCGTCCCTGTCCATGTGCGTTATGACTTTGAGCTCCCGCTCCTTTCCGAGGCGTTCATCCCCTACGTCTTTGGCGGTCCGCAGTGCAATTTTGCGCTCAACGATTTTGACTTTTATAATCTTTTCAGGCAGGATCCCGAATCTGTTGCCCGCATCGATGAAGTCTATTCGTCCTACGGCTCGAAGGATCGTGTCTGGAAGTTCGACCTCGGTTTCGGTGCTATCCTGTTCGACCATTTCCAGGTATATTATTTCTATGCATACCCTCTGGAAAGCACTTTCCGCTTCAAGACCATCTATGAAGAATCGAAGAGCCATTTCCGCATGGGTACCCATCACATTGGCCTGACCTATTATTTTTAACATCCTTACACATCCAAGATTATCCTATGATAGAAGACGACGAGAAGACTCCCGACCAAGACTATACACCCGACGAGGCAGCCGATGCTGCATCCTACGACGAGACGGACGAGGCAGCAGCTGCTGGCAATGGCTACCAGCCCCACAATGACGACGATGCCACCGATGACAAGATTCACCATCTGGGTGGAATGTACCAGAACTGGTTCCTTGACTATGCCAGCTACGTCATCCTGGAGCGTGCCGTCCCGCATCTGGCCGACGGATTGAAGCCCGTGCAGCGCCGCATCCTCCATGCCATGAAGGTGATCGATGATGGCCGCTACAACAAGGTGGCAAACATCGTGGGCCAGACCATGCAGTACCATCCGCATGGCGATGCCAGCATCGGTGATGCACTGGTGCAGTTAGGGCAGAAGGAACTGCTCATCGACTGTCAGGGCAACTGGGGCAATATCCTCACGGGCGACTCGGCAGCCGCACCCCGTTACATCGAGGCGCGACTTTCGAAATTCGCGCTCGAGGTGGTGTTCAACAACAAGATCACGCCGTGGCAGCTCTCCTACGATGGCCGCAAGAAGGAACCCATTAACCTCCCCATCAAGTTCCCGCTGCTCCTCGCCCAGGGCGTGGAGGGCATTGCCGTGGGTCTTTCTTCGAAGATCCTGCCCCACAACTTCAACGAGCTGCTCGATGCGTCGATAGCCTGTCTCAAGGGCGAACCTTTCGAGCTTTATCCCGACTTCCCGACAGGCGGACTCATTGACGTGTCGAAATATCACGATGGCGCACGTGGCGGCGTGGTGAAGGTGCGCAGCCGCATCGACAAGATCGACCAGAAGTCACTGCGCATCACCGATGTGCCTTTCGGAAAGACCACCGACTCGCTCATCGAGTCGATACGCAAGGCCATCGAAAGGGGCAAGATCAAGATCAAGAACTTCGACGACTTCACCAGCGACCATGCCGAGATTGTCGTCCATCTGATGCCGGGCGTTTCGAGCGACAAGACCATCGATGCACTCTACGCCTTCACCGATTGCGAGATCTCCATCTCGCCCAACTGCTGCGTCATCTACGACAAGAAGCCGCACTTCCTCACCGTGAGCGAGGTGCTGCGTCGTTCTGCCGAAAACACCAAAGAGTTGCTGCGTCAGGAGCTGGAGGTCAGCAAGGGCGAACTGCTGGAGCACCTCATGACCTGTTCGCTCGAAAAGATCTTCATCGAGGAACGCATCTACAAGGGTCAGGAATACGAGCAGGCCAAGGACCTCGATACGGCGCTTGCCTACATCGACAAGCGGCTCGAACCCTTCAAGAAGGACTTTGTGCGCGAAGTGACACGCGACGACCTGCTGCGACTGGAGGATATCAAGATGGCACGTATCCATAAGTTCAACAGCCAGAAGGCCGAGGAGGACATTCTGCTGACCCAAAAGAAGATTCGCGAGGTCGAGAAGAACCTCAAGCACCTGACCAACTACACCATCAAGTGGTTCGAGCACCTCAAGGAAAAGTATGGCGCCGACTACCCACGTCACACCGAGATACGCAACTTCGATTCGGTCGATGCCACCAAGGTCATCGAGTCGAACATGAAGCTTTGGTTCAACAAGACCGAGGGCTTCATTGGCACGGGGCTCAAGCAGTCCGAATCGGAATTTGTCTGCAACTGCTCGGAGATTGACGAGATACTTGTCATCTACAAGAACGGGCAGTACAAGGTGACGAAGGTCGATCAGAAGGTCTATGTCGGCAAGGACGTGCTCTATCTCAACGTCTATCGCAAGAACGACAACCGCACCATCTACAATGTCGTCTATCGCGACGGCAAGGGCGGCCCGCACATGATCAAGCGCTTTGCCATCACTTCGGTGATGCGCGACAAGGTCTATGACATTACACAGGGCAAGGAGGGGTCGCGCATCGCCTATTTCAGCGCCAACCAGAATGGCGAGGCCGAGGTCATCAAGGTGTTCATCAAGTCGAAGCTCCGCAACTCGAAGGTTGTTAATTTCGAGCGAGATTTTGCCGAAACGCCCATCAAGGGACGTGGCGTGAAGGGCAACCTGCTCACCAAGGCCGATGTACAGAAGATACAGCTCGTCTCGAAGGGCGGCTCCACCCTCGGCGGACGGCCTGTGTGGTGGGATCCCGACGTGCAGCGCATCAACTACAACAAGCAGGGACAGTATCTCGGCGAGTTCCTCGGCGACGACCGCGTGCTCGTCATTCTCGACAACTGGGACTACTATATCTCCACTTTCGAAGAGACCGTGCATTTCGAGTCGAACGTGCTCCGTGTCGAGAAGTATGATCGGCAGAAGGTTTGGACGTTCATCCTTTGGGATAAGGAGCTGAAGTGCTACAGCCTGAAACGCTCGCTGCTCGATGCACGCCCGAGCAAGCAGAATATGCTGGGCGATGTGAAGCGGTTCAAGATAGCTACAGGTATGCTCTATGTGCCCGAAACAAAACCCCAGCCCCTTGTCATCGATACGCCCTATCCGCGTTTCCGCATCACGTTTGGTAAGCCCGACCAGTTCCGTCCTGCCATCGAGGTCGATGCCGACGAGTTTATCCCTGTTCGCAGCATCAACACCAAGGGCAAGAAGATTACCCCTTACAAGGTGGCAGCCATCGACGAGATCCAGCCGCGCGAAGTCCCCGAAGCCCCCGATGTTGCCCAGGTTGTGGAGAGTGAGGAGGACCCTGATGAGGATGCACCTGCTGAAACCCTGTTCTGAATGTCGATGAAAAGATTCCTCCTTGTGGCGTGGGTGTTGTTGTCCCTCCCCATGTCTCTGCGGGCGCAGGATGAGTTGCCGAGGCCCGTGACCAACATCCTCTCTCTGCGCGTCGGTCAGGGCGAGATGCGCGACACCTATCTTACCCCGCTCCTCTATACGGGCAGTTCCATCAGCCTCGAAGGTCAACGCTGGCGTATGCACCGCAACCCGGTGTGGACCAGCTGGCAGCAGGCCGACATCATGTTTATGACGGGCGATGACCATGGGAATGACAGTGAAGCGTGGGCGGGTCGCCTGCGTTATCGCTATGGCGTTCTGCGTCGCTGGTCTAAAAGTCTTTCGCTTCTCTCGAACCCCTCAAACCCTTCAAACCCCTCAAACCCTTCGAACTCTTGAACTTTTGAACTCTTGAACTCTTGAACTTTTGAACCCTTGAAC
>CAJOLH010000041.1 GCA_905235375.1 uncultured Bacteroidales bacterium
GATAATCTGGTCCCAGTACTGGTGACCGATGAGTGAGCGGTTGTCGGTGGTGACGCTCCAGAGCGAGTAGGCCGTCTTTTCGGGCATCAGCAGGGCGGCGGCGTTCCATGAGTTGATGCTCACGTCACGTGTCCATTCACCGCCATATTCGCCACCCGCCTTGATCAGACTGTCGGGCGTATTCTTGAAGAGCGTCTCAACGACAAGCGTGAATGCCTTGTCGATATTCTTATTGCCTGTCTTCAGCACCGGGTAGTCCTGTGCGTTGTGACTGGTATAAAAGTCGAAGAACCTGCTTCTGTCCTCATAGAAACTGGGTTCCACACCGTGACTCTCGTTAGGATAAATCCTGTAGGTGCGCTTGAGGTCGCCGGGAATGTTGTTGAATCCGGCGAAGTGGGTGTGAGGCGGACAGATGCCGTCCTGAAGACCAGACCCCAACAGTACAGGACAGTGGATGAAGCGTGCCAGGTTCTTGATGTCGAAGTAACTGAGCACTTCGTAGATGCCATCCCATGTGAGCGACTTATCCAGCTGCATGGCAACCTCGAAACGGTCGCGCGGCCATGTCACGATGCGGAAATAGTCGGGGAAGTCGGAGAGGAACGGCACGCACGGAGCAGCCGCCTTGATGCGGCGGTCAAGTGCTGCGGCCGCCAGTGTGAGGGCACCGCCCTGACTCAGACCACCGGCGAAGATGTTCTCGGCATCCACCTCGGGACGTGTGCAGAGGAAATCCACGGCACGCACCAGATCCATATAGGCACCACGGTAGTAGTAGTCCTCCTTGGATTTCAGTCCGAAGGTGATCCACTCACCATATTTATTATGTTTGATGTCCAGACCCTGACCGCGCACACTCAGCACGAGTTCGCAGTAGCCCGGCATGTTGTTCGGGTTGACCGTACCGAAATCCTCGCCCTGCGCATAACCTAAGTTGGTGAGCAGAGCGGGGTGGGGACCTTTCGTGTTGGGTACGCTGAACGTAGCCTTGATGCGCTCACCGCCAAACGAGGTCATCTCCACACGATACACCTTTTTATTGGCGTTGGAGAGCGAAGCGTCCTCCTCTATCTTGAAGTCGCCTGGAATGGCATCGAGTGCTTCGCGCGTCTTCTTCCAGAAAGCCTCGAAATCGGGCCTTGCGTCAGAAGGCGACCAGATACGGTTGGGACTCAGACCGATGTTCGTACTTGCAGCCTGACTCTTCAGTCCGCCGTAATCCACGAAGATGTCGATATGGTAGTAGCCGGGATTCTTCACGGGCAGTGTAATTTCCTGGCTCAGATCCTTGCCGGGTTCCAGTGTCACGGGAATCCGCTTCTCGCCGGCAGCCTCGTGGAAATCGGTCGTCAGTCGGCACACCAGTTGGCAGTCCAATGCCTCCTTCACGGTAGGTTTGGCCGTAACACGCACCTTGGCCGCGTCGGCATTGTCGAACACCCAGTCCTCGTCGTCGCATTCCAGGCGCAACTGCATGTCCACGATGGGGTTCACCACACTCAGGAAGATATCGTTGGAGACCACACCACCTTGTCCGCCGCCGTCATAGACGCGCAGTGCGACGGTGTTGGGCTTGTCGAATTTTATGAGATGAGCGGGAATGAAATACTTTCTCAATATACCGTTCCGGCCTTGGTAGGTTGGCGGAAAATCACCCGTCTTACCCACGGAAACGCCGTTGAAGAAAGCCTCATCGGCATCGTCGGCATTACTGTAACTCAGATAGAGGCCGCCCTGACTCTTTACGGCAGACTTCCATGATTTGGGCACTAATATCTGCTGTCGGTACCACGCAAAACCCTCCAGGTCATAATATCCCTGGGCTTCCCAGAAATCAGTTGTTTTGAGGTTAGCCCACTGTCCGTCGTTGTATGTTGGCTGGCTCCACGCCACATTGTCGCCAGCAGAGAATTTCCACGTGTCATTCAGTCGCAGCCAAGGCCATTCGGTATCCTGAATCTGACCTGCTGTAACTGTGAGAAAGACAGCAGATATCCAAACTGTTAGAATTGATCGTTGCATCTGTTGAGTAAAATTTATGAATGTTAGGTTTTTAACGATGATTGCCAAAATGACATTAACGAAACATTATACGGCAGATTGGTGGGCTGTCACGTCCATCATGTGATATACATCGTGAATGAAACACCAAAATGGAGGGCTCGCCACGGGGGACCCTCCATTTGGTGTTTGAAGCAGGATATATCGTGGCGTATGCCAGCGGGGAGAGGCTTATTGCCATCCGGGGTTCTGCTCGAGCGAGGGATTGCGCTGGATTTCGTCCTGAGGAATGGGCCATAGGAGCACCCACTCGGGGATAGCGCCCACCTTGACCTGCTCGACGGGCTTGTTCTGGATCTTAGCACCCGAGAGCGCTACCCAGTTGAGCTTGCCCGAATAGTCGCCGGCAGCTTCGGGATAGAGGCGAGTGCGACGGATGTCGTCCCACACCTTGAACTCGACGGGGAACTCATGCAGACGTTCGGTGAGGATGGCCTGGATAAGCTCGTCGCCCGTGGCGGTGGCAGGAGCCAGTCCTGCGCGCTTGCGCACCTGGTTGAGGTACTCCTGTGCCTTGGCGGTGTTGCCCGTGCGTGCATATCCCTCGGCAGCAATCAGCAGCACTTCGGGATAACGCATGGTGGGGATGTTGTTGTCGCCGCCGTGGTTGTTGATCTCTGCATCCTCCTCGAACCACGACCAGATGCCGGGATAGTTGAGCTCGTGCTCCACACCCGTCTTGTCGGTGAACCGGTTGAAGAAGATCTGCTTCTCGTGGCCACGGATGTCCTCAGGCGCATAGCTCTTGAAGATCATGTCGCACGGCTGATATGCCTTGTGGAGCAGGCTCTTCTTAAACACGGGGTTGCCTTCGGCATCCTTCCACATCGTTGCGTCGGAACCTATGCAGAGGTCGGCATAGCCGTTGCCGACGTTGTTGTTCCAGTAGTCGTACTCCTTGGCGTAGATGATCTCGCGCGAGGTCTTGCTGTTCTTGATGACGTTGAAGGCGGAGCTTAAATCGTCGGAACTGCCCTCAGCCTGCTCAAGTGCGGCTGAGCCTCCGGTGATGACCAGCTCTGCCGTTCGGGCTGCCTGCTCGTAGTCGGCGTTGCCGCCATTGACGGGATAGCCGGCGCGCTGGAGATAGACTTCGGCGAGCAGCGTCTGTGCCATGGCGCGCGTCACACGACAGCCGTTTTCGTAGAACGACTTGTTGGGGAGCGCCGACCCCGTGGCAATGTCCGACAGGTCGGCAATGATGCGCTGATACACTTCGGCTGCGGGCATACGCTCCTTGTACATGTCCTCGGGCGAGGTATAGGGCTCATCGACGTAGGGCACGTCGCCGAACTCCTTGACCAGATAGAAATAGGCGTAGGCACGGAAGAACTTGCCTTCGGCCACATACTGGTCGATGGTGGCGGGGTCGAGCACATCGGTCATCGTCGAGACGTTCGCCAACACGAAATTCGCGCGCGAGATGCCTTTGTAGAACTCATGCCACAGGGTCATGGCGGGGCTGGAGAACTTCTCCAGGGTGTAGGTGCTGGCCTTGGCAGCTTCGGCCAACTGCGAGTCGCCGTGGTCGTCGTAGAACAGGCCGGAGATGATTCCTGTGTACATCGTGGCCTTGGGCTGCCAGCCGCCGCCTGCCTCGTTCAAATAGGGCACACCGCCGAAATAGAGCGCGGCAACGCCCGTCTCAGCATCTTTCTTGGTCTGCCAGAACTCGTTGGATGCTTTCTGATTCAATGGCTTTTCCTCCAGGAATTCGTCGCATGAAACAAGGCTGAGTGCGACACCGGCCATGAACGCGGATAAGATATATTTCAGATTTTTCATAACTTTTTTGCATTAAATGATTTAGAACGTTACATTGAGACCCAAGGTGAATGTGCGTGGACGGGGATAGGAGAAGAACTGGCGGTTCGCACCCCACTTGTTGTCGCCCAGACGTGTCGAGTTGTCGGGGTCGTAGCCCTTGTAGTCCTTCGAGCAGATCAGGCCGAAGTTGTTCAGGTTGCCATAGATGCGCAATGCGTTGATGCCGATGCGCTTGCAGAGGGAGCTTTCGAACGTGTAGCCTAACTGGAGGAGGTTGAAGCGCAGGTAGGAGCCGTTGCAGATCCAGTCGGAGTCAGCCTGGTTGTTTGCGCCCATGCCGAAGTTGTTGAGGCGCAGGGCCTGCTCCTTGCCGTTGGGGTTCTTGGTGGGATGCCATGCTTCCTCGTACAGGCGGTCGAGGCCGTTGGTGAGGAAACGTGCCACGGTGGAGTGGAAATACTCCTGCATGATGTCGGCGCCAAGCGAGAACTGCAGGTCGAGCGTGAGGTCGAAGCCCTTGTAGTTGAATGTGTTGATGAACGAGCCCATCCAGTCGGGCAGACCGTTGCCCAGGATCTGGCGCTCCTTATAGGTCACCTTCTCGCCCACGATGGAGGGGATATTCATGGTGTTGGCATCCCAGTGCTCGGGCACACCGTCGTAGATGCCGGCGCGCTTGTAGCCGAAGAAGCTTGAGAGGGCCTCACCCTCGCGGATGATCATGTCGTAGCCCACGAAGCCGTCGGTGAGGATCTGGCGCTTTCCGCTCACAGGATCGACCGAAGCACCTTCGTCGAGCTTCTCCACCTTGTTCCTGTTGAAGCCCATGTTCAGGGTGGTGGTCCACTGGAAGTCTCTTGTCTGGATAGGATATGCCGTGATGAGAATGTCGAAACCGTGGTTAGAGACGGCACCGATATTGTCCTCGATCGAAGAATAGCCGGTTGACTCAGGAACGGGACGGCTCAAGAGCAGGTCGGAAGTGTACTTGTAATAGTAGGACACGTCGAAGTTCAGGCGATTGTTGAACAGGCCCAGCTCGAAACCTAAATCCCATTGTGCGGTCTTTTCCCATTTGAGGTTGGAGTTGGGCATTTTGTCGAGGTAGGAAACGGTTGTCATCTTGCCGCCCAAGATGGTGGTTCCCTGACTTACGGTTGACAATGAACGGTAGGTGCCGATCTCCGAGTTACCTGTCAAGCCATAGGATGTGTGCAGCTTGAGCTTGCTGATGGCCTCGACATCCTCCATGAAGCTCTCGTTGGAGATGAGCCATCCCAATCCGACAGAGGGGAAGAAGGCGTACTTGTTGTTCTCGCCGAATTTCGAGGAACCGTCATAGCGCCCGGTAACGGTTGCCATGTATCGGTCGTTGTAGTTGTAGGCCAAGCGCAGGAAGTAGGAGTTCATCGCCCATTTGTCGTAGCCGGACCATACGGAAGGCTTCTGCGTGCCTTTGCCAAGGTTGTAGTAACCGTAGTAGTCGTCGCTGAAGTGACTGTCCCAGGCTCCGAAATTATCGTACTTGTAGGCCTGCCATGAAGCACCTGCCATCGCATTGAGGTGATGCTTGCCGAAGTCGTGGATATAGGTGAGGTAGGTTTCCTCCTGCCAATAGTATGTATTGTTGTTTTCTGCCCTTGCCTCGCCCTCCGGAGCGCCACGGTCCTTCATCTCGTGGGGCTGGAATGGTGCATACAGCTTGTAGCGGTTGTTGTGGTAATCGACGCCGAACTGCGTTTTCAGGTCGAGACCCTTGGCAAGATGGAAGGTCAGTGCGGCATTACCGAAGATCTGGGTCTTGTATTGCATATCCTCTATTCGCTTAAGGAACTCTACGGGGTTGCCGACGCCCTCGGGTGTCAAGCCCTGCAAACCGCTGTTGGGGTCGTTCTTGTCCTTCAGGATACTGGCGGTATTGACCATATCGTTGACGATATACTCACCATCGAGCTGCACGGGCAACCAGGGATAAAGCTCAATCATGGTACGCATGGCGCCTTGACCGTAGGGATTGTCGGAGGTGTGATTACCCCAAGACTGGTTCACCAGCAGGTTGACACTGGTGGAGAGCCACTTCGTAGGGTTGTCGTCGTAGGCGAACTTGGCGTTCAGGCGCTTGTGGTAGGTATTGAGCATAATACCCTCCTGATCGGTGTAGTTGAGGAAAGCACCAATGGAAGAGCCGTTCTCGCCAGTGCGCTGAACACTCAGCTGATGGTTGTGGGATACGGCTGTGCGGGCACATTCGTCCTGCCAGTCGGTATCGTAGATAGGCTGACCGTTTTTAAAGTAACGGGGATCGATAAAGATCTTCGACAAATCGGTGTCGAAGTTCATTCCCTGGAATTCGTTGGCATTTTCGAGACCCTGCTTGAAGGCTGCCATCCACTCGGAAGCATTCATGATTTCCATCTTACGGGCCATGCTGCTTATGGAAACCGAGCCATCGTATTTCACATGGGCACCCCTGCCGGCATTGCCACGCTTTGTGGTTACCATGATCACGCCATTGGCACCACGGGCACCATAGATGGCTGCCGAAGAGGCATCCTTCAGCACCTCGATGCTCTCGATGTCGTTGGGGTTGAGGTACTGGAAATCGGTCATGGCAACACCATCGACGATATACAACGGGCTTGCGGAGGCGTTGATGGTGGCAATACCACGGATGATGACACGCATCTCGCCACCAGGCTGACCGGTGTTGTTGAAGATGTTTACGCCCGCAGACTTGCCTTTCAATCCCTCCAGCGCATTGAAGCCCTGAACCTTCAGTATGTCAGAGCCCCTGGTGGTGGAAGAAGAGCCGGTGATGTCGGACTTGCGCATGGTACCATAACCTACGACGACAACTTCGTCGAGCGATTGCCGGTCTTCAAGGAGCACTATCTTCTGCGCGTTGGCTTTACCGAGCTTGATTTTTTGTGTGACATAGCCAACGTACGACACTTTGATCTCGTCGCCAGGAGCGGCATTGATCTGGCACTCACCGATAAGATCGGTAACACCTCCTGTTTTTGAAGAGGTAATCAGGACACTGGCGCCAACGATTGGCTCGTTCTGGTCATCGACGACAGTGATGGTGACCTTGTTTTGCTTTTGAACAGATTGAATCTGCGCCAATGGTTCGGCAACGGATTCTGCAAGGGCATTGACAGGTGACCCTAATGTCATTGCACCTACAGAAAGCAACAACAGCGAAGTGCGCATTGACTTCGCGCCTTTTGCATTTTTTCTTTCAAGGTTGTTCATAAAATAATAAAATAAAAAATGAATGAATAATGGGTAATATGTATAATAGGTTGACTAATAATTAAAATAAATGGTTGATGGTAGCATAAACATCGTTTTTTCTGGCACAAAATTCCACATTATTTTGTTTACAAGTTTACCAAAATTCGCCAAAAGTGTGGATTTTACAATTTTGGCAGGATTCGGCATACATTGACTGCCGGTTTGACGTTATTTTTGCAGCAGAGAGAGTTCTTTGTTTGGGGTCGCCCTTGTATCTTTTTGATCACGGATAACACGAATCACACGGATTATCTGTCTGCCCAAGGGAGACCAGTGGTCATTGCTTCGCCGACCACTGGGCGGATAACACGGACTTTGTTCGCCCTCTTATCTCTACAGATTTCCCAGATTTATCAGATTAGCGGCTCGGTCAAAAATAAATCCGTAGAGGAAAGGACTGTCATTGACGTGCGCAAGCAAAAAGTCCTTAAAGTCCCCAAAGTCCGTAGAGAAAAATAACTCCTTAGCGACTCGCAGACTATCTCGGGAGTGCGCAAGCAAAAATCTGTGTGGATCTGTGCGATCTGTGTGCCCTTATTCGGACAATCCTCCGTTCAATCCCCATGATCCGTGATCCAATTTTCGTCATTTTTCGTTTTTTCGTCCTTTTTCGGAATAACCCCCATCTTTTTTTTTCGGATTCCGAAAACTACGAAAACATCGAAATCAACGAAAACTTTTTTGTTGTTTGTGTCGCTTCGCGACCAGTTACGTGATATGACGTTACACAAATAATTCATGTGAATTCATGATAATTCGTGTTAAGAAAAAAGACGCATAAAATTATTGTTAATTTTTGTTATATACTTATCAATGATATGAAACAGATAGCATCAGTGATTGTTGGCGTTATGGCGATGTCGGCGACAATGCAGGCGCAGGATTTGAAGCAGGAGTGGACGCGAATGTTCGACGAGTCGAAAGTGCCGGCTTATACGCTTCCCGACCCTTTGCTTTGTGAGAACGGACAGCGGGTGGCTACCGTGGAACAATGGGAGAAGCAGCGGCGTCCCGAACTGCTCCGGCTGGTCACCACCTATATGTATGGCAAGGCTCCTGCGTTGCAGCATCCCTTGCAATGGCAGGTGGAGGAAACCGACACTCAGTACCAGTTCGAAAAAGGAAAACGCCAGCCGCAGTACACCCGCAGGATTGTGGCCATCTATCTGACGGAGCAGAAAGCCGAGGGGCCGCTGTTCCATGCCGAGGTGATCACGCCGAATGGGGCAAATGGCCCTGTGCCCGTGTTCATGATGTTTGGCGGCAGCCGGCTTTCCGGCGGCTTTGGCGCGACAAGGCGGATCCTGGATCGCGGCTATGGCGTGGCAGTGCTCAACACGACCGAGGGAGTGCCCGACGGCAAGGATGCGTTCACCCGTGGTGCCATTCCCGCCTACTATGCCGACGGCCAGACCTATCGTCTGCCCGACGAGTGGGGTTGCCTGGCGGCATGGGCATGGGAAGCCAGCAGGCTGCTCGACTATCTGCAGAGCGACCCGCTGGTGGATGCATCAAAAGTGGCAATTCTCGGACATTCCCGCATGGGAAAGGCTGCGCTTTGGGCGGCTGCTGCCGACGAGCGTTTTGCCATGGCATTTCCCGTCAACTCGGGCTGTGGCGGAGGTGCCCTCTCGCGCAGAATGATTGGCGAGACAGTATGGGCCATGAACAACCACTTCCCCTATTGGGTGTGCGACAACTTCCAGCAGTTCAATATGCGTGAGCAGTTCATGCCCTTCGACCAACATTCGGTCATCGCACTGGTTGCACCACGTCCCGTCTATCTCGCCACGGGTCAGGACGACAGCTGGGCTGATCCGCTGGGCGAATTCCTGGCAGGCAAGGCGGCTGAGCCGGTATATGCCCTCTATGGCCGCAGCGGTATCGGCTGCGACAGCCAGCCCGCTGTTGACGATGCGAAGAACGAAGGCTATATTGCCTATCATATCCGCACGGGCGGCCATGCCATCCTCGATTACGACTGGGAGCAGTTCCTCCTGTATGCCGACAGGTTCCTGAAGTAACTACTCGGTGCGTATCAGCAGCTCCTCGCCTTTGGCCAATGAAGCATGAGGCACGAACCAGCCTTTCAGCGGTTTGCCTCCCACAAGTATTTGCCGAATCTTTCTGCCTGTGCCTTCACGACGAATAGTGAAGGCACAGTTGTTTGTGCCCAGGGTGAAGGTGGTTTTCGAGAAGAGTGGCACGGTGACAATATAGGCGGGGTCGGCGGGCGAGTAGGTGTAGATGCCGATGGCATTGAGCACATACCACGACGACATCTCGCCTGCATCGTCCATGCCGGCGTAGGCCAGTCCTTCGGCTCCCATGCCGTAGTAGTTGTTGAGCAGCGTGTCGAGCACGGCCTGTGCCTTCTCCTGTCGGTCGATGAAGTAATAGGTGTAGGGGATGCTGTGTCCCGGCTGGTTGCCGTGGCAGTAGCTGCCGAGGAAGCCGGTCAGGTTCCATGCCTCATAGCCGTGGTTGGGCACGGTGAAGAGTGAGTCGAGCTTCTTTTCCACATCCTCCTTGGATGGATAGAGGGCCACCATGCCTTCGGGGTCGTGGGGGGCAAAGAAGAGTGAGCTCCAGGCATCTGCCTCACGGTACATGTAGGCATAGTAGGGATACCAGGGGTCGAAGTCCTTGATCCACGAGCCATCGGCGAGCTTGCCGCGCCAGAAGCCCGTCGAAGGGTCGAACAGGTTCTTGTAGTTCTGCGAATGTTCCATCAGCATCTTGTAGTTCTTCTTGTCCTTCAGTTCGTTGGCTACAAGGGCAGTGGCGTAGTCATCGTAGGCATATTCCACGGTTTTGGTCACCGAAGCCTTGTATTCGTCCCATGTCGGCACGTCGGTAGTGTCTTTCTCGGCGATCCATCCCTGTGCCAGATATTCTTCGAGCCATGGACGCCCGCCGCGTCCCGGGACGGTGGCATTTTTCAGCATCAGCTGGTAGGCACGGTTCAGGTCGAAATTGCGAATGCCACGCAGCCAGGATCCTGCCACGAAGGTGGAGGCATGGTCGCCGTGGAAGAAGGTGGGCATATAGCCGTTGCGTTTCTCGCCTCGGTCGATGCAGCTCTTGATGACGTCGGCAGCCACGTCGGGGGTCACCATGCCGAGCAGGATGAGCTTGTTGCGGTAGGTGTCCCAGAACGACGGGTTGGTGTAGTAGCGGAAGTCGGCTTTCACCACATTCCCACGCTCGTCGGTATATTCGCCGTTCACGTCGCTGCGGAGCGCTGGCCAAAGGAAGGCGCGGTAGAGTGTGGAGTAGAACATCGTCTGCTGTTTTGCGGTTCCTCCCTCCACGCGGATGTGGCCCAGCTGCTGCTCCCAGATGTCGTCGGCTTCCTGTCTCACCTGTTCAAAGCTCTTGTTGAGCATCTCGGCGGCAAGGTTCTCCTTGGCGTTCTCGATGCTGACAAACGAGAAGCCGATCTTCACCTCCAGGGGCTGCACACCTTTATTATTATTAAAGGAAACGACGGCGATCTCGTGGCGATGGTCTTTGCGCAGAGCCACCTCCTTCACGTCGTGGTTGGCGACGGCATAGAAGTAGATGCGTCCTTCGCCATCCTGATAGCCTTCGAAGGTGTTCTTGCCCGATTGCTCGATTTTCCAGTTGCGCACACGGTTATTCGAGCGGGTGATGTCCACGATGAGGTTTTTCTCATCCTCGGGGCGGAAGGTGTAGCGATGGAAACCACAGCGCAGGGTGGAGGTCAGTTCGGCATTCACGTGATAACGATCCAGATAAACCTGGTAATAGCCGGGATGGGCTGACTCGTTCCTGTGGTCGAACCATGAGCAGAAGTTGTCGGGATAGAAACGTCCCGTGGCAGGCATGACGGGCACGTGGAGCAGGTTCCAGTGCCCCTTGCAGGTGTGCGCGAAACCATAAATCTGATGGTCCTCGTACTGATAGCCGCTGCCTGACGGGAACATGGTGACCGGAGTCAGCTGCACCATTGCGTTGGGCAGTGATGAGCCGGGGAATGCTTCAGCACCCCAGGCGCGTTTTGTCTCGGTGCGGGTGTAGCCCAGGTCTTCGGGTGTCCAAAGGGTGGAGGTGCCGATAAATGGGTTTACTTTCTCGGTCAGATTGCCGGCAGTGAGCGCCTGTGCGGAAAGCAGCAGGCTGAAGATGGCAGTGATTGTAGTTCTCTTCATAGGTGTAAAGTTATTTGGTTTCTCGGCAAAGATACGATTTTATTCATTACTATCATATAATTCACAGGTTAAAAAGTGAGAATAGGCGTAACATTGGACAATTTTGGCATAATCGAATATATTTTTTTGAAAAAAATTGCCGTACTTTGCGGCAGATTTTGAAAAATATTCGCGCACATTTCGAAAAAAACATACTGGAAACATGAAAAATTTGAGCCTTTTGGTTTTGTCCTATGCATTGTTCGCGGTGCAGGGCATTGCAGCTCCCGGCGATGGAAACTCGCGTTCGCAGTTGTCGCTGAATGGAGAGTGGCATTTCGTGATGGACCAGTATGATGCTTCTCGCGGATTGGCCCGGGGTGATCGCCCCTGGGGGAAGAACGACCGTGACGAATATTCCATCGACGATGCGCCGACACTCCATGTGCCTGGAGATTGGAATCACCAGCGTGAAGACTTGAAGTTTTATGAGGGTACCATCTGGTATGGCCGGCATTTTGATTTGAAGCCCGAGGGCGATCGCCGCTACATCATCCGATTCGGAGGAGTGAGCTATCTTGCCAATGTATATGTGAATGGAAAAGAGGCCGTTTCGCATGAAGGGTCGTTCACACAGTTTCAAGCCGACATCACCGACCTGGTGAAGGAGGGCGACAACTACATCGCAGTGCGTGTGAACAACCGCAGGGAGAAAGACCGTATCCCAGCCATGTTGTTCGACTGGTTCAACTATGGAGGTATCACGCGTGATGTTACCCTGATTACACTTCCCTCCCGATATATCAAGGACTGGTTCATCCAGCTCGACAAGCATCGCAGCGACCTTATTCACGCCTCGGCGGTGCTCTCCGACCCTGTGGCAGGCGAGACCATCCGGATTGATATCCCTGAGCTGAAGAAGACCTTGACACTCACAACCGACGAAGCAGGCAAGGTGCAGGCCGACATTCCCGTGAAACGACTGACCCGCTGGTGCCCTGCCAATCCGAAGCTCTATAGCGTGGAGATCAGCACCGCTGCCGACAAGGTGGTGGATGAGATCGGTTTCCGAAACATCGAAGTGCGCGGGACACAAGTGCTGCTCAATGGCGAACCTGTCTTCCTGAAAGGCATCAGCATCCACGAGGAGATAGCAGCAGAGCTGCGACGTGCCTGCACCCGGCAGGATGCCGAAATGCTGCTGAATGAAGCCCAGGCGTTAGGTGTGAACATGATCCGTCTGGCACACTACCAGCAGAGCGAATATATGGTGCGCGGTGCCGAACGTCGCGGCATCATGATCTGGCAGGAGATCCCCGTATGGCAGGCCATCGACTTTGCGAACCCACAGACGCAGGAGAAGGCCATCCGTATGCTGCAGGAAACCATCACCCGCGACAAGAATCGCTGCGCCGACTGCTTCTGGGGCATTGCCAACGAGACTCGCAACACCCCCGAGCGCAATCGCTTCCTCGCCCGACTGCTGCAGGTGGGCAAGGACCTCGACACCACGCGCCTCTTTGTCGCAGCCTTTGATCTGGCCTACTTCGACAGGAAAGAGGACAAGTTCGTGATGCATGATGACTTCTATCAGAACCTTGACCTCGTCGGCATCAACAAATACATGGGATGGTATGAGGGTTGGCCGAAGGCTCCGAAGGACATCCAATGGGATGTGTGTCCCGACAAGCCGCTCCTCATCAGCGAGTTCGGTGGGGAGGCCAAATATGGCATCCGTGGACAGGAGGACGTGGCAGGCAGTTGGAGCGAGGACTTCCAGGCACGGCTCTACCGCATGAACCTTGAGATGTTTGCCAATATCAGGAACCTGGTTGGCATCAGTCCGTGGATCCTCTACGACTTCCGTAGTCCCACCCGTCTGCACCAGTCGTTGCAGAATGGTTTCAACCGCAAGGGCCTTGTCGGCGACAAGGGCGACCGCAAGCAGGCGTGGTATATCATCCACGACTGGTACGAAACACGATGAGCTTTGAATGAATTGACGCCCAATAGTATGCACAACGTTAGACGATTACTGTTTCTGACAGGCTTGGCCAGCGCAGTCCTCTCGGCGCAGGAGCTGACACCTGTCCCCGATCAGCCATCATTGGTGCCCGCTACTCCATCCACGGCACCCGACTATTACTGCACCTGGAACCTGCAGGGCTACGTGACGGGTCATGTGGGCGGTCGTGGCAGCAACGACGTGCGCATCGAGATGCACGAGGACAACCTCTTCGGTGGAGAATATGACTACAAGGCATGGGGCGTGGCCTTGACCAAGTCGGCAATGAACAATGCCGAACCTGCCGAGCTGGTGACTTAATAACTTTTTCTTCAAACGATAAAAAAGATGCTAATATGAAAACAAGACATCTTCTGACATTCGCTTTCCTGCTGCTCAGCGTGAGCTCGCAGGCTCAGAATCAGCCTCGTGCAGAATATCCTCGCCCTCAATTTGAGCGACAGGAGTGGCAGAATCTGAACGGCACATGGACTTTCGCTTTCGACTTCGGAATGACGGGAGAAGACCAGGGCTGGCGGAAAGGCGGCTTCGCAGGCCGTGACATCACCGTGCCCTTTGCTCCCGAGAGCCCGCTTTCGGGCATTGGCTACACCGACTTTATTCCTGCCGTCTGGTACGAGCGCCAGCTTTCGATACCTGCCGAGTGGGAAGGCAAGAACGTATTTCTGAACTTCGGAGCCAGCGACTACGAGACCCATGTCTTTATCGACGGTCATCGGGTTGCTACACACTATGGTTCGGGCTCATCGTTCTCCTGCGACATCACCAAGGCTGCTGCACCCGGCACGACTCATACCCTGGTGGTTTATGTGAAGGACGATCTGCGCAGCGGTTATCAGACGGGCGGCAAGCAGAGCGAGAACTTCTATTCCCGTGGCTGCATGTACACGCGAACCACCGGCATCTGGCAGACAGTCTGGATTGAGGCTGCCTCCGGGGAGGGACTGGCATCGGTGTTCGCTATCCCCGACATTGACCAGAAACAGCTGGTCATACATCCGCGTTTCTATAAGGAAAGTGGTGCCAACAAACTGACTGTGAAACTTTACGACGGCAAGAAACTCGTCGCTACGACCACGACCTCCTGCTCGAATGGTGCCACGGTGATACTGCCCGTTCGTCAGCCGAAGCTGTGGAGCCCCGAGTCACCGTTCCTCTACGATGTGGTCTATGAGGTGAGCCGTGACGGAAAGGTCATCGACCGCGTCACGTCGTATGCCGGTATGCGTAAGGTTCACACCGAAGGCGGTCGCTTCTATCTGAACAACAAGCCCTATTACCAGCGCCTCGTGCTCGATCAGGGCTATTATCCCGACGGCATCTGGACTGCACCTTCCGACGAGGCTTTGAAGAACGACATCGTCCTGAGCAAGGCTGCGGGCTTCAATGGTGCCCGTCTGCATCAGAAGTCGTTCGAGGAGCGCTATTACTATTGGGCCGACAAGTTGGGCTATATCACCTGGGGAGAAAGTGCCAGCTGGGGTGTGAATGTGAACAACGACATTGCCGCCCGCAACTTCATCGCCGAGTGGACCGAGCTTGTGGAGCGTGACCGCAACCATCCTTCGCTGGTCGTCTGGACACCCTTCAACGAGACATGGGACAGCAATGGTTCGGGTGTCTATACCCATCTGGTGAACGACGTCTATCGCCTCACGCATGCCATCGACCCCACTCGCCCTGTCAACGATGCAAGCGGTGACGGTCATGTCAAGACGGACATCTGGGCTGTGCATAACTACGAACGCGACGGGCAGCGCCTGCGTGACATCCTGACTTTCCACGAAGGCAAAGAGCCTTTCCGCAATCAGGCCGACAAGCCTTACCTGGCCAAATACGACGGCCAGCCCTATTTACTTGATGAGTTCGGCGGCCTGCCGTGGATCAAGCCCGAGGAGCGTGCCAACTCATGGGGCTATGGTAAGAATATCGACACGCTGGAGGAATTCTACCAGACCCTTGATGGGCAGATCGATGCGCTTTTAGCTTGTCCCAATGTGGTAGGTTTCTGCTACACGCAGCTGACCGACGTGGAGCAAGAGAAGAACGGCATCTATTTCTACGACCGCTCCACAAAGTTCGACATGGAGCGCATCCGTAGGATTTTCGAGCGAATACCATCTGTGATTGAGTAATGACAACCTTATTCATTTTAGGGAAGTGATAACACTCTCAATATAACACTCTCAATAATTTTTTTTAATAACTTAAAAAGTATGGCGAAAACAGACAGAAAAAGATGCACGATCTTGTCAAGGTCGAGGACAGGCTGCAGAGTCATGTGTTTCTGCAAATGCCTTCTTGCTGCAGGTTTATTCCTGTATCTTCCCGTCCAGGCATTAGCCGACAATACGTCGACGACTGCTGTCCAGACATCACAACAAGGTGCCGTCAAAGGCAACGTTGTGGACGAGAATGGCGAACCGATTATCGGAGCCAGTGTGATTGTAAAAGGTACGAATCAGGGAACAATTACCGATCTTGACGGTAACTTTTCCTTGAGTTGCAAGCCGAGCGATGTGCTCGTTATCTCTTATGTGGGTTATGTCACTCAGGAATTGAAAGCCAATTCCAACCTGAGTCATGTAGTTCTGAATGAAGATTCTTCTCAACTTGAGGAGGTGATTGTCATCGGTTATGGCACCACTACCAGAAAGAGTGCAGTGGGTGCTGTCGATCAGGTGCGCAAGGAGGTGCTTGAGAACCGTCCTGTACAGAACGCCACGTTGGCGCTTCAGGGTGCAGCACCTAACGTGATTATCCAGCGGCGTAATCACAACCCCGACAGTGAGACCAACAACTTGAACATCCGTGGTATCAGCACCACCACCGACAACACGCCACTCTACGTAATCGATGGCTTGGTGGCCGATGCTACAGCGTTCAACCGACTGAATCCCAACGATATCGACAATATCTCGATTCTGAAGGATGCCGGTACGGCAGCTATCTATGGTTCGCGAGCTTCAAACGGCGTAGTGCTGGTCACCACGAAGGGTGGACAGAAGAACCAACGGGCACTGGTGAAGTTCAGCGGCCTGTTGGGATGGAATGTTACCAACCATCTGTTCGAAGCTGTTCCTGGCTACCAGAACGCCATCCTTGCCAACATGCAATACACCAACATCGGAAAGGCTCCTATCTACTCTCAGGAGCAGATTATGGATTACTACAACCATCTCGACGAAGAGGACTGGGCCTACAACCAGCTCTACAAGACGAGTTTGCAGCAGAACTATAACCTGAGCATTTCGGGCGGTGGCGAGAAGACCACCTACATGATCTCTGCCGGCTATTTCGATGAGGGAAGTAACTATAATGTGAAGAACGATGACCTTGGTCTTCAGCGCTACAATTTCCGTTCGAACGTATCCACTGAGATCGGACGGCTCAAGCTGACAACCATCGTTGACTACACCCGTCATGAGTTGCGCAGCACCACTGCCGGCAACGTGGATATCGATGCCAGCCGTGTGCCAGCGTGGTACACCGAGAAGATCGTTGCCGACGATGGCCGTTACCTGCTCACACCTACCCTCGGTGAGTACAACACCCTCGGTGAGTTGAACAAAGGTGGCTACAACCAGTATCGCAACAACTACCTGACTGCCAACGTCAGCGGTGAGTTCAAGATCATCGACGGCTTGAAACTGCGCGGAGTGTTCGGTGCCAATATCGTCAATGAGACCCGTGAGACCCGCAACCGTCCGCAGACCTATTACCGCAACGAGAGCGACACGGAGCCAGTGCCCATCAGGGAGTATGAGAACTACGTGAGCAACTGGAACAACAACTACATCCGAACCAACTCGCAGATCATGCTCGACTACATGAAGAGTTTCGGCAGTCACAACGTGAGTGGTATGGTGGGCTTTACCAATGAGTCGTACACTCAGAAAGCCAACGAAATCCGTAAGAACTATGTCGATGATCTGGGTCTTCCCACGGCAACTACTACAGGCGAAATTGGAAACATCACAGGCGGTACAACCTTTGAGAACAATTCGAAGACGAGTATCAACTCCGTTATCGGTCGTTTCGGCTACAATTGGAACGAGCGCTACTATGGAGAGTTCACCTTCCGCTACGACGGAAGCTCGAAGTTCCACGAAGACTACCGCTGGGGTTTCTTCCCCTCGGTTTCTGCCGGCTGGCGTATTTCGGAGGAGAATTTCATGAACTATTTCAAGGAGCACATCGGCGACCTGAAGATCAGAGGCTCGTGGGGTGTACTGGGTAATCAGGCCGTGGGCAACTATGACCGCTTCACGAAGTACAACCTCTATGCCAGCGGTTACGTCTTTGACAATCAGGTAGTGTCGAGTGCAGGCTTCAACCTCGGCAAGAAAGACCTCACATGGGAGAAGACCTCCACATTCAACATCGGTCTTGATGCAGCATTCTTGAGGAACAGCCTGTCAGTGTCGTTCGACTACTTCAAGCAGAAGACGACCGACATCCTGCAGAATCCACAGGTTCCCTCAGTGTTCGGCACCTCGATGCCACGCGACAATATCGGCGAGATGGAGAACCAAGGATGGGAACTTGCCCTCAACTACCGTCTGAAGACCGGTGGTGTCCGCCACTTCTTCACTTTCAACATCGGCGACACACGCAACAAGATGACCAAGTATCCTGGTCACGAGCTGATTACCGTAGGCTCTGAGGACGGACGTCTCATCCGCGAGGGCGAGGCCTACAACGTTTACTACGGCTATGTGACCGATGGCCTCTTCCAGAGTTTTGAGGAAATTGCAAATTCTGCCCTTCCCGAAGGTGCCGTCTCGGCTGCTGTCTCGGGTGACCTGGGCGATATTGCACCTGGCGACTGGAAGTTTGTTGACCAGAATGGTGATGGTGTCATCAATGAGAAGGACTATGTCATTCAGGGTGACCCATTCCCGCACTACACCTACGGCTTTAACTATAACCTGGAGTGGAAGGGTATCGACTTCGGTATGTTCTGGCAGGGTGTTGGAGAGCGCACCATGTTCCTGCGCGGTGAGATGGTGGAGCCATTCCATGCAGGCTACTCGCTCACCATCTACAAGCACCAGCTGGACTTCTGGACACCCACGAACACCGGCGCCCGCTGGCCTCGTCTGGCTGCACAGGGCTCAAATGCCGATACCAACAACTGGGGTCGTCCTGGCGACTTCTTCCTGCTCAATGCCGCTTACCTGCGATTGAAGAACATTGTCCTTGGCTACACACTGCCAAAGAAATGGCTGTCCCCCATTGGTGTCAGCAAACTGCGTGTCTATGTCAACGCACAGGATCTGTTCACCTTCTCACATAATGACTTCATCGATCCGGAGTCTTCTGACCGCGACATCAACAACAACATCAACGGTGGTAGTGCTTCTGGTCGTCAGTACCAGCCTTCGAAGTACTACGGATTTGGTCTGGAGCTTGAATTCTAACCCATCAATACATTACAGTATATGAAAATTACAAGATATATTTCAGCAATGGCTTTCTCGGCGGTGGTATTGTGCAGTTGTAACGATTTGGAGCAGCCGCCCACAAACCAGTACACCGATGCAAACTTCTGGACACCGGAGAGAGCCGAATACCTGGTCAATATGGCCTATAGCCAAATGTATAGTGCCGACAGGATGTGGCGTGACGAGGCATTGGGCGACAACCTCTGCCGCACACGCGGACAGGATGGTGACGAGTTGAGCATCCGAAAGGGTGCGGCTCTGCCCACTCTTGGCATATTTGCCAACGAATGGCGTGACCTCTACAGCGGCATCAAGACTTGCCATGTGTTCCTCGACAACGTTGATGGGCAGGACATTGAAGAGTCGGTCAAGGAAGGCCTCAAGGCACAAGTGCGATTCATCCGCGCCTATATCTACCTGCGTCTGACGTGTTTCTACGGCGACGTGCCTTTCTTCACATCTGACATCTCACTCGACGAGTCAAATACCATCTCACGCGCCCCAAGAGCTGAGGTCATCAGTTTCATCCACAAGGAGATGCAGGAGATTATCCCCATCCTTCCCACCAAGGAGCAGGCTACACCTGGTCGCATCACGAAGGCTGCTGCTGCCATGCTCGATGCACGTGCCTACCTCTACGACAGCGACTGGTCGAACGTCGAGAGCATCTGCCGTCGCATCATGAGCGGCGAATACGGCAATTATGCCCTCTTCCCCTCCTACGACGGACTCTTCGCAGTAGAGAACGAATACAACGAGGAGGTGATCCTCGACCGTGGATATCTGGAGAAAGCCGTCACCTGGAGTTGCGACCTGCAGGACAAGGTAACCTACAGCGTCGGCTCACGTACTCCCAACGAACTTCCTATCCAGAGCCTCGTGGACAATTATCTGATGCTCAGTGGTTACACCATCGACGAGCCGGGTAGCGACTTCGACCCCGAGGATCCCTACGCAAACCGCGACCCACGCATGGATGCCACCGTCATCTACGACGGCTATGCCTGGAACGAGAAGGTGAAGAACTGGTACTTCAGTACGTTCTATAATATTGAGCATGTGGTCTTCGACGGAGGCTACTATCAGGCCAAGAATCCTGATGCCGTTGTCACCGACGTCTGGAAAGAGGAAGGCAACAGCTTCAACCGCACAGGCTATGGCACACGCAAGTACCATGCCCCGCAGGCCGCACTCGACTGGAACTCAGGCCTGAACATCATCATGATGCGCTATGCCGACGTGCTGCTGATGTGTGCCGAGGCTGCCGTGGAGCAGAACAAGATGAATGCCAGCGTGTGGGATGAGACCATCCGTCCCATCCGCGAGCGTGCAGGTTTCACCTCTGCCAAGGCACTCGAATTTCCCGCTGGCGGCAACCTGCGCCAGATTGTCAGGAACGAACGTCGCTCGGAGTTGGCCGTAGAAGGTCTGCGCTACTTCGATATTCTCCGTTGGAAGGCTGGCAGCGAATACCTGAATGGTACCGTACGCGGTGCAGGGTTCACAACCTGGACCGACACCTATCGCTTCAACGAGCAGCGCGACTACCTCTGGCCTGTTCCGCAGAACCAGATCAACCTGAATGCCAACTTGGGACAGAACCCAGGATGGTAAGTAAAGCTATATCAATCAAGTAAAATACATAAAAAACAGAAAAATGAAAAATTCAATATTCAAGGCCCTTGCTTTTGCGGCCTGCGCCATGACGATGGCATCATGCACAGAAGAGATGGAGTGGAAAGACTCTAATGTGACAGCCCCCAGTGGACTGTTTACCCCCGATGACAACAAGAGCGTCACGCTTCAGGCCTCAGCCACGGCTGCGTTAGTGTTCGAGTGGGGCAGCTCCTCAGCCGAGGATGGTGGAGCTCCCATGTACGAAGTTGCCTTCGATTTGGCAAGCGGGGACTTCTCCAATCCTATCTACAGAGTACCTTCCGACCTCAATGGTTCTCTCCCCAAGGCAACCATCACCCATAAGATCCTGAACAGCATTGCCGGCATTGCAGGTGCGGCTTCCGGCCAGAGTGCTTCAGTGAAGTGGACAGTATTCGCCTACCGTGGCCTGACGAAGGTGCAGGCTTCTGACGTGAGGACGCTCAACCTGACGCGCTTCTACGGCTTCGACGAGCTGCCCGGCTCACTCTATGTCATCGGCAGTGCAGAAGGCAGTGGCGTACTTAGCGCCGCACCCGCCAATGGCGAGTTTGACGTGTTCGTAAAGCTCAAGGGCGGCCAGCCCATCACGCTCAACTCAGCTGCTGACGGTAGCGGCACAAGCTACTGCATCAATGGTGACAAGTTGGCTGAGGGCAACACGGGCTTCACGGTAGCTGAGGACGGTGTCTATCGTATGTACTTCGACTTCAACGTGGCATCAGTGGTAAGCATCAGGAAAGTTGAGAAGGTTTGCCTCTACTTCTGTCCTAACGACAACGAGCCCATCGAGATGCCTTACGTAGGCAGCGGTGTCTTCCAGGGCATAGGCTGGATAGAGTTCAAGCAGGAGAGCTGGGGCCGTGACGAGCGTTACAAGTTCCGTATGTACTATGGCGACGGTTCGATGCAGGTATGGGGCACCAAGAACGACACCGACGGACGTCCCGGTGGTCTGCCAATGACCGACCCGTACTACTACATTGCCGAGACTCCCAACAACCAGTGGGATCAGAAGTGGAAGTTCGACACAGAGTTCGATGGTGCCAACGTGAAGCTGTCGCTCATCTTCAACGTTGAGAACTATACGCACCACGTGGAACATGCCAACTAAACGACGCGTTTTCCAAGTGATTACCCAATAGTCGAGCAAATGCGAAACTTGTGTAATAACTTTATAAATAATGTGTGCCGGGGGGTCTTCGCCTACCGGCACACCCTTTCGCTTCTGGCGGTATTCCTGTTCACACCCATGACGTTCGCAGGATGCAGCAGCGGTTCGGACGACGAGTTGCCGCCGCAGCCACAGCCGTCGGGCGGCGAAGAGGAGCAGCACGTCGAACCTGCTATCGACTGGCAGCAGGTGGCCACGCAGAGCACCTACTCGCTGATCGACTTCTACTGGGATGCCGAACGCCACTTCTTCCGCTATCGCCCCGGCAAGGCCGACACGCCTGCCGAGGACTGGAGCTACTGGCCCCAGGCCCACGCGATGGACGTGATCATCGATGCTTACCTGCGTACCGGCGACGCCAAGTGGAAGTCGTACTTCCCGCTCTGGTATGAGGGCATCAAGCAGAAAAGCGGTGGCGGCTATACCAACGACTTCGTGGACGACATGGAGTGGATATGCCTCACCATGCTCAGGCTCTACGATGCGACGAAAGAGCAGAACTACCTCAACACGGCACAGATGCTTTGGGAAACCATCCGCAGCAACTGGAACACCCAGGGCGGTGGAGGCATCGCATGGAAGCAGTCGCAGCCCTACAGCAAGAACGCCTGCAGCAACGGTCCTGCCGGCATCATCGCCTGCCGGATGTACCGCCTGAACGGGAAGAAGGAAGACCTCGACATGGCAAAGAAAATCTACGAGTGGGAAAGCTCCACGCTCGTCGATATCAAGACCGGGGCCGTCTATGACAATCTGAATGCGCAGACGGGTGTGGTCACCAACTGGATATTCACCTACAATGAGGGAACCTATCTGGGCATGGCGCACGAACTCTATCAGCTGACAGGCGACGATTTCTACCTGGATATGGCGGTCAAGGCCGCCGACTACACCATCCGCAACCTTTCGAGCAGCAGTGGTGTCCTGAAAGATGAAGGCAGTGGCGACGGCGGCCTCTTCAAGGGCATCTTCGTCCGTTACTTCGCCCTGCTGCTGAACGAAAAGGGACTGAAGGACGACGTGCGCCAGCGCTATGCGGACTTCCTCGGCAAAAACGCCAGGATCCTGCACGAACAGGGCACAGGCAACGGCAACCTCTATGGCACCGACTGGACAAAGCCGGGCACGTGGGACAACGACCTGCCCACCCAGACCAGCGGATGTACGCTCATCGAGGCTTGGGCAGCCCGAAAGTAACGTCCCTTAATATCCCCAAATATCCCTTAATATCCCTAAATATTATCCCTAAATATCCCTTAATTTCCAAGTTGAGCAAAAGCGAAACTTGAGTAAAACAACATGATCATGAAGACAATAGTAACCACAATGATTGCCTGCGGAATGGCAATCGCAACCCTGAATGCCCAGGAGATCGACAAGCAGAAGAAGGCTTATCTCGTGGCCGATGCACACCTTGACACCCAGTGGAACTGGGACGTGCAGGCCACCATCAAGTCGCACATCTGGAACACGATGGTGCAGAACTTCCGGCTCTTCGAGCTGTACCCCAACTATGTGTTCAACTTCGAGGGTGCCGTGAAATATTCCTGGATGAAGGAGTATTACCCCTTGCAGTACGAACAGCTGAAACGCTACGTGGCAAGTGGACGCTGGCACATCGCCGGCAGCTCGTGGGATGCCAACGAGGTGATCCTCTGCTCGCCCGAATCGTGGATCCGCAACATCGCCCTCGGCCAGACCTTCTATCGCCAGGAGTTCGATGCCGAAGGCACCGACGTTTTCCTGCCCGACTGCTTCGGTTTCCCCTATACGCTGCCTACGCTCGCCAGCCACTGCGGGCTGATCGGCTTCTCCAGCCAGAAGCTGATGTGGCGCACCAAGCCCTTCTACGAGGGTAACAAGAAATACCCCTTCTCCGTAGGCCTGTGGGAAGGCATCGACGGCAGCAAGGTCATGATGACCCACGGCTTCGGCTATGGCCAAAGGTGGGATGGCAGCGACCTGTCGAAAAACGAGATGCTGGAGCGTGAGATCGGCGAAAGCCCGCTCGGCATCGCCTATCGTTACTATGGCACCGGCGACATCGGCGGTTCGCCCAACCTCCCCTCGGTGCGTTCCGTGGAGAAGGGCATCAACGGCGAAGGCGCCATCGAGGTCATTTCGGCAACAAGCGACCAGCTCTACAAGGACTTCCTCCCCTTCGACCAGCATCCCGAACTGCCGCAGTTCAAGGGCGAGCTGACGATGGACCTGCATGGCAACGCCTGCTACACGTCGCAGGCTGCCATGAAGCTCTACAATCGCCAGAACGAACATCTGGGCGACGCTGCTGAGCGCACCGCCGTGATGGCCGACTGGGCAGGTGTCTCCACCTATCCCATCGATCATCTGACCGAGATCTGGAAGCGCGTCATCTGGCATCAGTTCCACGACGACGTCACGGGCACTAGCATTCCCCGTGCCTACGAGTTCTCATGGAACGACGAGCTGCTCAGCCTGAAGCAGTTCTCCGAAGTGCTGACCACCAGCGTCAGCGGTATGGCCCGCAAGCTCGACACCAACGTCAGCGGACAGCCCATCGTGGTCTATAACAACGAGGCGTTCCCCGTCAAGGCAATCGCCGAGGTGGAGGTCAAGGCAGGCGGCACCATTGTGGGTCCCGACGGCAAGAAGGCGGCTTCACAGGTCATCGAACGCGATGGCCGTCGCTTCGTGCTCTTCGAGGCTGATGTGCCCGCCACGGGCTTTGCTGTGTATAGCTTGAAGCCCGCTGGTGCTCCGAAGGTGGGCAAGGCTGAGGCTGCCGGCAGCATCGAGAACAGCCGTTACAGGATTGTTGCCGACGAGAATGGCGACATCACCTCGCTCTACGACAAGCAGGCAGGGCGCGAGCTGGTAGCCGAAGGCAAGCGTATTCGTCTGGTGGTGTTCGACGACTGCACATCGCGTGCATGGCCAGCCTGGGAGATAATGAAGGCCACCCTCGACAAGGATCCCGTCGCCATAGCTGGTGCCGAGATGACGGTAGAGAAGGGCACGCTTCGCACCACGCTTGTCATCCGCAAGCGTTACGGCGAGAGCGACATCGTGCAGCGTATTCACCTCTATGAGGGTGCACTGGCGCATCGCATCGACTTCGAGAACACCATCGAATGGCGTTC